>QKAF01000142.1 GCA_003246455.1 Bacteroidota bacterium
GCGCGGAAGGAGAGGTCGGTGCCCCAGTACCCGATGTCGCCGTAGTTGATCGGGATCATCAGGATATCGGTGCGATCGGCCGCCTGCTCCGGCGTGACGGTGCCCAGCGGGGCCTGCGCCATCAATGGTGCGATCCCGTCCGCGAAGTCTTTCGCGGCCTCGGGACCGACCATGGCCTCTGCCTGTTCATAGAGATATGCCCAGGTATCGTTTCCGTTCAGGAATACGTTCGGCGTTGCGACGCGCGCCGGCGTGACGAAGTTTTCGTACTGCGAGTGATAGACGTCGACGCCGAACTGCAGGCGGTCGGTGACCATGCTTTTGTACCCGATTTCCCAGGACTGCAGGGAGGTCGGCTTGAGGCGCGCGATGTCGTTGACCGACGAAGCGGCGACCGGATCGAACCCTTCCGTCTCGAGGTTCAGCTGCGCGAGGACGCCGCCGACCTGCGTGGGTTCAGGCGCTGAAATCATGGCGAGAAGCTGCTTTGCTTCGTCCGGTACTTCATCGGATTCCATTATCACACCAACGGGACCGTCCCAGTACGCGGAGGCCATGCTCACCGGCAGCCCCACCGTCGGGTCGGGATTCAGCTTCGAATAGAAGTACAGCTCTCCGTCACGGCGCGTGAAGGTGTAGCCGGACTCCGGCACGCCGACGTTGCGCAGACCGTAGGCAAATGGATCGTATTCAAAACCGAATACGTCGCCGGTAATGAGCATGTCGAGGAAGAGGTCGCTGATCGCCGGCGTCAGGTAGGCCTGGTTGTAGGTGACACGCATGCTGTGGTTCTCGGCGGGCGAGAATCGCAGCCCCGCGCGCGGCGAAAACACGGGGTCCTCGAGCGCGCTGTGGTAGTCGATGCGCCCGGCGAGCAGCAGGCTGAGCATGTCGCCGGAGAGCTTCGTCTCCGACTGGACGTAGGCGCCGAATTCGTTGACGTTGTCCTTGTCCTCGTTCCGACCCATGATCGTACCTTCGGTTTCCGGACGCGTCAGGAACATGTCCGCACCGTAGGTGAGGCGCTCCCACTCGGTCGGCTGCGCGGCGTGCTGCACCTCGGCGACGATTTTTTTCGAATTGTCCACGACGGGCATGCCGCTGCTGAGCAGATACGTTCCACCGGCGTCATTCATGTTCACATACGCCTGCGCGAAGAAGTCCTCGCTGGCGAAACGCGTCTGCACGTGGGAGAAACTGAAGTGCTGCGCCATCACGGCGCCGTTGTCGGTAAGATCGAGCCCGCGAATCGCGGTGCTTCTTCCCGCGTTGACGATGAGCGTGCTGCTCTCGCCAAGGTTGTAATCGAAGCGCCCGTCAAGGGACCAGCGTTCGACGTTGCGGTTGACCGGGTAGGCTTCCCGCACGAATTCCCAGTCCTCCACCGTGGTGTAGCCGCCGGAGACACGGTATCCGAAATCACTGCCGACGGTTCCCGCATGGCGTCCGGAGAAGGCACCGAGCGAGCGCTCGCCCGTCGTCACCGCGATGTCGGTTCCGCGGGACGCGAACGGCGATTTGGTGATGATGTTGACCACCCCGTTCGTGACGTTCGGTCCATAGAGTGCGGATCCGGGCCCGAGCACGACTTCGACCCGGTCGATGTCCGCATCGCTGGGGCTCTGCAGGTAGGAAATGTTCGCGCGCAGCGACGGCAGATTGGTCAGGCGATTGTCGACCAGCGTGCGCATGGTGCCGTTGAACACGTTGTTGAGTCCGCGCGCCACGTACTCGTGCTGCACGGCGCCTTTCTGCGCGATATCGACTCCGGGCACGTTTTCGAGATGCTCCATCGTTGACAGCGCGTTCCGGGTCTGAATATCCTGTGCAGAGATGATCGCGACCGAAGCAGGGGCGTCGAGCGCCTTCTCCTTGCGGCGCGACGCGGTGACGATGACTTCACCCATGTCGAGCATTTCCTCCTCGAGGGCGATGCCGAGGTCGGCCGTTTCGGCGTCGCCGAGAATGAGCTGCCGTGAATCGGTTTTACAGCCGAGGAAAGACGATACCAGCTGGTAGGATCCGGCGGCGAGTCCGTTGATGCGGAAGTCTCCGCGGATGTCGGTAAATGCGCCCGTGACGAAGCTGTTGTCATTCGCCGTCATGACGCGTATATGAACACCGGGAAGGGGTTCGCCAGTTATCGCATGAGTCACGTTGCCGCTCACCACCGTTTTCTGCGCGTGCAGGGGTGTCAGAAGGACGGCGAAGAGCAGCACGGTCCAGAGAAGAGTGTGTTGTCGCATGGCTACCTCCGTGGAATTGTGGATGGGTCTGTCGGATCGAATCGTGTATGGTGACGTCTGTTCAGAAATTCTTGCGATAGACCGCGAAATTGCGCCAGGGGGCCAGGCCGAAACGCTGCGCAAGCCGTTCCGATCCGGTGTTGCCTTCCGTGATCCATGTGGAGTACATCCGGTCGTACTGCCGGGCGATGGTTGCCATGTGCCGCGCGAGGGCGAAGCCGGCGGGGGAATTCTGATGCTCGGGACGCATGCCGATCGCGAACATCAGCAGGGCTCGGGAACGGCGTGCCAGCATCCTCGCTCGCAGGATGGCGAGCGCCCGCGCAGACCACGCGCTGCGCCGGAAGGCTGCATTCACATCCGGGAAACACAGCGCTACGCCGGCAGGGCGGCTTTCATCGTAGACCAGCGACAGGCTGCTGCCGCGCCAGGCGGGGAGCAGAAAACGCGCGACGAAGAAATACTCGTCGAGCTGCATCTCCTCGCGGCTCCAGTTGTCGCGGAAGGCCGCGTCGATCACCGAGGCCAGGTCTTCCACGCCCCGGTGCAGGTTCGAGAGACGCATCGCGCGAATGCGGAAACGGGAAGACCGGGGAGGAAGCCGCTGCAGGAGGGATTCCATATCCGCACGCAGGGTGAGGCTTCTCCACGTTCTGCCGCGCTGCTCGACGCGGCAGCCTGACGCTTCCAGGAGCTGTGCGTAGTAAGGCGGCGTGCATGCTTCATACAGCACGTTCGCCTCGTCGAAGTGATCGAGCTGAATGCCGGTGACGCCGGATGTGGTCGGGCTGAAGGGACCCCGGACGCCGTGAGCGCCGTGGGACAAACAGAGTTCTTCAACGCGCGCCAGCAGCGTGCGTGCGGCGTGGACATCGTTGATGCATTCGAAGAAACCGAGCACCGCAGGATCCGTGCTTCCGGACCGGGGCATGACAAGGGAACACCGTCCGACGGGGTCGCCGTCGCGACGAAGAAGCAGCATGTACCGCACGCGGCCGCGCAGCGCGGGATTCGCAGTCGTATCGAGCAGGCGCCGCACCTCCCATTCCGGCAGGGGAATGGCGGGGGAGCGGCGGCCGTAGACCGCACGCGGTATCGAGAGGAATTGCTTCCACTCGTGCGTTTCCGAGACCGTGATGACATCGTACATGACCTTCTCCATGTTCGGGGATATCCGCAGCCGCTCGATATGCGGCTGCTTCGAAGGCAAGGTACCGTGCACACCGCCTCGCGGTGTCACCACCGTATCGGGGTTTTGTCATGAAATTGTCCGCGGAAAATCGGGCGGAAAGTGAAGTGAAGGGCGGATGGTGGGGGGGGCAAACGCGCGCGAGGATACGTGTCCGGACGTATCCTCGCGATGGACGGAGCCGGCGCCGGCGGATGGCGGCCGGGAGCCGCTCACCGCCGGGGGAACATCAGCGGCGTTCGAGCCGGGTGATATGCGTGCCGGTGAAGGCGACGACCGCACCCGTGCCGTCCGTTTCGAAGACGATGCGGCGGGTGCCGCTTGCATCGCGCCAGTATCCGGCATTCTCGTCAAAGGTCAGCGGATACTCTGCGCCGCGCGGTTCGCGAAGACAGAGCGTGCCGTTGCTGTAGATGACTGCGAAGACGACGTTGGCGCCCTGCAGCACATAGCTGCCGAGAAACGCGATGAATTCCTCGGGAGCGTCTTCCGCATTCTCGGCAGGCGCGGCCTTTCGCGGCATGCGGTTTTTTTCCATGAGGGAGAGTGCTGTAATTGCACCGCTCCCGTCGGATTCGAAGCGGATGCGCAGCTTGGGCGCGAGCTGGCAGACCCAGTCACCCGCGTCGTCGGGGTCGTTGAACAGCAGCACCATCTGGCCGGGGATGTCGAGTCCCAGCTTCCCGCCCTGATCGAGCACCGTGAACTCTCTGTCGCCGACGTCCTTGCTGCTGTAGATGCCGAGATAGGGGAGGAGACGGGCTGCATCCGGACGGTCTTCGCCTGAACCGATTTCATACTCAAGGATCTCGAACTCGGTCGCGTTCAGGGCGATGGTCGTGCCTTCCAGCTCGCCCACGCGCAGATGTCCGGAATCGACGAAGTCCGTTTCCTGGGCGGTTGCGTCGACGGGAATCCAGCCGGCGTCGCCCATGTAGATTTCATTCCAGCCGTGCTGTCCGAAAGCGCCGCCCTGGTTCGGGACGTACATGCAGCCCCAGACGACGCGTGCCGGGATGCCGACCGAACGGCAGAATGCCGCCAGCAGCAGGGAATGCGCACCGCATTCGCCCGCCCGCGTGTCGAAAGTTTTCCGCGCGGTCCCGCCGCCGGGGATCGCGTAGTCGATGTTCTCTGCCACCCAGGCGCTCATCCGCTGGACGGCATTCCAGGAATCCGCTGCGCCTGCGGTGATCTCCCGCGCCTTGCCGGCGAGGACGGCGTCGTCGGATTCGCAGTAGCGGTCAGCCTCGAGGTACTTTACCAGCTCCGTCTGATTCGAATAATCATGGGGGAACGACGGGGCGTTGTCCCCGGTGTAGGGGACATGCCGGATTTCAAAAATGCCGTCGACCGCGTTGTCCGTCACCGTGCCGGTGAAAGTCTGACCCGGGACAGTCAACCCTTCCTCGTCTAGCGGGAGTCCGACCGGGGTAAGCCTGGCGCGCACTTTCATGTAGCGGATCCCCTGGATGTCGGTGATGTTTTCATTCGTCGGCACCATGATGGTGGAGTTCATGTCCGCGACCTTGATCTTCTTGATCACGGAAGCGTCGGTACGGAAGATCCTGCGGTTGAGAACGTTGGCCTGAACGAGCTGTCCGCTTTCGCGGTCGATCCAGACCCGGATGTTGAGCGCCGCCTCTTCATCGAGCTGGTCGAAAACCATCGTGTGCCACAGGCGTCCGGCGAGTTCGAGGTCTTCGTCTGGCAGGCGCGTCGTGGTGATGTCCAGCACCTTCCCGTCGCGGACCTGCAGCGTTTTGTGCACCCGCGAGGTCGTCACGGGGTCGGCAAAGTCCCTCAGCAGGTAATCATAGATCATCGGATTCGGCAGTACGGTCCCTTCGGGGAGGTCGATGCGGGTTTCCTCTTCCTCACCGAGCGGCGTCAGGTACACGGCGCCGTCGCGCACCACGTACGCGGCGCCCAGATGCGTATCTCCCTGCTCCACTTCGTTGGTATGCCAGACGAAGTTGCCGCTCTCCCTGTCGATCTGATACTGCAGGGTCTGCCGGGTGTTGAATTCACTGCCAAGCGCGGTGAGCATCATGAGGACGTTTTCGTCTAGCTGGATGACGGGGACGCCGTCGCGTTCGGCAGCGGTGAGCGTGATTTCGGCATAGCCGCAGAGGACGTCGCCGAGTTCGATGCCGTAATGGATCGTCTGCGGCAGCTCCTGCGTCTGTGTGCGGGCAGTGCCTGGTACGCCGAGCGAGCCGAGGAGCAGAACAGCCGTGATGATGGCCGGAAGAAAATGCATACGTGTGGGCTTCATGGAATCCTCCTGCCGTCTGCCCGGCACGGACAGCACGGTAACTGTTTACGAATGTCATGCGTGAGTGTTACACCGAAGGTTCCGCGCTATTCATCCTCCGGGAAAAATCATGCGGCCCAGGCTGCGCACCGTGAAGCGAATCCGGTCGCACCACTCTCCCGGGCATTCCGCTTCCCTCGCTTCCTGTAGTAAATAATCCTTGACAAATAGTAAAGGAAACTTTACATTGCGCATGTATTGTTTGTAGGTCTCATGAACAGAGTTTTGTGAAAACCCATCTCCGCAAATATCGATTCGAACGGGGAGAAATCAGTCAGCAGCGCCTGGCGGACATGGTGCAGGTGTCGCGGCAGACGATCATCTCGATCGAGCGAGGCGATTACAGTCCGTCGGTGAAGCTCGCACTGCAGCTGGCCGAGGCGCTCAAGACGACCGTGGAGGAACTATTCGAACTGGAGGATGAAGATCATGTTTGACTGGGATCGCTATTCGTGGATTGCTGCGGGAATGTTTACGGCGGGAATCGTCCTGGGGGCGACCGTTGACGGAGGATTTCTGTTTCTGCTGGTCGGGGCGTACCTGTTTCGTCCCGCGCTGCTCGCAGCCGGGGTCCGCAGGCCGTATGCCGATGAGCGGCAGCTGCATATCCAGTACCGCTCGGGGAACATCGCACTGATCGTCACCGTGATTGCGATCATCGCCATGGCGATCAATGAGACGGCGCAGGGTCGGACTGCGGAAAATTACTATCTCATCCTATTCATCGGGCTGCTTGCAAAGGCGCTCGTCGGAATCGTGATGAGCCGGGACTTCCGCCGGGCCGGACTGCGCATCACACTATTCATCGGCCTGCTGTATCTGACCTTCGTCGGACTCGAGCACGGTCCATCCCTGGGCATGCTGATTGAAGGTGCACCGGGGATCGCGATCCTCGCGGTCGGCCTTCTCGGTCTGCGCTGGCCCTGGGTAAGCGCCGTGCTGCTCGCCCTTCTCGGTGTGGCGACACTGGTCGTCTTCGGGGTGTTCGGGGGAATGAACATCATGCGCGTCAGTGTCAGCATCGTCCTCTCGATTCCCATCCTCGTGGCGTCATACTGTTACCTGCAGGCGGCACGGGAGCCGCAGGATGAGGAAGCGGAACCCGCTACCTGAAACCGCCAATTATCAGCCGCGCCTCTGTGCGATTCCCTGCAGGGGACCGCGGACCCACTTTCATGTCCACTGGAGAAATCATGAACACAGAAATAAGCTGTCGTTTCCTTACCGCACTCGGAATCCTGCTTCTCGTCATCACCTCCGCGGGTTCGCCGAACGCGTCCGCGCAGACACGCGTCGGCGTCTTCGACTCGCGGGCGGTCGCACTGGCGCGCGTTCGTTCCGCGGACTTCGAGAATCCCGTGACCGAACTCATGGATCAGATGAACGCCGCAAAAGAAGAAGGCAACGATGCGGAAATCCTCCGACTGAAGAAGCTCGGCTCGCTGCATCAGGCGCATCTTCACGACCTGGTGTTCGGCCGCGGCACGGTGAACGACTTTTTTGCGGAACTGCAGCCGCGGCTCGCTGCGATCGCGGAGGCGGAATCGCTGGACATCATCGTGTCAAAATGGGAGACGGCGTTTCTCGGTCCGCGCGTCACCGTCGTCGATATCACGGAGAAACTGGTTGAGCAGTACCATCCGGATGACGCCGTCCGGAAGATGATCGATGAAATGAAGAAGGTCGAACCGGTGAAGGACGCGCTCTTTCTCGAGGATTGAACGCGCAGCCGGGGAAGCGGATCGTCGCTTCCCCGGCGTCGGCACGGGTGTAAGGCTGGCGTTGCCGCGCCGCGCCTAGGCGAGAGGACCGGGGCGGCGATGCGCGCGGAGACGGCGGAACAATCCGGCTGCGAGCAGGATGACAATGAGCAGCAGGAGCGCGGCCGGGACCAGCACCATCCACCAGTTGACGGCGCGAGACACCGCGGTCATCTCCAGATCGCTGAAGTAGCACATGCCGATGAAGTCTGACCATTGTGCCGTGTTTCCCTCGATCGTGCGCGCGTTCGTTTCCACCAGGATGCCGGGCATGCGCACCTTACTGTGATACCCCGGACCCCATACCCGCGCTTCGAATTCCTGCTTCTTCCTGAAGGACTCGAATTCCGCGCTGCCGGCGCTGAACGCTGCGCGCGTTTCCTCAGCCGGCAGCACCCGGACGAAACACTTCGGAATGCTGTCGAGGTTGTTCTGATCAAGATGCTTCGCCGCGAGTGCGAACAGCGTATCCCTCCGGCTTTCGACCGTCTCGACAGTCAGAACCGGACTGTCTATCGACCGTACTGCCGAAAGGAAGGCTTCGAAGTAGCTTTCGAACATGTTGCGATGACGCCACTGTTCGAAGCGCGCCTCCGCGTCTTCCATGGCGAGACTGTCGCCGCGAACGGTGAAGGGGCGGTCGCTCAGTTTGTGCATCCTGAAAAGATCGATCTCCGCAGGGGAAAGGAAGTCGGTGATTGGAACCGCCATATAGGGATCGTAGCGTTTCCAGGTTTCCGTGTAGACATAGCGCGTGTAGAACCAGTCGAATTCGGTTTCGAGCGTGGCTTCGATGCTGAGCGATCGCCCCGGAATGCCTTTCAGCGCCCGCGTCATCTCCGCTGCATCGGCGAACTCCCTGCTCGCGGTGAGACGGTGTTTCCCCTCCGCCGTCGTATCCTGTGTCCGCCTCCACCGCGCATCCAGTGTCAGGGGGAAATCCCCGCGCGCGATCTCCGCGGAGTCCCCCGTGATCACCACGGTGCGCAGAAGAGTGCCGTTCTGCCGGACTTCCGTCGTGTTTTCTATCTCGAGGCAGCCGGTGAACAGTATCGCGACGGCAATGATGCAGAGGAAATGTGTGCTGCGCATGATCAAACTCCTGTGAAAATAAGGCGAAGCGAGAGGACCGAAACGGAATCCATCGCCACGCGTGGATGCGGAAGGGGAAGTCCGCCGGACAAAGCGGTCGGAAGAGGAGCGCTGCCTGCGGCCTTGCGCAGCAGTGCACTCGCATTTCTGCGCGGAAGGAAAACGGGCTGATCGGATTCCACCCCGTGCGGAGCGATCTCCGCCGCGGAAGGGCCGATATCCTGAAGTCGCCCGGGGTCGATAAGAAAGCCCACTGCAATGGTGCCCGCCGACGCCGCAGGGGCCGCGATGCTTTGTTCGAGCGCCGCCACTTCACGCTGCAGCTCCCATGTCTGGAGCAGAAAGCCGCCCACCATCAGGACGACCACGGCGGCGGCCGCGTAGCGCACCAGGGCTGCGCCGGCCGGACGTCCCCCAACGGTGACGGAAGGAGCGTCGCGCCGCGCGGGCGCTGCCTGTGGCGTGGCGGAAACGGCGGAGAGGATGCGCGAGAGGCTGCGCTCCGGATCCTGCAGTTCGGGAGTGAATTCGGCGGCGGACCGAAGGGCGGACACGGCCTCGATGCGCCGGGCAGCGCCGCGGCATGTCTCGCAGGTCCGGAGATGCTGATCCAGCAGGCGCTGTTCTTTCTCCGTCCGCTCTCCGGGATGGTTGAGATGGAGCAGGCGCTGTGCGTGTGAGCAGTTCATGCGAGATCCTCCACATCGTACTGTCGCTGGATGAATTCGCGCAGCCGCCGACGCGCTGCGGACAGGTGCGTTTTGACGCTCGCGGGGCTCATTCCCGTCACGAGCACGGTTTCGCTGATACTGAGTTCCTGAAGATCGCGGAGAGTGAATACGAGGCGCTGATTGATGGTCAGCCGCTGCGTCAGCAGGCGGACCTTCTCGACGAGGTCGCGGTTGCTGTGGAATTGAAACGTATCGGGGCCGAAACTCCGGCACTCCTCCGCATCCCCGGTGCTTTCGATGGGTGAGAAAAAACGCTGCCGGCGCCGGCGGGCGCGCAGGCGATCGAGACAGAGGTTGGTGACAATGGTGTAGAGCCAGGTGGTGAACGCCACGCCTTCGTCGTAGCGGGGCAGATGCGTCCACACGCGCACGAAACTCTCCTGGACGACATCTTCCGCTTCGTGTTCGTCGTACAGAAGGCGGATCGCGAGTGCGAACGCGTAGGACTGGTACGCGCGGACGATCACCGCAAAGGCCGAAGTGTCTCCGGACCTGCTTTTCCGGATTGCATCTCGATGCAGCGCGAGATCCTCAGGAGTTTCCGTCATTGCGTCTTTTCTCATATCACCACATGATACGTGCGCGCGGAGAAAAGGTAAAGACGCCGGACGGTTATTTCACCATGACCGCGACCTCCTTGCCCGGTCGGCTTTCCTGTCCGTGGGTCCCCACGGTGGTGAGGTAATAGAATACCGGTGATTCGCGGCCCTTGAGCTCGTCGGTGTACCCGATGATGTCGAGGTCGAGGGTTTTTACCAGCCGTGGTTTCGTGCCGCGTGTATAGCGATAGAGGCGAAACTCCTTCGCACCGGGCTGTGCAATGCCGTCCCAGCGCAGGGTGACGACGCGGCCCTGCGGCTGAGCAGTGAGATTTGCAGGGGGAAAGACCCCGGGCAGCGCGATGGCGGCGCGTGCAATCAGGCTGGGGGCGCTGCTGTCGCTGGACATGCCGAAGGCGCGCACCGTGTACTCGTACGATCCCCCGGGGACGACGTCGGAATCCGTGAAATAGTTTTCCCATGGCGCTGTAAGTTCGCCGTTGAGAGGACGCCACCGATCGGTGCTCCCCTCCCTGCGGTAGATGCGATACCCGATACAGCCGGGTTGATCGGTGTAGTGCTCATTCCAGAACAGCGCGACATTCCCGCTGATCACTTTGGTGTTCAGGTCACGCGGTGTTTCCAGCGGAACATCGATCTGTGCAACGGCAGTCACCGTATCAGATAACAGACTTTGCACATGGGAGGAGTTTTCGCTTCGCACCGCGTACATGTATGCGGTCATTCCCTGGAGTCCCAGCGTATCGACGAAACTTGTCTCACGCATCGGAATGCGGTCGGAAATCTGCTGCATGGGCTGATCCCCGCCGGGTGTGCGGAACACGAAATACCCGTCGAGCTGCTGCATCGTATCGAGTTTCCAGCTTATGCGCACGCCTCCGGGGATGCCTTCGGCCTGCACGCCCAGGGGAGGCGTCGGCGCCTCGCTCGTCTTCCATATGCCGATCAGCACAGCACTTGGCTGGGAGCGGAGGCCGTCAGGGCCGACGATCCGCAGGCGGTAGTAATAGCGGGTCATCGGCATGACCGTCATGTCGAGAAAACTCGTATCCTTCGCTCCGGCGGTGAACAGTTCCACGAAGCCGGAATCGATTTTCGGGCCGCGCTCGATGAGGATGCCATGCACCGCGGAAGGTTCACGAATCTTCCAGGTCAGCATGAGACCCGCCGTATCGATGGAGCGGACCTTCATATGTTCCGGCAGCGGGACCTGCGTCATGCGGAAGGACATGACCGTCGCGGTATCGCTCGGAAGGCCTTCGTTCCGGAAATAATCCATCGGGACGGCATAGTACTGGTACACCGTCCCCGGGCCCACCGACTTGTCACTGACCACGCAGAAAATGGTGTCGCCGCGAGCGACGAGTCCCTTGTTGACGATACAGCAGCTGTCGGTGACATTGCTGGCCAGTTCGGCAAACGGACCGATGAGCCCTTCGCGCCGGAAGACACGGAACGCGGAAGGCGGAAGGCCGTTGCCGACGCGAAACGTGACGCTTGCCGATGACGGTTCGCCATGGGTCCCATCGACGGAGAGCGTGGAAACCTCGCCGACGCCCGGCCAGGTCACTGCCGGAGTGGTGAAAACCTCCCGGACGCTGCCGTCTGCAAGCACGTGGGAGATCCGGTACTCGGTGAGCTGAGCGCGTTCGGCTCCGTCGTCGAGGTAGCGCACGCCGATTGCGAGCTGCACCGACAGCAGCCGAGTCGCCACACCGACGCTCTTGAGGTCGCGTCCCTGTTCGATTCGCTGCCACAGTCCGGCTGCATCGATTGTGACGTCCCGCAGCTCCGGGTAGCGCGCTGCGAGTGCGGAGAGATTTGCGGAAAGCTCGGCCGCGGACTGCGGACCGGTGATGTCATGTACCGCGGTCCACTGGCGTGATCCCGCAATCCTTCGTTCCACGCGATAAGCTGTCACGGTGCTTCCGCCGATGGTGGCCGGCAGGATCCAGTTCCCGAGATCGACGTAGATGCCGTCGGACCCACCGTGTGCGAGACCTGACTGGGCAAGAACCGTTTCCCCGGTAATGGAGGGAAGCAGGGCAGCGCAAAGGGTCAGAAAAAGAATGCAACGACGCATGGCTGTTCCTCCATTACTTGAAGTAGATTTCAAAGTCTGAGCCGTCCTGTGTCATCGTACCGCGGACGCCGAGCTTGATGCTGGCGCTGACCTGTTCTTTACTGCACAAGTCGCCCTCGCATTTCGAGTCGCATATGCCCCAGCCGGCATACGCGCTGCCGAACAGGGTGATGCCGAAGTCTCCCATGACGGACCAGTTCCCGTTCGACTGGAATATGCCTTCGAAGCCGGCCTCGACTTCAACCCCGGCCGAAACTCCCGAGCATGCGATGACGACGGACAGGCCGACGCCTGCTTCAATATGTCCGAGCGCCCTTATTCCGATGAGATAGGTATCGACCGGACCGAAGTTCATGCCGAAACGGCAGTTCGCACCGATGGTGCACTCCATGTAGGCACTTACGATCCCGAAATCGAAATCGAAGTTGGGACATGGGAAGGGCGGCGGGAATTTTACCGACCCTTCGAAGAAGAAGCCCTTGAGGTTGTGGAATTGCGCCGGAAGCCCGACGTTGTTGAACGAGTACGCGGCGAACTGGTCGAGCTGCGTCTGCGTCAGATTGAAATTGCCGACGGCGAACGCGCAGGTCCCGTCGATTTTCGGGGCAGGCAGTTCGAAGGACGCGCCGAGGAAGAAATACCAGCCCTTGCCGGCGCCGCTGATGATAAGTGTTGCATCGCCGACGATGGAGACCCCGCTGAGGTCCTGCTCGATATGCATCGAGCCTTCGATCTGCTGTTCCTGGAAGTTGTAGAGCAGAGCGATGTCTCCGAAGGGGGTCTCGATCTTGTCCACGCCGATGGATTGCCCGTCAGCGACGATGTCGCCCATCACGGTGAACTTCAGGCGTCCGCCCTGGTCCTTGTTCTGCAGGTCACCCTCGAACCAGAACAGCTCCCAGGCATTGTCGGCGACATGCATCTCGCCGACTACATCAGTCATGGAGACCTCCGTCCCCACCTGCACGATCTCGCCTTCGTTGACGGGGACCTCCGTCTTACCCGGCGTGTGATGCAGTATGGCGTTGAGGCTGAACGCCCCTTCCTCAGAGACCGTCACTCCCGCGTGCAGGCCGCCTTCCTGCCAGTCCGTCTCGCCGGAGGCGGTCTTGAACGCGATTTCGACGCCGTTGACGGCGATGGTCTGCTGGATGGGATCAGGTCTGAACTGTACTTCGTCGTCCTTCTCTCTGATGCTCGCGGTCAGGGTGAACATCGGCAGGTTCGGAATTCCGAGATCGAGAGAACCGCCGATCTGCACGAACGTCGATTTCGGGATGAACTGATTGATGACGTAGCGGCCGACCTTCGAAAGGGTCACCTCGGCGCCGGGTTTCATTGCAAACCCTTTGTCGCCGTCCGCGCTGACGTAGAAGCGTTCGAAGCGGATGCGGTCGTTCGGATCCATCGGGAAGATGGGATTCATCCAACCGCATTCCAGATCCTGCTGATTCGACGGAATGACCCCGAGCATCCAGTGCATTACGGCGGCGTCATACCCGAACTGCACCTTGCCGGTGATGTTGACTTCGGCGACACCGGAAAGCAGGAGCTTGTTGAGCTCGAACGACCCGTATGCGATATGGTCCGGGTAGATTTGCAGTCCGACGAAGGGGACGCCGATGTAGTCGGCACGTATGGATCCGCTGTCCAGCGAGAGGCCGTTCTGGTCGAGCGTCCAGGAACGGGACGCGATCTTCCAGTCTCCTTCGAGGCTGATCATCATGTCATTGCCGTTCCTGATGTCTTCGAGATCGTTGTGGTGCACGCGCACCGCCCCGATGTCGATCGCAAGGTCGGGCGTGGTAATGTTCTCGATATTGGTATGCAGGATCGTCGCCAGCGACAGGGTGTCGTCGTTGAAATACGAGCGCATCGAATCGCAGCTGGTCTGGAAATCATAGAGTTCGAATCGCAGTGCTGTCCCGTCGCCGTTGAGGGGATGGAATCCCTGCGGCAGCGTCGACGCCGGGGACGCGTCCGATGTGATGGCGGGAATGATCATGCCTTCAGGGGTTCCGGGCGCGGTGGAAAGCGCGATCTGCGTCGTTCCGAGATCGAGCGACCCGCCGGGGAAGCTGAAGCTCGAGGGATTGATCGTAATCCTGCCGATGATTTCACCGCGGCCATCGACCTGGCGGACGCGGACACCGTTGGTCGGATCCTGCTGCCGGCCTTTATACAGGGCGCCGAAAGCCCGGATGTCCCAGCTGTTGACCGGTGTAACGAGTGGAAGGGTCGTGGGTTCGGCATACGGGATGCCGTTTTCGTTCTTCTCCGCGGAGGGTGCGATGATGACATCCGTGAAGGGGAGTCCTGATGTGCTGTCCTCGGGTCCGAACTGGCTGTTCGTCGGGAGCTCGACAAAGGTGCCCGAGATTTTCACCGCTCCCTCGGTCGAGTCGAGAGATCCGACTTCGATGGGGAAGCCCAGCAGGGTGGTGATATCCATGTCGTTGTAAGCCGTCAGCTCGAAATCGAGGATGCTCTCCTGTCCTTTCATGATCGGGATGGCGGCAGTGTCTCCGATAAACTGGCTTTTCGATTTCGCGGCGAGGAAGACGTGCATGTTCGCCGGGATTCCGCGCAGAAGGTACTTACCGTTGGAATCCGTGTAAGTCTGCTGCGGTTCCGCTTCCGCGGGATTGTCGTACAGCGCCACGCGGGCCCCGGCGATAGGTACCTCTCCCACCATGACGGTGCCGGTCAGTCGTCCGCCGAGTTCCATCGGAACGTTCATCTCATGCCAGTCCGGAGTCTGGTCGCTGACGGCAGTAGATATGACCCGAGGAACGTAGTCCTTGTCCGGCGGTCCCTTCACGATCACTTCAGTGGAGTCGCCAGGGGAGAACCAGACGAAATACTGGACACCGGAGGCATCGATGGAGTCCGGCTCCTGTTCCTGGACGGTGATCGTACAGCCCTGGATGACGATCGTGTTCGTCAGCAGGGGCAGGAGGAACTGGTTGATACCGATCTGCGGCATCATTCCCACGGTCTGTGTCTGGGAGATCGTCGTGCCCGCCGCGGGAGGCCCTGACGACGACGATGTCGTCGTCACCTGACTTTTGCTTTTCGAACTTTTCCGTTTCACCGGTGCGGTCGAAGGGGGAGGCGGAGGTGGCGCGGCCACCGCCCGCACAGCGAGCCGGTGCGCTTTCACGTACACCACGAATTCTCCCAGATCCTCCGTATCGTCGTTCAGCGTCATCCAGAGCGTGTCGGCATGATACAGCTCGATGTTATCCGGAACGATAAAGACCTGCTGTGGCGGGCCACTCGCTGCCGGGGTCTCGAACACTTCATCATAGTTGACGGCTTTGATTTTCATTTTCGCCGCAGCTTTCGACGCGGTGAATTTCACTTTCTTCGCGACCGCGGACTGGGTGATCGCGGGATTGACCTGCATGGCGGCACCCTTGACCGCCGGGATTTTGGGGATCTGCAGCGTATGCTTCAGCTTTTTGGTTGTATGGACCTCCGCCCCGATCCCCACACGGATCTTGGCTGCGACAGGCCGGCCGAACTCGTCGATGACCTTCCCGTGCACCAGCAGCTTCGGTTCGAGCGACGCAGGATCGACTCCCTGCTGCTGGCCCCTTTCCAGCGCGAATACTTCTTTGGACAGATCGAGAGGATACTGACGGGGCTTGTATCCCCATTTGGACAATTTCAAGTAGTAGTAGGACCCTGAGCCCAGCTGTTTCACGGGGAGCAGATTATCGAATACGAAATAGCCTTTCTCATTCGAATAGATGTTCTTCAGGCACTCCACCTTGCTTGTCTTTCTGTACAGGGAAACTGTCGCACCGGTCAGCTTCTGGCTGATGAGATCCGAACGGGTCACATACCCCCAGATGCGCGGAGGCAGCGGCACCATTCCCACATCCACCATGGCGTGCATGGCCTCAGGGTCATAGGTCTCATTGTTGATGGCCTGGTCCCAGAGCAGGCCGTTGCCCACTTCGTCGGTTTCATCCATGAGGAAGCTGAAGCGGAATTTCCGCCAGACCATGGAGTACCAGTGGGTGCTTTTCTCCGGATTGGTCGCCACGACGTAATAGTAGTCGGCGGGGCCGATGCTCTTGACGACATGTTTGAACGTGACAAGCCCGTCCGCGTCGCTTTCTCCTTCAGCAATGGTTTCGGTGCCCGGAATGATTCCTTCGACCTTATGAGGCATGAGGGTCCCCTCGTTCGGCGGTACATCGAAGGGGAGGGTGCGCCGCAGGATACGGACGTTCATCGCGTCCAGGGAGACATTGCTGTCGAGCTGGTCGCGGATACGCATGGTAACGCTGTAGCTGCGAACGAGCGAATAAAGCGTTCCCACGTCCACGGTCTCGCTCGGCTGCACCTTGAACTCGTCGCTCGGCGAACACAGGTGCTGATCGGTCACGCGGATGCTGTAATAGCGGTAGAGGTCTCCCGTGAAGTCGCAGATGCCGACGTCTCCGCTGCCGCCGGAATGGATTGCCGCGTCTTTGTACAGCCGTCCGGTGGAATCCTTCGAGAAGAAGCGGAATTCGAAACTGCCGTCCGGCTGGGTGGTGGCGGTTGCCACGATTTCTTCGCTGTAGAAATTCTTGCCGTCGACCAGGAAGGGGTAGATGCCGCACACGGGATCGGTGCGCACGTTCCGGTACAGCGTCAGATGGATGCCGCCGAGCGCTTCATCCGGTTTCATGCTGGCGGCGATAACGTTCCCCAGCTTCATCACGACGCTGGACTTGGTGGCCTGCATGCCCGACTGCGCCTGTGCGGCCCCCTTGCTGGATTTCCCGCCCTTGCTCGACGTGGAGGACTTCGTGGACGTCGTGGCCTGCTGCTGCGTCTGCTGCGACTGCGACTGCTGGCTCTGCTGGGCCTTGCCCGTTCCCGGCTTCGGATCGTGGATCGTAATCGACTGCGCTTTGGGAACCCGGCTGGGATAGAACGTCGTCAGAAGAGTCCCGCGGATCGTGGTCAGACCCGCGTACGTGAAATTCGGATTCGTGTTGACCTGCGACATCGAAGACTTGGTCGATTTCGGAGGCTGCTTCACGCCGGCGGCAGTCTTCGTATCCTTGAACCCGGGCGGCACGACGGGATCGTAGCGGAATGTCCAGATTTCGCTGAACCCGTCGTTGGCGAAGGTGTAGCTGTCGTTCTGGTCGAAGGCGCGGACCTGCCACGCATACGAACTGCCTTTCTCCAGCTGCGGATCGGAGGGCAGAATCTGGTACATGGCGAGATTCGTTTCCCGCTGAATGAGCGGGAGATTGCTCTTGATCGCCTGCGCGTAATTCGTCTGCCCCGGTTCGAGTTCCACGATCGTCACCTCGTAGCGAGCGAACGTGCCGGTGCCGAGCGGCACGACGGACCACTGGAACCCCGGAGAGGTTTTCACTGCGCTCTGATTCAGCGGTGCGATCAGCGTCGGCGGCATGATCAGGCGGATGGCGAAGCGGGAGCACGACTCCGGTGTCAGCATGTTGTACGGGGGACCGTAGGCCATGAGACGAACGCAGATGCGGAAATTATCCTCGGGCAGACGGCCGCTGCGCTTGGTCTCTTCGCTGGTCGGTCCGGTGTACGTCACGGACCCCTCCTCGAGAATCCCGATATCCACCGCGCTGTATATACTGGTGCCGGGAGGAACGACAACGGGCGGGATCGGCGAATCGTCCAGGGTTTCGGCGACCCTGCCGCGGGCGTCGCCTTCGATGTACCCGACGAAGCGGACTTCGACATCCGCGCCGGTGGGATTCGTGACGATGAAACGCAGGATATTCGGATTGGAGCGCCAGTCGGAGATGTACGGCGAAGGATTCGGATCCATCTGGACGGCAACGTTCAGCTGCGCGGCTGCCTCGAAAGTGAGCGCGAGCAGGAGAGCGCAGAGCAAGGCTGTGTGTTTAAACATGATCCGCTCCTGGCAAGAGACTGTATGACAGAAAATATTTGACGAGATACGGCATGCCCGCCGGGACGTCAGTCCGTCCCGAACGCGAATGCCCGGCTGTACTGTACACGCACGATGCTGCCTTCATACGACCGGCGCATCGGGTTTACGGCGTCGTAGTTGTTGTATTGATAACGGAACTCCATGACATCGGCCCGGCTGAGGCGGTAGCGCGCGTTCAGCGTCACGAGGTGCTGCGTGTCGGTTGCGCTCTCGCTCGAGGCGCGGGTGAAATTGATGCCGTAGGAAAGACTGGTGTTGAGCGCGTTGTCGAAGAAGCCGCGGCTGACCTCGAGCGTGATGCCGCGGACGATGTTCGTCAGGAACACCGTCTGCACCTCGTTGAAGAACAGTGCGCTGGATATTCCATAACCCGAGGAAAAGCCGAGCGTATAGCTGAGCACGGCGGTGAAAACGTCGTTGTCGGATGCCGTGCCGGTCAGCAGATTCTCGTCTGAGAAAATCTGCTTCGTGAGGAGCAGCATGAGGAAATGCTGTGTGCTTTCGCCGGTGATCGCCAGCCGCGGGGCAAGCGACCAGGATTCCGAGACGTTGTCGATGCGCGTGCTGTCGTTGACGGGGATGGACCCTGCGGCGCTCGACATGCTGTAGTTGCTGTAGTTGCCGTCCACCGTGAACAGGGGATCGGGCATCCAGTTGACGTTGGCGGAACCGATCACCCGGTTCGTCGTGAACTGGCGGTCGTCGAAGAGGTTGTCATGCCGCCATCCCACCGATCCCCCGAAACGAAACGATCCGTCGGCGAGGTGGAACTGCGGCTTGAACGTGATATCCTCGTAATCATTCTGCGTGTATATCGCCCCCATCGTTTCGTATTCCGGTTCGACACGCGCGTACTCCAGCCGCAGCGACCACAGATCTTCGTTGTAGGAGACGCCGCTGCGCCAGGCGTAGTTGAGACGGGAGGAGTACCGTGTTTCCGCCACGATGGCGGAGGGGATGTCCTTGTCCTCCACGACCGGCTGATCGGTGTCGCGTGTGAACATGCTGGCGGCAAACTCCGCGTCGACGACGATGCGCCCGTTGTCGAGCGGAAGCCGTCCGTTCAGTCCGCCGACGACGTTTTCGGCGGGACGAACGTTCGCCATGGTCTGCGGGGCGCTGAGCGAGGTGGAATCGTCCCACGCGTGCAGAATATTCAGGTCGATGAATCGTTCCTTGTCACCGAAGCCGGCACCGACGGCCCAGCCCATTCGTTTGTATACCGCCCGGATGCCGTTCGTTGTGTCTTCGTCGACCGCGCGCCGGAGACGTCCGTACATGCTCCGGAAACGGAACAGGTCTCCCTGCACCTCAGCGCCGCCGCCGAGGAATACCGCATCGCTCAGCGTGAAGTCCGAAAACCGGAGCGAGCGGTATCCGCCGTGCAGGGTCAGCCAGCGATATGTCGGGCTGACGCCGAACTGGTTGAACGGCTGGTTGTAGCTGCGCTCCTGCGTCGACAGCAGGAAGCTGAAGGGGAGGTGGAGACCGTAAATCGAGAGGGTCGGATTGAAATAGAGACGGGCGGAATTCTCCGGACGCTGCGTGTCGAGTCCGGGAATCTTATAATGTTCCCCGGCGGTGACCAGTGTTCCCGTGAGAGTGAATGGACGAACGTTCTCGGAGGATAAATCCTGCGCTTCCGCGAGCGGCCCCGAAAGAAAAAGCAGAAGGGGCATTGCCGCGGTGATCAGGCGTATTACAGCCGCGGCAAATCCTGTTGGTCGCTTGAAGCGGTCGATCTGCATACGCATAATCGCCTCGACAGGCTGGATTTGGAAAACGGTATTAAGGTAACATTGTCCAGTGTGCGCTAACATAGTAAAACGGGAGGGCAATGTCCAGCACTGTTTCCGCGGTGCGCCATTTTTTTTCTCCGGGAAGCTGTTTTTTCTGTCCTTTTTTCTGCAAAACGGCGTGTGCGTACGTAATAGTTAATAAATCAGACACGGCCGCAGTAAATCGTGTCTGCATTCCGCAGCAATTCCACGTGCGACCCGTATCCGCGGTCGCCGGCAACATGAGCATCCGCCCGTTGGCGGTTGGGACGAGGCAGTCATGAAGCTTGCTCTATTCAGTCAGATGTCGGTTCGGGATTATTACGACGCACACGTCATCAGGACGGCGGAGCGCCGCGTATTCGGCATTCCTGACGACGAACTGTGTTCCGCGGCGCCGCGACAGATCATCGATGGTCTCCTCTCCGAACTGGATCCGGGATGGCTGTCCGTGGAGCCAGTCATACACGAAGAAGCGCATCCGGAACCGGGCGGGCGCACCCGCATTCGTCGATGGATGGAGTATTCGGGTCTGGAAGCCCTGCTCACGCTGCGTCCGCGGCAGTACTACGCATCGCCTCCCCACGTGAGCATGCTGCAGCCGCCGAACGGCAGGCAGTCTGGTCGCGTTGTCATCGAGCATACGGTCAGCAGTATCGCCGACGAGGCGCGGTTCAATGAGTTCTGCGCCACGGAATTCAGGAAGATCACCGACTATGCGGGGTGGATCAACACGGATCTCGAATATCACGGGAAGTCGGCGCGCGCCTGGCTGCTTTCGCTCGTGGAAACGAAGAAGAAGCGTCTGTGCGCGGAAGCCGAAGAACAGGCGGCTTCCAGAAAGGGCGGAGTGGTTCTGACGGTATCCTCCTCCGGGATCCCAAACCTTTCAATGAATTAATACGTGTTTCATTGCTTCTTAGGGAGTGATCCTGTATCATCATTTCATTCCCGTGCGCACCTCGCGCATTGCGGAATGCCGTTGCTACAGAGAGCGGAGCCCGGAAGGAGTACGTTGGAATGATTTCTGCCTGCCACGCGGGATATGTTCTTCCCGGATTCTACCATGCCCTGGCGGAATCCGGACAGATCGAGAACGACACGCTGCGCCATCTGCTTCGCAGCGTGAGTGCGGGCGATTGCGACACTTCCTTCGACGTATCCGATCGCAAACTTGCTGAAGATCCCCTCCTCCGTGCCGCCGCCAATTTCATCAGCCGGGGACTGCCGACTCTCCCTTCACTTTCCTTCGAACAGTTTTTCGCCGCCGCATTTTCCCGGAGCACCGTCGAGGAAGACACCCTCGGACGTTTTCGCTCCCGCAGCCTCACCCGCGATCCGGATTTTCTGAAGCGACTGCGGCAGGCGTTGTATGCCCTGCACCCGCCGACGGATGACGCGCTGCGCCAGCGTTTCGGGAAATCGAAAGCGGCGCCGCTTCTCAAGACGGCTGTCCCGATGCTGCGGCAGCTCTTCGGCCCCGCCGCGCTCGCGCTGCTCGAAAGCGATGAGCGGCGCGCGTGCCTGCAACTGCCGTTTCGCCATCCCATCTGCGGCGTCCGCGGGCTGCGCATCTCCGGAACTGCAGCGGAAGGCGCGGCGGAGCAGAGCGGCCTGCAGTCTGACGGATGGTATCAGCTCGGCATCGTCCCGGGAGGAACAAAGCAGCTTCAGGCGGACATCGCGGCGCTGCGAAAAATCCTCTCGCCGGATTTTCCGTCCGAGGGGATCGCCGTCGACGCGTCATCCCTGCTCGCTGCGGCGGAAGGGCGGGAAGCTCTGCAGCTCATGCTTTCGCCGATCGCGGCAGCCCGAACGCAGCGTGCGCTCGTGCAGGCACTTCTCGCCGGCGCGCTCGATCTCGCCGCTGCGGCGTGGACGATTTCGGTCTCGGAACGCGACATTCCGGGTGCGGCGCTGGGGATCGATGAGTTCGGCCGTCTCCTGCGGACGTTTTTCGCGATCGAGGGAAAGGGCCGGAAGGTGCCGCCGATCACCGCCGTCGTGTCCGCGCGCGATCTGTTCGCTGATTCGCCGCTCCATGCCCCCGCCGGAATCCGCCTGCTGCGGAAGGGCGAGGCGCTGCCCCCGGCGGATGTGCATGTCGACCTCTCGATGCTGCATCCGACAGGCGACGTCCTGACGAAAATCGCCGCGGAAGCGCGGCATCATATCGTGCTGCGTCCCGCGCGCACGCCCGTCGAGCCCCGGCGTTTTCTCCTCGGTGAGACGGAGCGCTGGAAGACCGGCGCGGAAAAGGGCGGAGCGGCGCTGGGCGCGGAGACGCGCGCGGCGGTCGTGACGCTTCTCGCGGACGCTTTCCGTATCGGACGGACCTCGCCTCCGCAGGACGACCTGTTCGCCTTCGCGGTGGAGAACAGGTCCTTCCTTGCGGCGCTTCCGCCGATGACCGGGAAATCAGTGGCCTATCAGTTTGCCGCACTCCTTCAGCCGGCGCTGTCGTTCGTGGTGGAACCGACGGCGGCGCTTGTCGCCGATCAGCGCGACCAGCTTGCGGATGTGTTCATCGACGGCGTCGAGTGCCAGCACGAAGCAATGGGGAGCGAACTGCGGCAGTCCGCCCGTGCACGGTTCGGTGATCGCCAGGCGCTGTTCTTCCTGGCCTCCGGTGCGTTGTTCCGCACCGAGGAAGTCGACGAAATGCTGCAGACGCTGCGGCGGGAGAAGGGATATTTCTCGCAATGCGTGATTGACGAAGCGGATGGGATGTCGGACTGGAGCCACCACACGCGACCGGAACTGCAGTGTGCGCCGGCATTCGCCGCGGATCGGCTCGATGCCGGCAAGAAAAAGACGGTTGCCCTCCGGCTGCTCACCGGCAGCATTTCCCGCGACGTCGTGGCGGATCTCCGCTTTCAGGTTGCCGCGCTCGGTGGAGCGTGGGCGCTGGGGGATAACCAGTGCCTGATCGGCGATACGGTCCTTCAGCCGCAGCAGCAATTTGAGCTGCAGTATGCGCCCGCACAGGCATCTGACCCGTTCTCCGTCCTGTCTGCGCGCCAGGATCGCGCTGCAGCTGCGGTCAAGGCGCAGTGGAAATCCTTCGCGCAGCTTCATGATCAGGCCGCGGCGGCACAGAAGATTCCGGGGTGGGACGTTTCTTCGCCGCTCCCGACCGTGCTGTACTGCCCGTATACCTCCGGCACCCTCGGCGTGAGCAACCGGTTTGCCGCGGGTGCGACCGAAGCGGCAGTGGACGAGGTGCTCGCACTGCCCGGACAGGCGGTGGGCATATTTATCGGGAAGGACGATGACCGCAGCCGAATCGGGCGCCAGTGTCAGACCGAGTCCATCGAAGCGCGCGGCCGGTTCCGCCGTGGCGACCTCACCCTGCTGATCGCCACGCGGGCCTACGGCGTCGGCATGCATAAACCGGATATCCGCTGCACGACCCACCTGATGCCGCCGCCCGGCGTCGAGCGTCTGGTCCAGGAATGCGGCCGCGGCGGTCATGACGGCCGGATGTCCCTGCATACCGTACTCTTCGGAGGCAGCGCGGACAGCAGCGGCGGGCCCGATCTGCAGTTCGGCCTGGATATCCTTGCCGCCTCCGCGACAGATGCGGCACGGGAGAAGCAGCTGCTGCACGACCTGCTGCGCGAAATCACCTATCCGGAGGATTCGAACACCGGGCGCGTCGCGAATCTGGTGACCGATGAATTCGGGATCCACGTACGCATCAGCTACTGGCAGCGCGGGCTCGAGGAACGTATGTACGCGCAGCACGGAACGGGCACGTTCGGTTATATCGACCTCGTGACGCAGGAGATCGTCCCGGATACGAAATACCCGGATGCCCGGCTTGCGAGGGATATCCTTGAATATGCCTACGAGATCAGTCTCGAATCCGCGGGCTCCGGTCCGAGTCTGTCATCGTGGGTGGCGGCAACATTTCCGGCGGACATCGATGACGGGATCATCCGGCAGATGGCCGATTTCGAACCCGGAGCCGCGTTTACACTCCGCATCGGGTATGAAAACGACCGCGAACCGCTGCTGAACCGCATCCACCACATCCTGTGGCGGGAAGCGGAGATCGAGCTGCAGCGAAAAATCCTCTCTGAAGTGCAGGGGCAGAACTGGAAGGAATTTCGTGACGCTCTTCTGCTGCGCGTGGGGCAGCCGGACCTTTTCGCGTCCTTGAACCCGGAAATCGAGAGTCGTCTCGTTCAGCTCTACAACAAGATCCGTACCCGCGGCGACACCGAGCGCATCATCTTCCGTCTCGCCACGCTCGGCGTCGTGCAGGATTATCTCGTACATCCGGCATCCCGCAGGTTCGCCCTTCGCATCGCGGTCCGCAGCGACGGGGAGATTCGTTCCGCGCTCGAGGAGTATTTGCGACTCTTTCATACAGAGCGGCAGGCGGAGCGTGCCATGGCCCCGCTGAATACCTACCCGGGCGAATCTCAGCTCGAGCGCTGCCTGCTCTTCCTGATCGATTATTCGCACACGCATTGCAGGCAGAAGAACATCGAAAGCGCACGGCTCATGGATGCCCTCTGCCGTTTCGGAATGAAGGAGGAGGGCGGACGGTTTCGCGAGGCGATCGAAACCGCGCTTACCGCGAAGTACGCTCTCCCGTGGCGCCTCCCGGCCGCGCTGCCGCGCACGACCGATCGCCTCAGACTCCTCGCGGAGTACATGAAGCTGCTCGATGAAGATCGGAGCGGCAGCGTACGGGAAAACGCGTGGCATCTCGCGGCCGCATGCAGCGCGCTGACGCCGTCGTTCCCGGACGAGCCGATGCTCCCGATGCTGCGGGTGCTGTCGGACCTGATTCTCACCAGGAAGGCGGCGGAGCAGAAAACCGTTCTCGAAGCCTTCGCCGCCGCGTTCGCATCCTGCGCAGGCGCGACGGGAATCGAAGGAGAGCGGTACCTCTCCGCGGTTGCCGAATTCGAAGCGCGGTTCCGCGTTTATCTCGACGATCAATCCGTCGCGATGCTCCTTTCCCTCCTCCACGATGAAGTCAAGCGCGTAAAGGCGCGCCCGCTTCCCGCTGCGATCTCGCTCGAGACCGTTGAAGCGCGGAAACAGGCAGCAGCGAGGAAAGCCGCCGAGCAGAAAGCCGCCGAGCAGAAAGCCGCGGAGCAGAAAGCCGCCGAGCAGAAAGCCGCCGAGCAGAAAGCCGCCGAGCAGAAAGCTGCCGAGCAGAAAGCTGCCGAGCAGAAAGCCGCCGAGCAGAAAGCTGCCGAGCAGAAAGCTCGGCAGGCGGAAGGGGACCACACCGAAAAACCCGGCGCAGCATCCGCCAGCGCTGTATCCGCAGGCGCTGCTGCCGCTGATGCGGAACGGTCAGCATCGACACCGGTGAAGTCCGATGCAGTCGGTGACGAACTCGATCGCATGCTCGCCGAGCTCGAAGGGACGCTCGCCGCGGACGCGACGCCGGACGATGCGCGACGGCAGTCCGAAGATGTTTCGCCGTCTCCGGCCGCAGGAGCGGCTCCGGCGACAACGGGCGATCAGGAGCCGGCAGACCCGGATTTCGTCCGGCATCTCAAATGGATACAATCTTTCAACCACAGTTTCCTGAAGCACTATGAATCCTGATACGAAGACATCGCTGCTGGCGCTCGAAAAAGAACTGGAGCGGCTGCGATCCGCCGTCGAACATATCGAACAGGCCAAAGCTGTTGCGCAAAAGGTCATCGGTGCGGTGGGGTTGATCCAGAAGAAATATGCGGAACATCTCGACGCGCTGCTCGAAGTACAGAAGGATGCGGTTCGAGAAGCCGGTTCGGTGCAGCAGGAACGATTCGACGAACTCGGAGCCGGGGCGAAGCGGCACATTCTTGAATCCGCGGCCCGCGCGAAAAAGTACCTCGAGGAGTACAATGCGGAGGTCGTGAAGGCGATCGAAGCCGCGGGCGAAACCGCCGGCGGCTCGGTGCGCGACATGGCGCAGAAAGCGGGGAGTCTCATCCAGACCGCGGGCACGCGCATGGATGAAATCGCGGTGCGCGCGGACAGGATCGTAAGCGATTCGGGAGAACGCATCGGAAAAATGCTCGAGGATGCGGGGCAGCAGGTTGAGAGCCGGATTTCCGGCGCGGGGTCGGAGGTCCAGTCGCAGATCGCGAATGCAGGCGCACAGCTGCAGGGCCAGCTGCAGGAGCTGCTGATGCGCGTGCGCGATCAGCTGAATACGCTCAACGATACCGCGGCAAAGGTCATCCAGGAAAGCGGCAGCAACGCCGCGCACCGCATACAGGAAATCACCTCGAAAGCCGCGTCGGTGCTGGAAACCCTGGATTCACGGGCGAAGCATCATGTGGAGGAAATCGGCACGCTCGCGAAGACCAACCTCCGCGAGGTGATGCTGATCGCGAAGAACAGTGTCGAGGATGCAGGCAGTCAGTCGAAGAGAATTTTCGCCGCGATAAAGAAAACGCAGGACCAGCAGACGAACGAGTTCGAAAAGGTGACGGTCTCGGCGGATGCGCTTATCGCCGCTTCGGGGAGGCTCGTGCGCACGATCGAATCCATCGACTTTCCCAGCCGGCTTCATTCCATCGAAAGCGACATTCGAAACCTCCACGGGAATCTCAACACCGCGATGTCGCGGCTCGATGCGCTCGCCAAATCCAACGAGCAGGCGATGGCACTCTTCAGCAACGACGTGGTCGCGAAGCTCGGAAGGCTGGAGATGTTCACCGACAAAGCCATTCGCACGCAGGGGGATGAACTGGAAAAGCGCCTGAAGGATCAGGAGCGTCAGATCGGTGGGATGCGTACCCTGCTCATCATCGTGCTCGTCCTCAATCTCCTCATCGCGGCCGGGACCTACCTGGTCTGGAGCGGGAAGAACCATACTGTCGCGCCCACCGAGCAGATCACCGTCGATACCACAGACACGCTGCAGGCGCCTGCGGAGGAACCGGCGGCGAAGAATGGGAAAAAACGCTGAGGGATGCTACATTCCGTCATCATGAAACATCGGTTTGTTCTCCCTCCGGCACTTCGGCAGCGGAAGGGGAAGGAAACCTGCTTTGCCATCCCATCCTGCGCAGGCGGCAGCCGCGCTGATTACCAGTACCGCGGCAGGCGGCGTCCGGCAGGTTGGTCAGAACGGGAATTGCATGAACGAGAGCTTTGATTTCGGAGGCGACATCGTATGGCGTCCTTCGCAGGACGATATCCAGCGCAGTAATCTGTACGCCTTCATGCGGGAGCATGGCATCGATTCGTACGCGGAGCTGATGCGCCGCTCGACCGGGGATGTCCCCTGGTTCACCGATGCCGTGATGCGTTTCCTCGATATCCGCTTCGCGCGTCCCTATGAATCGGTGGTGGAATTCCCCGAAGGGATTCAGTTTCCCCGCTGGTGCGTGGGCGGCGAAATGAACATCGTCACCAACTGTGTCGACAAGTGGGCGGCCGACCCGGCGCACCACGAGCGTGTCGCCCTGGTCTGGGAGGGAGAGGACGGGAGCACGAGGGAGATGAGCTACGGGGCGCTCGCGGCCGAGGTGAACCGGTGTGCGAACGCACTGCGGGAACTCGGTCTCGGTGCCGGAGATGCCGTCGGCATATACATGCCGATGACACCGGAAATCGTCGTCGCGCTGTTTGCCATCGCGAAAATCGGCGGGGTGATTCTGCCGCTGTTCTCGGGTTACGGCGCGCAGGCCGTGGCTTCGCGTCTTGCGGACGCGGATGCAAAGGCGCTGTTCACCGCGGACGGATTTTTCCGCCGCGGGGGCATCGTCGATCTGAAATCCGTTGCTGACGAAGCGCTTTCCGAAGTGCCGACGCTGCGCAGCGTCGTCGTGCTCCGGCGTTCCGGGCAGGAGATCCCGATGCAGGAGGGACGCGATCACTGGTGGCATGATCTCATTCCGTCGCAGCCCGCCGAGTCGCCGACCGAACCCACGGCAGCGGAAGACGTTCTGATGATCATCTACACATCCGGAACCACCGGACGCCCGAAAGGCGCCGTGCACACACATTGCGGCTTCCCCGTCAAGGCCGCGCAGGATATGGCGTTCGGCACCGACATCCATCAGGATGATCTCATCTACTGGATGACCGACATGGGATGGATGATGGGGCCCTGGCTGATTTTCGGCGCGACGCTGCTCGGTGCCCGTTTCTTCCTTTCCGACGGCGCTCCGGATTATCCCGGGGTGGATCGCCTCTGGCAGCAGGTGGCGCGGCACCGCATCACGGTGCTCGGCATTTCCCCCACATTGGTGCGATCGCTGATGAAGCACGGGGAGGAGCCGGTGCGCGCGCACGACATCTCTTCGCTGCGGTTTTTCGCGTCTACCAGCGAACCCTGGAATCCCGAACCGTGGATGTGGCTGTTCCGTGACGTGGGCGAATCCCGCTGCCCGATCATCAATTATTCCGGCGGCACGGAAATCAGCGGCGGCATCGTCATGGGAAATCCGCTCCTGCCGCTCAAACCCGCGGCCTTCTCCGCGGCCTGCCCGGGAATCGCCGCGGATGTCTACGACGAAGACGGACATCCTGTTCGCGGTGCGGTAGGCGAACTCGTCATCACCGCCCCGTGGATCGGAATGACCCGCGGGTTCTGGCGGGATCGGCAGCGGTATCTCGATACCTACTGGTCGCGGTGGGAAAACGTCTGGGTCCATGGCGACTTCGCCGCGATCGACGAGGACGGGCTCTGGTACATCCTCGGGCGATCCGACGACACTATCAAGGTGGCGGGCAAACGGATAGGTCCGGCCGAGATCGAGAGCATTCTCGTCGAGCACCCCGGCGTCAACGAGGCGGCCGCCATCGCGGTGCCGCATGAGGTGAAGGGGAACGCCGTGGTCTGCTTCTGCGTCCTCAATCCCGGCTATCACCCCAGCGACGCGTTGGTCGATGCGCTTCGAACCGCGGTCATTCACGCGATGGGAAAACCGCTGGCGCCGCGATCCGTGCTTTTCGTTTCGGATATTCCGAAAACGCGGAACGGGAAAATCATGCGGCGGATCGTGCGCAGCGCCTGGCTCGGCCTCGATCCCGGCGACACCTCGAGCCTCGTCAATCCCGATTCCGTCGAAGAAATCCGCGTGATGGGGGAAGGGCCGCGGAGCCGCTGAAAAACGGAAAAAAGAGATTTTTTCCGAAATAGGGAATCCTGCGCTGATTGCACGCATCACATGGTTATAACAACGCAGTGTGCATCAGCCCATGACACAGTTTTTCGGTTTCGTTTCCGCGATATTCATCGGAGTGACCCTCGGCCTCATCGGCGGAGGAGGATCGATCCTCACCGTGCCTTCGATGGTGTATCTCGTCGGCGTCGATCCGGTGCCCGCGACCGCGTATTCGCTGTTCGTCGTGGGACTGACCGCGCTGGTCGGGTCGGCGATGTACATGCGGAAAGGGCTGGTCAGCTATCGTACGGCCCTCGTCTTCGGTATCCCTTCGCTGCTGGCGGTGTTTGCCACCCGCCGCTTCCTGGTTCCCGCGATACCCCTCCAGATCGGCTCCGTCGGCGGATTCGACATCAGCCGCGATCTCGCGATCATGCTGCTGTTCGCGACGCTCATGGTCGCGGCCTCGGCATCGATGATCCGGGGCGGACGACGCGAGTCCGGCGCAGAAGAAATCCGGTACAATTATCCCGCGATCGTCGCACAGGGCGTGGTTGTGGGGACGCTGTCGGGTCTTGTCGGAGCCGGCGGCGGTTTCCTCATCATTCCGGCACTCGCGCTGCTCGCACGTCTGCCGATGAAACTTGCAGTCGGGACTTCCCTGCTCATCATCGCGACTCAGTCGCTGATCGGATTCACGGGCGACATGATGCAGATGGAGGTCAACTGGGGATTCCTCGCGCTGTTCTCCGCGTTCGCCGTCGGCGGTATTCTGCTCGGCAGCTGGCTGACGCGCTTCATCCCCGGCGCGAAGCTCAAACCGGCCTTCGGATGGTTCACCCTTGCAATGGGTGTTTACATCATCGGCAAAGAACTGACACAACTCAGCATGTAAATCAATTATCGGATATACCCCATGTTCAACGATCTGTTTTCTTCCATCCGTGGTGCGCGCACCACAGTTCCGAACATCAGCGGCGATGAATTTCACCGCCTCATGCAGGAGCACGCCGATGCCGTCGTTCTCGACGTCCGCACCGCCGGCGAATTCCATGCCGGTCACATACCCGGTGCGGTCAACCTCGACATGATGGACGCCCGGTTTGCCGAGAAAGTACAGTCCTACGACCGGAACGTGCCGGTGCTCCTGTACTGCCGCAGCGGCAACCGCAGCTATCACGCCGGAAATGTCATGATGAAGCTCGGTTTCGAGCAGGTCTACAACCTCGCCTCGGGGCTTTTCGACTGGAACCATCCCCTCGACCGATGAACGAAACAGAACTGAACAGCAACTAGGCCAGGATAATACACATGTATTTTCAGCATATATACGAAAAGGGCCTTGCGCAGGCGAGCTATCTGGTCGGCTGCCAGGCAACGGGCGAGGCGATCGTCATCGATCCCCGCCGCGACATCGACGTGTATCTCGAGGCAGCGGAAAAGAACCGCCTGCGCATCACGCATGTGGCGGAGACGCATATCCATGCCGACTTCCTCAGCGGTGCCCGGGAACTCGCCGCGGCGACAGGAGCCGCGCTGTATCTCTCCGACGAAGGCGGTGCGGACTGGGAATACCAGTTCGAGCACAACGGTGTCCGTGACGGTGACCGGTTCATGGTCGGAAACCTGCGCTTCGAGGTCATGCACACGCCGGGACACACGCCGGAACATATTTCCTTTCTCCTCACCGATACCCCGGCCAGTGATCAGCCGGTGATGATTTTTACCGGGGATTTCGTCTTCGTCGGAGACGTCGGTCGCCCCGATCTGCTCGAGAAAGCCGCGGGAATCGAAGGGACGCGTATCCAGGGCGCACGCGACATGTTCGCGTCGCTGAAGAAATTCCGCGCGCTGCCCGACCACGTCCAGCTATGGCCCGGGCATGGCGCAGGGTCGGCCTGCGGAAAAGCGCTCGGTGCCGTGCCCAGTTCGACGGTCGGATACGAAAAAATCTCCAACTGGGCGCTGCGCATCGAGGACGAGGAAGCGTTCGTGGCGGAACTGCTCGAAGGACAGCCCGAGCCGCCGCGGTACTTCGCGATGATGAAAACCATGAACAAGGTGGGACCGGAAGTCCTGGGCGGTGTTCCGCATCCCGCGCGACTTACGATGGCGCAGTTCAGCGACGCCATGCGGCAGGGGACGACCCTGGTCGACACTCGCGACAAACTGGCATTCGCCGGCGGCCACTTCCCCGGCAGCCTCAACATCCAGGACAACAATGCCTTCAGCACGTGGGCAGGGTGGATGCTCGAGTATGACGCACCCTTCATTCTTGTCGCCTCCGACAGCCGTATCGAGGAACTCACCCGGGCGCTGATCCGCATCGGCCTCGACAATGTCGCCGGGTACGTCCAGGATATGGACCGCATCGGGGACGCGGGACAGACCATGCAGGTCATGGACCAGATCGCCGTGGAGGAACTGCACGCCCATCGCGAGCATTACTATGTTCTCGATGTCCGCGGTTATACCGAACATGAGGCGGCGCATATTCCCGGCGCGCGAAACGTCCACGCCGGTCTCCTCGGCAGTGAAATTGAAAGCCTGCCGCGAGACCGTACCATCGTGGTGCACTGCGTGTCCGGCGACCGGTCCAGCATCGCAACCAGCTACCTGATGTCGAAAGGCGTCCGCAACGTGAAGAATCTCACCTGCGGCTTCAACGGGTGGATGCAGAACAGGTATCCCGTCGAACGCGGATCTGCGCAAGACGGAAACGCAATCGCAGCATAGAACACGACATCGCCGTCGTCCCTGCAGCGAAAGAAGCCGGAGCGGTCAAACGCTTCGGCTTCTTCTATATTGCCTATTACGGGGAAAATATCGTATTCTATGGCAATCTTTCCATAATCACCCGACGCCGAGGAAGCCAGCATGGCCACGCACGCCCCTGCGCGACTGAATTTCCGAGACCCCTCCATCCGCATTCATCTCTGTACGGCAATCGTCTTCCTGCTTATTCTTCCCGCGGGCGCGAGAAGCGCTTCGGCCGACAGTCTTGACATCAAGATCGGTCAGATGCTGATGGTGGGCTTCCGCGGGACGCAGGTCACCGATCAAAGTCCGGTGGCGAAGATGCTGCGCGAATACCATATCGGTGGTGTCGTTCTTTTCGATTTCGATGTCGCCAGGAAGGCATACGGGCGCAATATCACCGCGCCGATGCAGCTTCTCGAGCTGACCAACAGCCTGCGGCGTCGGACGGAAATCCCGCTGCTGATCGCGGTGGACCAGGAGGGCGGCACGGTACGCCGTCTCAAGGAGAAAGACGGATTTCCCCCGACCGTCTCCGCCGCGCACCTGGGCGCTGTCGATAATCCGGACAGCACCACGTATTACAGCGATATTCTCGCCCGATCGGTGGCTGTCGAGGGATTCAACGTGAATTTCGCCCCGGTGCTCGATCTGAACGTCAATCCGCGGAATCCCGTCATCGGCGGGATTGACCGGAGCTTCTCCGCGGATCCCGGCGTGGTGGAAAGGAACGCCGCCCTGCTCATCGAGGCGCATCACGCGCGCGGCGTGCTCTGCGCGATCAAGCATTTCCCGGGACACGGCAGTTCGCGGGACGATTCGCACGAAGGTTTCGTCGATGTTTCGGACACCTGGAGCAAAAAGGAACTCGAGCCGTTTGCCGCGATCGTGCGGAAGGGCATGGCGGACATGGTCATGACCGCCCACATCTTCAACCGGCATCTCGATCCGGAGTACCCGGCCACGCTTTCGAAAGCGACCCTCGACGGTGTGCTGCGGAAGCAGCTGGGCTACGACGGGGTCGTGATCACCGACGACATGATGATGAAAGCGATCAGCGACGGCTACGGACTGGAAACCGCCATCGAAAAAGCGGTGAACGCCGGTGCGGATATCCTGCTTTTCGCCAACAATACGTATACGTTTGAACCCGACATCGCGGAAAAAGCGTTCAAGACGCTGAAATCCCTCGTCGCTGCCGGGCGCATCACTCCCGCGCGCATCGATACGTCGTGGCGGCGCATCATGGCGCTCAAATCACGGCTGGCGAAGACTTGGGACAAATAGGGTCGTCCGGAGCGGGCGGACACCCGCGAAAATAAACGTGCGTCTGAGCGCGTCCGGGGCCATTCCGACTTGGAATTGAACGGCGATGCTGTTATATTTCGCTTTCGTAATGAAATTGGAGAAATACTGATATGTTCACGTTCCTGTTGCTTCTTATCGTTCTGATCGGTGTCGTCATGACCATCTCGATTCTGATGCAGAATCCCAAAGGCGGCGGTCTTTCGAGCGCATTCGGCGGTGCCGGCGGCGGTGTCGGCTCCATGCTCGGCGTGCGTCACGCTTCCGATATTCTGGCGAAAACCACGTGGGGGCTCGCCATTGCCTTCACGATCCTGATCTTCGCCGTAAACATGTTCTTCCTTCCGACCGAAGGGACGCAGGACAGCATCATTCAGCGTCAGGCTTCCGATGCGCCGATCTCCCCGATGCAGAAGCAGGAACAGATGCAGCAGCAGGCACAGCCGGCTGATCAGCAGCAGACTCCTCCGCCCGCGGACGCTCCGGCAAACTGACCGCCGCGGCCAGGACATGAAATTACGGGACCCGATCGGGTCCCGTTTTTTTTATACCACTGTCTGTTCGTCCGCGTGATAGCTCGAGCGCACGAGAGGTCCCGACTCCACGTGGGCGAAGCCGAGCTCCAGTCCCGTTTCCTTCCACTGCGCGAATTCTTCCGGGGAGACGTAGCGATCCACCGGAAGATGCTGTTTCGTCGGCTGCAGGTACTGACCGAGCGTCATGATATCGACGTCGATCGCACGGAGGTCTGTCATCACCTGGCGAATTTCCTCCGCTTCCTCCCCAAGACCCAGCATGATGCCGGTTTTCGTAATCAGCCCCTGCTGCTTGCACATCTGCAGCACATCGAGGGAACGCTGGTACTTCGCCTGCGGCCGCACCCGGCGATAGAGGCGGGGGACCGTTTCCATGTTGTGGTTGAAAATGTCGGGTCGCGCGTCGATGACCATCTGAACCGCTTCCCTTTTCCCCTGGAAGTCCGGCGTCAGGACCTCGATCTTGCAATGAGGGACGCGGTCGCGGATGGCCCGGATCGTCGCTGCAAAAATGGCAGCGCCGCCGTCGCGGAGTTCGTCGCGATTCACGGAGGTGATGACGGCATGCCGCAGTCCCATCGTTTCGACGGCTTCGGCTACGCGCCGCGGTTCGTCGGTGTCGAGGAAAAGCGGGCGGCCGGTCTTCACCGAGCAGAATCCGCAGCTCCTGGTGCAGACATCGCCAAGGATCATGAACGTGGCCGTGCCGCGATTCCAGCACTCCGCCATGTTGGGGCAGCGGGCATCCTCGCAGACCGTGTTCAGCTTCTGCTGATCGACGAGCTTGCGAACCTCGGAAAACTTCGTCCCGAGCGGGACCTTTATTTTCAGCCAGTCCGGCCTGCGTTCGCGTTCCGCTTTCTTCCCCGGAATCTCTATTTCTATCGGCTGCATTCTCACGCTTTCAAAAAAATGAGACATCAAAGAAAAATACGATAATGCAGTTTCCGGAAAAAGGCAGTGCGCCGCGACCGCCGGTCCGGCAGGGCACAGGCAGGGCACCGGCAGGGCACAGGCAGGGCACCGTCGGGCGCCGTCGGGCATCGGCGGGCATGGAGGCAGGTCTCGCAAACGGGACGGGAAAGGGATGCCGGAGCGCGTCAGAAGACGGCAAAGACAATGACGAAGGCACCGCAGGTAAGGACCACCGCGGCGATCGTCATCGTCGCGAGCAACATCGAACGCCCAGGGGCGTCGGGGAGCCCGTAGCGGTTCATTCCGCGCAGAAAGCTCTTTTTGGCCTTGTAGAAAAGCATGCCCGAGGCGGGAAGCCCGAGAAATCCGACTGCGAGGAGCATCTGTTCGAAAGGCTGGGTGTCCGGCGCCCCCGGATTGACATACGCGTTTATTCCGGAGAGAAAGAGGATGATGCCGATCAGGGAGCAGACAATCCCGAACATCGAGGCCAGCCCATGAAGCAGCTTCCGGAAGGGGGAGTGGGGCATCGGAAACCTTTCACGACGGTGCGGGAAACGGTGATAAGAATATCGCGGCGAGCCGCGCGAACGATAACGGTGAGTACGTTTGTCTGAATATAGATACTGGAGAAAAAAAAATCTCCCCCGGGGCGATCCCGGAGGAGATTTATTATTCTGTCCGAAATAACGGCGAAATGCCGTTCGTCGGTGAACCTGATCAGATCGTCTCGAGGCTGAATTCTTCGAGATACTGGCGGACACGCTCGAGGAACCGTCCGCCGAGCGCACCGTCGACGATGCGGTGATCGAAGGAAAGCGAAAGGTACATCATCGAACGAATGGCGATAGTGTCTTCGCCGTCGGATTCGACGACCACGGGCTGTTTTTTCACCGCACCGACGCCGAGGATTGCGACCTGCGGCTGGTTGATGATCGGCGTACCGAAGATATTGCCGAAGATGCCGAAATTCGTGATCGTGAACGTGCCATCCTGGATCTCCTCCGGCTGCAGCTTGCGATGGCGGGCGCGCGAGGCGACGTCCGCGATCGACCTGCCGAGCCCGATCACGTTGAGCGTGTCGGCGTTTTTCACCACGGGGACGATCAATCCGCCATCTTCCATTGCGACGGCGATTCCAAGGTTTATCATCCGCTTGTAATGAACATTCGCTCCTTCGATGGAACTGTTGACCAGCGGGAAGTCCTTGAGGGCGCGGACGGCGGCTTCCGCGATGAAGGGCATGTACGTGAGCGAGAAACCTTCACGCTGCTTGAACGCGGCGGCATGCCGGTCACGGAAGCGCACGATGCGCGTCATGTCGACCTCCGATACGACGGCCACATGCGGCGAGGTCTGCACGCTCGCGACCATGTGTTCGGCCATCAGGCGCTGCATGTTGCTCATGGGAACGATCTCGGCACCCTGCCCCGGCATTGCGGAGGGGGCGGGCATCGCGGCGAGCGAAGGAGCCGGCGAGAAGGATGCGGCTGCAGGGGCGATCGGCGCCGGTGCGGCGGGGGGAAGCGCGACGCCGCCGGCCTTCCGCTGGGCCACGTAGGCCAGGATATCGTTTTTGCTGACACGGCCTCCGGCGCCGCTGCCGGGAATCCGCTCGAGTTCCTGCATGCTGACGCCTTCCGTCGAGGCGATACGCATGACAACCGGGGAGTAGAAGCGCGGCTCGCCGGTGGACGGCAGCGCGGGAGCCGGTGCGGAAACCGCTGCAGGCGTGGAAACCGCGGCGGGCGCGGGCGCGGCAGCCGGCGCGGCAGGTGCCGCCTGGACTGCAGGTGCCTGCGGGGCGGGAGGAGCCGCTTCGGCAGGCGCTGCGGCGGGCGCCGAAGCAGTGCCTTCTTCCACGACTGCGCTGCTCGCGTCGGTTTCAATCAGCGCGATCGGGGTGCCTACCTCGACCGTGTCACCTTCTTCCGCCATGACTTTGACGAGGATGCCGGCGTTGGGAGCGGGGACCTCGGTGTCGACCTTGTCGGTCGCAATTTCGAGGATGGTTTCATCGCGGTCGACGGCATCGCCCGGTTTTTTCAACCATTTGAGAATCCGTCCTTCCGTGATGCTCTCGCCCATTTTGGGCATCTGCACTTCGACTTTCATTTCGGTGTAACCTCGTTATAGAAAAAACTGTGTTTTTCGAATTCCAGTGTGTCAATCAATACGCCACCAGGTCGCGCGCCGCGCGAATGATATCCTTGTCCTGAGGCAGAATCTCGCTTTCCAGTGTCCAGGCGTAGGGAATGTGGCAGTCCCGGGCCGCGATGCGCTGAATGGGCGCGTCCAGAAGCTCGAAGCCTTCCGCCGCGATGCGGGCGGCAACCTCTCCGCCGAATCCGCCGGTGAGATTGTCTTCGTGGGCGATGAGGAGTTTGCTCGTCTTCGCAATCGACTGCAGGACGGTCTCGGTATCGAGGGGCACCAGCGTTCGCAGGTCGATAACCTCGATGGAAATCCCTTCCTTGTCGAGCACGCGCGCGGTTTCGAGGGACTTCTGCACCATCGCGCCCCAGGCGACGATGGTCAGATCGCTGCCCTCGCGGCGGATTGACGCTTTTCCAAAGGGGATCAGGTACTCTTCGTCGGATTCGAGCGAGGCGGCGTATCCCTGTCGGTACATGCCTTTGTGTTCGAGGAACATCACCGGGTCGTCCATGCGGCAGGCGGTTTTCAGCAGGCCCTTCGCGTCCCCGGCGGTGGAGGGATAGACGACGTACAGTCCTGGGACATGCGTGAAGTAGCCTTCGATGTTCTGGCTGTGGCAGAGCGCGCCATGGATATAGCCGCCGACCGGAACGCGCAGCACGATCGGTGCGGAAAAATCGTTGTTCGAGCGGTAGCGCATCGACGACACTTCGTTGCGAATGTGCATCATCGCGGTCCAGATATAGTCGCCGAACTGGATTTCCACCACCGGCTTGAAACCGCGGACGGCCAGGCCCACCGCCGTTCCGACGATGCTCGATTCCGCGAGCGGGGAGTTGAAGCAGCGGTTGAGGCCGAACTTCGTGGAGAGTCCCTTGGTCGCGGTGAAAACCCCGCCCTTGCCGTCCTGCACGTCCTGCCCGTACACGATGATTTTCTCGTTGCGCTCCATCTCCTCGTGCAGGGCGTGGTTGATCGCGTCGACGATGACGGTTTTGTTTCCCGAGGGCGTGTTGTGCTCGTACCGCAGTCCCAATTCCTTCGGGGAGTAGAGATACTGCAGCGCGGTTGACGGATCGGGAAGAGGTTTCGCCTCTGCGATGTCGGTCACGTCATTGACCTCGTCGAGCACGTCTTTTTCCATCTGCTCGAATTCTTCCTGCGTGAGCATCCCGGCGTCGATGAGGGCGTCCTTCATGCGGATGATCGGATCGCGCTGGCGGTCGCGCTCCAGCTCTTCCTTGCTGCGGTATTTCGTCTGGTCGTCGGAGGATGAGTGCGCGAGCAGGCGCACCACGTCCGTGACGATCACCGTGGGACCGTCGCCGCGGCGCGCGCGGGCGACAGCCTTGCGGAAGGCTTCGTGGGTTTCGAAGAAGTTGGTGCCGTCGACCTCGATGCGGTCGAGGTTGACGTAGCCCGCGACCATGTCATACACCGATCCGCCTGTTTGCTGCGAGAGGTGCACCGAGATCGCATACTTGTTGTCCTGAACACAGAAGATCACCGGCAGCTTGGCCCTGCTGGCCCAGTTCACTGCTTCGTGAAAATCGCCCTGGCTCGTGGTTCCCTCGCCGGAGGAAACGTACACCACCTCGTCGGTTCCCTCCAGCTTCGCACCCTTGGCCGTCCCGACGGCGTGGAGGTACTGCGTGCCGGTGGGAGAACTCTGCGATACGACTCGGGCGGATTTCATCCCGTAATGCTGGGGCATCTGGCGTCCGCCGGAATTGACGTCATCCGCACGCGCGAGGAAATTGGTCATGATGCCTTCGGCGTCCATTCCCATGCCCATCATGTACGAAAGATCACGATAGTAGGGGAAAGACCAGTCCTTGCCCGGAACGACGGCCTTCGCCGCGGCGATCTGGGCCGCCTCATGGCCGGAGCCGCCGATATGAAAGAAGCTCTTCCCCTGTTTGAGCAGAGTGAGCATTTTCTGATCGAGGCGCCGGGCCGTCATCATCGTGCGCAGGATGGAACGCAGTTCCTCCGGTGAGAAGGGGTTGTTTTTCGGGATGGTCATCGCGAAGGGATTCTTCGCCTCCGAAGGCGGATTGATCGCCGTGCTCGGGGTCGATTTGGGCATGGATGTACTCCGGGTTCAGGAAACGGTCAGACTCAGTATACGACAACCCCGCGACGGCGAAAAAAATTCCCTCCATGGGAGCGGCGAAATAGACCGATACGGCAGCGGAGGCTCGCGGGCAGATTGTACAGAATGGGCTGAAACACCAAAAAAATAGAGCAATCCCGCTGGAAATGCAACGGCGCGGGATCGGCGCGCGGGGAGGGCTTGCGTCGGAGCGTTCTGCGTGCTATCATTGACGGTCGTTGAGTCTTTATCAGAATCCGCCACCTGTTCTCCGGTTTCGGACCGGGGGCAGATCATCATTCCATCAGACGGAGGAAGCATGTACGAATACGAGTACAGTGACCCTGGGGCATTCGCCGCGCTTGGCATCGGCTACATCATTGTCATGCTGCTGATCGCGGCATTCATTGTTGCATGCTACTGGAAGCTGTTCACCAAGGCAGGACAGCCCGGTTGGGCCGCACTCATCCCGATTTACAACCTCTACGTGCTCCTCACCATCGTCGGGAGACCGGCGTGGTGGATCATTCTCTTCCTGATCCCCTGCGTGAATATCGTGGTGGCGATTCTCGTGTATCTCGATCTGGCGCGCGTGTTCGGAAAGAGCACGGGTTTCGGTGTGGGACTCATCCTCCTGGGAATAATCTTCTTACCCATCCTCGCATTCGGAGATGCCGAATACGTCGGATAGCTCGACCGCAGTGCAGCGGAACGCCGAATGCCCGGGCGTTCCGCGCGCTGCCTCGACCGACGCACCGCAAGGATCTTCCATTTCCGCCTCCCGTCGTTCGCGTCCGGCTCCCTTTGCCGCAGCCGGGGCCCGGCTGGGCAGGCGCGGCGTCGTTCTGCTTCTCACGCTCGGAATGGCCGCCGCGGGATTCCTCTGGCTGAAAGTGATCGTTCCGTTCACGCCGCTCGAACCCATCCCATGTCCCTTCGAGTACGTCACGGGCTACGAATGTCCCGGATGCGGGCTTCAGAGTTCGCTGTCCAACCTCTTTGCCCTCCGCTGGAAATACGTGCTCATGGCGAACGTGCTGAGTCCCGTCCTGCTTCCCCTGTTCTTCATCGTCATGATATCGGGTTTCGCCGAGATTCTGTTCGGCGTCACGGTATGGCGCTTCGAGCTTCCGCGCTGGTTGATCGTGACTGGAGTAATCGTCGTCATCGTATACGGGGTGCTGCGGAATATTCCGTCTCTCGGAATCTGGTAATGGCTGATCGCGATCAGCCTTCAGCCATTTTCTTCAGTTCATCCAGCAGCTTCCAGGCGTCGACGGGAGAAAGCACATTGATGTCGATTGCGCGGAGCCGATCCTTGAGTTCCATGTCGCTGGCCTCGAACAGACTGATCTGAAACTGCCGCGCGCGAGATGAGAGCTTCGCGCGCGCTTCTTCTTCGCTGCGCGCGGCGAGCACCGTGAGGTCCTGCCCTTCAAGCGAATGCAGCACCTGCCGGGCGCGTTCGATAACCGCGTCAGGGAGGCCCGCCATCTGCGCGACCTGGATGCCGTAGCTGTGGTCGGCGGTTCCCCGGGAAACGTTCCGCAGAAATATCACCTTGTCCTGATATTCCCGCACCTCGACCTTGTAGTTGCGGATGCGGGGGAAAATGTCCGCCATCTCGTTGAGTTCGTGGTAATGCGTGGCGAACATGGTTTTTGCGCGGCTCTCGGGGTTGTCGTGCAGAAACTCGGTGATGGCCCATGCGATGGAAATGCCGTCGAAGGTCGAAGTGCCGCGTCCGATTTCGTCGAGCAGGACGAGGCTTCTGGGGGTCGCGTTGTTGAGGATGTTCGCCGCTTCGTGCATCTCCACGAGGAACGTGCTTTCTCCCGCCGCGATGTTGTCGGAGGCGCCGACCCGCGTGAAGATGCGGTCGACGACGCCGATCCTTGCCTCCCTGGCGGGCACGAAGCTGCCGATCTGCGCCAGGAGCACGATCAGTCCCGTCTGCCGGAGATAGGTGCTCTTTCCGCTCATGTTCGGGCCGGTAATGATCATGATCTGCTCGTCCTCGCTGAGCAGCACGTCGTTGGCCACGAAGCGTTCACCCGGGGGGAGCAGACGTTCGACGACGGGATGGCGTCCCTCATTGATCACGATTTCCGTCCCGTCGTTCATCACGGGACAGGCGTACCCATACTCGATCGCGGCGAGGGCCAGGGCGTTGATGCAGTCGAGGACGGCGATCGCGCGCGACAGCTGCTGAAGCCGGTCGGCGGTCGCCGCGACCGCCATGCGCAGTTCGTTGAACAGTTCCGTCTCGAGTACGACGATCTGTTCCCGCGCGTTGAGCACCTTGTCTTCGTATTCCTTCAGTTCCGGTGTGACGTAGCGTTCCGCGTTCGTGAGCGTCTGCCGACGGATGAACGTCTCGGGCACCTTGTCGAGATTCGCATTCGAAACGTTGATGAAATAGCCGAAAGCCTTGTTGTACTCGAGACGCAGGGAACTGATGCCGGTTTCACCGCGGAGCCGTTCCTGGTAATTGCGGATCCATTCCTTTCCGTGCGTCGCGATGTCGCGGATTTCGTCGAGCTCGGCATGGTAGCCCGGACGGATCGCACCGCCGTCATTGAGATTCATCGGCGGATCGTCCACCAGCGTTTCGTCGATCAGTCGCGCGACGTCATCGAGCGGTTCGATCTGCGTGTGCAGCGACCGCAGGTAGGGGGCGTCGCAGTCCTGCATGGCGTCCCGCAGCAGAGGCACGCGGCGCAGGGATGCGCGCAGCGCCGTCAGTTCGCGCGGTGTCGCGCGGCCGGTGCATATGCGTCCGGTGAGGCGATCGAAATCCACCATCTCGCCCAGCATGTCATGGATACGCTCGCGGCGGTCATGCGCGGTGGTGAGTTCCTTGACCGCGGCGAGCCGCTGCTGGATCGCGTCGAGTTTTTTCAGCGGGTGCGTCACCCAGTACTTGAAAAGACGTCCGCCCATCGACGTGGCAGTCCTGTCGAGAATCGAGATGAGCGTGCCGTCCTTCCCGCCTTCTCCGATGGATGCGACGATCTCCAGGTTTCGGCGCGTGGATGCGTCCAGCGTAATGTAGTCGTCGGCCAGGTAGTGCCGGATGTTCTGCAGATGCGGCAGGTTGGCCTTCTGCGTTTCCTTCAGGTAATGCAGCGCCGCGCCCGCGGCGATGACACCGGCGGTCAGGGATTCGATCCCGAATCCCTTCAGCGACTGCGTCTTGAAATGCGTGACGAGAATCTCATAGCTCGTGTCGCGCGCATACACCCAGTCGTCGAGCTTCGTGATCGGCACGTGCAGCGGATTACGGCCGAAAAGGTCGTGGAAATGGTCGATGTCCTTTTTCGCCAGCAGCACCTCCGACGGACCGATGGTGTCGAGCTGGTCGCGAAGCTGGTGTTCCGCGATCTCGCTGGTGAAGAAATCCCCCGTCGACGCATCGACGAAGGCGACGCCCGCGGTCGAGCCGTGGAAGGCGACGGATGCCAGGAAGTTGTAGTGCTTGTGGTCGAGCAGCTTGTCGGTGAACACCACGCCGGGCGTGACGATTTCCACCACATCGCGCTTGACGATGCCCTTCGCCTTTTTCGGATCCTCCATCTGCTCGCACACCGCCACCCGCATCCCCGCCCGGATGAGTTTCGGCAGGTAGGTGTCGAGCGCATGATGGGGGAAGCCCGCGAGCGGCACCTCGTTCGCCGCACCGTTGGAGCGCTTCGTCAGCGTGATCCCCAGCACCTTCGCCGCCGTAATCGCATCCTGCTCGAAAGTCTCGTAAAAATCGCCCATGCGGAACAGCAGTATCGCATCCGGATACTCGGATTTTATCTGCTGGTACTGCCGCATGAGAGGAGTGGACATAAGAACTACCACGAAAACGCTAAAACACGAAAAAGAGACGCGAAGGATTGTTAGATAGCATCGGATTCCGTTGCGAGCGTATTGCTCATCACATACCTGCGGATTCCATGCTTGATGTTCACAACATGGAAGTTTAGTAAAAATCCGAGTGGTTTGGAAGTCAACCGCAGATAGGATAACAGCTGTGCGGTGTGAATTGGTTCGAACGTCCTTACGCACTTGAGTTCAAGGACAATCGAATCAGCGACAACGATATCGAGGCGTAGTTTCGCCGCTAAATCGACGCTCTTGTACGTTAATGTGATCGGCACCTGTCGCTTAAGTGGGATACTTCGAATCTCCAGTTCCCTGCACAGGCAAGCTTCGTAAACCGATTCGAGTAGGCCCGGACCCATCTCGCAATGTACTGTATAACATGCGTCAACAATTTCCGCCGCAAGCCGCTCTAACTCGGCGGGAAGCGGCGAATAGAATTTCTTCATCTTTGTTCTCCCTAATTAATATTTTCGTGTCTCCTTTTTCGTGTCTTTGCGTTTTCGTGGTTTTTTCTTCCACCTATACAAACATCGAGGTCAGCTCGAATTTCTCCGCGTCGACCAGGCCCATGTCGGTGACTTTCAGGGCCGGGATGGGAGAGAGGGCGAGGAAGGACAGGGTCATGAAGGGATCGGGAAGCTGGCAGCCGAGGGATGAGGCGGCC
>QKAF01000148.1 GCA_003246455.1 Bacteroidota bacterium
GAATGCTTCTTCGGTGGTGACCTGGTACGACATGAACGGCAGATCGGTGATCACCATCGAGCGGCGCACGATGCGGCTGACCGCCTTCGTGTGATAGATCATTTCGTCGAGGGTGACGGGGAGTGTGGTGGGGTTGCCCTGGAAAACGTTGCTGACGGAGTCCCCGACCAGGATGAGGTCGATGCCCGCGTCGTCGAGCAGTCGCGCGGTGAGGAAATCATACGCGGTCAGACAGACGATCGGATCGCCTTCGTCCCGCATTTCCTGCAGTCGTCGGGTCGTGACGCGTTTGGTATTCTGTTGGGACTCAGTACTCATGCGTTTCCTTGGCTCACCAGACTGGAAATGTACTCATTATCGGGAGAAAACGAAATGTCCACGCCCCATGCGCGCGTAAATCCCTGAATCAGTGCATCGCGCACCTCATCGCGTGAAACCGGACGCGCGAGAATCTCCTGCAGCGTCACGGTGTGGCGCCGCATGTCCTGCCGCAGCTGTTCCCGCACCTCGTCGTCGACCGCGAGGTAGTCCGCCAGTGCGAGGTGGGCTTCCCCGATGAGAATCGATCCGTGCTGCAGCACCGTGCTGCCGATGCGCCGCTGCGCGCTGCCGACGAGCTTCTTTCCGCCGAACTCGATTTCATAGCGTGCGGAGCTCGAAAAACAGGGGATGCTGCCGGCTTCCCGGTACAGTTTCTGGAAGTCGGGCTGTGCCTTGGCGATATCGATTTCAGGCACGAGCAGCTGCAGTCCGGCGGTGAGCGCCTCGCTGATCTCCCGGTACACCTCCATGATGCCGCGATCTTCGGACGGCATGATCACGCTGTAGGTGAGTTCCTCCGCGTGCAGGATGGCGCGTCCCCCGGTCGGACGCCGCACCACTTCGTACCCGGCATCGGCGGTGCGCTGCAGGTCGATCTCCTCGATTTTCTGATGGCGTCCGAGCGAAATGCACCACGGACGCCAGTTGTACACGCGCAGCATCGGCGCGGCCTCTCCGCGGTCGACCATCTCGGCCCGCCGCAGATCGAAGTCCATGTTGAACTGTCCGCTCTGTTCCCCGGTGTCGACGAACGCAAGATGCGTGAGCATTACACCTCTTCCTTGAGAACGATCGTGGCGAGCATGCGTCCCGACTGCGCGCCGTCACGGCGGTAAGAGTGCAGGAGGTGATGTTCATGGATGCTGCAGAGTCCGTTCACCTCGATATTCGCGGCCGCGAGACCGGCTTCTTCGAGCTGATGGCGGTTGACGCCCGGGAGATCGAGCCGTGCGGGTTTGCCCTCCGCGCGCTCGAGCCAGCGTTCGGGGAACAGTGCCGCGACCTCGTCGCCGATTTCATAGCAGCAGAGGCCGGCGGCAGCTCCGATGAATGCGAAGATGGAATCCGCTTCCGCGCCGTAGTCGGCCTGGAGACGCTCGGCGGTCTTTCGCGTGATGTGCTCGGCCGTGCCGCGCCATCCTGCGTGCACCGCCGCAATCACGTTTGCCGCCGGCGCATACAGCAGGACCGGGACGCAGTCGGCCGTGCGCACCGTCAGACCGACACCCGGCTGCTGCGTGATCAGCGCATCGGTGTCGTCGTACGCGCCGGGCTCGGAGACCTCGCGGATGGTCTCGCCGTGCACCTGGTGCATGAAGGCGAGATCCTCCGGTTCGAGTTCCACCGCGCCGGCGAAGCGGGCGATGTTGCCGGTGACCCGGCTGTCGTCGTCCCCGAGATTATAGCCGAGGTTGAAGCCGAACGGGGCGTCCGGCGCCTCGCCCTGGCGTGTACTCTGTGCCATGCGCACATGCGGAAACTGCGCGAGCAGCGCGCTGCGAATGAGGGGAAGCGGTGCGAATTCCATACGGTGTTCCTTATATCTGCGCGAGCGCAGTTTCGAGATCCTGGATGATGTCGTCGGGATGTTCGATGCCGATGGACAGGCGGACGCCGCCCGGATCCATGCCGCGCTGCACCTGCTCTTCGGCGGGAATGGCGGAATGTGTCATCGATCCCGGGTGTTCGATCAGCGTGCGCGTGTGTCCGAGACTCACGGCAAGCGTGATCGTATAGGCGTTGTCGGCGCAGAAATTGATGAGCTTCTCGCCCTTGTCGCGGCTCTCCTGCGGCGAATCGCTCTTCAGCGTGAAATACATGAGCGTGCCGGGCGCGAACTCTCCGTCATAATTGCGCATCTGCTTCTGCGCGAGTTCGTACTGCGGGAAGCTGGGGAGTCCGGGGTAGCTGACGCTGCGGACCTTCGGGTGCTTCTCGAGATACTCGGCGATGACCATCGCGGATTTGATCTGGCGCTGCACGCGCAGGGAGAGCGTGGGGAGACCGTACACGAGCACGGGCCAGGCCGCCTTCGGCGACAGCACGCCGCCGAAATCCTTGCGGTAGAGCAGGAGAAGATCGCGGTATTTTTCCGGTCCGATCACCACGCCGCCCATGTCGGTGCCGAAGCCGCCGATTCCCTTTGTCAGGGAGTGGATGACGAAGTCCGCGCCCAGTTCGATCGGACGCTGGCAGTAAGGCGTTGCGAACGTGTTGTCGACGACCACCTTGATATGCTCGTCCTCGGGACGCGTGGAGTTGATCTGTTTTACGATGTCGGCGATACCGCCGATATCGATGAGCGTCAGGGTCGGATTGATCGGCGACTCGAAGTAGATCACGCGCGTCTGCGGCGTGATGGCGCTTACGAGCATGTCGAGGTCATGCAGGTTCAGCAGCTGCACGTTGATGTTGTAGCGGGGATACCAGTTCGTCAGCAGCGAGTACGTGCAGCCGTACATCGTGCGGTGGGCGATGATTTCGTCGCCGCTTTTGGTCAGGACGCCGAAAATCGCCGAAATCGCCGCCATGCCGCAGCCGAAGGTGATGGCGCAGTCGCCGGATTCTGCGAAGGCGAGATTCTCCTCGAGGATGTCCTTGTTCGGTTCGCCCAGACGGTCATAGATGAGAATGGGCTGCTTCCGCTTGGTTTCCTCGGTGGTGTTCGCGAACTCGATGAACCCCTGCGCGCCACGCTCCGCCGAATCGAGGCGGTAGGTCGCCGACGAGGTGATCGGGGGCACGACGTGATGATTGTAGTCCCATTTCATCGAATGGGCCTGCCCATAGATCATCTGCGTTTCTTTCGAGTACTTTTCCTTTTTTTCTTCGCTGGACATGAAATGCTCCGTCAGTCAGATTCTTGATTATTAACACTTTATTCGAAAATCAGCGATATATCTGTGAATCGCGTCCGAATAAGTAAAATACCGATAGATCGGGACGTTGGCAAGGTGCGGGGGATGGGTAACCCGGGAAGGCGGTGAGGAGGGCCCAAATAACTCCGTGGTTGCAGCTCCCGGAAGTTCCCGAAATCACTGTTTATCGTCCGCTATATTGCATTTCGGATTGCCGGTCATTACCTTTTCGCAAAGCCTGATTCGCCACACACTAATCTGACGGGGTGCGGAGGAGAAGCAGGTGTTCGCGTACACTCTTTGTGTCGACGGTTGAATCCCATCATCCCACGGAGGATGTTTCGGATAATCTCACAGTGTTTCAACCAATCAGGAGGCAAGGGCATGAAACGGACACCATCAACCGAGATCGCATCTCAGGATCTCAGAATCTCAGGATCTCAGAATCTCAGGATCTCAGGCTTGACTTCCGCGCGGATTCTCTCGGGAGTCATCGCAGTTCTCTCGATTATCGCTATAAACGCGACACAACTCGTCGCGCAACCGACGTTCGACGCTGGGAATAGCCAGATAGCGATCGAAAATTCGCAGGGATCAACGGCCATAATCTCGATCACTTCGGCTGGCCTTATATTTGATGAGAATTTGAAGTTGACGCACCAGTTTGCTTCTTTCCTTCCGTTGCAGCAGACTATTCCTGCCAATAGCGCCTGGGGCTATGGATCACCGGGCTTGTTCAACGGACAGATAGCTGGCGACATCGATGCGGTGAAGGACACCATCGGTTGCGGTCTGTACAGTATATCGATCGCGGGGACACAGTTCTTCCTCAATCTCACGGACGCAAAGTGGGGAGCGGGATCCTCGAACGACATTTACAGAATCCTCATCAAGTACGACGGCACTTCTATCAGGCTCCACGTGAGCGCCCAGGGGTCGGCGACGTCCTGGAGTTCGGGTTCTGTCACTGTCAGCAGCGCCGGGACATACACCTACTGGGATTTGGTCCGGACACTGCAGTATGGAAGCTACCTCCGTGAACGAACGACCTGGAACAACAAGCGTTTTCACGTCACCGGGAGCGACGACCAACTCCCGCTCGAATCGACCGGGGTAACCGAGGCGACGCTCGACGTCAACCTCGATGTACATGTTGACATCAACGTGCCGGACAACAGCGAGCTGCATATCCAGGGGTACGACGAAGGCTTGACGGGCTCGTCCGGAACCGTGCTGCTGTTCGACGCGCAGACCGGACTGACAGTGTACGG
>QKAF01000138.1 GCA_003246455.1 Bacteroidota bacterium
CCAAGGATTTTCTGCTTCTCGGTGCTCGGGAAGGTCTCGGAGTTTTCGTCGGACTGCGTGTCGTATTTCACGTACTTGAGAAAGCGGGGAACGCAGGTGAACTGATAATCGGAAGGAATCATGGAAGTACCTCGTGTGATCAGGGATATCCCGCAAGATAGCCAATTTCCCGTGTTCGGGGAAGGGGAACGCGGATGCGCGGATGAAACGGATTTTCACGGATGGGTTATTTGGGGATGGGGAGGTTTTGGATCTCTTCGTCCGTGATGACGGTGCCGGAATTCGTCTGGGTCTTGTCGAACATGGGTTTTGAAATATAGTCATGATCCATGCGCATTAACGGCTCCCTACGCAGTTCGAGATTTCCGATGCGGAGCATATCTGTGGCAGAAAACTGCGGCATTACGACGGTGGTGTCCCTGTACCCGATGTAGGAAGCCCTGAACTGCAAGAGGGTCGGCCGCCGGATCGAGCGAACGAGGATAAAGAAATCCCCGTCGGCGTTCGTGGCGGCGCCACGAATGTAGAGGCTGTCACTGTCCGGAAGGCGGTAGCGCAGGAAGGCGTTCGCACCGATGAGCGGGTATTCCTCATCTGCATCGATGACCCTGCCCGTAACGTACCAGGTGGAATCGGGCGAGATCAGGAGTGTATCCGATCCCTCCGCGGAGAGCAACGGAGACGGCCGTGTGCTGTCGTGTCCGCAGCCGGAGAGCAGAAACAGTGCGATGGCAAGAACGAAACGCATACCCACCTCCAGTTTACATACCCTCGAATTCTTCACCTCTTTACCTCCTCACCCCTTCACAGCTTTACCACTTCGCGCCTTCCGCCTTCCTCGCCTCCCCGATTTACTCGTACCGTAGCGCTTCGATCGGATCGAGGTTGGAAGCCTTCCACGCGGGATAGACGCCGAAGACCACGCCGATGACGCTGGTGACCGCGACGCCGAGCAGGGCCCAGCCGATGGGGAGCACGGGGGGAATCTCGAGCATCAGCGCGAGTATGCAAGCCCCAGGCCGATTCCCAGCAGTCCGCCGATCTGGCAGATGACGACCGCTTCGATGAGAAACTGCGTGAGGATGGTGCGTTTCGTCGCGCCGATGGCCTTGCGTACGCCGATTTCGCGCGTGCGCTCGGAAACCGAGACGAGCATGATGTTCATGATGCCGATGCCGGCGGCGAGCAGCGCGATGGCGGAAATGGCGCCGGTACCGGCACGGATCAGGAAGGTCAGGTTGTTGACTTCGGAGATCAGCGATTCATTCGAGACGATTTCGAAATCGTTTTCCGCACCCGGGGGCACATGCCGGACGACGCGCAGCAGCCCGATGATCTCGTCGGTCATGGCGTCGTAGGTCGGCTGGTCCGGCGCACGCGCCTGGATGTTCACCCAGCGTGCATTCCCGTAGGTGTTGCTGAAGGTGCTCAGGGGCATGAGGACGAAGTTGTCGGCATTGCCACCGAACATCCCGCCCTTGGGGGCGACGACGCCGATGACGCGCATGGGAGTGCCGTTGATGCGGATCGATTTGTCGAGCGGGTACTCGTTCGGAAACAGGAGACGGGCGACGTCCGCGCCCAGCACCACGACGTTGCGTGAATACTGCAGTTCCTGTTCGTTATAGATCCGGCCGTAATCCATCTCCCGGTTCTGCGTGTAGATGATCTCCGGCGTGCCGCCAATTATCTGCACGTTGGGATTCGTTTTGCGGTTCTTGAACTGCACCACCGCTCCCCAGTTGCTCGCCTGGACGTTCACATACTGCGCGAGGCGCGAGTTTTCCCGCACGAACATCCCGTGTTCTACGGTAATGTCCTTGCGGTTGCGGTATTTCATCCGCGATTCGGGGCCCGTGGAAATGGCCGGAAACTTCTGCACGAGCAGCGTGTTGGACCCGAGCACGTTGAAGCTGGATTCGATCGAATCCTGCAGCACGCTGATGCCGGTCATCACGCCGATGAAGGAAAAAACGCCGATGACCACGCCGAGCAGCGTCAGAAAAGCGCGAAGCTTGTTCGCCTTCAGTGCCGCCACCGCCATGGCGATGCTTTCGCGTATATCTATCGTTCGCATTTGTCTACCCCGGATCGAATATATCCGCAATATACTGATTACCGTCCTTGACCGGAAACGGGATAGATGGCTGATGGCTTATGGCTCATGAAGATCAGCAATCAGCTATCTTCCGACGGATTCCCGGGTGATCCATAACAGTCCTGCGACGATGAGCAGGAAGCCAAGGATCTCACGCATTGCGAATTCTTCTCCGAGGAAAATGACGGCCAGCGTGGTGGCGACCACCGGCTGCAGGGTCGTGTATGTGGCGACCAGTGTAGACGACGACCGCTTGATGGCCCAGGTGTTGAGCAGGTAATTGATGAGCGTCGGGAAGATCACAACGTATGCGATGCCGGTCCATGCCAGTGCCGGCAGCGAGGCGAAGGGCGTGCGCAGCAGTTCCGGCGCGGAGACGATGAGAATGCCGCTGCCTCCGAAAACGAAGGTCCATGCAATGACGGTCAGCGGAGGGATGCGCAGGAGGATCGGACGCGCGTACACGAGAAACACGGAGTAGCTCAGGCAGTTGACGAGGATCATGATGTTGCCGAGCACCGTGTCTTCCGCGAGGGAAAATCGCGTGACACGAAGCATGATCAGCGCGCCCGCGACCGCGAGTCCGATTCCCACGCTGCGTCGCCAGGTGATGCGCTCGATGCCCATGACCATGGCCACCGCCACGGTGAATACGGGGATGGACGGCATGAGAATCGACGCATTGGTCGCGGTGGTGTAATTGAGCCCGGTGATGAAGAGGATCTGGTTCAGGAACACCCCGAAGAATCCCAGTCCCGCCAGCGTCAGGAAATCACGACCCTTCGGACGAACGGCGTCAAAGCGCAGCGCGAGCAGCATCAGCAGCGGACCTGCGAACACGACACGCATCGCCGCCACGGACAGCGGATGGACGTAGCCCAGCACGTACTTGCCGAAGACGCTGAATCCGCCGAAGCTGATCTGTACGAACAGCAGGGCGAGATGGACGCGGATGTCGAGGGGACGCGGTGAATTCATGACGCAATGTAGTGAAAAGTTGCGGAGGGGCGGAGGGGAACAAGGACCTGGAGGATGAGCCCTCCGGCGTGTCCATCCGTCAAGGGCGGAAGGAATGGGGTGACGGAATACGGCGATTTTCGTATCTTTATATGATTTGTTTGAAATGCGCCTGAATCACCGTGCACGAACTGTCCATTGCCGAAAATATCGTGGAAATCGCCGTCGCGAGCCTGAAAGGGAACGGGAGGGCTGTCGTCAGGGAAATCGAGCTGGAGATCGGGACACTTTCCGGTATCGAGATCGATGCGCTGACCTTCGCCATGGATGCCGCCACGAAGCACACGCCGCTCCAGCACGCGGAGGTCCGCATTCTCACCGTGCAGGGACGTGCGCGCTGTAATGCCTGTGCGGCAGAGTACGACGCGGCGGACTTTTTTTCTCCCTGTCCGGCCTGCGGCGGCTTCGACAGCACGACGCTGCAGGGTGAAGAAATGCGCGTGAAATCACTGTTAGTCCAGGATTGAAAAAGAGGAATTGTCATGTGTGATACCTGCGGCTGCACGCAGCCTGATGATGCAGTCACGATTCGCAAACCGGGGAGCGTTCCCGATCACGGGCTCGAGCACGGCCATACCCACACGCACGCGAACGGCACAACGCATACGCATGCGCACGATCATGCCCATGATCACGGACATCAGCATGAGCATGAGCACAGCCACGGACACGGGCATACGCACACGCACGCCGACGGCACCACGCACACGCACGAACACGATCACGCGCATGACCACGGACATCAGAATACGCATGACCATGCGCACGGAACGCACAGCATCACCATTGAAACGGACATTCTTCAGAAGAACAACCTCCTCGCGGAACGTAACCGCGGCTGGTTCGAAGCGAAGGGAATTCTTGCGCTGAACCTGGTCAGCAGTCCGGGTTCGGGCAAGACTAGCCTGCTCGAGCGCACCATCCGCGAATTGGGCGGACGGCTGCCGGTATCGGTCATCGAGGGCGATCAGCAGACGATGAACGATGCGGACCGCATTCAGAAAGCCGGCGCCCCCGTGGTGCAGGTGAATACGGGGAACGGCTGCCATCTCGATGCCGACATGGTGCATCGCGCGTTCCGCGATCTGAATCCCCCGGACGGATCGGTATTGCTGATAGAAAATGTGGGGAACCTCGTGTGTCCCTCGCTCTTCGACCTCGGAGAGGCGAAACGCGTCGTCATCATGAGCGTGACCGAGGGAGAAGACAAGCCGCTGAAATATCCGAACATGTTCCGCAGCGCGGATATCTGCGTCATCAACAAGATCGATCTGCTCCCGTACCTGGACTTCGATCTGCCGAAGGCGAAGGAATATGCGCTCCAGGTCAACCACCACCTCACCTTCATCGATCTGTCGGTGAAGTCCGGCGAGGGCTTCGACGGCTGGCTCGCCTGGCTGATCGAGCAGGCAGGGAAATAGCCGCCCTTTCGTAAGCCCGTCTTCAGACCGCCGGGGACGGCGCCGCGCCGGTGCCGTCCTCAGCGCGTTGAATTTCCTCGCCCCCGACCCACATTCTTCCGACACGCTGATTGCTGCTGCGGTACACGAGTACCGAGGCGATTTCCTGGGCGGACAGTTCGTGCAGCCGCCTGCCGCGGCAGAACGACTGCTCGATCTCCACTTCGATCATATCGGCCTGTTTCCCCGGGTCGAGGCTTCCCAGGCTCTCGTCCTGTCCCAGTGCGGCGGCACCTCCGAGCGTCGCATGGTAGAGCGGTACGAACGGATGCAGACTGCGCGCCTGGACGTGACTCATCGCATGCATGATATGGAACATGCTGAGCGTGGTGCCGGCGCCTACGTCCGATCCGAGGCCGACCCGGATGCCGTGGCGTTCATGCATTTCAATCGGAAAACGGCCGCTGCCGAGAAAGAGATTGGAATCCGGACAGTGCGCGACCGCGCAGTCGTGCTCGCGAAGCATCGCGAGCTGCGCATCGTCGGTATGGATGTTGTGTCCGAGAACCGTGCGCGGCGTCAGGAGTCCGGCCGCTTCATACACCCCGGTGTAATGCGGGGCTGCGGGAAACAATTCTGCGACACGGGCGATTTCCCCGCCCGATTCGTTGCAGTGGGTCTGGACATAGGTGTCGTGCCGTTTGGCCAGTACGGCGGCTCCTGAGAGCAATTGCGGGGTACAGGAGAGTGCGAAGCGGGGAGTGACAGCGTACCAGAGACGCGCGGTTTTCCGATGCCAGCGTTCAATGAGACGCTCGGTCGCCGCGATGCCGTCCGCCGCCGATTCGAGGAGTCCCGCCGGGGCTTCCCGATCCATGAGCACTTTCCCGAAGACCACGCGCAGCCGGGCGCGTTCCGCTTCCTCGAAGGCGATGTCCGTCGCCCGCTCGTGCACCGTCCCATAGACCATGGCCGTGGTCGTCCCTGCACCGGCGAGCGCGGCGAAAAAGCGTCGAGCAATGTCGCGGGCGACGTGTTCCTCGGCGAACCGCAGTTCTTCCGGATAGATGAAGCGGTCGAGCCATTCGAGCAGCGAGGCGCCGAACTTCCCCCGGCAGTCTAGCTGGGGCAGATGGACGTGTGTATCGATCAGTCCGGGAAGCAGGACGTGGGGACTTCGGATTTCCTTCAGCGGGAGGAAGTGCTCCGGGAGCTCCTCCTCGGCACCGCGCCAGGCGATGGCGCCGCGTTCGTCCACGACGAGGACGCCATGAGGATGCCACGACATGCGCTCTTTCGAGTGCGGCGTAAGGAGGGCGGCGTGCAGACGGAACGGGGTGATCATATCGTCACCGTCGATTGATTCGAATCAGAGGCCGAGAAACTGGATGGCCAGTCCGGAACAGGCGATGATACCGCCCGCAAGGGCATGCGTCCATCGCTCGATGCTCTTCATGGGAAGACGATGCAGTCCGGCGGAAACCAGGAGCACCATCCCCATCATGGTCGCGATGGTGACGATGCCGAAGACGCTCGACACCATGACGATGCCGAAGGTGCTTTCCTGCGCTGCCGGGAACATGAGCAGGGGAATGAGGGGTTCGCAGGGACCGAGTACGAACACGGTGAACAGCGCCCAGGTTGTCATCACGCGGTGATGACTGCGCCGATGCGCGCCGCCGCTGAGAAGATGGGAATGCGAATGCGTGTGCTCGGTGCCGTCGTCATGCACATGATGGTGTGCATGCGCTTTTTCCCTGAGCGCGACCCGCACACCCCAGAGTCCGTAGAGTATGCCGAGCGTGATGAGCGCCCATGCCGCGAATTCGCCGCGGACGCTCTCGACGAGTTCCAGGCGATGCAGGGCGACGCCGAGCGCGATACCGACGAAACCGAGGATGACGCTGCTCAGCACGTGGCCGATGCCGCAGAGAAAGGTGATCCACATGGTTTTCAGGCGCGTCCATTTCTGCGCCTGTCCCATCATGATGAACGGAATGTAGTGATCCGGACCGATGACGGTGTGAATGAAACCGAGGCTCGCAGCAGTGCCGCAGAGAAGCCAGAGACTGTCGTTCATGAAAGTGTCCGTCGAATAGTGACGAGGTGCGTATTGGTTTCGTGCATTCTCAGTGGCGTCCGCTGTGCCCGAAGCCGCCGCTGCCGCGCTCGGTTTCGTTCAGCGCGGCGGTTTCGAGCCACTGCACATGCGTGACCGGCGCGATGACCAGCTGGGCGATGCGTTCGCCGCGCTGGATGACATACGGTGCCCGGCCGATGTTGGACATGATGACCTTGACCTCACCGCGATAATCCGCGTCGATGGTACCCGGGCTGTTCGGCAGGATGATGCCGTGTTTGAGCGCAAGCCCGCTGCGCGGCCTGATCTGTGCCTCGTACTGCGGGGGCAGTTCGATCGCCAGGTTGGTCGGAACCGCGATGATTTCGCCCGGCTGAAGCTCGATCGGATCGGTGATCGCGGCGCGGAGATCGACGCCGGCGGCCAGTTCCGTCGCGTATTCCGGAAGGGGGATGTCTTCGAATCCCGGCTGCAGGCGGGTGACCTTTACTTCGACGCGCGGTGGAGTCATGAGGACGTTCTTCTTGTGAAAAAAGATGTGGCTGCCGGACGCTTCGCGTACCACACAGCCACATAAAATACGGAGAATCCAGGAAATCTGCTTTCATCGAGTCGGCCCTGCGATGCGGCGGAACCGCGGGTGCAGGGGAAAGCGACTCAGCGCACGATGCTCAGCTTCCGTACGGTGTTGAAAGTGCCGGCCTGCATGCGGATGAAATACTGTCCGCTGTACAGAGACGTGCTGACGCGGTCAGGATACCAGGCATTTTCGAACACGCCTGCGGGGTGGAACTGATCGACGAGCACCGCCAGCTCCCGTCCGAGCATGTCATGCACGCTGATGCGCACGTTCGCATCCTGAGCCACCCGGTAGCGGATCGACGCATGATCGTGGACCGACAGCGAGAGGGGATTCGGGAAGGCATCGCTGAGTTCGAAGCCGCTTTCGGCGATATCGGCGACGAGCACCTGGATGGGTGCAAAATCGTTGATGGTTCCGTCGAAATCCCGCTGAACGAGACGATACCAGTACACCGGCGCTTCGCCGGGCATGAACTCCGAGAGAGCGAACGGATCGCGGAAGCTGTAATCCTGCGGAATCGTGGTCGTCCCGTGACCGGGAAGGAAAGCGCGGCTCTCCCACGGACCCTGGGGATTTCGCGCGCGCTGCACTTCGAAATTGAAGTTGTTCGTCTCCGTTTCCGTGCGCCACAGCAGCCTGACGGCGTCGCTCTCGACCACGGCGCTGAACGTGGAGAGTTCGACCGGGATCGGCAGATCGCAGCAGAGCCGCGCTTCGAATACCTGATCGACACTCGACCCGATGGCGGTACTTGCCGGAATGATACTGCTTCGCGTCGCGAATTTGAACGATCGCGGAGCCGCCGCATTGAGCGACGGCGAGGTGAATCGGAACTTGACGCTGTGCGTCGCATTTCCTATCACTCGGTACCCGATCAGGAATTCATGACGCGACTGCGTGATGTTTATGATCGGACGCAGATTGAACGGGGGAACGACGGGAGGATCGATTTCGAAATGCCCCTGATTCTGTCCGGCGCGGGCGAGGAACCAGGTGTTATAGACATCCGCGTACGGCGGAAACGCCTCGCGGATGAAAATCCGAATGGTGTCTTTCGCTGTCACGCTGGCGTTCAGGAGCTCGAAATCGATGTCCACCGTCCATACCGTGCAGACCGATGCCTGCGTGGGAACGGTGATCTTCGTCGCCCAGTCCGACGTCGGGACGCTTTCCGTGAAAAACGAGTAGGAGGCGCTGCTCCCGTTCTGATAGTACAGGAAGAGCGGGCAGACGAACGGTGCCGCGGTGGCGTTTTTCGCCATGCTCGCGGTCGTCAGATGCGCAAACGGTGAAAAGACCGAGAGCGGCGGATCCTGCTGCAGACCGGCGGCCTCGTCATGGACCGTTCCGTTCTGTGCAAAACACATGACCGGGAGAAACAGCGTCAGCAGAATAATCCTTGTCAATTTCATGGGATGCAAATCCTCCGGCGTATGAATGAAGGCAGAGCTGCCGCGTGCCAACCGTCCAGCTTCTGGCCTGTCTTACTCTGTAATGGACGTAACAGGAAAAATAGACAAAAGAACGTCCATATGTCAATGCACGGGAAATTCTCCGGTTCGCGGGATCAGCAGATGCGGGGGAGCATCTCGCCCGTGAGGACGTTGACGATGCGCGTGCCGCCGATGCCGGTTTTCATGCGAACGATGCCGGGCATGTCGGCCACCACGCGACCGATCCTGCAGGCGTCCGCGCCTTCGGGCGTTTCGCGCATGGCCGCGAGCACCGCGTCGGCGTGCTGTTCGGGCAGAATGGCGAGGAGTTTCCCCTCGTTCGCGAGATACAGCGGATCGAGTCCCAGCAGGTCGCATGCACCGTGTACCGCGGGGGGAACAGGCAGGCGCTCTTCCTCGATCTCGATACCGCAGCGCGACTGCACCGCGATTTCGTTCAAAGTCGTGGCAACACCGCCCCGGGTGGGATCACGGAGCACGTGAATGTCTTTCGTGACTTCGAGCATCCGCGCGACCAGGCGGTGAAGCGCCTGCGAGTCGCTGGTGACCGGCGTTTCGAAGCGGAGTCCCTTGCGCTCCGACATCACGGCCACGCCATGATCGCCGATGGTGCCGGAGATGAGCACGGCGTCGCCCGTCTTCGCGGATGCGCCGTCGATGTGCACGTCCGGGGGGACGATGCCGATCCCCGACGTATTGATGAAGATCTTATCACAGCTTCCGCGCTCGACGACCTTGGTGTCGCCGGTCACGATCGGGACACCGGCGTCATCGGCCGCTCTCTTCATCCGCCGCACGATGTCTTCGAGCAGTTCCATCTCGAGTCCCTCTTCGAGAATCATGCCGACGGAAAGACCGATGGGCTGCGCACCGCCCATGGCCAGATCATTGATGGTGCCGTGGATGGCGAGTTCGCCGATGGTCCCGCCGGGGAAGACGATCGGCTGGACGACATACGAGTCCGTCGTGAAGGCGATGCGGCCGCCGGGGTTTTCAAACACGGCCTGGTCGTTGCCCTGACGGAGCAGCGGGTTGTCGAAGGCAGGCAGGAAGACGTCGCGGATCAGGTCGTGCATCATGCTGCCGCCGCTGCCGTGGGCGAGGAGAATCTGTTTGTGTTTCATCGCTGCTGTCTCTGGTAATGATAATACGCCGCGCAGCTGCCTTCGCTCGAAACCATGCACGGACCGAGCGGATGCTCCGGCGTGCAGGCGGTACCGAACACCTTGCAGTCCGGAGGGAGGGCAACGCCGCGCAGGACCTCGCCGCAGCGGCAGGCAGGATGCTCCGGTGCCGGGGCGACCCGGATATCGAAGCGCCGGTCGGCGTCGTACGCCGCGAATTCTTCACGCAGCGCGAGGCCGCTCTCCGGGATTTCCCCGAAACCGCGCCATGAAGCGGCGCGCAGTTCGAAGACCTGCTGCACCGCGCCCCATGCCTTCCGATTGCCGCCCGGCTTGACGATGCGGCTGTACGTATTCACGAGGTCGGGCTGCTTTGCTTCGATCATGCGCAGCAGCGCGTCGGTGGCGGCCAGCAGGTCGAGCGTTTCGAATCCGCTGATCGCGACCGGAATCCCGTATTCCTCGGGAAGGAAGCGCCAGGCATCGGATCCGATGATGGAGGAGACATGACCCGGACCGATGACCGCATCGACCTTCACCTCTCCCATGCTCAGCAGCGCGCGCGCGCCGGGGATGGTGAGCTTCATGACAGAACAGATCGAGAAGTTTTGCAGACCGCGATCCCGGGCCTGCAATACCGCCGCGGCCGCGGCCGGGGAGGTCGTCTCGAAGCCGATGGCGAAAAAGACGATTTCCCGATCGGGGTGCGCTTCCGCCAGGGCGAGGGCGTCGAGCGTGGAGTAGACGATTTCCACGGCATAGCCCTGCGCCTTGACCTGCATGAGCGATTCCTCGCTTCCCGGCACCTTGAGCATGTCGCCGTAGGTGGCGAGGATGACGCCGGGTGTTTTCGCAAGCGCCACGGCGCGGTCGAGATCGCCGTTGGATGTCACGCAGACGGGACAGCCGGGTCCGGAGATCATCTGCACATGCACGGGCATGACGGTGCGGATACCGCTGCGGAATATCGCGACGGTATGCCCGCCGCAGAATTCCATGATGGAAACCGGGCCGGTGTCGCGCTGGTGAATCCGGTCGATGATCGGCTTTGCCCGCGACGATTCGCGGAAGGATGAAATTATGCTCATAGAATTGCGCTCAGCTCGCCGGCATCCTCTTCGTCGAGAGTTCCCAGTTCTTCGAACATCTTCAGCGTGCGTTCCGCTTCCTCCTCGTCGATGACTTCGATCGCGTAGCCGACGTGGATGAGGACAAAATCGCCCACGGCGGCTTCGCCGTCGAGCACCATAAGACTGATCTCGCGCTGCGTTCCGTTAAGGTCCACGAGCGCCATTTGATTATCGCGAAGTTCCAGCACTTTGGCCGGGACGGCCAGACACATGTTTCAACCTTTGATTTGTGCGTGTGCGATGACCGCCTGCCCGAGCGCGATGCCGCCATCGTTTGAAGGCACCTGTGCGTGGGTCAGGACGGAGTAATTTCTGTTCTGCAGCGCATTCGCGAGTCCGTGGAGGAGAATCGCATTCTGAAACGATCCTCCGGAAAGCGCGACGGTGCGGATACCCGTCGCTGCCGCGATGCGGTCGACCACCGATGCGCAGCCGTCGATGACCGTGACGTGGAAACGGGCGGAAATCTCTTCTGCGGATTTCCCGATGCGCATATCGTGAATAATTTCCTGAATCGCCGGGAGAAATGAAAGGATAATCGGTGTCTCTCCCCGGAGTTCGAACGGGTATGGCGATACCGCGATCTCCCCGATGGCCGGATCCATGGCGTTCTCCGCGGCAAACTCGAGGGCGATCGCCGCCTGCGCCTCGAAACGGGCGACATCATACAGTCCGGCGAGGGAAGCGACGGCATCGAACAGACGGCCGCAGCTCGACGTCCGCGGCGCGTTGACGCCGCTCTCGCACGCGAACCGCGCGGCGGCGAGTTCCTCCGCGCTGCGGCGCTGCGACCAGGCCGGGAAGTCCGCGGGAGAGAGCGACAGTTCATGCATCGCGGCGAATGCCATGCGCCATGGTTCCCGTGCGGCGCGCTCGCCGCCGGGCATGGGAAGGGTGGCGAAATGCGCCGCACGATCGAAACCCCTGCTGCCGCCGACGAGAAACTCACCGCCCCAGATCGTGCCGTCCGTGCCGTAGCCCGTGCCGTCGAGGATGACGCCGATCGCGTCTTCCTCCGTCCCGTTTTCCGCGAGACAGGAAACGAGATGCGCATGATGATGCTGAACGGCGATGCGCGGAAGGCCGGCGAACCGCTGTACGCCCCCGCCGAGATTTCCCTTCGCCCACTGCGTACCGAGGTAATCCGGGTGCATGTCATGGGCGATGGCCGCCGGCGTGGCGTCATAGATGCGGAGCAGATGTGCGAGCGTGTGTTCGAAAAACTGCAGCGTCTCCAGGTTCTCAAGGTCGCCGATATGCTGGGAAAGAAACGCCGCGCGTCCCTTGCTCACGCAGAGCGTGTTCTTCAATTCGGCACCGACGGCAATGACGCCGGGGGCTTCGCCGGGGAGGAGTACCGGACGCGGCACGTAACCTCGCGCGCGACGCACGGGGCGGGGCACATCGGCGATCACCCGGAACACCGAATCGTCGCAGCGCTGAAGAATTTCGCGGTCGTGGTGCAGGAAGCCGTCGGCGATGTGCTCGAGCCGGATTTCCGCATCCTCCACGTCGATGCAGATCGGCTCTTCGCTCAGGTTGCCGCTGGTCATCACGAGGGCGTCGCATTCTCCGCGCAGCAGCAGATGATGCAGCGGTGTGTAGGGAAGCATGACCCCGAGGGTGGGGTTGTCGAGGGAAACCGAGGGCGCGATATCGCTGCCGGGCTTCCGCCGCAGGATCACGGCCGGACGCTGCGGCGACGTCAGAAGCGCCGCCTCGGTTTCCGAAACCGCACAGAGCGCCCGCGCCGACGTGAGATCCCGGAGCATGACCGCAAACGGTTTTTCATAGCGCCGCTTCCGCAGGCGGAGCAGGTGAACGGCCTTCTCGCTGCGCGCATCCACCGCGAGATGATACCCGCCGAGTCCGCGGATCGCCACGATGCGTCCTTCGCGGAGATCCCGCAGCGCCGCCTGCAGCGCCGCATCCCCTTCGAGATCGACATCCTCGCCGTGCAGCTGCGGATTTCGATGCCAGAGCAGCTGCGGACCGCAATCCGGACAGGCGTTCGGCTGGGCGTGGAAGCGGCGGTTCTCCGGATCATGATATTCCGCGGCGCAGCGCGCGCACATGGGAAAGCGATTCATCGAGGTGAACGGACGATCGTACGGGATCGACTCGGTGATCGTGTAGCGGGGACCGCAGTTGGTGCAATTGATGAAGGGGTAGCGATGGCGTCGATCCGACGGATCGAGCAGCTCCCGGAGGCAGTCGTCACAGGTGGCCGCATCGGCCGGAATCATCGCGGAGGAGACGGCGCCGCCCTCGCTCGGGATAATCGTGAAGGACTCCCCATCCCCCGCGGCGATCTCCTCGGTCCGCAGATCGGTGATCAGGACGAGCGGCGGCGCCTCGCGCGGCAGCCGTCGAACGAATTCCTCGGCCCGGATCCCCTGCACCTCGATTTCCACGCCGCGTCCGTCATTGCGCACCGATCCCCCGAGTCCGCACTCCTGCGCTAGACGGTAGACGTACGGTCGAAATCCCACACCCTGTACGATGCCGGTGACGGTAACGCGAATACGAAGCGGCCGGGATTTCGATTCAAAAGAGTCCATCGTACAAAATTACGGAAAAGAAGATACAAAGGCACAACGCCCGGGAGGCTCAAATGCCGTCGCACGGTGGCGCGGGGCGGAAACTTTGTGCCTATGTGCCTTTGCACCCCTGTGCCTATATTTGCAGTATGCGATGGATTCTGTCGATACCTCTTTTCTTCATCTGCACGCTCGCACTTTCCGCGCAGGACCTGCCGCCCATCGACCTGAAGTATGCGTCGTACGCGCTGACGGAGGATGGCAAGGTGCTCGACTACTTCGGGTCGGAACGGAGGGTGGAGCTCCGGTCGACCGGCGCGGTTTCGCCCTGGGTGATCCGCGCGCTGCTTGCGACGGAGGATCGCGATTTCTACAACCATGACGGTGTATCCCTGAAGGGACTCGGACGCGCCGTGCTCGAAACCATAACCGGCAATACGCAGGGCGGCAGCACGCTGACGATGCAGCTGGCACGCAACCTCTTTCTGTCGCACGAACG
>QKAF01000034.1 GCA_003246455.1 Bacteroidota bacterium
AGAGGGAGAAGTATCCCGGTGCGAAAATGTCCGTCCGCAGCGCGCGCATGTCCAGCGAGGTCTGATCGAAGGCGTACTGTTTCCCGCGGAGGACGACGCCGGATCCCTGGGTGGAGGGACGTTCTGCCTTGCCGTTCAGGAATCCCGGCGTGGCGAGGCGGTCGTAGGATTTGCTCGCCGGATAGTGATGGCACACCGCGCAGTCGTTCGTCTCGGGCAGCTGCGTGTGCAGATCCCAGAACGTGATGTCGCGTTCGGGCGACGTATTCCCGCCCGACACGTGGCAGGTGTTGCAGTCCCGCTGCGCGGGAATCGCATGCCAGCTGCGGCTGCGCACCGCGCCGAGCTGCACGATATAGCTGCCCGCCGGAACGCCGGTGGAGAAAATGCGTCCCTGCGCATCCGACGCCGGCAGCGTGACGCGCGCGCCGTCGCCGCGCAGCAGGGTGACAGCGGCGTTCTGCATCGTTGTCGTGCGTGCGTAGTCGGAGAACACCGTTCCGCCGACCTTGAACGCAGTATGGCAGCCGCTGCAGCCTTCGCCGGTATGATGCTGGGCCGTCGCCTGCGATCCGGAAAACAGGACCAGGAAAATCGCCGTCAGAAATCGCATATTGTTGTCTCCAATTGCTGATACGCAAAATAGAAAATCCTTCTGTTGGAAACATCAACCGACCTTTGCAGGGGCGTCCGCCGCGGCGGACTGCGCCCCTGCATTGCAAGGAATTTTCCGTCGCCTGGTGTGTCCTCAACGTGACACCGCTTGCTCTCACGTGTCGGAATGTCGACCTTCAGTATGATCATCCCGGAGAAGAGACTCATGAACCAGGATACCCGTGTCATTTCCTTCCGCCTCCTTTTTCTTTGCCTGATCCTGCTCCCGCTTCCCCGTCTCCTTGCCCAGCAGGCGGCGGAGTTCGCCCCGCCGTTCGAACCGGGGGATATCCTGGTGTATGATATAACACCGCCCCCTAACTCTTATCTGCCCCCGTATTTCATCGTATCCACCGGACCCGGCGGTTATGCTTTTCAGGACAAGGAGTCCTTGTTCAACGTCTGGGGAACCTACCCGATCGCGAGCATCGGCGGTCCTGATTACCGTCACCGCTTCTCCGTCGATACCTCCGGCTTCGTCTTCCACGAGGCGGAGTGGGGAAAAAGCCGCTTCCAGGTCTATCCCGCATTCATTCCTCAGGGTGACCATATAATCATGAACGGTGAAACGTGGAATATCCCGCGCCGGCTCGATACCACCGTGCTGGGCGCGCTGACGCGCGGCTTCGAGATGGAACGCGGCGGCCTCCGCCGCATCATCACCGAACGTTTCGGCGAAACCGCCGTTCTCGATCGCGACGGGAATGCTAAAATGGTGCTCACCAGCGCGGTCATACGGGACACGGTGTTCAACCGGGACACGGCTTGGCGCAACTACCTGCCGCTGTGCGTCGGCAACCGCTATGTGTACTTCCGCTATGTCGAAAGCGCATTCCAGGAGGAAGTGGAGACGGAGGTTACCGAAACGTCCGAGATGGACGGCCGCACCTGGTTTCATCTCGAGGGCAGGGGTCCGCTGATCGGCTGGTTCCGCAGCGACTCGACCGGCGTGTACCAGTACCTGAACGGGCAGTCCACAATGCACATTCCGGGAAATGCCGCGCTGGGCATCCGCACACGGATCGGCATGATTGCCGATACCGACACTGTCACGCCCTGGCCGGAGGCCGGCCTTTCCTTTTTTCGCGTCTACGATTGGATATTTGACCAGGACTTTACCCAGAGCCGTTACTGGCTTGCCGATTTCGGTATTTTTGAGCAGTACAGGTGGGGGTATGACGCCGGATCGGAGGAATACGATTACATCTTCGGCGTCATCTGCGGCGAGGTCATCGGCAGGGTCGTGGACGTCGATCCCGCGCACTCCTCCCCGGAATCCACTTCCATCGATGATATTTTCCCCAATCCGGCGTCAAATCTCGCAACGGCGGCCTTCACCCTCCCGCATGCCACACAGGCGGAATTCGTCCTGACCGACATGCTCGGCCGCCGGGTGCGGCAGCTCGGGGCGGCGGAATACCCGGCCGGCTCCCACCGCGCCACGGTCCGCCTCGAAGGACTCCGTCCCGGACTCTACCTCCTCACCCTGCGCACCCCCTCGGTCACCGCCACCCGGCGCGTTGTCGTCGCGCAGTAGGCGGCTATCTTCACTGTACCTTATCGCTTCCGAAGTCCCCCTCTCCTCCCAGGAGAGGGGGAGCAGGGGGTGAGGTATACGACGGGACCTTCCAGGAGAGGGGGAGCAGGGGGTGAGGTATACGACGGGACCTCCCAGGAGAGGGGGACAACGGAAGACGCGTGATGGGGTACTGATTCCCCCCTCCCTTATTCTCAGGATTTTTCGTAACTTAAGATGATTTGCTGTATCCGAATTGCGAGTACGATGGATTCTGCAACAATGCACTTTTTGAACGGTATCGCGGAAGTGTTCCTTCCGATCGGCTACGTGATGGCCGCGTTCCTGTATGCCATGGATTTCCGCAGATGCGAATCCATTTCCGGCAACTGGAAGACGCGGGTCCTGCAGTCGACGATCACGCTGCATTTCCTCTATATCGGCATGCATACGGCGGAATACGGCCGCTGCATGGTGACCACGCCGTTCGAAATCATGTCGCTGATCGCCTTCACGCTGGCGGTGACGTACATGATCATCGAACTGCGGACCGGGGAACGCGGCACCGGACCGTTCATCGTCATACTCGCCACCCTCTTCGAGCTGACCTCCGCCGTGGTGATGAAAATGCCGTCGTCGGGCGTCCCCAACGAAGCCCTCAGTGAAATGAGCATCGGCGTGCATGTCAGCTTCGCCGTCTTCGGCTACGCGGGCTTCGCGCTTTCGGCGATGTACGGGCTGATGTACCTGCTGATGTACCGCGAACTCAAGCGCGGCGGCACGGGTTCGATCTACCAGAACCTGCCCAGTCTCGAGACACTCGAACGCATGGCGGTGCTTTCTTCGCTTGTCGGATTCATTTTCCTGACCGTTTCGATGCTCATCGGCGGCGTCTGGCTGCCGCGCGTGTTCGAGGATTATTCCTACCTCGATCCCAAGCTCATCGCCACCGCCCTGGTCTGGCTGCTCTATGCCGCCATGCTCATCGCACATTACTTCCTGCATGTGGACGGCAAACGCATCGTCCGGCTCTCGATAGGCGGATTCGTTTTCTCCGTCCTGTCGATGACCATCGTCAACGCTTTCCTCAGCCAGTTCCACAGATTCCTGTAAGAAAGGACGCAGTTGCGCCAGTTGTTTCCGCATACGATGGAGAAAGGGTTCTCGGCATGATTTACGCAGTGGGCGTCAATCATCATACCGCACCCGTTACCATTCGCGAGTGCCTGCATCTGACCGATGACGAAATCGCGGCCTTCCTCCGCGACAATACCGGCGTGCTCTTCAAGGAAGCCGGCATCGTCTCCACCTGCAACCGCACCGAGCTCTAACGGCTGATCGCCGAGCTCCGAAAGCTGCGTCCCGAGGAGCAGCTGCAGGACGAGCACTTCTTCCGCCTCTTCAGCTGCGGCGCGGTGTCGCACCTGTTCAAAGTCGCATCGGCGGTGGATTCGCAGATCCTCGGCGACATGCAGATCCTCAGCCAGGTCAAGCAGTCCTACGAACTCGCCAACACCAGCGGCACGGTCGGCAGTGTCATGAGCCACATGTTCATGGGCGCCCTGCACGCCGGCAAGCGCGTGCGCGCGGAAACCGCGGTCGGCATCGGTGCCGTCTCGGTGAGCTTCGCGGCGGTGGAACTGGCACGCAAGATTTTCAGCGACCTGCATCGCAAGAACGTGCTCA
>QKAF01000020.1 GCA_003246455.1 Bacteroidota bacterium
GCATTCCCGTTTCCCTACCTTTACGACGAATCGCAGGAAGTCGCCCGCGCGTACAACGCCGCCTGCACGCCCGACCTGTTCGTTTTCGACCGCAGCCGCGTGCTCCGCTACAACGGACGCATCAACGACAACTGGCAGGATCCCGCGCGTGTGACACGGCACGAACTGCGCATGGCACTCGACGATCTGCTCGCGGGACGCGAGATCGGCTTCGATCCCGTTCCGTCGATCGGCTGCTCAATAAAATGGAAATAGACTCCGTCTCTTGAGGAGCCCCTTAAGGGCCCGTCCCTCCTTGCCCCCTCTGGAGGATGGGACTTCAGGTCGAAGACTCGCCGTGGCGGGCTCGTCCCGGTTCGCCCAGCAGCCACAGCATCCGGATAAACGGCGCGACGGCGGCGATCATCATCACCGTGAGCGCCAGGCCCATCGGTATCCCGAGCGCATACGCGAATATCCCGAATCCCGCCATCCCCGTGCCCATGACGATCAGCGTGACGATCCCCCGCGTTCCGAGCTGATGCGCGCTGACGCGCAGTCCGGCGGTGAAGCGGGAATCCCCCGCCTGCCGGTACCCTGCCGCTGCGGTCTCGTTCTCCGCAGACTGCCCCGCGGTACGAAGCAGGAGCTTGCGCGTGAACGGCAGCATGACGAGGCTCATTCCGATGACCATCGCGGAGAGCTCCGGCCAAATAACCGCGAACGGATCGATCGACGGATCCGGCAGCGTCAGGTACTTGACGAGGTCGGTCGACAGCGCGAAGAAGGCGCCGGCGAGCAGTCCGTGCCACATTTTGCGAACCGGTCCGAAAAACGCGAGCAGGAATCCGAACACGGCACCGATACAGGCGATCCCGAGGATATAGTACAGCGGCACGGGCTGTGTGACCTGCGACGCATACAGACTGATCGCCGCCGCGATCACCATCCCGCCGCTGAGCATACGCTTCCGACGCAGCTTCGCCGCGAACTCATGATCCGGAATACCGGCTCCGGTTATCCCGGATACATCGATCGACATGTTGTTTCCCACCGTCACCCCCTGTCAGTCGTGATTACTGTGCGGTTTCATCATCCGTTTCGAGCATGCGCCTGCCTCCCCGCAGCAGCCGAAGCTGCCAGAGAAGGAGACCGACAGGCACCAGCCACATGAGCGCGAGCGCGAGCCCCCAGGCGTCGCCGCCGATCGCGTAGTACAAACCGAAAATCTCCAGTCCGGCCGCTGTCAGCAGAATCAGCGTCAGGGGAATGACCCCCGTCTTCACCGCCTCGTGCCGCATGCGTGCCGTCAGCGCCGAATCGCCTCGCGCCTGGAAAAGCATGATGCGCTCACGCTCGGTCCACCGGCAGGCAATCGTCCGGAGCATGAGTTTTTTCATCTGCGGGGTCACAACGAGCAGCATTCCGAATATGCTGGCGGAGAGCACCGACCACCACCAGGACAAAAACGGGTACTGCTCGCCTCCCGTGACGGACCACAGGACCATCAATCCCGGGTAGAAAATCACGCCGAAGAATATCGCCCCGTGCCGGATGCGATCGCCGTAGTGCGTGGCTGTCGCGCTGATACCGATCCCCAACACGAATGCCAGGAAAAGCACCCATGGCGGGAGCGTCACGACCAGGGATGATGCGAGGACCGAAAGTCCCGCCAGCGCCGTGGCGCCGATCGCAACGCCGCGCACGACAGCCGACCGCCGCTCGAATGCGGGATCCGCGGCGAGAGTGCTCATATCGGGAGAGAGAGTGCCTTCCGTCTTCATTTCGACTCAATATTGGAGATACCTGTACGAAAATATGGCGCGACAGGGAGAAAGAAAAGGGGGGCGGACGCTTCGAGTCGCCGGCGTCAAAAAAAAGAGGATGAGCCCGAACGCTCATCCTCCTGTACCAGGTCCCTTCCGCCCTTCCGCCCCTTCCGCCCCTTCCTCTCCCTAGAACGTCAGGTGCAGCGCGGCGATGAAATTGCGGCCGGGGGCGGTGATGCCCGAGGAATACGGGCGATAGCGCTTGTCCGCGATGTTTTCCACGCCCAGGCTCAGGCGCAGCAGGTCCGAGATCTGATAGCGCGCCTTGAGATTGAAGATGGTCCAGGCCGGCGCGTACGGTTTGCCGTTCGCATCGAGCGCGTAGAGATAGTCGCGTCCTTCGAGCTGAATGCCGAGGTCTTCATTGGCGACTTCCCCGTTGTACACGGCCGCGAGTTCGGCTTCGAAGCGGTGCTGCTTGTACAGCAGCTGCGTCACGCCGAACCAGGGTGCCGCATGGCGCAGGGGCGCGCTGCTGCCGTCGTCGAGCGTTTCCTCGCCCTCCTGCCAGCTGAAATGCGACACGATGCGGAAGCCGAAACCGAGATGACATTCCACCGACGCCTGCACGCCCTGCACCCAGGCGTCCGCGGCATTCTGTATCGCCTCGACCTTGCTGAGCGTTCCGTCGTACATGATGCTGTCCATGCCGTTGAAGAGATAGTCACGCCGCACGAGTGCGTCCTGAAGCCAGGTGTAATACCCGGTCACCTCGATGCGCAGAAAATCGTCGAAGCGGTGATTGATGCCCACCTCGAGATTCGTCGCGTATTCGGGATTGAGATCCGGATTGGGAACGACGACCGATCCGGGAGCCGAATCGAAAATCTTCCCGGCGTCATCCACGTTCGGCGAACGGAAACCGGTCGCGAGATTGAGCGTCAGCTGTGTCTCCTCGCGCAGGGAGAAGATCGCGCCCAGGCTGCCGTTGAGCGCCCCGTTGCGCATGCGCGCCTCGGTAAAGGGAAACGGATAGAAGGTCGGATCGAAATCCGCGTCGAGCGTCACGTAGTTGTATCGCACGCCGCCCTGCAGGGTGAGCAGATCACTCACGCGGCTGCGGTATTCGAGGTACGCGGCCCAGGAACTCCACGTACTGCCGTCAGGGTAGCGGCTGGGTCCCGGCACGACGGCACCCGTTTCGATATCCTCCTCTTCTCCGGTCGACGTGACCATGTCGTACAGCGCTTCCAGGCCGTAGTACAGCGACTGATGCGCGCCGAAGGACTTCGTGAAATCGAGGTTCGCAGAGACGACGTCCACCTTCTCGGTGCGATGATGCAGGGTGGTCTTGCCGAAATCGCGATCGTTCCGGCTCTCCTCGAAGTACTGGTACGCCGCGGTGGCATGCAGCTGATCGTACCAGCCGCCGCCGTCGGTATGGGCGAGGTTGAGCGCGTGCATCATCCAGATCTGCGGACCGTAGTACCATTCGGCGGAACGCAGTCCGTCGCCCTTCGGACGCGTCAGACGGTCGTAGCGGGGGTAATCGGACGTGCGGGAGTAATGCGCGCCATAGGTGAAATCCCACTTCTCGCTGGGACGGAAGCGGATTTTCTGCATCAGGTTGAGCTGCTGGTAACCGCTGGCTACCTGCTTCTCCGGATCCGGATTGGTGAGGATCGTATCCCGTCCGCCGACGCGCTGCTGATAGCGCGTCCGCAGATACGCGTCCGGACCGTCGCTGCCCATCCACAGGTCTTCATAATCCGAGAAGGTCACGCTCGTGAGGAAGCCCCAGCGCCGCAGGCCGAACATCAGATTGACATGTCCTGTTTTCTCGGTGTTGGCGCTCGCCCCGCGCAGCGTGGCGTTGCCGGCGAAGAGCATGCGGTCGGAATCCGACAGCCGTGGATTCATGGTGGTGAAGCTCATCACGCCGCCGATGGCGTCGCTGCCGTACATGACCGATCCCGGTCCGAACACCACCTCCGTCCGTTCGACGGCGAGCGGGTCGAGGGAGATGACGTTCTGAACGTTGCCGCTGCGGAAGATCGCGGTGTTCATCCGCACCCCGTCGACGGCGATCAGCACGCGGTTGGTCGCGAAGCCGCGGAGCATGGGACTCCCGCCGCCGAGCTGGCTTTTCTGTATGTACACCTGTCCCGACGCGCCGAGCATATCGGCCGCCGTCTGCGGCATCTCGCGTTCGACGTCCGTCGGATGCAGGGTCAGCGTACGGCTGGGAATTTCGCTCCGCTGCAGCGACCACCGGGTGGCGGAAATGATGACCTCGTCGGTACGGAAGGGCGTCTCCTCCATGTAGAGGGTGGGTTCCCCGGCGACGAGCGCGTCGTAACTGCGCAGCACGGTGCGATAGCCGAGCAGATCGAAGCGGATGCTGTCCGCTCCGCGGAACGCGGCGATGTCGGCATTGCCGCGAATATCGCTCCGGGCATAGGTGTTCGTCCGGCCTGAATATATGGAGACGTCCGCGAGCGGCCGGCCGGTCACGTTGTCGCGGATGGTCAGGATCTGTCCCTGTGCGAAACTCGCGCACAGCAGCAGCATCCCGAGGATGATCGATGATTTCATTTCTGATCCTTTGTTTGCAATGGGTAAAACACGGAATAACACGGCGGTCATCGCCGCGTGCGGGACGCGGGATGCAGCCAGTCCATGATTGCAGGGAAAAGGATCAGGCGTTCGGAGGGGGATCGGGAGGGGTGGACGGACGCGTAATCGTGTCGAACCCGGCGTCCGGCGCGAATGCGGTCTCGGTCAGCGCGGCGTCGCGCCGGGTGTTGTCCCGGAAGACGAACGGTGTCAGCAGGTGACGCAAAACCAGTTCCGACTGGGTGCGATGCCGCGGATTCCGGCTGCCTTCCTCGCGCGCGAGTCGGTCGAGCTGCGCAAACACCGCGGTTTCCGCATCGTCGCGCACGCAGAGATACAGCGTGCCGCCTTCGACCGCGCGGCTGCGCGCCACATCGTACATCACGCCGCGGCAGCGGAACTCATGCGCATGCTCCCATTCCAGGACCGTGCCATCGGCGAGACTCCCGTCGGGACGGACAAGGAAGGCCACGAGCGACTCCTCCGGCAGTCCGGCACGGATCGCCCGCTTCATTTCGCGGCGGATCTGTGTCTGCTGCAGCTGCAGCAAAAGGAGCGGCCCCGCCGTCTGCAGCATCAGGAGTGAGAGCAATATGGAAGCAAGTGTTTTCACGGGTTTCATGCCGCAATTGCGACAGTCTTGAAAATTATCATTTCACGGCCGTGCGTACAAGCGGAATCGGCGACGCGGGGGGCGACTCCTGACCCGGACCCGGTGTTCCCGTGCACGGAGATTGCTCGGAATTGGGTATATTGGGGTTTTCGTGTCCGTAATAGTCAGGTACCCGAATGCCGCAGAACGATTCCCGTTTCCGCAAACTGTTCACCGCCCGCCCGTCGATGCAGAACCTCCCCGTGCCGCAGCTGCTGCGGCGCGCCCTGTTCGCACTGATCCTTCTCTCGGTCGTCGTCCGTTTCATTCATATCGATGCGACGGTCATCGGATGGCATTCCTGGCGGCAGGCCGACACCGCGGCAATGGCACGCAATTTTCACGATTACGGTGAAAGCGTGCTGTACCCCCGTGCCGACTGGGGCGGCGGAGACTACGTGGAAACGGAATTCCAGGCGTACACGTACCTCGTCGCGGCAATATACAACGTGACCGGTGTGCATGAAGCGGTCGGGCGCGTCCTTTCCATACTCTTCGCCCTTGCGGCGATCGCCGGACTGTATTTCCTCGCGCGGCGATTTTACGGCGAGTCCGTTGCGCTGATCACCGCGACGGTGTACGCGGTGCTTCCACTGACAATGTATTACGGACGCGCCTTCATGCCCGAGTCGATGATGCTCTCCCTGATCATCTGGGGATTCTATTACTTCGACCGGTGGCGGGAATCCGCACAATGGACGCACGCGGTCGCCGCATGGGTGCTGCTGACGCTGGCCGTGCTGCTGAAAATCCCGACGCTGTATATCGGACTCCCCCTGCTCTTCATCGCCTCGACGTACCGCGGCGGACTCCCCGCCGCCCTGCGCTCGATCTGGCTGTGGATTTTTGCCGCGGCGCTCGTCGGCGTTACCGCGCTCTGGTACTCGCACGCGTATTCGCTTTTCCTCCAGACCGGCAACACCTTCGGAATCTGGACCGGATCGACCAACAAATGGGGCGCCTACGATTCCCTGCTCACGCTGAAATTCTACAACGACATTCTTTTCAAAAGCATCGCCGAGCGGCATCTGACCTGGCCCGGCATGCTGCTGTTCATCGGCGGACTCTTCGTTCGCCGCGACTCCCGCAGGGAGTGGTTCGCCGAGTGGTGGCTGCTCGCCGTCATCGTCTATTTCCTGATCGTCAACAAGGGCAACCAGGTGCATGAATACTACCAGCTTCCGTTCATTCCCCCCGCGGCGATGATCATCGGCCGCATGCTCGAGGCGCTGCGCAGCAATCTGTCCCTGCTCGCCGGCGGAATGCGCCGGACGATGCAGGGATTCGCGATCTTTCTCATCGCGGCATTGCTCCTGCTGTCGGGCATGCGGTATTCCATGCTGCTGAAGGGCGAAAACGACAACACGATCATCGCGTTCGCGGAGCAGGCCCGGCAGATCATTCCTGCCGACGCCATGGTGCTCGACATCGGAGACGGCAATCCCGTCATGCTGTACCTGCTTCACCGCAAGGGATGGATCGTGAACTGCGGAATCCTCACCGGCCTCGATCGCCGGCCGCCGTACATCGTGCTCCCCCCCGATGCTGCGGTGTATACCGACTGCGACGCACTTCGACCCGTCCTCGACGGCGCGGAAGAATTGTATGAACAGGGCGGCTACCGCCTGCTCCGGGCCAGTAATTAGCTACAGAAGTTCCACGCATCAGGAAAGGGCGGCACGACCGCCCTTTTCACTTCCTCTGCGCACCTCCGCGGTAAAATCTTCTCCGTGTCCTCCCTTTCCTCTCTCCCTTACTCCTCCGTGTCCTCCCTCCCTTACTCCTCCTTCGCCTTCCTGTCTCCCGCCAGCGTATGCGTCCGCAGCTTCCGCGCCAGCTCCAGCGACCGCGTGATCCGGGTCGCCTCGCGTTTCGCCGTATTCACATAGAGTGCGAGCGAGCGCTGCATACCCGGCGTCATGGAATAGAAGCGGGCCGCCGCGGCCGCATCCTGCTCGAGCACCTCGAGAAATTCCTCACAGATTTCGACACGATCCGGATCCGGATCGGCCTGAAGGCGAACTTCGACCATGTCTCCGGCCCTTGCGCCGATATCCCGCAGCAGCGGTTCGCCGAGGATGAGCATGCGCGTCCCGTCGGCCCGGTTCATCACGGCCCGGCGGTGGGTGCGTCCGTTGAGGATCGCGACCACGCGCCGCACCTTCGCGGCGGCGAGAGCGTCGGCGACATCCCCCGGGAGAGGCAGGTAATGATTGATGAGTCCTTCTTCCAGGTGAAGCACCGGCGCGTGAAATTCGAACGTGCGTGGGAGTTCTCTCATGGCCGAAATATGGGGATATCCGTCAAAATTTCATATGTTGCGGTACAGGTCGCAACTCCGGAAGAAACATGAATACACGCTTTCTCGACGCAATGAATCGCCGTGTGCTCGTCTTTGATGGCGCCACGGGCACCAACCTGCAGACGCAGAATCTGACCGCCGAGGATTTCGGCGGCGCGGAGCTCGAAGGCTGCAACGAATACCTCGTGCTGTCGAAGCCGTCCGCCGTGGAGAACGTCCATCGCGACTTTCTCGAGGCGGGCGCCGACATCATCGAGACGAATTCCTTCGGTTCGACCAGCATCGTGCTGGCCGAGTACGGCATCGCGGATCTCGCCTACAAGCTCAATTTCGAAGCCGCCGCCATCGCACGCCGCATGGCCGACGCCTACAGCACCGAGGAACACCCGCGCTTCGTCGCAGGGTCCATGGGACCGACGACCAAGCTTCCCTCGCTCGGCCACATCGGGTTCGATGAAATGCGGGACGCCTTCCACGAGCAGGCGGCCGGTCTGATCGAGGGCGGCGCGGACCTGCTCTGCGTCGAGACCTGCCAGGACATGCTGCAGGTGAAAGCGGCGCTGGCCGCCATCCACCGGTATTTCGAGGAAACGCAGACGCGCGTTCCGGTGATCGTCTCGGTCACCATCGAGACCATGGGCACGATGCTGATGGGGACGGAGATCGGCGCCGCGGTGACCACCGTCGATCCCTACGACATCGTCACCGTTTTCGGCATGAACTGCGCGACGGGTCCGAAAGAGATGGAGGAAAACCTCCGGTATATCTGTCAGAACTCCCAGCGTCCCGTCTTCGTGATGCCCAACGCGGGCATCCCGGAGAACATCGGCGGACACACCTGCTACAAGCTGACGCCCGACGAACTCGAACAGTACATGCGCCGCTTCGTCGGAGAACTCGGCGTCGCGGTTATCGGCGGCTGCTGCGGCACCACGGCCGAGCATATCGCCCGGCTGGCGGCGCTTGCGCGGGAATTGCGTCCCGCCGCGCGGGAAATCGACCGCAGCGCGATGGTTTCCTCGCTCTACGCGCCGGTGCCGATGCACCTGGATCCGCCGCCTCTCCTGATCGGCGAGCGCTGCAACGCCAACGGATCGAAGAAATTCCGTGAACTGCTGCTCGAAGAGCGTTACGACGACATGGTCGCCATGGCCCGGGAGCAGATCCGCGAAGGCGCGCACCTGCTCGACGTCTGCGTTGCCTACGTGGGCCGCGACGAGCGCCGCGACATGCGGGAAGTGGTCTCCCGATTCAACACGCAGGCAAGCATCCCGCTGATGATCGATTCGACCGAAGTCGACGTGATCGAGGAGGCGCTCAAGCATTACGCGGGCAAGGCCATCGTGAATTCGATCAATCTCGAGGACGGCGAGGAACGCATGGCGCAGGTTCTGACGTTGTGCAAGAGGTACGGTGCCGCAGTCGTCGCCCTCACGATCGACGAAAACGGCATGGCGAAGACCGCGGAGAAGAAGTTCGAGATCGCGGCACGCATCCGTGAACTGGCGACCGGGAAGTTCGGCATGCGAGACGAAGACCTGATTTTCGACACGCTGACCTTCACGCTCGGCAGCGGGGATGAAGAATTCCGCCGCTCGGCCATCGCGACCGTGGACGCCATCCGGATGATCAAATCGGCATGGCCGCGCTGCTTCACGAGTCTCGGTGTCTCGAACGTCTCGTTCGGACTCAATCCCCATGCGCGGCATGTACTCAACTCGGTGTTCCTGCACTATGCCTGCGAGGCAGGCCTTGACATGGCCATCGTGCACGCGAGCAAGATCATGCCCCTTTACAAGATCGACGAGGAAGGCCGCGGCATCGCCATGGACCTGATTCTCGACAACCGCCGGTGGGAGCCGGCTTAACCAAGAGGAGAACAGAACAGAATGAAGCTCGTCACTTTCGAATATCAGGAACGCGCCCTGCTCGGCATCCTGGTCGACGATATGGTCATGGACCTTCAGGCCGCGCACACGATGCAGCGATACACGCAGAAGGATTTCAGCGACCTGCTGCCCAACGAAATGAATGCGTTCCTGCGCGCCGGGGACGAGGCGTTCGAAACGGCGAAAAAAGTCGACGCCTGGTTCCGCGAAGCGGGACGTCCCACCGTGGTCGAAGGCGAGACCATCGCCTTTCCGCTTGCCGACGTCCGTCTGATCGCCCCCGTTCCCCGTCCGACCTCGATGCGTGACGGATACGCGTTTCGTCAGCACGTCGAGGCAGCCCGCCGCAACCGCGGCGTCGAGATGATCCCGGAATTCGACGAGATTCCGATTTTCTATTTCACCAATCACAACGCCGTGACCGGCCCCGGCGACGTCGAGGTGATGGACATGCATCTCGACAAGCTCGACTTCGAACTCGAATGCGCGATCGTCATCGGGAAGGAAGGCCGCAATATCTCCGCAGCGGAGGCGGACGACTATATCGCCGGCTACATGGTGATGAACGACTGGAGCGCGCGCGCGCTGCAGATGCACGAAATGAAGCTGAATCTCGGTCCGGCCAAGGGCAAGGACTTCGCGACGTCGATCGGACCCTGGATGGTCACGAAAGACGAGCTCGACGACGTGCGCATCCCCGGCGAAGCGGGCGACCGCTACGATCTCGCGATGACCTGCACGGTCAACGGCGAGGAGGTCAGCCGCGGCAACGTGAAGGACATGAGCTGGACCTTCGCGCAGATCATCGAACGCGCGTCCTATGGCGTGACGCTGTATCCGGGCGACGTGATCGGATCCGGCACCGTCGGCACGGGCTGTTTTCTCGAACTCAACGGCTCGAAAGTCTATGATCCCGCCTGGTGGCTCAAGGACGGCGACGTCGTGGTCTGCGAAATCGACCGGCTCGGCCGCCTGGAAAATGCCGTCAGGCATGTCGGTTAATCTCACGAATCAGGCGCCGTTCACGCGCCGCGCTTCCTGATCAACACCGTGGAGCAGTGGAAATGAAGTCCATCAATCCGAAAGAACATCCCGTCCCGTTCGTCCATCGGCTTCTCCTCAGCGGCGTGGCTCCGCGGCCCATCGCCCTGGTGTCGACGGTCGACGGCGAAGGACGGCACAACCTTTCCCCGTTCAGTTTCTACAACGCGTTCGGTGCGAATCCCCCGGTGATCGTCGTCTCGCCGGCATATCGCGGGAAGGACGGCACGCCGAAACACACGTTCGAGAACATCCGGGATACCGGAGAATTCGCCGTTTCCGCCGTTTCGCACGCGATGGTCGAGCAGGTCAGCCTGGCATCGGGCGACTTTGCACGCGGCGTCGACGAATTCGTGAAGGCCGGTTTCACCCGCCTGCCCTCGAGCCTGATCGCGCCCTCGGGCGTGGCCGAATCGCCCTTCGTGATGGAATGCCGCCTTCTGCATCACTACGACACCGGCGGCCTCCCGGGCAGCGGGAATCTCATGATCGCCGAGGTGGTCATGTTCCACGTCCGTGAATCGGCCTTCGAGGGCGACCGCATCGATCCGCGGCGCCTCGATCTCGTCGCGCGCATGGGACTCAACTGGTACCTTCGCGCCAATGGGGACGCCCTGTTCGAACTGCCGAAGCCTCCGCATCACGGCATCGGCATCGACGCGCTGCCGACGCACATCCGCGAGAGCGCGCTGCTCACCGGCAGCGACCTCGCCAAACTGGCAGCTGCGCTGGAGCTCCCCGACAGTGGCGAGATTCTGCACCGCTGGCTGGAAGACATGCAGGCCATCGTTCCCGACGAGACCGCCGCGGACATGTTCGAGGTGGAACTGCGCATGGCCCGGGCACACCGGGCGCTGATTGCCCTGATGGGCGACTGGAAACGCGGGTCCCTCGACGCCGCGGAGATATGCCGGCGGCTGCAGCGGTGCACGCAGACCGCGCTCGCAAGCGGCGAGATGACCCTGGCATGGGAATGCGCGCTCATGTCGCATCCGGACACGGTCGCATCACTCTCCGCCGCGGGATAAGCCGCGAAACGCGGGCGCGCCGCCCGGCGGCGGTGTCCTGCCCCTGCGGGAATGCGCTTTTGCCCCGTGTTGCGTACATTTGATAGCGATAAATTTCTCAATATCCTGGAAGCTCATGGCAACGTCAAAAACACTCCTTGATGAAACACTCGCGAGGTGGTATTCCATCCGCCGCGGCCTGATCAGGGAAGTCTCGAACATTCCGCAGACCCGGCTGACGTTTCGCGCGACCCTCGAGACGCGGAGCATCATGGACATTGTCCATCACATTCTCGAGCTGTCCATCATCACTGTCGAAGAACTGGTACGCGCCGACACCAACCTCGACCGCGCGAGTCTTTCGCAGCTGGCCAATGTCTACGCGCCCAACATCACGCGCGCGGATTCGCAGGAAAAGCTCGTCAACCTGCTCGTCGAGCAGTTCCGCGACGCCGAAACACGCCTGCAGGAACTCGGCGATCTGCATATGATGCAGCTCGTTCCGAAGGCCGACGGCACCCAGGAAACGCGCCTGACCCTGCTGATCGATGCGATCGAGCACGAAATGTATCATCGCGGACAGCTCACGGTGTATGCGCGTCTGATCGGACTCGAGCCGGCCCTGACGCAGGAGCGTCATTCGGCGCTGCCCGGCACGTTCAATCCCGACGCGCTCGGCTGAGTCGCGAAGCACTCGGCTGAGTCCCGAGGCGAGGCGCAGTGCGCCGGACGGCGGCGCGCGACGCTGCTTCCACGGGAGGCAGTCCCCCATGCGGAAAAAGCTTATCTGTCACATTACGAATCGAGTGGAGATTTATAGAAATGGCACAATCATTTGACGTTGTTGTAATCGGCGGCGGTCCCGGAGGATATGTCGCGGCGATCCGCGCATCACAGCTCGGCTTCAAGACGGCCTGCGTCGAGGCGAAGCATCTCGGCGGCATCTGTCTGAACTGGGGCTGCATTCCGACCAAGTCCCTCCTGCGCAACGCGGAGATCTGGGAGACCGTGCAGCATGCAGAGGATTACGGACTGAAATTCGACAACGTCTCTTTCGATTTCTCGAAAATCATCGCGCGGAGCCGCGGCATCGCCGACCGCATGTCGAAGGGCGTCGCGTTCCTGTTCAAGAAATACAACGTGACGCATATCGATGCCTACGGGAAGCTGCTCGCGAAGAACCGCGTCGGCACCTTCGACCGCGACGGCGGCAAGCTCGATGAGATCGAGGCGAAGCACATCATCGTCGCCACGGGCGCGCGTCCCCGCAGCATTCCCGGTATCGAAATCGACCGGCAGAAGGTCATCTCCTACTTCGAGGCGATGTCGCTGGAGAATCGCCCCGAGTCCCTCATCGTCCTGGGCGCCGGCGCAATCGGCGTCGAGTTCGCGTATTTCTACAACGCCCTCGGCACGAACGTCACCATCGTCGAGATGCTCGATCACATCCTTCCCATCGAGGACGAGGATGTATCCAAGGAACTCGAGCGCAGCTTCCGCAAGAAGAAAATCGGCATGAAAACGAAGACCCGCGTGCAGAGCATCGAGAAGACCGACAGCGGCGTCAGGGTCACCGTTGCGACGGAGAAAGGCGAGGAAGTGCTCGAAGGCGACATGGCCCTGATGGCCGTCGGCGTGCAGGGCAACGTCGAGAACATCGGTCTCGAGGAACTCGGCATCACGCTCGACCGCGGGTACATCAAGGTGGACGAATACTACCGCACGAACGTCGAGGGCGTCTACGCCATCGGCGACGTGGTCGGTCCGCCCTGGCTCGCCCATGTCGCATCCGCCGAGGGAATCACCTGCGTCGAAGCCATCGCGGGGAAAGAACCCGTGCCCGTCAATTATGAGAACATCCCCGGCTGCACGTACTGTCAGCCGCAGGTGGCCAGCGTCGGTCTGACCGAGAAGAAAGCGAAGGAACTCGGCTACGAAGTCAAGATCGGCAAGTTCCCCTTCACCGCGTCCGGGAAGGCGGTCGCCTCGGGACACCCCGAGGGCTTCGTGAAGATGATCTACGATGCGAAATACGGTGAACTGCTCGGCACGCACATCATCGGGTCGGAAGCCACCGAACTGATCGCCGAAGCCGCGCTCGGCCGCACGCTCGAAACCACCGAACACGAAATGATTAAAACCGTGCACGCGCACCCGACGCTCTCCGAAGCCCTGATGGAAGCCACCGCGGCCGCGTACGGAGAATCCGTGAATTTCTAGTCCTTTTCCCTTTTTCTTCCGGGCGAGTCCCGGATCGTCCTTTCCCCCCTCCGGAGGATGAATCGCCAGGTTCATCCTCCAAACGAGGACGGGGCTGACAGCCCATCCTTTTCAGAAAAGGAGGTCATCATGGCTCAGCGACAGTTCCTCACTTCCATCCGCCTCATCGGCATGACCCATCTTCTGCCGCTTCCCGGTGCGCCGGCGTACGGCGGCTCGCGGCAGCACGTGTACGACCGTGCCATCGCGGACGCGCGCATCCTGCAGGATGCCGGGTTCGACGCGGTACTTGTCGAGAATTTCGGCGATTCGCCGTACGCGAAGAACGACGCGGGCAAGCATGTGGTGGCGGAAATGACCGCGATCATCACCGCGCTGCAGCGGGAAATCACCATCCCCATCGGCGTGCAGGTTCTGCGCAACGACGCCGAGGGCGGACTCGCGATCGCGGCCGCGACCGAAGCGCGGTTCGTCCGCATCAACGTCCACAGCGGCGCGATGGTCACCGATCAGGGTCTGATCGAAGGCCGCGCGGACGAGACGCTCCGCTATCGCCGCATGATCGATGCGCGTGGAATTTCCATTCTTGCGGATGTGTGGGTGAAGCACGGGACACCGCTTGCTCCCAGTTCCCTGTCGAATGCCGTCCGGGATACCGTCGAACGCGGCCTGGCCGACGGCGTGATCATTTCCGGCAGCGGCACCGGGGAAGCAGCGGATCTCGAAGACGTTCAGATCGCGACCGCGAGTACCGCGGCGCCGGTCTTCGTCGGCAGCGGCGTGCGCCTCGAAACCCTCGCGGAAACGTTCACGCTCGCGCACGGAGTGATCGTCGGCACGGCGATCAAGGTCGGCCGCATCACGGTCGCCCCCGTCGACCAAGCCGCGGCGAAGGAATTCGCCGATCGGACGCATCAGCTCCTGCGCAGCTGACCGCCGGCGCGCGAAAGACCCGCGGCAGTGGCAGAACCTACATGCCGCGGTTTCTGAGGATGATTTCCACCCTCCGCCCGAGACGTGCGTCATCGCCCGAGGCGGCGGAGATCTGCTGCCTGCCGACGTCGCCGAGGATGAGCCGGTACGCGTGCATCTTCTGCCGCACGAGGTACTCGAGGACGCGCTGCGCCCGGCGAGACGCCAGCATCTCGTTATAGCTTTCATCGCCCACATCGCTCGCGTATCCGCGTATTTCCGCGAACAGCTCCGGATGCTGATTGAGGAGGCGCGCGACGTTGTCGAGAATGATGCGTGATTCCTGGTTGAGCAGATCACTGTCGATCGGGAAAAACACCTCCGAAAGCGTGACCTTCAGGTTCTGTGCGCGACCGACGCTGCCGGCGATGCTCTGCAGCTTCAGCGCTTCGTTGAGGGAGTTCTCGATTTCCTCGGACAGGTAATGCTCCCGGACGGTGCCGGTCATCGAGACGGGTGCGAGCGCCAGCGACGCGCGCATGCGCTCGGGCTCTTTTTTCTCGAGACGGATCCGCTCGGCCGCTGCCGGGGTCGCCTGGAAAAAGTTCACCAGCAGTTCATTCTTCCCTTCCGCCGCGACGTCGACGGCCTTGCTGACGATCACCTCGCGGGCTTCCTCCTCTTTCGCACCGAAAATCGGACGCAGGTCCACATTGAGGAATTTCGCCTTGCTGAGACTGCTCAGATCGTGATCCCACGCGACCGTGGAGACGCGGATGAGATAATTGCCGCGCGGAAGGAGCGCGTACCCGTCATTGAAGTCGATCAGCTGCTTGAGTTTGAGAAAATGCTCGGCATCGAAGGTGGTCTCCTCCCCGTCCAGCAGGAGATCGACGTTCCCCTGGTAAAACGTGACGCCGTCGCGCAGCATTTCCACATAGCACTTGAGCTGCATGGGGTCGCTGCCGGTCTGCGACGCGCGGAAAGTGAGGAGCGAGGGATCCTCCTCGAGGTCGCTCAGGCGCTTGATCGGCGTGATGGAAAGCTGGGTGAACAGCTGCAGGCCTTGGCGTTCGGCATCCGGTGCCGATTCCTCCGGCACGGCCACGCGCTTCGGATTGAGCGTCAGGCCGCGAAGCTCCTTCGGCGCTTCCTCCCGGGTATCGGCGAGCGACTGCAGCGGTACGGGGCTGCCTTCTTCTGCCGACACCGGCGGCGCCTCCGCATCTTCCCCGGCGGAGGGTGCTTCAGCGGCCACGGACGGCTGCAGGGCGCTCGTATCGCGAACGGCACCGGGATCGATCGGCCGTACGCGGCGCTGCGCGGCAGGAATCGCGGTCGACTGCAGCGTGCTGAACCGTTCCTCCTTCGGATGACGGAGGCGGTCGGGTTCCCCGCCCGGGTTGATGAGGATGCTGATGCCCGCGGTGAACACCGACAGGGCGTCGTTTTTATCGCCGGACCGCAGTCCGTCGAGATCGTCCGTATTGGTCAGCACGAGGTCGTATCCGAAGGTGAACGCGACGGTCGGCGACAGCGGCGTCTCGAAGCCTCCGCCGAGTCCGTAGGTCAGGGCTGCCCGGGAAATCCGCTCCTCGAAGCCGTTCGCACCGTCGACGCGCGTCTGATGCACCAGGAAGCCGAGCCGCGGACGCACCATCGGCGTCAGCCGCAGAAAGGTCGGCAGGATGAAATTCATTCCGCCCGACAGACCGTAGTACTTGGCGTTGTAGCCGGTGATGAGCGTCGTTCCATACGCGGGAAACTGCGCGCGCCCGCTGATGTCGGCCGAGAGGGTCCCTGCGAAAAGGGAGGCGGTCACCGCGATATCGTTTTCGAGGAAATGCTCGACCGTCATCGTCCCGTAGGGATGGATCGAATACTCGGCATACTTCAGTGTCGCCTCCTCGCCGCCGACGTTGACGCCGCCGGTGATGCCGAGGCGCAGCGCTCCGTGCGGATACAGCTGCGCGTGCAGCGTCGACGCGGCGAATAGGGCGAAAATGAGGACGAAAAGGGAAATTCTCATGAATCGTCGGCAGTGGGAAAGAAAAACGGAGCCCCGAAAGGCTCCGTTATAGTATCGAAATTTTCCGACTTGGAAAAGCTACTTGACGACCACCAGGCTGCGGAACGCGGTGCGTCCGTCCATGGTGAGCGTGTAGCGATAGGAACCGCTGGCCACCGCGCGGCCGGCGTCATCGAGACCGTTCCACTGCGTCACATGCGTGCCTGCTTCGAGGCGCGCACTGACGAGCGTGCGGACGAGGGCGCCGCGCGTATCGAACACCTGCAGACGCACGTCACCGGCCGTTGCGACCGTGTACGAAATACTGGTCACGTTCGACGTCGTACGGGAGAAGGGGTTCGGATAGTTCTGATCGAGCTGCAGTCCTGCCGGGGCCGCGGGATCGCTGCCGACCGATACGGGATTCGGTTCGATCATGGTGTGACGCATGTTGATATCGGGATTGAGCATCGACATCGTCGAGCCGTCCGGCCAGGTCACGACCACGGAATCCACCGCGGCGGTCGCACCGAGACCGATATGCTGCACCAGCGGTGACTGCGAACCGGCACCCTTGCCGATGGTGATCCAGCGCGTCCAGGTATTGGCGCCCGCGATGACCTGCAGTTTGGCGCCGACGGAATAGATATTCTTGGTCTTGCTGCGGACATCGAACTCGACCCAGTTGCCCAGGCCGACCATATCGTTGCGATACAGCTTGACGCCGGTTTCCGTCGCGATGCTCAGATCGAGATCGCCGTCATTGTCGTAATCGACCCAGACCACGCCGAGGCTGTTGGTCGCGTCGATTCCCGCTTCGAAGGTCATGTTGGTGAAGCTGCCGTCGGGATTCTGCTTGTACAGGTAGCCGTTGAAGCAGTTTTCACCCGGCGTGATCGCGACGTCGTAGAGGCCGTCATTGTCGAAATCGCCCCAGGCGACGTCGGCGTTGTAGAGATCGAAGGCCAGCTGAGAAACGGTGTTGCTGACCTGCGTGAAGGTCGCATTGGGGAAGCCGCTGTTCTGCCACACGGCGGTGCGGTCGCCCGCGCCGAGACGGAACTTCTCGAGTCCCTCGCCGATGAAGATGTCGACGTCTCCGTCGTTGTCGTAATCGGCAACGTCACAGCCGCGGGAATTGCCGAACAGGCCGATGTAATTCGGATCGGTTTTCAGCACACCCTGCAGATTGTGCAGCTGCGAGACCTCGCGGAAGAAGCCGTTGCCCTGGTTTTCGAACAGGTAGTTCGGCTGCAGGCGGTTGTTGGTGCAGTACAGGTCGAGGTCGCCGTCGCCGTCGATATCGGCCCAGTTCACACCCGTGATCGGACGGTAGCCCGTCACCAGCTTGGTCTGGTCGTAGGGATCGCGGCCGTACTGTCCGGCGCGGTAGCCGCCGAGCACCTGTCCCTTGATGTCGCGGAACTTCCCGTTCTGTGTGTTGCCGTAGAAGTATCCTTCATGGGCGGCGCCGCGGATCAATGCCGAGTCGTTCGGGTTGGAGGGATTTTTCTGATACATGTATTCGCCGTGCGCGACGAAGAGATCGAGGAAGAAATCGCCGTCGTAATCCGCAAACGCCATGGCGGTCGTATTGCGTCCCGTACCGAAACCGGGTTCGGTGTCCTTGACGTACATCCCGTTGTCGTTGATGTACAGCAGCGCGTCGGGCTGGCAGACGATGTCGAGATCGCCGTCGTTGTCGATATCGGCGAACATGTTGATTTCGCTGCCGCCGTCGTAGCCGACGTTCGCCGCGACATTCGTGAATTTCCCGTTGCCGTTGTTCTTCATCAGCTTCGAACCGTAGAGCAGGTCCTGATAGCCGTCGTTGTCGAAATCGCCCCAGCTGAGACGCATGCCCTCGGGCATCATGTTCAGGCCGGCAATGAGCGTGCTTTCAGTGAACAGGCTCTGGCCCGGCGCGTCGTATTCCACCTTCACGCCGATGTACCAGTTGTTGATGGCCATGCCGGTGGCGAAGCGGGAACTGTACGGGATGTACGGCGGCTGCAGGGGCTGCCAGTACGAGCTGGTGTACATCGTGTCGCCTTCTGCGGTCGCGCAGGTCGGAGTCTGAAGGTAGTTGTCCATGCGCACGCGGAGGTTGGATCCGAGGGGAATCACGCCCACGAAAAAGCTGGTCGGCCGATTGAAATGCGGCAGCGTTCCGCTGAAGGGGAAACGAATGAGATTCGAGCCCACGGGAATGAATGCCTTGAAGGTGACGAGCGGCGCGAGCAGCAGCGGGTATTCGCCGCCGCCTTCGCGGCCGAAGAGATACACCAGGACGCTGTCGCTGGCGGCCTGCTCGGTGTAGAACCATGCGTTGATCTCATGCAGCGACGCGGGGCGGTCCACCTCGAAGCGCGTGAGCATCATCGTTCCTACCGGAGCGTTGAGCAGGACGAAATTCTGTTCTGCCTGATAGTAGAACAGGTCGACGACCTGCGCCTGGCTGCTGGCTGCCGCAAAGAGCATCAGCAGAAGAATCGGGAGCAGTTTTTTCATACCAACCTCATCTGATGAAAACGATTGAGAATGTTATTCTACAAATCCATTCCGATGGCGGCGTCCTTCCACGGAAGCGGAATTTCCGCCAGTACGCGGCGCGCCGCTTCCTCGTCCCCCTGTGCCATTTCGAGCATGCGCTCAATCGGGCGCAGAGCGCGGAGGCGCATGTCTTCCGGTACGACGATTTCCGGCGTACGGTCGCGCATGCAAAGATACAGTTTTTCGAGCGTGTTCACTTTCATATAATCGCACACGTTGCAGGCGCAGCCGTTATTCGGGGGCGCGGCGATGAATTCCTTTTCCGGCGCGCGTTTCTGCATCTGGTGCATGATCCCGGCCTCGGTCGCGACGATGAAACGCGTCGCGGGACGGTCGACGACGTACTGGAGCAGGGCGCTGGTGGAGCCGATGAAATCGGCCTGCCGCAGCACCGCTCCCTCGCATTCGGGATGGGCGATCACTTCCGCTTCCGGGTGCTGTGCGCGCAGTTCGCGGATGAGCTCTTCGCTGAACTGTTCGTGCACCGTGCACACCCCCTGCCAGAGAAGCATCTGCCGGCCGGTCTTGCCGCGCACGTACGCCCCGAGATTCTTGTCCGGGGAAAACAGGATCGGGATTTCCGCCGGGATTTTCTCGAGAATCGCTTCTGCGCTGCTCGACGTGCAGATGATGTCGCTGAGCGCTTTCACCTCCGCCGTACAGTTGATATACGTCACGGCAAGATGGTCGGGATGCATCGCGCGAAAGCGGCGGAACAGGTGCGCCGGCGCGCTTTCGGCAAGCGAACATCCGGCGTTCAGATCCGGAAGCAGGACGGTCTTGCCGGGATTGAGGATTTTGGCGGTTTCCGCCATGAAATGCACGCCGGCGAACACGATCACGTCCGCGTCCACTTCGCGCGCCCTCCGCGACAGCTCGTAGCTGTCGCCCCGGATGTCGGCGATATCCTGGATGATCGAGTCCTGGTAGTAATGCGCCAGGATGACCGCGTTCATCTCCTCCTTCAGGCGGAGAATCTCCCGGACCATGGAGACTTCATCCATTGCTGCGGCGGGAGCCATATCGATGGTGATTTCCGGCATACTGCCCTGTTATTCTACGGTCACGCTCTTCGCGAGATTGCGCGGCTGGTCGACATTGCAGCCGCGGTGAACGGCGATGTAGTAGGCCAGAAGCTGCAGCGGAATACTCGTCAGCAGCGGAGAAAGAAAATCCAGCGTCCGGGGGATGCAGAGGATATGTCCCGCCATCTGGCTGATCACGTCGTCTTCATGGTTGACGATGGCGATCACCTGCCCCTTCCGCGCCTTCACTTCCTGGATGTTGCTGATCACCTTCTCGTGAATGCGGTCCTGCGGCGCGATGAATACCACCGGCATGTTCTCGTCTATGAGCGCGATCGGACCGTGCTTCATTTCCGCCGCGGGATATCCTTCGGCGTGGATGTAGGAGATTTCCTTCAGTTTCAGCGCGCCTTCGAGCGCGGCGGGGAAATTGTAGCCGCGACCGAGGTAGAGCGCGTTGTTCGCGCCGGCGTACTTGCTGGCAAGCTCCTGCACCGCGGACGTGTCTTTCAGGATTTCCGAAACCTTGTCCGGAATCGCAAGGAGTTCCTCGGCGAACTGCTTTCCTTCGTCGATGCTGATGAAGCCGCGGTTGCGCCCCAGCATCAGCGTGAGCAGCGAAAGCGCGACCAGCTGCGAGGTGAATGCCTTGGTCGACGCGACGCCGATCTCGGGACCCGCGTGAATGTACACCCCGGCGTGCGTCTCCCGTGCGATGGTGCTGCCGACGACGTTGCAGATGCCGATCACCGTGGCGCCGCGCTTCTTCGCTTCGCGCAGCGCGGCCAGGGTATCGGCGGTTTCGCCGCTCTGGCTGATGACGATGACCACGTCGTCTTCATGGATAATGGGGTCGCGATAGCGGAATTCCGACGCGTACTCGACTTCCACGGGGATGCGCGCGTAATGTTCGAGCATGTATTCGCCGACCAGTCCGGCATGCCACGACGTTCCGCACGCGGTGATAATGATGCGTCGCGCGTTGTTGAGCACCGGCATGACCTCCCGCAGACCGCCGAGTTTCGCCGTGCCCTTCTCGAGAATCAGGCGTCCGCGCATGGAATCCATGATCGTCTGCGCCTGCTCGTGGATTTCCTTGAGCATGAAATGCTCGAAACCGCCCTTTTCGATCTGTTCGATGTCGTAGGTGATCTCCTCGATCTCGTGCTCGACCACCTCGTCTCCGAGCGTCTTCACTTCGTAGCCGTCCCGCGTGAGCGTCGCGACGTCGTCGTCTTCGAGAAAAATCACCTGGCGGGTGTGTCCCACGATGGCCGATGCATCGGAGGCGACGAAGTATTCGCCGTCGTTGATCCCCAGCACGAGGGGACTTCCCCGGCGGGCGGCGATGAGCTTGTCCGGCTCCCTGTTCGAAATCACGACAATGCCGAAGGTGCCGTCCACCTCCTGCAGGGCGAGGCGCACCGCCTGCTCGAGATTGTTCGTGATGTCGAAAAACGCGGAAATCAGCTGAACGAGCGCCTCGGTGTCGGTGTCGGTGTGAAAGGTGATTCCGTCGCGTTCGAGGCGCTGCCGGATCGCACCGTGATTCTCGATGATGCCGTTGTGGACCAGGGCGATGCTGCCGGTCTGGTCGACGTGCGGATGCGCATTGACGTCGTTCGGGACGCCATGCGTCGCCCAGCGGGTATGCCCGATGCCGATCGTCGATACGAAGGGATGCATTTCCGTCAGCGTTTCGAGATCCGCGACCTTGCCCGCGCGCTTGAGGATTTTCACCGAACTGTTGGTGAGCACCGCCATTCCGGCCGAATCATACCCGCGATATTCCAGACGTTTCAGTCCGTCTATAACAATCGGCGTGACTTCCCTGAAGCCGATGTAGCCGACAATTCCGCACATAACGTGTTGTATCCTTGGCTTGTCATTTCAATTGAAGGCACCAGTGCCGCAGCGCTTGGTTTGATCAATGAACTTAGTATTTGAAGCCGTCAATAACAAGGATACGGTCAGGTCCGAAATCCCTGCCCTCCGACGTTTCCGGGACAGGGTATTCCGTTCTGTTTATCGGAAATACCGTGAAATATATTCACTTTGACCCCGCTGTCGCCTGTAACTCCTTTTTATTCAACAGAATTACCCTGAATTCGCATATTTCAGCCTTGCATTTTATGAACATTGTGAATTATATTCACTCTTGATTCAATCGTTATATAGTAGACGCAATACAGTATTCAACATGTAAAATGAGGTTTCCCATGCGCTCAGCTACTCGTTTGACAACATCGCTATTTGCGGCCGCGCTGCTGCTCGCGACGTTTTTCTCCATGCCCGGCGAGGCATCAGCTCAGGGAGCTCTTCAGCTCTCGACCGGTTTGGCAGGCAATAACGGGACTTCCGGAATTTCCTTCGAAGTCACCGCGCTGAAATCGACCAAGATTTACCGTCTGTGGACGCAGACGTATTCGGCGGGAAACTGCGTGGTCGAAGTCTCCTACAACCCCACCGGACTGATCAACGTCCCCGGTTCCAGCGGCGGGTACAACACCACGGGCTGGATCAGCCTGGGCCAGGCGACAGTCGCAGGCGTCGGACGCGGCGTGGGGATGGAGCGTGCCATTCCGATCGACATCAACCTGATGATGAATCCCGGTGATCGCTGGGGCTTCGCGATCCGCACCGTTTCCGGCACGGGCGTCGGCTACAAGTCCGGCGTCGCGCCCTACGTCTTTTCGGATTCGTATATCTCGATCAACACGCAGGCATGGGGCGGCAGCGTTCCGGGCTCGTTCTCCTTCTACCCGCGTCAGTTCTGCGGCGCGGTACAGTACGACGAAGGGTGCTTCTTCCCGGATAACATCATTTCCTACGAGCTGCTCGACGCCCAGCTTCAGCCCACGACGTTCGCCAATATCCCTGGGTCGGTCAACATGCATTACACCGTCTCCTACCCCGACGAGGCCTCCACGGTGGGCGTGACCATGAATCTCCGCAACGTCATCACCGACGCGATCGTGTACACCCACAGCTTCACGGCCAACAAGCTGGCGGGTCAGGTACTCGATGCCGTCACCAACATCCCGCTGCCGGCGAACCTCCCGACCGGGTATTTCAAGGTCGACGTGACCTTCAACACCAAGAACAGCTGCATGAATTACGCGGATTTCGAAGCGCCGAAATCCACGCTGCTGCTTCTGCCGCCGGGTGCGCAGATGTGCATCGTCTGGCCGGGCGACGTCAACAACGACGATGTGGTCAATTACGGCGACCGCGCCGCCCTCAACAAGTACATCTACGACGCCAACATGCGCAGCAGCTGGCTGCAGGGTCCGACCCGCTACAGCGTCGAAGGCGGCCTGGATTACGTGGCATGGAAGGCACAGCCCAGCGCCCCGTGGCAGACCTCGGATGGCTGCTACAAGGATACCGATGGAAACGGCATCATCAACAACTTCGATTACATCGCCATCAAGCTGAACTGGCAGAAAACGCACGGCATCATTTCCTCGAAGCAGACACCGGTGTTTTCCGCGGTATCCTTCGATATGGACCAGAATTTCCCGAATCCCTTCAATCCCACGACCAGCATCCGCTACGCGGTTCCCGAACAGAGCCATGTGCGCCTGATCGTCACCGACATGCTCGGACGTGCAGTCGCCACACTCGTCGACGGAGACGTTGAAAGCGGCGTTCACAGCGTGGAGTTCGATGCCGGACAGCTTCCGAGCGGCAACTATATTGCCACGGTGATGATGACGGGCATTGAGTCGGGCCTGACGTTCAACAAGACGGTCAAGATGGCGCTCAATAAATAGCTTTCTATAATATACTGTCCCATGGTGGGCGGATAGAGAATAATCTGCCCACCATTTTTCACCCATTCCGCCGATGTGTGTGAGCATCCGGAACACGTGAAGATATGCATAGGTATGTACTTGATTTCGTCGGAGGCAATTCCTATCTTCCGGCATAATTTACGTACTGCCAATAAATTGCATCACTTTCACCCGGAGGGCTCATGCTTTACGTTACTTTGAAACGCTCAACAGGAGTATCTCTCGCGATGATACTTCTGATCGGACTCTTCGCGCAGGCGCCGCAGGTCCACGCGCAGGGTTCTATGTACCTCTCTACCGACCTCTACGGCACGAACGGCAATTACGGAACCGCCTTCGAGGTCACCGCGCTGAAATCGACGAAAATCTACCGTATCTGGGTCAATGCCTACAGCGGGCAGAACACGACAGTCGAAATTTTCTACAATCCCACCGGTCTCATCAACGTCCCCAACATCAACACCGGCTACAATGCAACCGGCTGGATCAGTCTGGGTACGGCGACCATCGCCGGTCTCGGGTACGGATCAAACACCCCGGGCAGTCCGACGCAGGCCCAGGTGGAAATTCCGCTCGACATCAACCTGCTGATGAATCCCGGCGATCGCTGGGGCTTCATCACGAAAATGCTCTCGGGCGGCATCCATTACCGCACCGGATCCGCACCGTATATCTTCTCCGACAGCTACCTCGAGATCAACACGCAGGGCTGGGCCGGCGGCTGGGCGCCGCTCGCGACGACATCCATGTTCTACCCGCGCCAGTTCTGCGGACGCATCGCCTATGACGAAGGCTGCTTCTTCCCCGACGGCGTGATTTCGTATGAACTGCTCGACGCGAACATGCAGCCGACCAGCTTCGCGAACGTCCCGGGTTCTGTCAACATCCACTACAATGTCGCCTATCCGGACGAAGCATCGAACGTCGGCGTCACCGTCGAACTGCGTAATGTCATCACCGACGCCGTGGTCTACACCTACAACTTCAGTGCAAGCAAGCTTGCAGGCCAGATCCTGGACGCAGTCACCAATATTCCGCTGCCGGCGAACCTGCCGACCGGATACTTCAAGGTCGACGTGACCTTCAATACCAAGAACAGCTGCATGAACTATGCCGACTTCGAAGCGCCGCAGTCCACGCTGCTCCTGCTTCCCCCGGGTGCGCAGATGTGCGTCGTCTGGCCGGGCGACGTCGACAATAACGGGCTGGTCAACTACGCCGATCGCGCCTCGCTCAACAAGTACATCCACGATGCCAACCTCCGGAGCTCCTGGCTCGAGGGCCCGACGCGCTTCAGCGTGATCGGCGGCATGGACTATCTCGCGTGGAAGGCGCAGCCGAGCGCACCCTGGCAGACCCCCGACGGCTGCTACAAGGACACCGACGGAAACGGCGTCATCAACAACTTCGATTACATCGCCATCAAGCTCAACTGGCAGCGCGCGCACGGAACAATTCCGGCAAAACAGGATCAGGGCTTCTCGACGGTTTCGTTTGATATGGACCAGAATTATCCGAATCCGTTCAATCCCACGACAAGCATCCGCTACAGCGCTCCCGAGCAGAGCATGGTCCGTCTGGTCGTGACCGACATGCTCGGCCGTGAAGTCGCCACGCTCGCAAACGAGACGGTCGAAGCCGGGGTACATACGGCGCAGTTCGATGCGGGTCAGCTTCCGAGCGGCAGTTATGTCGCCACGATAAGCATGACTGGAATCGAGTCCGGCCTCACCTTCAACAAGACCGTGAAGATGGCGCTCAATAAATAATCGACCTTTCTTTTAGTGTGCAAAAACCGCCCACCTGGGCGGTTTTTTTGTTTTTCGCCCCGTTGCGGGGAGCCTATTGCCATTCTAAGTGCTGATTTAATATATTGTTGTATGCCATGATCCTTATTGGCGTGACGAACTTTCACAGCGGTATTTCGTTACAGCGGATCACGACAGCAGGAGTCTCGTGTCTACATCACTTCAGAGGTATTTTATGCGTTCTTTCTCCAAATTAGTGGTTTTTACCGCTATCTTCCTTTTTTGCGCAACTGCAACCCCGGTGCTGAGCCAGGGCGTCGTCACGCTTGACTGGGGCGGGGGCTATTCCCTGACCACGAGCACGACCACGCACACTGCCCCGATCGCACACTGGTATACGCGGACGCGCCATCAGTACCTGATCACTCCCCAGGATTTTGCCAATATCGGCCTGATTCCGACAGGTCCCGTCACGCTGACCTCCCTCGCATTCTATGTCGATGGCTGGAACAACTGCATCAAGGACGTGGATGAATTCAACATCAGCATGAAGAATACATCTCTGACCGCGGTTCCGACGAACTTCGACAACAGCGGCGGCTATACCGCCTGCTATGTCGCCCACCCCTTCGTCCGCAGTCAGTGGACCGTGCCCGGCTGGCACACCTTCCAGTTCGATACCCCGTTCATCTGGGACGGTGTCAGCAACATCATCATCGAGGCCTGCCACCAGCAGACCTGGACCACCTCCTACGACTATTCCTACACGTACGCCTACCGTTACAGCACCGTCGGTACCGGCCGTCAGCAGTACTACTACAGCGACGGACTCTACAACCAGATGTGCACATATAACTACTCGTACGCGGTGTCGTATCTCCCGTGGATGCAGTTCGGCTGCGGCGGCTCGTCATCGATCTCGAACTTCGACACCCCGAGCCTGTACAACGTCCCGAGCATCCTTCCGATCCAGTATGAAATCGGCAATCCGCTGAAGGATTTCACCGGCAACATCGTGTTCACGCTGAAAACCCCGCAGGGACAGGTCGTCGCGACCGAAACGCTTTCCGGTATCGTCTGCCCCGCCGGAGTCATCGTCAGCGGAACGTACAACTTCAACGCGATGAACGTGACCCCGGGCTGGTACATCATCGAGCTGGACTTCACCGTGCTGAATTCCTGCGGATTCGAGGATCACGTGGTGGTCAACGACGCGATTCTGCTCCTGGCTCCCGGGTCGCAGGTCTGCGAAGTCTGGCCGGGCGATACCGATAACGACGGTCTCGTCAACTACGCCGACCGCGCCGCGCTCAACAAGTACATCCATGATGCGAACCTGAGCCCGCTCTGGCTCAACGGGCCGCAGCGTCTCCGCATCGACGCTGAGACGAACCCGCTGACCTATATCCAGTGGGAGATGCAGCCGAGCGCTCCCTGGAATACCCCGGACGGCTGCTACAAGGATACCGACGGCAACGGCGTGATCAACAACTTCGATTACATCGCCATCAAGCTCAACTGGATGCGCGCCCAGGACGACGCCGCGGTGAAGCAGTCCGCCGGTCTCACCGGGCTCTCGTTCGAAATGGAACAGAACTTCCCGAACCCCTTCAATCCGACCACCAGCATCCGCTACTCCGCACCCGAGCGCAGCCAGGTCCGCCTGGTCGTTACCGACATGCTCGGCCGTGAGGTCGCGACGCTGGTGAACACGGCGGTGGACGCCGGCGTGCATACCGCACAGTTCGATGCGAGCCAGCTCCCCAGCGGACATTACATCGCCACCGTGACCATGGCCGGACTCGAGTCGGGTCTCACGTTCAGCAAAACCGTCAAGATGTCGCTGAACAAGTAATTTCCGAACTCGGCTTTCCCCGACTACCGGGGCTGGCGCGGCAGCGTCGGCCCCATTTTTTTTCCTGCCGCCTCCCCCCTCACATTTTTCTCATTTGCATTCTCCGCTGAATGTACATACTTTCACGATTCGGATGTGGAACGCTTTTCGTCTCCTGAAGTCATTCGTCCAGCCGCAGACTCAGGGAATCGTCTCATCGAAAGCTCTTATGTACTCTCCGCCAATGTACATTCCGTATAGTTTCTCTCCATATAACATTCTGAGGTTACTATGACCAGATTGAAACAGGCGTCTCTGCTGCTTGCTTTTATAGCAGCGCTTGGGATTTCGACCCAGGGCCTCCATGCCCAGGTCGCAAATCTCCCGTTCCAACAGTATCTCGGGACCTACACGCCGCTCACCGGCGGAACGGCTCTCTCAGCAGCGCCTCTGAGCGGCGGCTGGGATGACGGCTACTGGCAGATCCCGATCGGCTTCGATTTCCCGTTCAACGGCCAGGTTTTCAACATGTGCTTCCCGGGAACCAACGGCTACGTCGCACTCGGCGCGGGTACCACAATCATCGGCAACGCGATGAACTATTCGTATACCAACCGTGCCGGTATCCTTTCCGCCTACAACTTCGACAGCGAAGTTCTCTCCACTTCGCCGATCGTGTATGAAGTATCGGGTACAGCGCCGAACCGCGTCCTGACCATCGAATATTCGCACATGCAGTATTTCACCAATCCCGCAGGATCGGATCACAGCTACCAGATCAAGATGTACGAGACCTCTGGCATGATCGAGTTCGTCTACGGTCCCTGCGCCGCCGTCGCAAACCGCACGGTGTATGTCGGCATCGCGTCCAGTACTGCCGATTTCCATCGCCGCATCGCGAATGAAGGCGTCAACACCTGGGACACCTCCACGATGGAAACCGTGACCGCGACCAACTCCTCGAACTTCTCTCCGACCTTCGTTCCCCCTGTCGGTCTCACCTACCGCTGGGGCTGCTACGTACCCAAGGATGTCGCAACCATGTCCGTGTCCGACGCGAGCGGCAATCCCCAGGCGTTCTTCTACACGCCCGGCAGCATCACCGTGAACTACTCCGTCGCATACCCGCTCGACCAGGCGTATGATGTGCCCATCACTCTGAATTTCTACCGCGTCGGCGACGAATCGGGCATCCCGGCCTACACCGAGAGTTTCGTTGCGTCGAAACCGCTCGGCATCCTGAACGGTTCGCACACGATGAACCTCAATCTCCCGGCCGGCTACTACAACATTGAAGCCGTGTTCTCGGTCTACAACAACTGCCTCTTCTACGAAGACGTTACCGTGAAGACCTCGACCCTGTTCATCCTTCCGGGCACCACGCTCTGCGAAGTCTGGCCGGGCGACACCGACAACAACGGCCTCGTGTCCTACGCCGACCGCGCGGCCCTCAACAAGTATATCCACGATGCCAACCTGAGCCCACTCTGGCTTCAGGGTCCGGCACGCTACCTCGCCGCTGCTGAGACCAACCCGCTGGCCTATCTCGAGTGGACCCCGCAGGCATCGATTCCCTGGAACACCCCGGACGGCTGCTACAAGGATACTGACGGCAACGGCGTGATCAACAACTTCGATTACATCGCCATCAAGCTGAACTGGCAGCGCACGAACGCCCCGATTCCTGCAAAGCACTCGGGCAGCTTCTCCTCCGTCTCCTTCGACATGGATCAGAACTACCCGAATCCGTTCAATCCCACGACGAGCATCCGCTACTCCGCTCCGGAGCGCAGCCAGGTACGTCTCGTCGTCACCGACATGCTCGGTCGTGAAGTCGCGGCACTCGTCAATGACGCAGTGGATGCCGGCGTGCACACCGTGCAGTTCGACGGCGGACAGCTGCCCAGTGGCAACTACGTCGCCACCGTGTCGATGGTCGGCATCGAAAGCGGCCTGACCTTCTCCAAGACTGTGAAGATGACGCTGAACAAATAAGCCAGCAGATCTTCCCTTCGAAATCAACGGCCGGGTCCTGGACCCGGCCGTTTTTTTCGCGGCACGGAGAGGCCGGATGGCGCAGGTTTTTTGCCCTTGAACTTGCGTGGAATCCTTCATAGGTTTTAGGACAGGAGAGGAAGTCTCCGTACTATTATCATTCGTTTTCGGAGGGCATATGTACCTATTGCGATCGCACTCAAAGCGGTTTCTCCATCTTATTTTCCTGCTCGCGGCATTGATTTCATTGAGCGGGAACGTCCTTGCGCAGGACATGCGTCCGGACCTCATGTATTTCCGCTTCGACGAAACGGGACAGACCGTGTCCGTGAACAAGGCACATCCGGCGACGCGTGTCGTCCCGGACGGCAGCATCACCGGCGCGCTTACGATGAGCGGCACCGGGCAGTTCGGATCCGCGCTCGTTTCCCCGACCGGCAGCGGCCAGTTCGTCACGGGCTGGTCCACGAATCTCGGCAGCTCGAGCTTCACGATTTCTTTCTGGCTGAACCTGCCGGCCAATCCCAACAACGGTGTCAACTACCTGTGGGGTGACGTCGGCGCGTCCTCCTTCCGCTGCTTCGAAGGCGGCGTCGCGGGCCAGGGCGGACTCTATTTCCGCGGTCCCATCACCGATGTGATCATTCCTCCGAACACCATCCCCGTCAACACCCCGAAAGTCATTCACTACGTGTACGACAAGCCGGCGAACGTGATCCGCGCCTACGTTGACGGTGTGCTCGCCGTCACGCAGGCCCAGCCCACAACGGTGACCATCTCCGGCAGCGGCTTTTTCATCAGCGGCTACAGTTCGGGTGGCGCCATGTACGCCGGAACCTCCATCGATGAATTCCGCATCTACGGCCGGGCACTCACCGACCAGGAAATCGCGGATTCGTGGAACCGCGATGTGGACTGTTTCTTCCCCGACGGCACCATGACGTACGAGTTGCTCGACGGCAACCTTCAGCCGACGACCTTCGCACAGGTTCCCGGGATTCTGAATCTCGGTTACTCCGTCAGCTTTCCCGCGACGGCGGCACCGGTCAACATCACGCTGAACTTCCACAACGTCATCACCGACGCCATCGTCTTCACGCACAGCTTCACCGTCAACAAGCTCGCCGGGCAGACCCTCACAGGCATCGAGGCCATCCCGCTTCCGCCGAGCATGCCGACCGGCTATTTCCGCGTCGAAGTGATTTTCAACAATCATAACAGCTGCGATATTCCCGCCGATTACATCGCCAAGGACGCCACGCTTCTGCTGCTGCCTCCGGGCGCGCAGATGTGCGTCGTCTGGCCGGGCGACGTGGACAACGACGGGCTGGTCAACTATGCCGACCGCGCCGCGCTGAACAAGTACATCTACGACGCGAACCTCCGCAGCAGCTGGCTGAACGGTCCGACGCGCTACAGCGTCGTGGGCGGCTTCGACTACATCGAGTGGAAAGCCCAGCCCAGCGCTCCGTGGGAAACCCCGGAAGGATGCTACATGGATACCGACGGCAACGGTGTCATCAATAATTACGACTACATCGCGATCAAGCTGAACTGGCTGCGGTCGCATGGCGTGCTCCCGCCGAAGCAGGCGCACACGCTGGACGCGAAGTCCTTCGATATGGAGCAGAATTTCCCGAACCCGTTCAATCCCTCGACCAGCATCCGCTACGCGGTACCCGAGCGCAGCCAGGTTCGCCTGGTCGTCACCGACATGCTCGGCCGTGAGATCGCCACCCTGGTCAGCGAATCCGTCGACGCCGGCGTGCATACCGCACAGTTCGACGCGGCGAATCTGACCAGCGGCAGCTACGTCGCGGTCGTTTCGATGACCGGACTCGAAAGCGGGCTCACCTTCAGCAAGACCATGATGATGACGCTGAGCAAATAACGCCGGCGTTTGACCCCACTGTTTGAACGGCGTCCCGCAGTCCCCTGTGGGGCGCCGTTATGCTCTTACCGCTCGCTTGCTTCTCAGAATCCGGCACGCTATAATGCGTGATATGCTTCTTCAGAAATTCCGTGGTTCATGCATATGAATACGTACGTACGATTGTTGTGCAGTTTCGTGCTTTTCGGCTTCGCCGCCACTGCTGCCGCGCAGAGTCCCCCAGCGAGTCTGGAGCTTTACCCCATTTTCGGCGGCTCGAACGAAGTGCGCATCGGCGCGCGGATGGCGCCGCAGATGACCACGATGAGCCTCGAGGCGGTGTCGGTTGCCGTCGCGTATGACCCGTCGATCCTCGGTGTGAATGCCAATACCAGCATCGCCAACCGCTTCTTCCAGCAGTACGGCTGGGACAACGGTTCCGACGCGACCTGGGACAATGACGGCATCAATCCCGATGTCGCGGTGTACGCGGAATATCACCCGAACTTCGGATCGCAGTCCATTTCCCGCGGCGCTCCGCCGACGCTCTGCGAGTTCGTCTTCTATCCGAAATCATCCGCTCCCGGATGCGCTGATTTCTGGGTGTACGCCAACAACCAGACAGCGGCGCTTACCTACTACTTCGAATACCAGGTTTCCACGCAGCAGAATTACGATCCGGTGACCAACATCGTCTGCATGCCGTACCCGGTCGAGCTGAGCTCGTTCACCGCGGCACAGCAGGGCCGGATGGTGGCCGTGCGCTGGTCGACCGAAAGCGAAACCAACAATCACGGTTTCCACATCGAGCGCCGCGATCTCGCGAACGCCGCCGGTGAATGGGCCGAACTCGGCTTCGTCGAAGGAGCCGGCGATTCTCCCGCGGGACGCCAGTACATCTATTTCGACCAGAGCGTTCCGCATGACGGCGATTTCGCCTACCGGCTGAAGCAGGTGGATTTCGACGGCACGACCAACTTCACCGACGCGGTGATCGTGCATTATGTCGACGCGCCGCTTCAATTCGCCCTGCGGCAGAATTATCCCAACCCCGTCTCCCTCTCCGACGGCGCCGCGACACATGTCGGATACGACGTCGCCGAGCGCAGTCACATTCGCGTGCGCGTCACCAACCTGCTCGGACAGCAGGTGGCCGTGCTCGCCGACCGCAGCCTGGACGCCGGATCGTACACCTCCGACTGGATGCCCACTGGTGTCCCCGCCGGAACGTACATCGTCACCATGCATGCGCAGACCGAGGAGTCGGGACGCACTGAGGTTCTGCATCAGCGCATCCAGGTGATTCGCTGAGTCGGAGCAATACCCCGGGAAGCACCTCCGATGTGCTTCCGTCGTGGCAATGGAGTATGAAGAAGCGCAGCGATGCGCTTCTCTTTTTGTCCCTTCCGCGGATCCCGTTCCGCAGGCATTCACCCCGCACGTCGTGAAAGGAAACACCGTGCTGCTGATCGATATCAAGCCCAACACCTGCGACTTCTGCGGCTGCTGCGTCGGCGTCTGTCCGGAAGACGCCATCGAGCTGCACGAGGCCCGCATCGCAATCATCGAGGAGCGCTGCACCAACTGCGCGAAATGCGTGTGGGTATGTCCGTTCGAAGTGCTGGTCTTCAACAAGCCGGAGAAAGCGGGGGCGCATGAAAGAGCGGTATGACGTCGTGGTGGTGGGCGCGGGTCCCGCCGGCAGCACCTGCGCGCGTTTCGCCGCGGCGCGCGGCGCCTCGGTGCTCATCCTCGAAAAAGACCGCGACGTCGGCATGCCGGTGCGCTGCGGGGAGGCCGTCAGCAACCGCAGCCTGGAGAAGATCGTCGACATCGATCCGCGTTGGATCGCCGCGACCATCAAGCGCTTCCGCCTCGTCTCCCCGTCGGGACAGGTGGTCGAGCCGGATCTCGGCGGCCACGGCTACGTGCTCGAGCGGCGCATCTTCGATTACGACCTCGCGCGTCTCGCCGTCGACGCCGGGGCGGAACTGCATACGAAGAGTTATGTCGACGGACTCCTGTCCGGCGCAGACGATCCGGAAGCAGACGCGGGCTACCGCGACCGGCGCCGTGCCGCATGGAAAGGTGTGACCCTGCAGTGGAAAGGAGAGCCCCGCCGCGTCGAAGCGCGCGTGATCGTGGGCGCCGACGGGGTGGAATCGCGCGTGGGGAAATGGGCCGGGATCGACACGACGACGCACATGCGCGACATGGAGACCTGCGCGCAGATGACGCTCGCGAACGTGGACCTCGAAGACGACGCCTGCGAATTCTACTTCGGCAGCGACACCGCCCCCATGGGCTATCTCTGGGTATTCCCGAAAGGGCGCGGCATGGCGAACGTGGGCGTGGGCATCAGCGGCACCGCGTCGAAAAACAAGGCGGCGATCCGCTACCTGCAGGAATTCGTCGAGCGCCGCTTCCCCGGCGCCGGCGTCCTCACCACCGTCGCGGGCGGCGTTCCCTGCGCCGCCACCATCGACACCATGGTCACCGGAAACGTCGTCCTCGTCGGCGACGCCGCCCACCAGGTCAACCCGATGTCGGGCGGCGGCATCACGAGCGGCATGATCGGGGGAAAACTCGCCGGCGAGGCAATCGCCCGTGCGATCGAAAAAAACGACCTGTCGCTCCTCGATGAATATCCGAAACAATGGCGAAAGGAAGTCGGCGCGAAGCACGACACGTACTACAAGATGAAAGCCGCCGTGTACAAGTTTCCCGACGCGACGCTCGACGACATCGCGACCAACGTCCTCAAGCTGCGCGAAGACAAGCGCACGATATGGGGAGTGTTCAAAACCGCTCTGCGCCATCAGCCGGCACTGGTATGGGAAATGGTCAAGACCTTCGGAATATAATGGCTGATGGCATCAGCTACTGAGATTGCATTTCACTCCCTTCCCCCCTATTTTCTGAATAAACAACTCCTTATCTCTGGATCCCGGAGGGCTCATGAAGCTGCTGGATTCCATTTCCGCCTGGGCGGACGCGCATCACCCGAGATGGCTCGACGTCCTTCGTATGCTGCTCGGGATCATCCTGTTCGCCAAGGGACTCACCTTCATTCTCGACAAGGAACTCACGCTGCAGGTCCTGCACGACAACAATTTTGACTTCATGTCGCTGCTGATCGTGCATTACGTGATCATTTTCCAGATGGCGCACAGCGTGCTGATCACGGTCGGACTCATCACCCGGTGGGCCGTCGCGGCGCAGATCCCGATCGTCGCGGGCGCGATCTACTTTATCACGACCAACAGCACCTTCCAGCCGCTGGGCTCGGACCTCTGGCTCGCAGTGCTGCTGCTGTTTCTCCTGCTGTTTTTCCTTGTCTCCGGCGCGGGTCCCATGTCTGTCGACGCGGTGATCAGGCGGAAAAGAGATGCGACGCAGGAGTCGCTGGTATAGCAGAAAATCCGCCATGGGCGGATTCTCTGCGCGACAGACAGGAAGTTGGAGACCGCGGGCCGGAGACTCGCCGCGGCAGGCAGGAAGTCGGAGATCGCGGGCCGGAGACTCGCCGCGGCAGGCAGGAGGTAAGCGGGCGGAACGCTGATCAGCGCAGCGTGAACTTCACCGGAACCGCCACTTTTGTCTTTACTGCTTTTCCGTCCACCTTACCGGGAGTGAAGTCCACCATTCCGACGGCTTTCAGCGCGGCGTCGCTGAGCAGGTCACTGTTGCTTTTCAGGATTGTCACGTCATCGACCTTTCCGTCGATCCCGATGAGCGCCTGGACGATCACCGTTCCCTCGATCTTCTCCTTCACCGCCGCTTCGGGATACACGATGTGCTCGCGCAGCGCGCTGAGTCCGCCGACAATCTGCGGCGGCGTTTCCACTTCTTCGAGATAATCCGCGGGATCGACCTTCGGCTTCGCGTCATCCTGCGCGGAGGCGGGAAGTGCGGCGAAGGCCAGCAGTACCATGGTCAGAATGAAATATTTCATGAGAAACTCCTTGAACGGGCGGGGTGCGAAGCGAGGGAATTCTGTCTGCCCCGGGCGCGTGCCCCGCAATGAAATTGAATGAAAGTGTCTCTGCGTCTACTTCAGTCGAAACTTGATGGGGATGGTGATGGTCGACGGGATATCGCTTTCGTTTCGGAAACCGGCCTTGAATTTCACCGATCTTACGGCTTCCAGCGCCGCCGCATCGAGCAGCGGATGAACGGATCTGATGACGCGGACCGAGGACGCGGGGCCGTCTTCCTCGACGGTCGCTTCCACGATGACCACACCTTCGAGTCCCTCCTTCATCGCGCGTTCGGGATACTTGATGTGCGAACTGAGCGCATCCATTCCCCCGACGATGCTCGGCCCGGCCACCGATTTCAGGTCATCCTTTTTGCTGTACTCCATGGTCGATTTCACCGGGTAATCGACGGACGCCTGCGGCGACGCGAGCGGCTGCGCGGCGGCGAGGGAATCCTCGGGATACTCCGTCAGCGTCTCGGTATAGGTGACTTTCCGCTCGCAGTGCCATGACAGGGGAAGGATGAGGAGCGAAAGGGCGACGACGGCGGCGTAGTGCTTCCACTGCATCACCGTCCGGCTGCCGCTGTTGAAAAGTTCGTTGACGCGCTGGACGAAGCCGCGGCGGGTTTCGAAGAAGCAGGTGCCGGTCTGCAGGACGCGCGACGGCTGTGCCTCGGCAAACCCCAGCAGCAGGCGGCCATACTCGCGGGGAAGCGTTCCCGAAGTCTGCATCGCCTCGTCGTCGCAGATCAGTTCGCGGTAGCGGAAAAGCCGGAGATTCGCGAGCCACATCAGGGGATTGAGCACATACGCGATCTGCACCAAGGTCTGCAGCAGCACCATCAGTCCGTCGCGGCGCCGGATATGCGCGCGCTCGTGCTGCAGCACCGCAAGCAGAATTTCCCGCGGCGCTTCCGCGATCGCGGGAGTGATGTAGATGCGGGGGCGACGGAGGCCGGCGGCGAGCGGTGAGGGAATGCCGTCGATGACCATGATCGCCGGCCAGTCGCCCGCGGGGGCGCGGTCGAAGGGAACCGCCTCGCGCAGCAGACGACGCAGGCCGATCGCTCTCCATGCCGCCACCGCTGCCAGGAACAGCGAGCTTGCCGCGATCAGACTGAGCAGGATGGCCGGGAAGGAAATTCCGGCGGTATCGGCCGCGAAGGTTGTTCCGGCGATGGCTTCCACCGGGGCGAGGATTACCGACGGTGCGGGAAGTCCGCTGCTCCCGGGAAGAGAGATGACCGGGGGAATCAGCGCCTTGACGAGCGCGGTCGTCCACAGCAGGTAGCGAAAGCGCGGAGTTGCGAGCCGCGCGGGAAGCGCGCGTTCGATCAGCCAGATCAGCAGGATGAACCCGGCAGTCTGCAGCTGCATGGTGAACCAGAAGTTCAGGAGCCGTGCGGCGTTCACGTCGAAAAGCGTTTCAAAAATATCCATGATCATATCGGTTCGTTGAAAGGATGAACCGGTCCGGGCTTGGCTTTCGCTTCGTTTCCGAGACTGAAGCGGATGGGAATGGTCATATCACCCATCAGTATCTTTCCATTACGTCGCGCGGCCTTGAATGTTACGGCTTTCACGGCCTTGACCGCCGCCTCGTTGAGGAGGGGATCCGCCGAGCAGACCACGTTCGCGTAGACGACCTTTCCGTCGGTCCGAATATCCGCCTGTATGACCACCGTACCTTCGATGCCGTTTTTCCTCGCCTCCTCCGGATACTCGACGAGCTTTGCGAGCGCCTCGAGTCCTCCGACGATGCGCGGTCCCTTCTGGGTCTTCATCTTCCCTTCCTTCTGGTAACGGACCGTGGCCGACACCGGTGCGCCGAGCATGAGATGTCCGGCATCGGGACTCGTGCTGTCACCGACGACACATTCATATGACGTGTCCCACACCTCGTAATAACTGGCCGACGGATCGCTGCAGCGCAGCGACAGCGGAACGATGGCTGCCAGCAGGAGGAGCATCGCCACGCGGTGTTTCCCTTTCATCTGATAGTTCTCCTTGATATGGAAAAGCTGGGAAATGCGCTGGGTGAAACCCCGGCGCGTTTCGAAGAAGCAGGTCCCGACCTGCATCAGGGGAGCGGGACGCGATCCGGCGTACGCGAGCAGCAGATCGCCGTATTCGCGGGGCGGAAGCCCGGCGGCCTGCAGCGCGGCTTCGTCGCAGATCTGTTCGCGGTAGCGGAACAGCCACATGTTCATGAGCCAGACCAGGGGGTTGAGCACGGCGACGACCTGCGCGAGCATCTGCAGTCCGGCGACGAGACCGTCGTGCCGGCGGAGATGTTCGCGTTCGTGATGCAGCACCGCATGCAGCAGATGGCGGGGCGCCGCGGCGGTCTGCTGCGTGATGAAAATGCGCGGCCGGAAGACGCCCACGGCGAGCGGCGTATCGACACGATCGGAGATGAACACCCGCGGTGCGCCGCGCCACGCGTCATGCGTGAACGCCGCAGCCCCGGAGAGTCTGCGCCGCAGCTGCAGCATGCGCGCAGCCACGAAAAACGCCATCGCGGCGGAAGCGGCGATGAGCAGCGCCGCCGCAATGATCTCGACCGAGATGCTTCCCGCGGAAACCCGCGCGGTATACGCCGAGACATCGACCGCGGGCATCGTGAAGGCTCCCACCGTCGATTTCGCACCCGAGGGCAGAAGATGCAGCGGGGGGACGAGCGCCTTGATCAGCGCGGTCAGCCAGAGCAGGTAGCGCACGCGCGGGGTCGCGTCACGGAGCAGGCTGTCGACCGCGAACACCAGCAGGATGAACACGGCGGTCTGCAGCTGCATCGTGACCCAGATATTGATGATCTGCGCGGCGTTCGCCTGGAGATACGACATCAGCGCGTTCATTTCTTTCCCTCCCTCCCGCCGGCGTCATCGGAATCCTGCTCGTCGAGCAGTCTGCGCAGCGCGGCGACGTCTTCCTCGCTCAGCTTCCGGCTGACGAGAAACGATGCCATGGCCCCGAAGCTGCCGCGGAACATGCGGTCGGCGACGGTGGACATCGACGCGTCGAGCACCTTCTCCCGCCGCACCGCCGGCGTGTACTGATTGACCATGCCCTGCTTCTCCCGGCGCAGCATGCCCTTTTCGACCAGAATGTTCATCAGCGTCTGCACCGTCGTGTACGCCTTCTCCTCGTTCGGATACGCCGTCTCGAGCACTTCCCGCACGGTCACCGCGCCGCCGGCCTCCCATATCACCGCCATCAGTTCCCATTCCGCCGCGGAGAGTTCGTGTTTCTTCTGTGCCATGACGCCTCGTTCTACTAAATTTTTAGTAACTATACGAAACTCTTAGGAGCTTGTCAAGAGGCATGCGAAATTTTTCCCGTCGTCATGCCGAGCAGACCCGCGCAGCGGGACGTATCGAGGCACTACGCCCTGAAAGGGCGGCACCATTCCGTCTCTCCCGTGTCGCCCTTTCAGGGCGAGGGGAGGAAGGCCGGGTGCGGATCGCCGATCCCGGGGCTGAAGCCCCGGGCTGCAATGTGGCACCCCTCCGGGGTGCGATCGTTGCTTCGCATCGACCTCTGCCAGGTGCGTCCCCTAGGGGTGCCGCCCCTCGATACGCGCTGCCCGTCCCGTCTCCGTCCCGCGCGGCGGGACTTAGCCGTGGCGGGCATCGTTACTCGGGGTGACGATGCGAAGGCGGGAATCTTTTACGGATATGTCGCATCCTATTTTGCGACCGGCGTCGGCATTCGTCCTCCGGACGGATGAGGTATTCCGGTGTCTTTTGTCCTGATATTTCGTAATTTTCCGGAACACTATCGTTACGAGCTGTCCGGGAGCAAAGGTATGATTCGCTGTCTGACCTTTATTCTTCTTACTCCATTTTTCATTCTCGGCGCGCAGGCACAGGAACTGCGGCTGGAGACACTGCTGTCCTCGGTCAGTGACGCGCATCCGCGCATCCGCGCGGCGATGGCCGAGATCGACATGCAGCGGGGACGCAAGCTGCAGGCCATTGCGCCGCCTTCGCCGACATTCACTTTTCATGAAGAGGAAATCCCGAACGGGGCTTCCCTCGGCGACGGCAATCAGCGGGTCTGGCAGGTAAGCCAGGGATTCGATATTCCGCTGCTGATCGGCGCGCGCGGCTACGCCTACGGCCATCTGCAGCAGGCCGCCGAGCACCGTCTCGCCTTCGCCCGCGCCATGGTGCGCGCGGAGATCATCCGCACGTACACCGCCTGGTTCGCGGCGCAGCGTCAGCTCCGGCTGCAGGAGGAGAACCTCCGCCTCGCCGGTGATTTCGCACGCAAGGCGCAGCTGCGCTTCGAAAGCGGCGAGACCAGCGCGCTCGAAGCCGCGCGTGCGCGGGCCGAGGAAGCCACGGCACGCATCGCCCGCGAACAGGCGCAGCGGGCGCTGCAGGTCTCCGCGGCAGCCCTGTCGCAGGCCGCGGCCCTGAGCACCGTGCCGATGAGCTGGTCGGGTCCGGGCGTCGGACCGCCCCCTGCAGACAGTCTCGAACTCCAGCGCGCGTCCCGCACGCTGCGTCTCCCGGATGCCCCCGGCGCCGCCACCGTATCGCCGCTGCGCGACGCGCTGCGCGAGGAACGCGACGCCGCGCGGTCGAACGCCTCCTGGCGATGGATGGAATTCCTTCCCCGCTTCGAGGCCTCGTGGTTCCGGCAGGATTTCAAGGACATCGGCGCGCACTGGGGCGCGGAACTGACCGCTTCCCTGCCGCTGTGGTTCCTGCTCGACACCCGCGGATCGATCGAGGAACATTCCGCCGCCGCCGCGCAGGCGGATGCGGAATACGAGATCACGATGCGGGAATTCGAAAACAGCGTCCGCATCGCGCAGAGCGGACTCTCCACCGCCGCGACGAATTTCGCGGCGTACGACGGCGAACTCCTCGACGAATCCGAGCGCATCTCCCGCGCCGCGGAACTCGGCTACGACAGCGGAGAAATCAGCTACATGGAGTATATCGCCGCACGGCAGACCGCCAATACGATCGCCGTCGGGTATTTCGACGCCTTCGCGGCACTGTATGCCGCGATCGCGCAATATGAACTCGTCACAGGCACGCACATTCTGGAATAAATCATGAAGCACCTCGTTCTCCTTTCCGCTCTGTTCCTGCTGCTTGCAGGCTGCAATTCGCAGGACAGCGCCGGAGACCGCACCTCGGCCGACGGCACCGCCCCCGACACTCCCCCCACAGACATCACGCTCACAGGCGAAGAAGCCGGCGCCATGAAGCTCGCATTCACTCCGGCTTCCCTTTCAGAGACACAGAAAACCGTCTCGGTTCCCGCCCGCGTCATCGAGGATCCCGACCAGATCGCCGCGGTCAGCGCACTGATCGACGGACGCATCGGACGCGTCCTCGTGCGGCAGGGACAGGCGGTCTCCTCCGGACAGGTGCTCGCCACGGTGGTGAGCATGGAACTCGGCAACATGATCGCCGATCTCCTCCGTTCGGAATCCGACCTGCACACCGCCGAAGCGGCGGTCGCACGTCTGCGCGGCCTTTCTTCCAACGACGCGGTATCGAAAAAGCAGCTGATGGAAGCGGAGAACGCTCACGCAGGCGCCCAGGCCTCGGCCGCCGCCGCCCTCCAGCGCTGCAAGGCCGCCGGCATGAATGCCGAGGATGTCGCCGCGCTGCGGAAGAATCCGCAGGCCTATGAACCCGAGTTGAAGCTGCGCGCGCCCATCGGCGGCGTGATCAGCATGCGCAACGCGTCGACCGGCATGCCGGTTTCGCCGGGACTGGAACTCTTCACCGTGCTCGGCACGCAGTACGCCACCGTCGAAGGCAGCGTGTTCGAGGACGACTTCGCAGCGCTGGCGCCCTCACAGGAGGCCGTGTTCAGCACGACCGCCTACCCGGGAAAGACGTTCAGCGGCACGATCTTCTATGTCGCCCCGACCGTGGACGACGCTTCGCACGCCCTCCCCGTGCGCGTGCGGCTGTCGAACCCGGGCGGCGCCCTCAAACCGAACCTGTACGGCCGCCTCGACGTCCGCACCAACGCGCGCGACAGCGTGCTGAGCGTTCCCGCCGACGCCATCGTGTACGACGGCAGCGACCGCTACCTCTTCGTGGTGAAAGGCGAGAACAGCTTCTCCTACCGTCGCGTCGAAACCGGACGTGAGTTCGACAACGCCGTCGAAATCACCCGCGGCATCGCGGCCGGAGAACAGGTGGTGAGCGGCGGCGTGTTTCATCTGAAATCGCGCTACAAGCTTTCGCTGTCCGCGGAAGAAGAGTAGGATGGAGGAGACATGAGCGCCAGAATCATCGACTTCGTCCTGAAGAATCGTCTCTTCGTCCTCGGCTTCGTGCTCACGATCGTGGGTCTCGGCATCTACTCGGTGCAGGATATCCCGATCGACGCCTTCCCCGACGTCACCAACAACCAGGTGCAGGTCATCACCGAGGCGCCCAACATTTCCCCCGTGGAAGTCGAGCGCCTCGTGACCTTCCCGATCGAGAACGCCATGAACGGCATTCCCGACGTGATGGAAGTGCGCTCGATTTCGAAGTACGGCCTGAGCGTCGTGACCGTCGTGTTCGAGGACCGTGTGGACACCTACTTCGCACGGCAGCTGATTTCCGAGCGCCTCTCGAACATCCGCTCCGAACTCCCGGCCGGCGTCAAACAGCCCGTGCTCGGCCCGGTCTCCACCGCCCTCGGCGAGATCTACCAGTACGTGGTCGAAGGCGAGGGCTTCACACCCATGGAACTGCGCACGATACAGGAATGGATCGTCAAGCCGCAGCTGAAAACCATTCCGGGCGTCACCGAGGTCAACAGCTTCGGCGGCTTCGTCAAGCAGTACCAGATCCTCACCGATCCCGGGCGCCTGCGGGCCTACGACCTGAGTATCGCCGACGTATTCGACGCCATCGAGCGCAATAACGCCGTGGCCGGCGGCAGCTTCATCGAGCACAACGGCGAAGCGTTCATCATCCGCGGCATGGGACTGGTGACGCAGCCGACGGAACTCGGCGACATCGTCGTCAAGACCGTCGGCAACGTGCCGGTGTTCATCCGCCAGGTGGCCTCCGTCACCGTCGGACCCGAGGTCCGCGCGGGCGCCGTGACCAAGGACGATGAGGGCGAGGTCGTCACCGGCATCATCATGATGCTGAAAGGACGCAACAGCCGCGAAGTCATCACGCGCATCAAGGAGAAAGTGACGGAGGTGAACAAATCCCTCCCGCCCGGCGTGCGCATCACCTCGTTCTACGACCAGACCGAGCTGGTCAACAACACCATCGCCACCGTGGAGAAGAACCTGATCGAAGGCGGCATTCTCGTCATCGCCGTGCTCTTCTTCTTCCTCGGCAACTGGCGCGCGGCGGCCATCGTCGCGCTGGTGATTCCGCTCTCGATGCTCTTCACCTTCATCGGCATGGACCGGCTCGGACTCTCGGCCAACCTCATGTCGCTGGGCGCGCTCGATTTCGGTATGATCGTCGACGGCGCGGTGGTGCTTGTCGACAACTTCGTGCGGCATATGCGGGACAAGAAGAACGAGGGAAAGGAGCAGGTGCGGCTCATCGGCGACAGCGCGAAGGAAGTCGCGCGGCCGATCACCTTCGGCGTCATCATCATCATCATGGTGTACGTCCCCATTCTCACCTTCGAGGGAATGGAAGGAAAGATGTTCGCTCCGATGGCCTACGCCGTGGGCTTCGCGATCCTCGGATCCGGATCCCTGATCCTCATCTTCACCTTCGTGCCCGTGGTGTCGAGCTGGTTCCTGAAGGTGTCAAAGAACCCGAAAGAAAACATCGTCATCCGCTGGCTGGCGCCGCGCTACCGCCGCGCGCTGCAGTGGTCGCTGGCTAATACCGCGAAGACCGTCTTCGGCGCGCTGGTCGTGCTCGTAGCTTCGCTTTCCCTCGTGCCGTTCATGGGAACGGAGTTCCTGCCCGAACTCGACGAGGGTTCCTTCCTCATCGAAATCAAGCGCCTGCCGAGCGTTGCGCTCAGCGAGTCGGTGGAATCGGGAAAGAAAATCCAGCACGAAATCATGCTCATTCCCGAAGTGCGCACCGTGGTGTTCAAGACCGGGCGTCCCGACCTGGCGAACGACTACATGGGACTGCATGAAACCGACGGCTTCGTGCTGCTCAAGCCGCGCGACGAATGGCGCGACGGCATCAGCAAATCGGATGTTGAGCGCGAACTCGAAGCCATCGTGGCGCGCTACCCCGACATCAACTACGGCTTCACCCAGCCCATCGCCATGCGCGTCGACGAACTCGTCGCCGGCGTGAAGAGCGACGTAGCGGTGAAGATCTTCGGCGAGGACTTCGACATCCTTCGCCAGCGGGCCTCCGACATCGAACGGCTGGTGCAGTCCATTCCCGGCACCGGGAGTGTGATGGTCGAGCAGGTGTCCGGCCAGACCTACCTCGACATCAAGATCAACCGCGGCAAGGTCGCGCGCTACGGACTCAACGTCGCCGACGTGCAGGACGTGATCGAAACCGCCATCGGCGGCCGCACGGCCACCGAGGTGTACGAAGGCACGCGCCGGGTGGACGTCGTCGTGCGCTACACGGCCGAAAGCCGCAACGACATCGGCGTCATCCGCACGCTGCTCGTCTCCCTGCCCGACGGCAGCCGCCTCCCGCTCGCGCAGCTGGCGGACATTGAAGCCGTGGAGGGTCCCGTACAGATCAGCCGCGAACAGGGTCAGCGCCGCATCGTCGTCGGCGTCAACCTCTCCGGCCGCGACGTCGGCAGCTACGTCGAGGAACTGCAGCGGCGCGTCGACGCATCCATTTCACTGCCCGCCGGGTACTATCTCGTGTACGGCGGACAGTTCGAAAACCAGCAGCGCGCGATGGGCCGTCTCTACCTCGTCGTGCCTCTCGCCCTGCTGATCATCTACCTGCTGCTGTTCACCATGTTCGGCAACCTGCGCAATTCGCTGCTGATTCTGACGAACCTCCCGTTCGCACTCTCCGGCGGTATCGTCTTCCTCTTCCTGCGCGGGCTGAACATCTCCGTCACCAGCGCCATCGGCTTTATCGCCCTCTTCGGTGTCGCGGTGCTCAACGGCGTCGTGCTCATCGAGCATCTCAACCACAAGCGTCACGAGATCCGCGATCTCGACGGCGCGGTGGTGGAAGGCGCGGTCGATCGACTGCGTCCCGTGCTCATGACCGCGCTCGTCGCCTCGCTCGGCTTCATCCCGATGGCGCTGAACACCACGCAGGGAAGCGAAGTACAGCGTCCCCTCGCCACCGTCGTCATCGGCGGACTCATCACCTCGACGCTCCTGACGCTGCTCGTTCTCCCCACGATTTACGCGTGGATCGAACGCCGCCTGCGTCCGGAACTGGGTCCCATCGAATGCATGAAGAGGATCGTGTTGCCCCGGAAGTTCTGGGGAGAGGATGAGGATAATGGGAAGATCGAATGATGGAAATGACTCCTGAATTCTGACCGAAACCTGTAGAGGCGCAGCATGCTGCGCCCCTACAATTTCCGGCTGCGCCCCTACAAAGTTTAGGGGGTGTCACCGCACCCGGAATTTCCATTCGTCGGTGGTGAATTTCGAGGCCATGCGCTCGTGGGCGTCGGTCCATTCCTCGGGGGTGACGGCCGACGGCTGTGTGCGGTGCATGCCGGCGAAGGCCGCGGCGAGACGGTCGCGGACCACGGCGTGCGGCGCGGAGATGAAATCCGTGATGGGACTGACTTTCTTCACCGCGCTGGGCACGGCTTTCTCCGAGGTGCGTTCTTTGTCGAGACGAAGCAATTCCCACATCATCGCGCCGTCGAGTGAATACGCCATTGTCACGTGATGCAGCACCGTGCGGCGCCGGCGGCACTGCGCGGCACCGCCGATTTTCGCCACGGGGGAAACGATGTCGTTGATGGGTCGGTAGCTGGCCGGAATACCCATACCCCGCAGGGCGCGGACCGCCCACATGTCGAGGTAGGCGAAGGACTGCCGGAAGGAGAGTCCCTCCACCACCGACTCTGGAACGATGATCGACCAGGTGATCGTCCGCTGCGGTTCGACCACCATCGCGCCGCCGCCGCTGATCCGGCGCGCGAAGCGAAAGCCCTCCCGTTCCGCGACCGCGGGATCGAATTCCGCCCCGACGCTCTGATACGAACCGAGGATGACCGCCCGTTCAGCCCAATCCCACAGCCAGAACAGCTGCCGCCGGCGTCCTTCCGCCACCGCGTAGAGCAGCGTTTCGTCCAGCGCGAGATTCTCCTCCGCCGTGCGCGGCGACTCGACGATGACATCGAACTCCACTTCCGCCAGCCGGGCGTTGAACGACTGATCCCAGGTGGTTTCGCTGAACGCGGGATCCCAGTCCGGAATGTCGGAGAGATTCCCCCGGCTGTTTCTCCAACGGATCTCCGTTTCCGCCCCTGTCCCGTCCGGGGTCTCCCCAGCGGCGGTCCCGGTTTCTCCTTCCTTCAGGTTTCCCTCATCAGACGCATCACCCGCGTCGTACCCCGGCCGCGCACGCTGGCGCTCGTGTCCGTCGACGGTGAATCCGCCCGGCGCATCT
>QKAF01000046.1 GCA_003246455.1 Bacteroidota bacterium
GCTTGGACAGGTGCGTCAGTTCCGCGCGCTGCATGCTGTCCGCGGCGAAGACGAGCATGTCCCAGGCGATCGACGGTTCGTGCGCGAGGATATCGACCACGGTGCGATGCGTCATCAGCGGCTTGTAGCGCTCCATCGCTTCGCGCCCGGCGTCGCAGAACGCGTGATCGCCGATGTACTGCGCACCGTCTTTCATGCCGAGGCGGTCGAGATGATCCTGCGGCCGGTCGCTGAACACCAGGGCACCGCAGTAAATGCTCTGGTACGCGTTGACCGTGCGCGTATGATACAGGCTGGCCTGGAGCATCGAGAAGCCCGCCGGAGCCGCGACGATCAGAAGCAGGTATACGGCTCTCCGGCGCGCGTGCGCACCCAGCACGTCCCACGGCACGAGCAGGAGTCCGCCGAGCACCGCCCAGTGAATGTTGCTGAGTTTCGCGGTGGTCATGAAAAAGACCGCCGCCGCCGAAATCCACGGACGCCAGGTGCTGTCGCCTTTCCCGCTGTAATACGCGGCGGTGAGAAGGATCAGCAGCAGTCCGATGAGCGACGCGGGTTCCTGGTACAGGCTGCTGAAGTACGCGACATACTCGGTGTTGAAACCCATGAACACCACAGGGAGTCCGAGCAGCAAATAGAGGAGCGGCGCGCTGCGTCCGCCTTCGCGATCGATCCAGCGCAGCAGCATCCACAGAAACAGCAGCACCGCGAGCCGCGGCATGAAGGAAATGAAGGGCAGGTAGAGCGTGTGCGTCGAGTACAGCAGCATGTTGAGGATGATTCCGGGCAGCCACACGAGCAGGATGGAACCGAGCCAGCGCGCCGTCATGGGGAAGTCGAGGTTCCAGAACGCGGGCAGGTGCTGGAAGAAGCGCTGGTTGTAAGCCTCGCTTCCATCCGGCGGCCAGTTTTCCGCGAACCCGCTCGGCCCGGAGGTCATCCATACCATCAGGCGCGTGTAGTCCCCGTTGTCCGCCAGTCCGACATGCAGCTGCACCGCGGTCCCGACAAGGAGCAGGCCCAGCAGAACGATTTTCAGCAGCGCGCGGCCGCGCGGCGGTGCGGGTGCGAGATTCATGAGCGGCCCTCCTCCGGCGAAATCTGCGGAAGCGCGTCGATGTCCGCCGCCGGCGTCCAGTCGGTGCGGTCGGCGTACTGCCGCATCCAGTGTTCGAACACGAGCAGCGTCCAGAGATGCATGCTGTACTCGCTGCGTCCGGCAGCGTTCTCGTCGAGCATGCGGCGCACTTCATTTTCCCGGAACATGCCGCGTTCGCGCGCCCGCTGTGAAAGCAGCAGGTCGCGGGTGTAGTCGCGCAGTCCCTCGCGCATCCATCCGCGTACCGGCGGACTGTACCCCGTCTTCGGCCTGTGCAGGATCGACTGCGGAATGCGGCCGCTCCACGCGCGGCGGAGGATCACCTTGCGTTCGGTATCGCGTCGCAGCTTGTCGTCGTCCGGGATGCGCATGGTGAATTCCACGAGACGGTGATCGAGAAAGGGAACGCGCATTTCCACGGCGTTGGCCATGCTGGTCTTGTCCATGTTTTCGAGATTCAGATACGGAAGAAACGTACAGAGGTCCGTCGCCATCATGCGGGAAAGCGGCGTCAGCGATCCCGCACGGTCCAGCAGCGCGCGATGAAATCCATAGAGGGCGGAATCGCCGAGATCCTCCTCCGCGGCATCCGCGAGCAGCGCGCGCATGCCGGAAACGGAAAAATACGACGAATAGCCGAGAAAGCGCTCCTGAAACGGCTTGTGCAGATGCGTGAGCAGCTGCAGCGGGCGGCGGCCGCGCTCGATCGGGAGCAGGCCGCTTCGCACGGCGGCCTGCACGAGCCCTGCCGCGGAACGGACGAGGGGCGCGGGCACGGCGCGGATCTTCTCCCCGAACAGCACCGCGGGATAGCGCGGATAGCCTGCGAAGATTTCATCGGCTCCCATGCCGGTCAGCAGCACGGTGAGGGAATGCCGCGCGCTGCGTGTGAGTGCGATATTCGATACGATGGTCGGATCCGCGAGCGGTTCGTCGCAATGCCACACCGCTTCGGGCAGCAGCATGGGGACGTCGGCTTCGAGCGTCTCCTCGGTGAGGGACGCGCCGAAAGTCTCCGCGGCGATCCGGGCGTAGGGAAGATCATCGCGAAACACGTCGCGCTTCCTGCTCGCCGCCTCGTACGTCGCGGTAAACGCCCGCGGCGTGTGATTCTGCGCCGCCATCTCCGCCAGGAGAATCGTGGAATCCAATCCGCCGCTCAGCAGGAGTCCGAGAGGGACATCGCTCGCCAGCTGCGAGCGGACGGCTTCCGCCATCAGCCCGCGCAGCGCGTCGTCACGCTCCGCCGGAGCGCTGCGTGAATCCTGCAGGTCCTTCCAGCGTTCGACCGGATCCCAGTAGCGTTCGCTGTGCAGCACGCCGTCGCGCCAGAGCGCGCGCGTTCCGGGCAGCATTTTCCTGATGCCGGTAAACAGCGTCTCCTCTCCCGGAATCCAGAGGAACGCCAGGTAGCGCGGGAGGAGATCGTAGCGCGGCGAGCGCGTATGCGGCAGCACCGCCGCGAGTGCTTTGGCCTCGGAGGCGAAATACAGCGCGCCCTCCGACTCCGCGTAATACAGCGGCTTGACCCCCAGGTGGTCGCGCGCGAGAAGCAGGGTGCGATCGCGTGTGTCGTGAAACGCGAAGGCGAACTGCCCGACCAGCCGCGCGGTCACCTCCGCGCCCCACTCGATGCACGCATGCAGCAGCACTTCGCTGTCGCTCGCGGTACGAAAGACGTGTCCTTTCGCCCGCAGCTCCTCGCGCAGTTCTCGGTAATTGAAGATCTCGCCGTTGAAGGCCAGCACCCAGCGGCCGTCATCCGAGATCATGGGCTGTCGGGCCCCGTCGGAAAGATCGATGATTTTCAGACGCCGATGTCCGATACCCGCGTCGGTGCCGAACCACACCGCCCCGTCGTCGGGACCGCGATGCTGCAGCATCTGCGTCATCGTGCGCACGGCGCGCGCATCGACGCCGCCGATCATGCCGGCGATGCCGCACATCAGGCGTCTCCCCGCGTGACAGGCAGATCGGAAGGCGTACGCGGCATCAGTTCTCATCCTCCAGCTGTTCGAGCACCACACGGACACGCTCGCTTGACGCGTCCCAGGTTTCTTCCGCGACGAGTGCGCGGCGGCGGCGACGACGTTCGGGACTGTCGCTCTCCATCGCTTCACGGAAGCGCGCGGAGAACTCTTCGACGTTCAGGGCCGTGAGTCCTTCGCCCTCGTACGCCCGTTCGACTTCGATGATATGCGGTGCGACCACGGGAAGACCGAGAGCGAGATACTCCCGGAACTTGATCGGACAGCCGTACATCGTGTAGTCGGTCTGCTTGAAGCTGATGAAACCCACGTCGAAATGCACCCCGTGCCGCGGAATCTCCTCGATCGGCAGGAAGCCGGGATAGTGCACGTTGGGCAGGGCTTCGAGTTCGGAGACGTCCGTCATTTTCCTCCCGAAGAAAACGAACGACCATTCGGGATGTTTTTTTGCCAGGGCAAGCACCGTGTCCCTGTCGTGCAGGGATTCCAGCGATCCCCAGTATCCGATGATGGGACGCGGGATGCCGCGAAGTTTCTCGGGCACTTCCGCGTCATCGTCGAGCGCGGCGTTGAGAAACACCGGATTGACACCCTGGGGAATGTACTCGACATGCCGCGCGATCTTCGCTTCACGCTCGGCGAGGCCGATCGACGCGCAGATGACGACGTCGGCGGCGCGGAGCATTTCGTCGTGATCGTCGTTGATGCGCATGAACATCTGATGGTCGAAACTCGAGTACGAAGGATAGTCGTCCTGCACGTAATAGACGCATTTCCGATGCGGGATGTGCCGCCGCAGCAGCCCCGCCGTCGGCAGTCCCGCCCAGAAGATCCCGGGCTTCATTCCCGCCCGTTTCATCGCGTATCGCACCTGCAGGGTGACGAGGAACACATTCATCCGGCGTATCCATGCGACCGACCAGAGCGGCAGAAGCAGCGGCGTCAGCACCCATACCCCTTCGTCCTTCTTCAGCCAGTACGAGAGGCTGCGGATTTTCCGCAGAAGGCGTCGGAACATGTAAGGGGAACTCACCCCGGGAAAGCCGACGCCGATGCTGTTGACGAACAGCACCGTCCAGCCCTGACGGGCGAGGTACCGCGTCCACTGCTTTTCCGTGAGCGGATTGTGAAGCCACCAGTCGTTGCCGGCAAAACAGACAAGAGAATCACTGCGCATGAGCATGGTCGGTTGTTTCATGATAGATGCCGCGGAGCACGTCGGCCTGGTCCTTCCACTGCCACTGGTTCCGGGACCGTCGCGCGAGTTCATCTCCCGCACCGATGGCGAGCGCCCGGGTGATCGCGCGTGCGATGTCGTCGGGACGCGCGGGGTCGGCGCACGCGCCGTAGCCTCCGTCCTCGACCACCGCCTGCAGGCCGGGAAACGCGCTCGAGACGACAGGCAGTCCTGCGAAAAGATACTCGTACAGCTTGTTCGGCGCCGCGTAAAAATTATTCCTCCCGCTGTTGCGGTACAGGAGGACCCCGACGTCGGCAGATGCGGTGAACGCCCGCAGGTCTTCGGCGTTCATCCACGGCAGAAGGTGGAGCCGCCCGTCCATCCGGTCGGATGCCCGGCGTATCTGCTCCATGAACCGTTCCTCCCCGATGCCGATCAGGACCAGGTGCACGGCTGCCGGCAGACTCTCGACCGCATCGATCAGCTCCATCACGCAGCGTGTTTCCCCGATGAGCCCCTGGTACAGCACGCACACGGCATCGGCGTCCAGCCCGAGCCGCTCGCGCAGCAGCGTACCGCGGACGCACGGCGCGGGGTCCGACGGAATGTTCATGACGATTCCCGGAAGGCGCGGTGCGCCGTATTCTTCATGCACGATACGCGCCCGGTTGGGTTCGGGCACGATGACGCGCGATGCGTGCCGCACGGTAAAGCGTTCGAGCGCCCGCCAGAAGGGACGGCCGGGCGCGAGATTCTCCGCGGCCTCGGTCCACAGCTCGTGCGCGTGAAAGATCACCCGTTCAGGCGAAGACAGCAGGCGCGGCAGCATCGGGAGGACGGCCGGCATGTCGTGCGCAACGAAGATGTTGCCGCCGCTGCGACGCATCGCCCGCATCGCCCGGAGGGTGAACTCCTTGAAGCGCAGCAGCTTCAGCAGCGGCGTCTGGCGGGCCGACCATTCCCTGCTCCGCATGCGCACGTACCTGATATCGACCTCCGGCAGGGATGCGGCGAGATATGCCGGATCCTGGTCGTAGTCCGGAACGATGAGTGTCTGCCGTATTTCACCGGAGAAGGAACGCAGCTCCGCCATCAGCGGCGAGAGCTTTCGCACCTGCCCGAAAAAGACATGCACGACATGCAGGGGTTCCGCCGCGGCTGTCGTCGTCGAACGGCCGCTCCCGGGCGCGTGTTTCACGCCGCTCATGATTCCCTCCTCCCCGGAGCGCCTCGCAAAAGCCCCACGACATACCCGGCGAACATGCTCCATTCCTTCAGCGCGATGAACACGAATCCGCCGATGCGCTCGCCGGGAGGGAGCGCGCCCCAGTCATACAGCGGACCGAGATGAAACGCATACGCGAGCAGCGCCGCGGGCGGCAGAAGCAGGAGCCAGGGAGAAATGACGGCCAGCGCGCACAGCGCGGCGAGGGAAGTCCACTTGACGGCGGTGCGCAGGTACTGCCGTCCGTTGCTGTTCGCCTCCCCGTCGCCGAGCCCGTAATAATAGTGCTGTCGAAGAAACGCGCCGAGCGTGGCACGCGGATACCAGTGTACCAGCGCATCCCAGCGGGTCGCGAAACGCGCTCCCTGCGCCTTCATCCGCAGAACGAGCGCCGTGTCTTCTCCGGCGAACGTCAGGTGTTCGGGATAGCGCCCTGCCCTATCGATGGCGTCGCGCCGCACCGCGAACGATCGGGACGACGGCAGGAAGACGGCGGGATCGAGTTTTTCGAGCGGCAGCGACGAGGCGCGTGTCCAGCGCTGCACGCGCGTGTCACCGATCAGCGTGTATCCCCCGCTCACGGCGTCGATGTCCGGATCCCGCAGAAGCGGTGCAGTGATGCGCTCCAGCCAGTCGGATTCGAGTACGCAGCCGGCGTCGGTGATCGCGAGCACGTTTTCCGTCGCAGCCTGTATGGCCCCGTTGCGACCGCGCGCGATGTTCGCCCCCGGATCCACGATGATGCGCAGCGGCAGGTCGTCGCCCAGCTCCCGCAGGCGTGCGACGGTTCCGTCGGTCGACCCGCCGTCGCAGACGACGATTTCCGCCGGACGCACCGTCTGCGCGCGCACCCCCTCGAGGAAGAGCGGCACATGGGCTGCCTCATTCCGCGTCGTGAGGATGAGCGATACCGGTATGCGCGGTGCTGTCATCGGTTCCCGTGAATATGGCGACACCTGCCAGCGCGAAGCCGAGCAGGTATTTCAGCCGGATGAAAAAAAGATAGTTCGGCGCGAATATCATGATCATGAGCATCAGGGCCATCAGTGTCCACTGCTCCCACGCTGCGTGTCTGCGCCGGTACATCCGCAGCGCGGCGAGCCAGAAACGGAACATCGAGGCATAAATCGCGATCGTCCCGAGTATCCCCACTTTCAGCATGAAGGTGACCGCGTCGATATGCGTCTGAATGTGCACGCCGGAGTACTGTTCGGTCACGGCGAACGACCCGCCGTCGTAGGGCATGTGCACCGCGATCTCACGCCATGCGGCACCCCAGCCGAGTCCCCAGAGCACGGCGCCCTCCCGCATCAGCACGGCCCAGACGTTGATGATCTCGAGGAAGCGCGTTCCGAAGGAAAGATCGCCGTAGAGTTTCAGGGCGTCCCACCAGTTGAACGCGCTGCTCAGCGCATAGCTGATCGCCGCGCGCCCGTCGGCGGGCAGGACGGTAAAGAACACGAGGACGGACGCTGCGACGCCGAGGGCGATGACGGCGAACACCGTGCGTTTGTGGACTTCCTGCCGATGCAGCAGGAACACCAGCAGCAGGGAGTATGCGGCCTGCAGGTACGTCAGCTTTCCGAGTCCGGCGATGAGCATGACGGAAAAATACGCGGCAAGGAACAGCAGCCCCCAGTGCATGATCCGCGACGCGGCCGGAACACGGTGCGGCCCTGTCGCCGCGGCCGAAGCTTCATCGCCCGATGCCGGCGTGGGGCCGCGCTCTTTCCACCGGGCGCGGTACAGGAACAGCGCGGCCACGGTAAGCGCGAGGGCGAGAGCGGTCAGCGGGAGATCGGAACCGAGCAGGACCCGGTTGTACGCGCCGGTCTGCAGACCTCCCCCCGTCAGATAGCGGTAGAAAAATACGGTGTGCTTGAGCAGAAACACCCCGCCTCCGACCAGCAGCGCATGCAGGTAGTCGCGCCGCGTCGTGAACGAGCGGGAGAAAATGAAGTAGAACACAAGGACATGCAGGAGCATGCGCAGGTCCCAGGTGAAATCACCCGTCGAGTGCATGTTCAGCAGACCGGGCAGGATCCCGTACACCCACGCCGCGGCGAGCGGCAGCAGCAGCAGATCGCTCTTCAGCCAGCGCCACCGGCGCAGGGCCACGGCCCGGCGCCATTCGCGCAGCAGAACGGGAAGCAGGAATACGAGGGAGATCACGTCCATGAGGGCGAAGCCGAAAATCTTGACAGCCATGACGGTGTTCGCGATGTTCTCCTCGACGAACGCCTGCTCGCTGACGATGTTGAATTCCTCGTATGAAAACAGGAAGCCCACGAACAGCAGGAGGGACAGGCGAAAATCCACGAGCATGAGAACGAGAACGCTGAGCATCACGCCGAGGGAGAGCGCGAAGGTCGGCGAAGCGGTCATCTTTTCGCCGAGAAGCATCAGCGACACGACCAGGACCCCCGCGAGGAGCGCGTACTGCAGTGCCTGTCCCGCACGGGATTCCGTCCACCACGCACTCCGTGTCAGAACGAGCTTCATGCGGCGGCCCTCCTGCCGCGCACGAGCGCGAAGAGCTCACGCACGTCGGTGCCGGTCATTGCGCGGGAGAGAAACAGAAGGAGAATGGAAAGAAGCAGCGACAGGGCCGCGACGACAGGGCCGGCGGCAAGTCCCGCACCCGTCAGTACTGCCGGCGGCGCGGCAAGCGAGAGCACCGTGAATCCGAGCCGGTGCCACGGCAGCTGCAGTCCGAGCTTTTTTCGCGCGCCTGCCAGGTAGAGGACCATCGCCACCGCTTCCGCGGCGAGCACCGAAAGCGCGCCGCCCGTGATTTCGAACCGGGCGATGAGCGGGAAGGCCAGCGCCGCGCCAACCGCCAGTCCCACCGCGCTGGCGTATACCGCGTTCCATATTCCGCCGCTGACCATGAGCACATTGCTCGCCAGCAGACCGAATCCGAACAGCGGGATGAACAGTCCGAGCAGCTGCAGCACCTTCGCCGATTCCGCGAACGCCGCGCCGTAGAGCGTCGTGACGATCAGCGGCGCGAGCGTGATGCACAGCTGCGCCATGATTCCGGAAGCCACGGCCAGGTACAGCGTTCCCCGCCGGTAGAGGTCCCGGGCGCGCTCCGGCTGCTGATCGAGCAGCCGGCTGAAGACGGGGTACAGCAGTGCGCCGACCGCGGATAAAAGAAAAAGGGATGCGTATATCAGCCGTGAAGAGGCGGCATAGATGCCGACGCGTTCCGGCGCGAGCCGGCTCGTCAGGAACAGCACGTCCATGCGCTGGATGGCGAAATGCATCCCGTTGATCAGCAGGAAGGGGAGTCCTGCCAGCAGCATGCCGCGGACGGTCGCCGCCTGGAATCCGAAGCGCACACGCATGTCGAAGCGCCGGGCCCACACCGCACCGAGGATGAAGCGGATCAGCGAGACAGCGGAAGTCACGGCGATGAGCGGAACCAGTCCCCCGCCCGTGAGCACCACGGCGCCGTTCCCGGCGAGGAACGCGAGCATGCAGAGGAATTCGATGACGGCGAACGGGTAGAAGCGCTCGTGCGCATTCATCAGCGCTTCGTACGCATTGGAAAGTCCGCTGAAGAACGGTCCGGCGCTGCCCACGGCGAGCGCCACCAGCCAGAGATGCTGATACCCGGAGAGCACGCCCGTGCCCATGATCAGGACGATCAGCACGAGCCCGACGAAAAACTGCAGGGCGAAAAAATTATCGAGGTAGGTGAACGCGAGGGACCGGTCGCGGCTGACATCCTTGATCACGAGGTTCATCACCCCGAGATCGGCGAAGGCGAGAAAGAGGGTGAGCACGTTCATCACCGCGGCATACGCGCCGAGCACGCCGGCGCCGAGCGACCGCGCCAGGTACATGGCCACCCCGATGCTCACCAGACGATAGAGCACCTTCGACGTGGTCAGCGTCCAGAAATTCAGTGCGAAACGTTGCAGTGCCGGGGCGGTCATGCATGCTCTGCCGTCAGGTCAGGAAGACGGCGCGGCGGTGTTTTTCCCGCTGTGCGCGCGCAGATAGGTGTTCGTCATGATATACAGGACCGAAGCCAGGAGGCTGAACAGCACGGTCATGAGCATCCATGCCGCACGCCGCGGCGACGTCCGCTGAATGGCGGGCACCGCTTCGTCGAGCACCTGCACCGTCGGCGTGTCGCGCGCTTCCTGCACGCGGTCCTGGTAGTACTGCTGGCTGAGGAAGACGATGACCTGTTCGAGGGTCTTGACATCGCGCAGGTGTCCGGCCATCTCCCGCGCCACTTCCGGCACGCGCTGGAAGGGCACCTCGAAGTCCTCCCCGTCGCCGCCCTGCCCGGTGCTCAGCGACGCATACTGCCGGGAGAGCGCGTCGATCTCCGCCTGCACTTGCTCGATGATGCGGCTGCCTTCGGCGAAATCTCTGCGCTTGATTCCCAGCTCGGCGCGCGCCTCCATCAGCTTCTCCTTCAGCGCGGCGGCACCGCTCAGCGCGGCTTCCATCTGCTTTTCGAGATACACCGATTTGTTTTTTCGCTGGAATGCGACGAGACGCTGGTAGGCCGAATCGAGCTCGCTTTCCGTGCGCTTGATCTCCTCTTCCACGAACATGCGCGAATTGCGCGCGCTGGAGATGAGTTTCTCCCGGTTGACGCGATCGAGCCAGCGGACGTAATCGTTGGTCACCGCGGCGGTGAACCGCTTGACCGAATCAATTTCCGCCGAGGATGGCAGGAAACCCGTCCCGAGCGTGACCGACACCCGGATGATGCCGTTTTTGTTGACTTCCACTTCCGTGGATTCCTGCAGCGGTTTGATCGCGTGGCGATAGGACAGATCCTCGGGAATACCGAACCAGCGTGCCAGGTCGTGCATCACGATCAGGCTCTCGGCTACTGACTGGCTCTTGAGAATCTCCGCGAAGATGTCGGACTGGCGTCCCCCGAAGCCGAGGGAGGATCCGATGTCGAACATGGGCAGCGAGGAGGCGCCCTGAAGCAGCGCGCCGAGTCCCATGCTGTTCTTCTCCTGCTGGGGCGGCAGCAGCGACACCGTGGAGGTGAAGGTCTGCGGCATGACGAGAACGTAAATGAGCATGACGACGGTGACCGCGCCGGTGAATACCGCGACGGTTTTCCGCTTCTGCCATACCGACTGCAGCAGGAAGCGTCCTGCTTCGAGCGTGCTGTCGTCGAACGGAGTGTTGTGTGCTGCCATGGATCAGTTCAACCTGGTGATGGCGATGACGATACCGACAATACCGGCGATCTGAGAAATGACCCCCAGAGCCGTGAGCGCGGTCTCCCAGAATTTCACCTCGGGCACTTCGGGCACCCATATGGTGTCTCCCGGTTCCAGCTCATAGTCGCCGATGTTGCTGGCGTCGACCAGCTCGCCGGTTCGCGCTTTGACCACGCGCACGTCGCCGTCATCGGCGCGCCAGCCGTAGCCGCCCACGGTCTGGATGTACTGCACGTACGTCCAGTCGGGATTGAAGATGACGTTGCCCGGGTTGTCGACACGGCCGATGATGCGGATGTAGTTCTTCAGCTTCGGGACCTCGACGACGTCGCCGGAGCGCATGAGAATATTCTGCGTGGCATCCCCTTGGAGGAAGAGGCGTTTGAAGTCGACGACCATCATACCGATTTTTTCGCGCGACCGCGCCTTGAAATACTCGTATTCGTCTTCCTGCATGTCCGCGGCGGGAATCTTCTGGAGACGTTCGAATTCGATGTCCTTCTCCGTCGACGGCGGTTTGCGGATCACCACCGCCTCCTCGAGCGAGGCGTTCTCGGTGAATCCTCCCGCACGCGCGATCAGGTCGCCCAGCCGCGTACTGCCCTCCTCGATGGAGTAGCTGCCCTCGTAGCGGACCTCACCGGTGACGAGCACGAGCCGGTGCTGCTGGTACTGGGGGATCGAGCGGATGAGGATCAGGTCGCCGGCGCGCACGTCGATATTCGCGCCGCGATCGGCCGGATACCCCCGAAGGTCGAGGAAAAAACGATCCGTGGTGACATTGTCCTCACGAAAGCGCACGATTTCAACGCTGTCGAGGAAGGCGCCGGAGCGGAGTCCCTGGCTGACGTCGATCAGGTCGAATAGCTTCTCTCCCGGAACGAAATCGATGCGCCCTTCGATTCCCACCGCGCCGTAGACGCCGACGATGCGGTCTTTCGGCGGAAAGTAGATCCGATCGCCGCCGCTCACAAAGGGGTTCGCTTCCAGGTCGCCGATGCGGTAATAGCGAAGCAGGTCGGCGTCGACCTCCTGCCCGTCACTCCGCCGGACGCGGATGTTGCGCAGCGCGGTCGTGTCTTTCACCCCGCCCCCGGCCGCGGCGAGCGCTTCCGAGACGCGCGCCGTCGCAGGAAGCGTGACGACACCCGGCTTGAGCACCGCTCCCGCCACGGTAACTTTCACCCGCCTGGCCTGCGCCAGGCTGACGATGATTTCCGCGCTGCGGACTTCCCCGCGAAGCAGACTCCGGATGCGCTCACGCACATCCAGCAGCGATGCGTGGCGGACGTATGCCGTACCGAGTCCCGGAATCACAACCGTGCCGTCACTGCTGACCGGAACCACGAACGAATAGAACTGCGTGCCGAAAATGCTGACGCTCAGCCTGTCGCCCGGACCGACAACATAATTCGTGTCGTTGACCGGGATCTCCACCACGGGGAGCATCTCGTTGTCGGACGGAAGGACTTTTTCCGCCTTCTGCTGTTCGCTTTCACGGATGACGCCGAGATCCTGCGCGGACAGCGGCCCGGCCAGAGCGGCAGCCGCAATTCCCAGGACCAGCGCAAAAACCTTGATATGCGATGCGGACATGGTTCTGACCAATTGTGTGATTTGCATTGTACCGAGGGCGGGACTCGAACCCGCACGGATCTTTCGAATCCAAAGGATTTTAAGTCCTTCGCGTCTACCAATTCCGCCACCCCGGCAGGGTGCGGCATGTACCGTGCTACGGGGATACATACATCCCTGAAATTTAGCCCTGCAGGCACTGCGAAACAAGCTGCGCCCGCCCGCCGTGCTCCCCCTTCCCCGACGGAAATCACCTCGCCGAAAGGGGATTTTCCCTCGCACCGCCGGAGATATTTTGTTGCTATTTATACTTGATATTGATTATCCGTTTTATCATATTTTGTCAACTGTCAAAGCACCTTCGCGTTCCGGATCGACTCCGAGGTATCGAATTTCGATCTGAAGTATCGGAACGCCTCCCGATTCCGATAATCCAGCCGCATCACGATATATTCTCCGTGGTCGCGGCAACGGCTGTTTCATTTCACACGCTGGTACCCACCATGAATAAACTGACTGTATTTGCAGTTGCTCTGCTTTTCGCGATCACCGTACCGCTGATTGCGGAAGGCCAGGGCAGCGAGGCGCAGGACGCCGCGCGGCAGCGTCTTGCCGAACGCTCTCTCGCCGCCGTGGATATCACCACGGACGCACGGACCGGAATTCCGAGTTTCGTGACCATGCTGCTTCCTTC
>QKAF01000085.1 GCA_003246455.1 Bacteroidota bacterium
TTCCTGATGCAGGGGAGTCCGGATGGGAGTCCCAAGCGCGCCGGCATCTTCAAATACGGCCACAGTTATCCCGGCGCATGGTTCCTGCGTCGCGGACTGTTCATGCCCTGGGAGCTGAAGGGGATCGTCGGCGAGGACATCGTGCACGCCGCTCTCGACGACGAACGTTTTCTCGCGCGCATCGAAGCCGCGATGACCCCGGATCCGGTGACCGCCTACGGACGCGTCGCCGCGATGGAAGCCGGGCTGTACATGAAAAACCAGCTTCTGCGCGACTCCGACTGGGCCGGCATGGCGCACAGCATCGAGATCCGCGTGCCGCTCGTCGACGCGTTCCTGCTCCGCGACCTTGCGCCGCTGCTGCATGTGCACGCGCTTGCGCGGCGGAAAACGCTGCTCGCGCAGTCGCCGTCCAGGCGCCTCCCCGAAAAGCTGCTCAACCGTGCAAAGACCGGTTTCCAGGTTCCCATCCGCAGCTGGCTGGAGCAGGACGAGCGCATCGACGCGTGGAAGCGGCATCCGCAGCTCCGCCGGGAAGGAGTGAACTGGGAGCGGCGCTGGGCGTACGTGCTCGCGGAGTCCCTGCGGAAATGACCCCGGCGCACATGCGGGAAATCGCGTCCACCCGGTGGTTCGCGCGTGTCTTTTTCCTTGCCGCGTCGTCGGTACTGCTCGCGGTACTCGTGTATCACTCGCGGAAGTTCTTTCCCTTTTTCGTCGACGACGCCCTGATCTCCCTGCAGTACGTCAAACGCTTCGTTGCGGGACAGGGACTGACCTGGACGGAGGGGCCGGCAGTCGAAGGGTACTCGAACCTGCTGTGGATCCTGCTCCTATCAATTCCCGGCGCGCTCGGCATCGACCTGATGCTTGCCGCGCGGATACTGGGATTCGTCGCGACAGCGCTTCTTCCCCTGCTGCTGCTCTTCCGGCGCGGTATCGACAATCCCCTGGCCATGCTGCCCGCGTTCCTGGTTCTGCTGCTGTTTCCGCTCTCATCGATCATGGCGCTCTGGGCCATCGGGGGACTCGAACAGCCGCTTTTCGCGCTGCTCCTGCTGCTGGTCATTCTTGCGCTTTTCCGACAATTCGATGTGGCGGAGTACCGTCCCCGGCTGATACGCTTCGCCGCGGTGATGCTCGGCCTGACCGCACTGACGCGGCCCGACGGCATGCTGTTCGCCGTCCTCGCCGCGATGACCGTACTGATCCTGCGCTGGCGCGGGCGTCCCGATCTGCCGCTGCGCGCGGCGGGCACGCTGCTCGTCATTCCGTCGCTTTCCGTCGTGGGACAGACGGCATTTCGCCTGCTGTACTACCATGACTGGATCCCGAATCCCGCGCGGATCAAGATCGCTTTCACCGCGGACCGGGTCCGCACCGGAATGGAATACCTTCGCGGAGGAATCACGCCGGAGTGGGTGTTCTGGACCGTCGCGGCATTCTCCCTTCTCGCCGTTGTGTCGATGAAGCGCAGCCGGGCGCACGGCCTGCTGCTGGCATCATTCCTGGCGGGATGGGGGGTGTACGTCCTGCTGATCGGGGGCGATCACTTTACCGGGCTGCGGCATTTCATTCCCCTGTACCTGTTCGCCATAGCCGGCATGGTCGAGCTGATACGGGCCGTTGCGGCGGGCGCGAATCCCCGCAGGCGCGCAGCGGTACTCATCGTCTACGGCACCGCGATCGCATTCCTGCTTCCGCAGTATTACGTTGCCCAGCGTCAGCATTACGGTTACCCGTTCGCGGAAAGCCATCACTGGGTGTGGGACGGAGAAGTGCTCGGGCGCCTGTTCCATGAGGTCTACGGCCGGCAGAAACCCCTGATCGGCGTGACGGCCGCGGGCTGTTACCCGTACTGGTCGGAGCTTCCCGCGATCGACATGCTCGGACTCAACGACCGCTACATCGCGATGCATCCGACGCGTGCCGTCGGGAACGGGTGGGTCGGCCATGAAGCCGGCAACGGCGCCTACGTGCTTTCGCGCAAGCCCGATCTGATCGTGTTCACCGCGGGAAACCCCGAGCCGCAGTTCCAGTACGAAGTCGATTTCGCGCCCGGCACGCCGTTCCGCACGCAGTACGTGCCGGTCTGGATGCAGGGGAGCGATCCGTTCGTATTCGCGGGTACGGTATGGATGCGGCGGGAGAGTCCGCGCATCGGCATGCGGCGAGACGGCGGCGCGCTGGTCATCCCGGGGGTATTCTTCGCCGGCAGTGAGGCGAATGCCGCCCGACTGAACGACGGTCGTACGCTTGAAACCCCTCTGCGGGCGGGCGATACGCTGCGCTGCACGCTGCCCGGTGCGATCCCTGCGGACGCGCGGATCACGATCCGGGGAACGCATGCCGACGAGATACGCTCCGTCGTCCGCGGGAAGCTGCTGCTGCTGACAACGCCGGCCGTCGGCGCCGCGATCGAAGAAGTCCGCATCGAACAACGAGAGACGCCATGACAGGAAAACTGCGCAGCCTTCTCCGGGATTACCGTCTTCCCTTCCTCGGTACGCCGCCGCCCCGGCGCTGGCGGCCCGACTGGCTTCCGTTCTGGATGCGCCTGCGAGCGGAAACCGACGTGCACGGACACGTGGCGGAGGAACAGGCGGCGCTGTTCCTCTCGAACAACGCGGCGGGAACGGAAATCGAAGTGCTGAACTGGCTGCATGCGACGGTCTGTCTTCTCAAGCCGCGCAGCATTCTCGAAACCGGCACCGCGGGCGGACTCGGCACGATCGCGCTGGCTTCCGCGTGCAGGGCGAACGGCTTCGGCCACGTCCATACACTGGAACTGGATCCGGTCGCGGCGCGGAACGCCATGCAGCGGGTACGTGCCGCGGGACTCGCCTCGTACGTGACCAGTTTCTGCGTGGACTCCCTCGAATTTCTCCGCACGACCGGGGAACGCTTCGATTTCGGATTTTTCGACAGTATCTGCGACATCCGTGCCGACGAATACCGGATCTGCCGCGAACGGCAGCTGCTGAACGGTCCGGCGATTTTTCATGACACGTCTCCGTATCGCACCGCGTCCGAGTCCCAGCCACCGAAGGATGTTCATGACCGCTATCGGGCACAGCTTTTCGAATTGGCGGCACTGCCGGGGAACAGCGGATTTTTCGAGTCGACGCTTTCGAGGGGGGTGGTGATGATTTTTCCGGAAAGGCGTAAAGGGTGAAGGCGTAAAGCGGCAAAGAGGTAAAGGGGTGAAGCGGTAAGGGGGTGAAGAGGTAAAGAGGGAAGGTCAAAAATTGGGTGGGATGTCACAGACACAGGGATAGGGTGTCGATTCAGGGTGCCTCGATGTTCGGCTGCTCTGTGACGCAGCGAGGAAAGCACTGTCATCCCGAGTAGCGATGCCCGAAGGGCAGCGCGTATCGAGGGACCGTGCGCCGTTCTCCTGATGCCTCGATACGAGCCGCTGCGCGGCTCTACTCGGCATGACGCTGTTAT
>QKAF01000103.1 GCA_003246455.1 Bacteroidota bacterium
TCCTCGATCGTACGCGCTTTGTAGCCGATGTATGAGCCCGTGACTTTGTGGCGGCCGGGAGGAACGTTGAGAATGACGTAGGCGCCGTTGACGTCCGTGGCCGCGCCTCGGTTGGGTGTGGAGTAGACGATGACATTCGCTCCGATCAGCGGTTCTCCCGTTTCCCGATCGGTCATCTTTCCCCGGATGGTGCCGAATTCCTGCGCGCAGACAACGGCAGGCAACAGCAGCAGCAGCATGAGCACTACAGTCCGCATGGCGTACCCCCTTTGTACGTATGTCCTTGGAGTGGGCTATTACGTTCACTGGACACGCCGAGGGTGAAACGGTTACAGATCAGTACATGGGTGTCCGGTTCCGTGCGTGGAGTTGGAGGCGAGGGAGGAGAAAGGGAGGAAGGATGCAGAGAACGCAGAGAAGATTTTACCGCTGAGGCGCGCTGAGCGGCACAGAGGATTTTGGGAAATCGCTTTGAATTTTATCCGGGGAAATTCCTCGACGTCAGCCATCAATGATCCGACGATGAAAGATCCCACCGGCATCACAGATCCTCGGCGCGCCTCTGTGCGCCTCCGCGGTAAAATCTTCTCTGCGGTCTCCCTGACCTCCCTCCCTTTCTCCTCCGACGCCTTACTTCTTCAACGCCTTGTACTTCCCTGCCCAGAAATTCCCGCGCACCCGGAGCAGTCCCTTGATGTCGTCGGTGGCGGTTTTGACGATCTTGACGCGGGTATCGAGGTCTTCGATCCATTTGACGGGAACGTCGAAGATGCGGTAGCCGCATTTCTCGCCGATGATGAGGAGTTCGGAATCAAAGAACCAGACATTGTCGTCGATATGCGGAAGCAGCACTTCCACGACCTGGCGCGTGACGGCCTTGAACCCGCACTGCGCGTCGGAGAAGCGGGTGAAGAACAGCGATTTCACCATCAGGTTGTAGGTGCGTGAAATCAGTTCGCGTTTGAAGCTGCGTTCCGTGTTGGCGCCTTTCATGAGACGCGAGCCGGTACCGATGTCGTAACCCTCGTGCGCGAGCGCGTTCACCATGGGGGGATACGATTCGAGGTTCGTCGAGAGATCGACGTCCATGTAGCTGACGATATCCGCATCGGACTCCGTCCACGATTTCTTCAGCGCCCGTCCGCGGCCCTTCTGTTCGAGACGCAGGTACTGCACGCGCGCGTATTCCTCGGTGAGCTTCCGCGACACTTCCGGAGTGCGGTCGATCGAGGCGTTGTCCGCGATCTCGATCACCCAGTCGTAATCCGCCATGTTTTCGCTGAGAAACGCATGCAGCGCTGGGATGCTGACCGGGAGAGCTTTTTCTTCGTTGTAGACGGGGATGGTGACGAGCAGTTTCATGTCGGTCCGGTTGATTTGGGACGGGCTGGTCATCAAAAGTAGGCAGGGGGGGAAGGATTTCCAAGTTTGACAGTCTCATGACAACCGCGTATTGTGGCGGCAGTATCTTCCCGGCAAAGGAGGTTCCCATGCGAATCACTGCCATTCTCCTCTGCATGCTGAGTGCCGTCCTCACCGCCGCAGCGCAGGGAATATCGACCGTGCCTTCGCAGGAGACCGGGGGCGTGGACTGGAATCACTTCCCCATCGTGATGTACGACACCGACGTCGGCTTCGGCGGCGGATACAAGACCGTCCTGCGCAATGCCCTCGGGTCTCGTGAATCCTTCGACCTGACGCTGTTCGCTTCCACCAAAGGCGAGCGCTGGGTACGGCTCGCGGCGTCCTGGCCCGATGCCGAGCTGCGCCAGGGCACGGCATACCCGTTCGCCCTGGATGTCGTACTCGATTACGACAAGATGATATCGAACAGCTTCTTCGGCGTCGGTTACGCGAGCCGCTACGACGACCGTGAGCTGTATACATTCGAACCGCTGGAGATCACCGCCGCCGTCAGCAGGGGTTTCACTCCGACCCTCGTCGCAACGGCAGCCCTGCGCTTCAAACGCATCTGGTCCTATGGGTTTGAAATCCCCGGCCGCCTGGCGCCGGACCCGCGCAATGCGAGCACCTGTGACATCGGCTCCGTCGCACTGCAGCTGCGCCATGACACGCGCTCCAGCGTCCTTCAGCCGACCGCGGGCTGGGTGCTGCAGGCGGACGTCGAGCAGGCGCTTCCCGTGACGGACTTCGCGAAAGAGTGGACGCGCCTGGCCGGCTGGGCACAGTACTACACATCGATGTGGGACCTCGTTCTCGCCGCGCGCTTCGGCATGCAGGCGCTGATCGGCGACGACATTCCGATTCAGCAGCTTCTCCCCATCGGCGGCAACAACACCGTGCGCGGCATTCCGAAGGACCGCTTCCTCGACCGTGTCAGCGCCGTCGGCAACCTCGAGTTCCGTTTCCCCGTCTGGGCCGATCTCGGAGCCGTGATCGGCGTCGACGCCGGCGCCGTCTCCCACGAATTCAGGGACATCGCATCATCGCGCTGGATGGTCACGCCGGTGGCGGGTCTGCGGTACTACCTCCCGACGTTCGTGGTACGGGGAGATGTGGGCTGGAGCGGGGAGGCGCTGGGGGTGTATTTCAACTTCGGGCAGGTATTTTAGGCGTGAGAGAGTGAGGGAGGGAGGTCAGGGAGGACACAGAGAAGATTTCACCGCGGAGGCGCACAGAGGCGCGCGGAGGATTTTAATAGGAAACGCTATATTCCCCATGGAGCAGGTCGGAAGAACACCACGTTTACGCCATTCGTATCAGTCAGATGCGAAATCCCGAATAACCTTCTGTGCGCCTCTGCGCGCCCTGTGGTAAAATCTTCTCCGCGCCCTCTGCAACCTCCTCTCCCTTACTCCTCCCACTACTCTGGAGCCTCACTATGCATGTTATCGCCGATTTGATGGTCGTCCCCCTCGGTGTCGGCATTTCCGTTTCGCCGTACGTTGCGGCATGCGAGAAAATCCTGAAGGACGCCGGGTTGAAGACCAACCTTCATGCCTACGGGACAAACATCGAGGGTGAATGGGACGATCTGTTCGCAGCCGTCAAACGCTGTCACGAGGTCATTCACGAGATGGGAGCGCCGCGTGTCTCGTCCAGCTTGAAGGTCGGTACCCGCACCGACCGAGTCCAGACAATGGACGACAAGATCCGCAGCGTCGAAGAGAAAATGTAGAGCCCGTCTACTTCGGAGTGTGTATCACACGCTTGTAGTCGTCTTTCAGATGCCGAGCATTGAAGTTGAACAGCAGACCATGCGTTTTCCCGCTCAGTCTGAGGTACGTCAGGATCTGTGCCAGGTGCACCGGATGAAGTGCGTCAACAGCTTTCAGCTCCACGATCACCCTGTCCTCAACCAGCAAATCGAGCCGGTACGCAGCTTCCAGCTCCACTGCCTTATAGCAGAGCGGAAGCTGCTTCTCCATTTCGACAGCCAAACCATTCGCTTGCAGTTCATACGCCAGGCAGGTCCTGTACGTCGACTCCAGCAATCCCGGTCCCAACTCCGAATGCACCGTGAATGCGCACCCGATAATCCTGTACGTGAGATCATTGATCTGCATCTTCGACTCCCTATCGAGATGTTGAACATTTTCAAACTCTCCCTCCTCCTCCCTGCCCTTTCCCCTCCAACGCCTCCCTGCCCTTTCCCCACAATCCCTCTGCGCGCCTCTGTGCGCCTCCGCGGTAAAATCTTCTCCGTGTCCTCCCTGACCTCCCTCCCTTTCTCCTCCTACGCCTCTCTTACTCTCCCGTTACCACGGATTCCAACGCCTCGAAGTACTTCCGTATCAACCCCTCGTAATCCCGGGCGTACCCTTCGTTGACGGCCTTCTGCAGGTCCGAGCGGATCCCGTCGCGGGGGTCGAGGAGATTCGGATCGATCTGTCCGGGACTCCGCCGCGCGACGTCGTCGCCGGTGCGGGACCGCCGCCGCTTCTCCCAGTCGCGTTCGCGCATGGAACGGGAGGCGTCGAGCATGCGGGAGAGGATGCGCTCCTGCTTCTGCAGGGTGTTGGGATTGACGTTGTTCTGCTGCATGTCGCGGACGACTTCCTGCATGTCCTCGGCGATGCGGTCGAGGTCGCCGAGCAGCTTCTTGCCGTCTTCGCTGCGCTTGGCTTCCTCGTTGAGCTCCTGCAGGGTCTTCTGCACGGCTTTCTGCTGCATCATCAGGCGCTGCATCTGCTCCCGCTCCGATTGCGACTGTCCGCCCTGGGACGGCGAGGGCATGCTCTGGTTGATATCCATCTGCTGCTGCGCCATCTGCCGCAGCTGCTGCATCATGGAACCGCCCTGGGAACTGCCGGACTTCGACGACTTCTGCATGCTCTGCGCGATTTTTTTCGCCGCCTCGTTCAGCTCCGACATCGCACCGCCCTGCTGTTCGCCGCCGGCGCGCTGGTCGCGGTTCTGCATGCTCTCCATTGCCTGCTTCATCTGCTGCATGGCCTTGCCGAGATGCTTGGCCATCTCCTGGTCGACGGCGAAGGTCTTCTTCGCCAGCTCCATCAGCTCGTTGCCGGTCTGGTTCAGCTGCTCCATGATCTGCTGCTGCTCGCGCATGGCTTCGCGGTACTGCGGTGAATTCTGCGGCAGCTGCTGCACCATGTTCTTCAGTTCCTCCTGCCGCTTCGACAGCTCCAGCACTTCCTTCAGCGCCTTCTGGAAGGCCTTCTGCACCATCTTCTGCATGTTCTGGTTGAGCTTCTTCTTCACCTGCTCCATCTTCTTCTGCATCTTGCGCATCTGCTCCGCAGTCTTCTTCTGCTGCTTCGAGGCGTTCTGACACTGGCCGCCTTCGCATTGCCCGGCGGACTGATTCATCTGTTCCTGCATCTGCGACAGGTTCATTTCCTGCATCGCCTCGCGCATTTCGTCGAGCGGCATTTCCTGCGGAAACTCCTCCATCTTCTGCTGCAGTTCCTTCATCTCGCGCTGCATCGCCTCGGCCTGCTTCTTCATCTCGCGCTGCTCCTGCGCGAGACGGTCCAGCTCCTGCTGGTTTTTCGGATCGGCGTTCTCGGTACGGTTGGCGAGATCTTCCTGCTGTTTGGCCATTTCCTCGGCCCGCTTGGTCAGCTCGTCCACCTTCTGCTCGATCTGAATGCGCTTGAGCAGGTCGATGCTCCGCTCGATGCTCTTACGGAAGTTCTCCTCGTTGAACTGGAAGTTCTCCATCGCCTTCTTCATCTGCTCGGGCGACATCTGCTGCATCATCTCGTTCATCTTCTTCTGCATCTCGCGCAGCTCGGGCGCGTCGACTTCCTTCATCAGCTGCTGCAGCTCGTCGTATTTCTTCAGCGTCTCCTCGGAGATCATGTTCTGCTTCTCCATGTCGCGCTTGAGTTCGCTGAGCTGCTCGTTGACTTTCTTCACGTCCTGCGCCATCTGCTCCTGGCGCTTCATCAGCTCCTCGAGCTTCTTCTGCTGCTGCCAGTCGAGCTTCTCGGCGTTCTGCTGCTTCATTTCCTGTTGCAGCTTGTTGAGCTCTTTCTGCACGTCCTGCGCGGCTTTCAGCGTGTTCTCGAGATCGTCGACGGCCTTCTCCTGCTCGGCGTCGGCCTTGGCGAACACTTCGTCGAGCGAGGGCAGGCGGAGGGAGAACACCTGGCTGCGGCCGACCTTCGGACCGTTGACGTTGTCATTGTCGTAGACTTCTACGTAATAATTGATCACGTCCTCGGGCACGATATTGAGCGAGGTGAGATTCCAGATGAACGGCACTTCCATCTGTGCGGCGCGCGCGCTCGGGAGCGGAATGACGATGGAGGAATATTCCTCCTGCGCTTTCTCGTAGCGCGATGCGGCGAGACGGTATTTCAGCACGAGCTTCGAAAAACCGAAGTCGTCGCCGATGCCCATCACCATCGCGAGGCGCATGCTTTCATCGAGATTCGTGTTCATGCCCGGTTCGAGAATGTCCACCGTCGGCGCCATGTCGGGCACGACCTTCAGCGCGTATTCAATGGGATTGGCGTTCTCGATGCCGCCTTCATCGCGCAGGGCGATGTGATACGAGCCGTCGCGGCGCAGCACGAAGCCCGCCTTCGCGCGCGTTCCCTCCAGCGTCACCGCCACGTTCTGCGTGTCGGCGAAGGCGAGCACGGCGCTGGCGACGTCCTTGTTCAATGTCATGTCGAGGGAAATCCGCGTTCCGGCGAGGGCCGTGACGTCGCCGACGTTGTCGTCGAGATAGCGCGGCGGCAGCTTGGTGTAGGACGGGAAGGTCAGCTGCACGCGCATCGAGCGGATGAACGGCCGGTCCACCACCTCCACCCGGAAATGCCTGCTGCGGTAGCCCTTCGCTTCGGCGTAATAGTCGAAGGAGCTGCGGAGGCCTTCCACCACGGCGACATACTGTCCGCTGCTGTCGCGGACGGTGCGCGCCGCGTCGAAATTCTCCTGTCCCTCTTCGCGCATATAGAAAGTCACCTCCGGCTGCACGCGCGCGGTGGTGCTCGCCGTCAGATTGACGGTCTCTCCTTTCACCGCTTCGGCGTCGCCGGGCGCGACAATGAATTCGAAGGGCGCGGGAGGAGCGAAATCGGTGCGGAACTGCAGCAGCCGCCACGCGCCGCCGCCCATGGTGCCGGGCAGCATCGCGAAGGCCAGCGCCGCGAAGCCGAGTGCGAAGAACGCGCTGCGCGTCGCCTTGCGGGCGGGCGCGGTGTCGACCACCGGTTTGAGATCCAGGCGCGTGAACGCATCGGCCACGTCGCTGAAACCGGCGTCCACCAGCGCGGGCGACCATGCCACGTGCCTGTCTCGCCGCATTTCACGGAACACCTGCAGGGCATTGAGCAGCCGGTCGCGGATATCGGGGAAATGCCCGCCGACTTCGTCTGCCACGGTGTCATCGCTTTTACGGCGCGCGGCGGAGAATCGCGGGGCCAGCGCGGGCGAGAGAAAAATACCGGCACTGATGAGAATGGCGATGACCGAGGCCGAGAACAGCACGGTACGCGCGTCTATGCCGAGGTAGAATATCCCTTCGATCGCGGTGGCAAGAATCACGACGACTGCTGCGACGGCGAGTGAACGCATCACGCCGCGCCGCAGGGCAAGGGACTCCTCGCGCCGGCGCACGCCGTGCAGCGCGTCCATGATTCTATTGTAGTTGGTCAGCTTTGTATCCTGCATGGTCAGCCTTTCTCACTCAATGTCCTCTCGTCGGAGAGGACGGGCCTTCATCTGTTTCTTCGCCATCGCGAAAGCGCGCGGCTTCCGCTCGTCTCCTAATGCGTCAACGCCCAGACGATGATGTTCATTCCCATCTGCAGCGCTTTCTGCCGCACGTTCTCCGGATCCTTGTGAATGTCGGGATCCGCCCAGCCGTCGGCGAGATTGCTTTCGTAGGTATAGAACAGCACCAGGCGGCCTTCGTGGAAAATTCCGAAGCCCTGCGGCGCCTTTCCGTCGTGTTCGTGGATCTTCGGCAGTCCGTTTGGGAACTGGAAATGCGCGTGGTAGATGCCGTGGTCGAAAGGCAGTTCCACCAGTTCGCGGTCGGGAAACACTTTCTTGATCTCGCGGCGGAAGGCCTTGTCGAAGCCGTAGTCGTCGTCGACATAGAGAAAGCCGCCGTTTTCGAGATAGTTGCGCAGGTTTTCCGCCTCGCGATCGGAAAGGCGGATGTTTCCGTGTCCGGTCATGAATACGAACGGATACGAGAACAGCTTCTCACTACCGACTTCCACGAAAACCTCCGTCCGCACGTCGACGTCGATGCTGCTGTGTTCCTTGAGAAAGCGCAGCATATTGAGTTCCGATGACGGATCGTTATACCAGTCGCCCCCGCCGTCGTATTTCGCGCGCGCGATGACGAATTTGCTGCCCAGGCGCTCGGGCACCTGCGCGGCGGCGGACGACGGGGCGAGGAGTCCCGGCGTCAGAAGCAGCGCCAGAGCGGCGATGCGGAGTGTATGTCGCAATTTCCATTCATGCATAGAAAGAAAGTTACCATGGTGCCGCGTACAGCGCAAGGCGGTTTTCAGGAATCAGTCACGGACCATCTCACGTGACGCATCAGCGAAGGGGAGCGAGGGCAAGGCAGAATGACGGATTAGGGAAGCGACTTCACGGTCCGTGCCATGCGAGTGCCTGTTGCATGTTCATTTTCGGATAGTTACATTCAGTCTGTTGCGCCACAAACGCCCGGTGCGTCATGAAGGACTTCTCCATCAAAAAGCTCTACTACTCCATCAGCGAGGTCAGCAAGATCACGAACCTGGAGCAGTACGTCCTCCGCTACTGGGAATCGGAGTTCGACGAGCTCAAACCCGCCAAAAACCGGGCCGGAAACCGCATTTACACGAACAAGGACATCCAGCTCATCCTCTTCATCAAGAAACTGCTGCGCGACGAACGCTACACGATCGAAGGCGCGAAGCAGGTGCTCAAGACCTACACCCCCGGCCAGGAACACGACTTCGGTCGCGAAGAAGAAGAGGAAATCGAGGATCCCGCACAGACCGCGCTCATTTTCGAACCCGAGGGCAAGCTCCGCGAGGATCTCCTCAAGGTCAAGCAATTCCTCGAAGAACTCCGCGAGCGCATCCGCGGGTAACGCCGCTCCCCCGATCACACCGCATTCCTGAATTCATCGCGTCGTCGAGAACATTAGGTTTTTCTCGCCGATCATTCGTATATTTGAGTCTGCCCTTCGGGGCACAGGTCCGGAACGTAGCGCAGCCCGGTAGCGCACTACCTTGGGGTGGTAGGGGTCGCGGGTTCAAATCCCGCCGTTCCGACCAGAGAAACGAGCATCGATGCAAGTCGGTGCTCGTTTTTTATAGGCGTAGGAGGAGGGAGGGAGCAGAGGAGTAAGGGAGGGAGGGCAAGGAGGACGCCGAGAAGATTTTACCGCAGAGGCGCGCGGAGGCGCGCCGAGGATTTTGAAGAACGCGTCATCCCGAGTAGCGGCGATCCGCCGGAGGCGGATGACGCGTATCGAGGGACCGTGCCTCGATACGGTCGCTGCCGCGACCTACTCGGCATGACGAAAAGTATACACACACAACGTTTGTCAACATTGCCCGGGATGTAATCGAACGCCTTTCCCCAAACCCCTCCGCGCGCCTCTGTGCGCCTCCGCGGTAAAATCTTCTCTGTGTGCTCTGCTCCCTCCCTCCCTTTCTCCTCTGCGGCCTCCCTCCCCTACATTCTCCCCCGAATCTTCTCCGTCGTCTTGAAATGCAGCTTGGCGTATTTCTTCAGCGCGCCGGTGCCTTCGCTGCCGATGATGTGGCGGGTGGCCTCGAGGATGCCGCGCTCGTCAGAGGCGCCGAGGGGGAGCCGGCAACCGGCCGCGTCTTCGAGCTGGGCGATGCGCCGGGTGAATTCCCAGCGCGCGAGGATGGACGCCGCGGCGACGGCCGGATCGGCTTCCGCGCGGACGTGCTGATGCACCGTGATGCCGCGTCCGCGGGTCTGCAGCGCCCGGCGGATGACCGCATCGTCGGCGAACTTGTCGCAGATGGCATGCTTCACATTCTCATGTTTTTCGAGCAGATCCTCGATGCAGCGCGCGTGCATCCATGCGAGGATGCGCTGGCTGTTCTTGCCGAACGAGGTTCCGGCCATGAAATCGTTGTATTTCTCCGGCATCACGGTCACGATCGCGTAGCTGCCTTCGCAGATGCGGCGGATTTCCGCCGCGGCGCTGTTGATGCGCGCGGCGACGAGTTCCTTGCTGTCGCGGAGCACGAGCGGACGCAGCTTCGCCAGTGTCTCATCCGTCACCAGAACCCCCGCCGCGGTGATCGGACCGAAATAATCGCCTTTCCCCGATTCGTCCACCCCGATCCACGTATGCACTTCCGCATGAAGGAACGCGCTTCTGAGCGGTGCGTCGCCGTGCAGCTGCATTTCCACCAGTTCCCGCAGCGGCGAGGCCTTGCCCTGGATTTTCGGCGTGAGCGATCCCTTGGCGTTGAAGTACACGAGCACCTTCACCGATCCCGGACCTTCCCCCACCGCGGCTTCCACGTTCCATTGCTTGTGAACGGTTTCGCCGACCGGGAGTCCCGCCCCGGTGCAACGCATCGTTATTTCGTCGAGCAGCTGTTCCGCTTTCTGCTGTGCCGTCAAAAGACTCTCCTGTTTTCTTCCATTTTCCGGAGAACAAGATACGTCCGCGCGGCCGGAGATGCACACGGCGCACTGCCCGATGGCGGCCGGGGACCATTGACACGCATTTCACGCGGAACGTATCTTTTCGAATGCAGATTTCACTCGCGAACCTTTCGAACCGACATAAAATTTTCGTCCTTGCCGTCGTCGGCGCGGTGGTGATCGCCATCGTTCTGGCCGTCGTCCTCACGCCGGGCGCCGAGACGCCGCCCCCGCGTGCGAAAGTCGCACCGGGACCTGTCATGCCACAGCTGGTGGCGGAACCCGAGACCGAGGGACTCATCGAACTGCGCGGAGAGGTGCGGCCGAACATGCCGTTCATCACCGCCATGCTCAGTGCGGGCATCGACCGCGCGGTCGCGGATACGATTCAGAAGCATCTCGAAAGCGTGGCGTTCGATTTCCGCAAATGCCGTCCGGGACAGCATTTCACCGCGCAGGTGGATTCCGCCGGAACTCTGCGTGCGTTCCGCTACGACACCGACCGCCTGCACAGCTACTGGATCCTTCCCGACGACGACGGTGCGCTGGAAGCGCGGACCTGGGAAACGCCAGTGCGGAAGGATCTGCTTTCCATAGAAGGCAGCGTGCGCACGTCGGTGTATCATACCATCATGAGCATGGGGGAGACCCCGCAGCTCGTTTCGGATTATGCCGACGTCCTGGGCTACGACATCGACTTCATTTTCGATCCGCGTGTCGGCGACCGCTTCCGCGTCCTGGTCGAACGGCATACGCTCGACGGGGAGATCGTGGGCTACGGTCCCATCCTCGCCGCGGAGTATGACGGCAAACTGACCGGGAAGGTCGTCGGCTACAAATTCGACCTCTCGGGCAGGGACAGCACCGGCTACTTCGCCCCCGACGGAGAAAACCTCCAGAAGGCCTTCATGCGCTCTCCCCTCAGCATTCTCCGCGTCACGAGCAGCTTCGGCATGCGCACGCATCCGATCTCCGGCCGCAGGAAAATGCACACGGGCATCGACTACGGCGCGCCGACGGGAACCCCCGTGTGGTCGATCGGCGCAGGCACGGTGATCCACGCCGGCCCCAAGGGCGGCTACGGCAATACGATCGAAATCCGGCATACCGCCAGTGTCGTCACCCGTTACGGACACCTTTCGAAGATCTTCGTGCGCCGCGGCCAGTCGGTGCGGCAGCATCAGACCATCGGCGCGGTGGGCAGCACCGGGTACTCGACCGGTCCCCACCTGCATTTCGAGTACCTGGTCAACGGCGTCTTCACACCGCCGCGGCGGGTGAAAAATCCCTCGCTCAAGCGTCTGCCGAAAGAGCGCATGCCCGAATTCGAGCAGCACATGGCGGAGGTCGACAGTCTCTGGGAGGTCACGCCGCGTTTCGGCGGACGTCCCGTGCGCAACGCCATCGCGGGTGCGAGCAGTCCGGTCGAACAGCGGACCGGGACGGTCAAACCGAACGCGGGCTGATGCCTGCATCCGCACCGAGGCCGGACGGTGTTTCACGACGACCGGAGGCCGGCGGTATGCCACGATAACTTTTCCCTCGCGATCCCGTATGTCGGGACATTCTTTCTCATCATTCCGAGGACGACGCATGAAAACCTTCGTCACCGCTCTCGCGTTCATTCTTGCCCTCCCCTGCTTCACTCCGTGCACGGCGCAGGTCCTGCCCGGCGACAACCTCGAGGTAACCGGCGTTCCGCCCGTTCCCCAGGCCCTCGTCGAGCGGACCAGCCAGTACCAGAACGTCCGCTCCGCGGGAGTGCTTGACTGGGATCCTGCCGGCGGCATGTACATCGCCACCCGCTTCGGCAACACCGCGCAGGTGCATCACGTGGCCATGCCCGGCGGCGCGCGCCGTCAGCTCACGTTTTTCGATGAACCGGTCTCCAGCGCATCGCCCGATCCGCGGGACGGAAAATCGGGCTTCGTGTTCTCCCGCGACGCGGGTGGCGGGGAATTTTACCAGCTGTACTATTTCGACAGGAACAGCGGTCAGAGCAGGCTGCTGACCGACGGGAAGAGCCGCAATTCCGGCGCGAGATGGACGAACAGCGGCGACGTGATCGCCTTCTCCAGCAACCGCCGCAACGGGACCGACACCGACGTGTGGCTCATGAATCCCGACGCGCCGTCGGATGCCCGCACGCTTACGGAGCAGGAGGGGTCGTGGTATCCGACCGAATGGTCTCCCGACGGCACGCAGCTGGTGGTGACGCGCTACGTATCCGCGAACGACTCGCGTCCGTATATCGTCAATCGCGCGAGCGGAGAAATGACGCCGCTGTTCGAGGAAGGAAAAGCCGTATCCTACGGCGGTTTCGAATGGGCGCCCGACGGGAAGACACTCTACTACACGTCCGACGAGGACGGCGAATTCAGCCAGCTGCATTCCTTCGACGTCGCGACGGGAAAGCGTGTCAACATGACGCCGGACCTGCGCTGGGATATCGAAGGCCTGTCGCTTTCCGATGACGGAGGCTATCTCGCCTACACGACCAACGAAGACGGCGCCAGCGCGCTGTTCCTGTACCGGCTTCCCGGTTTCACCCCGGTGAAACATGACGCGATTCCTGTGGGACTCATCGGCGGTCTCGATTTCAGTCCCGATAATAGGCAGCTCGCCGTGAACATCAACGCGGCCGATAATCCCACCGACGCCTGGGTGCTCGATCTCGCCTCGGGCAAACTCACCCGCTGGACGTTCAGCGAAGTCGGCGGACTCAACACCGACGCGTTCGTCACCCCGACGCTCATTCACTACCCGACCTTTGACAAGGCGGATGCCGGCACACAGCGGCAGATTCCCGCGTTCGTGTACATGCCGAAAAACGTGAAGGGGAAAATCCCGGTCATCATCAGCATTCATGGCGGTCCCGAGGGACAGTCGCGTCCGTATTTCTCTTCGAACACGCAGTACTGGGTCAACGAACTCGGCTGCGCGGTGGTGTTCCCGAACGTGCGCGGCTCCACCGGCTACGGCAAGACATGGCTGGCGCTCGACAACGGCTTCAACCGCGAGCAGTCGGTACAGGACATCGGCGCGCTGCTCGACTGGATCGCGCAGCAGCCGGAGCTGGACAAGGACCGCGTCGCCGTGTTCGGCGGTTCCTACGGCGGCTACATGGTGCTGGCGTCGCTGACCAACTACCCGGACCGCATCAAATGCGGGGTCGACGTCGTGGGCATCTCCAACTTCGTGACCTTCCTCGAAAACACGCAGAGCTACCGCCGCGACCTGCGCCGCGTGGAATACGGCGACGAGCGCGATCCGGCCATGCGGGAGTTTCAGATGAAAATTTCCCCGACGAGCAACGCGCACAAGATTCGCAGCGCGCTGTTCGTCGCGCAGGGAGAAAACGATCCGCGTGTGCCGGCCAGTGAAGCACGGCAAATCGTCAAGTCCGTGCAGGACAACGGCATCCCCGTGTGGACGATGTTCGCCAAGGACGAAGGTCACGGCTTCGCGAAGAAGAACAACCGCGACTACTTCATGTGGGCGACGATCCTGTTTTTTGAAGCGCAGCTGCTGAAATAGGACCGCGCGTACAGGAAGCATCGCCGTCATCCGATGTCACAGCCAGAGAGACATATCGTTTCCGCCAACCGCGTGATCGTCACGCAGTTCGATCTCGACGTCGATACCGGCGACGACTCCGCACTGCTGCGCGCGGACGATATCCGCAGCGCGCTCATGACGCGCATCGCCGCGCTACTCAGCCGCGACCCCGAACGGCTGATGCACATCCTGTACCGTGTGGACGTGGAGGAGCGGAAGGTGCAGCGCATCTTCCGCGAACTCCCGCCCGCGGAGATGGCGGCGGCGCTGGCCGACCTGATCATCGAGCGACAGATCGCCAAGGCCGCCACGCGTGCACGTTATTCCGATCAATCCGACAATGCGTCGGAGCAAGCGGGGATGTAGAAACGGCACAAACATGCAGGGGCGCTGCATGCTGCGCCCCTGCACATCGCATATATACGAAAGGCCCCCGCATTTCTGCGAGGGCCTTTCGCGGTATGGAGGATTGTGAACCTCAGATTTTCTTCGTGCGGATCTCGATTTTATTGTCGTTGACCTCGACATCCATGTGTTCCCGGAGATCTTCCATGTGGTCGCGGAGTTCTTCCATGTGCTCCTCGAGCACATCCTGCAGATCTTCGAGTTCCAGCTCCCGGCCGTTGATCATGATGTGCATCTGGCGCACGCCATCTTCCATGTCTTCAATGTCTTCGGGATCGAGGTCGACACGAATATCGAACGCGTCACTGTCGAGTCCGTCGCCTTCCATGAAATCCTCGCCGTCTTCCATGTCTTCACCGTTCGAGTAAAAGTGGAACATCTGTGGCGACGCGCCGCCGCCGATACCGTGTCTGAAAATACTGCGGCCCTCGTCCTCATCGTCTTTCGCGATAAGTTCGAGCGTCATTTCCTTGCCCTTGCGGAGAATATCCACCGGAATCTTCTCGCCTTCATCGAAGGCATCGAGCACGCTGCGGAAATCTCCGACATCCTCGATCGTCTTCTTCCCCGCGTGTATGATGACGTCGCCCGCCTTGAAGCCGGCTTTTTCACCTTCACTGTCTTTTTTCACCGACTTGATCAGCACGCCCTGGCCGTTGGGGGCCCCGAAGTACTCGCCGAGCTGACCGTCCAGCGTTTCGATTTTCATTCCGTAGCTGCCGCCATCCATCACCCACGACATCATCGGCGCGAGCGCCGACATCGGTGAGCGGGGCGCCCGCGGGGCGCGGGGCGCGCGCGGGGTGCGAATGGATTTCGAAATCATGATTTTTCTTTCCTTCCCGGCGCCGAGAACGACATCGAGATCCATTTTCTTCCCGTCGCGCAGCACGGTAACCGTGGCCTTGTCGCCCTCCTTCATTTTCCTGAGAGCCCCCGTCAGGTCGCTCGCCCTTTCGAGCGTGACGTTATTGAGCGCGAGAAGCTGGTCTCCTTCCATGATCCCGGCTTTCTCGGCCGGACTGTCGTCGACCACATCCTCGACGAAAACGCCTTTCTCTTCCGTGACCTTCTCCCCTTCCTTGATTTTCTTCACCGTGCTTTTAATCATCACGCCCAGCCACGCGCCGGGCTTTTCCTGCTGCACGGCCGCGCTGCCGCCTGTCGACAGGATTTCCGAATCCGCGACGGTCCAGGTCACTGCGAGCAGCAGCAGGATCGGTATCAGAAGCCATAGTTTTTTCATGACGGGTCTCCAGCATATGAAAAGCGAATACGATATTCCGCACTGTCGGGATTAGACGTAACTGCCGCGCGAATGTTCCAGCATGAAATTTCCGTAATCAGTACATTGTCCTGAAATACGGTACGCACTCATCATTAATGCTGCCCTTTCAGGCGGAAGATGCTTCCGGGCGGCACAGCACGAACCCCGGCCTGAAGTCCCGGGTCGAAAATTCGCCGTGGCGAACGCTGACATTCAGCGCTTTCAGCGCCTGGCCATCAGTTATCCGCTATTGGCTATCAGCCATCAGCATTTGCCATCAGACATTTATCATTCCTGCAACCCTTTCGTGGCTCGCGGCGTCTTATGCGCCGGAGACACCATGCACGCAGGCAACGTCCATATCGCAATCGCAGCAGAAGCCATGCCCGCTACGCCTTTTCCCATGAACGACAGGCTGATTGACCGGTGTGCCGACGGAGACATCCTCGCATTCCGCGAGCTGTACGACCGCTGGAGAACGCCGCTCTATTCGCTTGCCTACCGTTTTCACGGCAACCGCGAGGATGCGGAAGACAGCCTGCAGGATGCGTTCGTCCACATGTACCGGAGCATCGGGTCGTTTCGCCGCGAGGCGAAATTCGAGACCTGGATGTACCGCATCGTGATGAACGCCTGCATCAGCGCCAAGCGCCCCCGGCGCGCCGCGGAGCGCGGTGTCGATTTCCGCGACGAGGCGCGGCATCCCGCGGCCGAGGATCCCGGCACGGACGTCGCCATGCAGAACATTCTCGAGGCGGAGATCGGCAGGCTTCCTGATCTCCAGCGGGCGGTGTTCCTCCTGTACGCCGCGGAAAACATGACGCATCCCGAAATCGCCGAGGTGCTGCGCATCGGCGTCGGCACTTCGAAATCCTATTATCACCGCGCACGCACGACGCTGCAGCAGCGGCTGGCGCAGCGCGGCATTCATACAACGGAGACAGAGCAATGACAGCGCAATTCAAGGAACCGGACGATCTGGAGCGCATGGCGCGCGATCTTCCTCCGCGCGAGGCTCCGGAGTCGCTCTGGCCCCGAATCGAACAGTCCCTGCGAGAGGAACAGCGGCACGCGGCCGAGCGGCCTGAAGGTCTCATCGAGCGCATCGCCCGTGCCTTCCACGTGCCGGCGGTGACGCTCGCACTGTATGCCGTGATCCTGCTTGTCGGCGCGGGCATGAGCTGGTACCTCCTGCGCGAATACACGCAGCGCGGCGAAACCGTGGTCGCCTCCCAGAGCAGCGACGATATGATGCGCGACGCCCAGAGCGACATCGAGCAGGCCATGTTCTACTACGAACGCGCCATCGGCAAGCTCACCGTGCTGGCCGAACGCAACGAAGGCAAGCTCGACCCGCAGTTCGTCGCGCTGCAGAAAGACAAGATCGCGCTCCTGCGTTCGTCGATCGACGAATGCAAGGCGGCGCTCGCGAAAAACGGAACGCATCCCGAAGTGCAGCATTACCTGCTCCTCGCCTACAACGATCTGCAGAGCACGCTTCAGCAGATGGTCAATCGCGCAAATTGAGTCAAGGAGAAACATCATGAATACGAGAATAAAACACTTCCTGCGCGGCTCGACCCTGCTCATGGCCGTCCTGCTGCTGACCGCGCTCACGGCGACGGCGCAGAAATACGAACGGACGGTGAAGGAGAGCTTCCAGACGAACGGAAGTCCGTCGGTGGTGATCGAGTCGCGATTCGGCGACGTGCACGTGTCGTCCGTCAGCGGAAAAACCGTCACCGCCGTCGTGAAAGTCACCGCGCACGATCATTCCGAAGAAGCGGCGAAAAAACTCGCCGAGTCGACGCGCGTCGACATGAAAGGCAGCAGCGGTTCGGTCGTCGTGCGCGTGGCGCTGCCCGAAAACATCAAGGGGGACGATCGCGGCGTCGAGATCGACGTGACCGTCACGCTTCCCGAGGCTTCCAAACTCGATCTGCATTCGAAGTTTGGCGGCATCGACATCACCGGCGTGCGCGGCGGGGTCACGGCCGAAAGCGATTTCGGCGAGGTCACGATCAAGGAATGCGCCAATGTCGACCTCACCTCCTCCTTCGGCGAAGTCAGCCTCGGCGGCATCACCGGCACGATGGTCGTCGAGTCGAAAATGGGCGAGGTGAAAGCCTACGGCGTGCCGGGCGGCAGGATATCCAGTTCCTACGGAGGAATCGACATCAACCGGCCGTCGGGCCCGCTGGAAATCCTCTCTTCCATGGGAGAAATCACGGTCAAGGGCTGCCGCGGCGGGAAGATCGCCTCCAGCTACGGCGAAATCACCCTGGTGATGGACAAGTCCTTCTCCGGACGGATAGAAGCCGAATCGTCATTCGGGGATATCGACTCGGATTTCGACCTGCAGTCCAAGGACAAGAAGAAATCGTACGGTCCCACCAGCCAGAAAAAATCCGGCACCGTCGGTTCGGGCAGTGACCGGCTGTTCGTGAAAAGCAGCTTCGGCGACATTTCCATCGAAAAGGACTGATTCCCCCCGTTTCAGCCGGGAATGACCGGACAACCCGATCTTTTTTCAGAGAGGGGCGCATCTTTTGGCGCCCCTCTTCGTATTTGATGGAATGGACGGTATTTCCATCCACTCGGCCTGAATTCTCATTGTATTATCCCGGAGAATCCCATGAAACGTGTTCTGCTTCTGTTCGCGCTCATCATGACATTGTGCGCGCAGAATATTTTTGCCCAGTCCGTATACGGCGAGATGTCCCTCGATTACCAGGACGGCTACCTGTTTGCCAAAACCAGCATGCCCGACGGGGGAACGACGTGGTTCGCCGTGGATCTCGCGGCACAGTCGACGGCGGTGACGAAAGCGTTCGCCGGCGACCTGAAAATCCGTAAGGAACAGACCAGCAACGATCCGCTCGACCGCGGCACCGCGCACTATGCGCTGGGCGCCTACGGTTTCCACAGCGAGATCGTCGGCCGCACGACGATGTCGGCGCTCGCGATCGGAGGACTCAGCTTCCAGGACGCGGACGTCCTCGTGATGAGCACGGCACCGCAGGTGGCCGGTCGCACCATCGCCGGCGTCCTCGGTGCGGACCTCCTGCGCCGCGCGGAGATCGCGGTGTTCCGTTACGGAAGCAATCCGGCGCTCGTGCTGAAAAGCCGGAGCAACAAGACGGTCAAGGGCACGCTCGAAATGCCGATGAAGCTGGTCAACAACGCCATCTTCGTCGAAGGCACGCTCAACGGCCAGAAAGTCGACTACCTTCTCGACACGGGCTCGCCCGAGTCGTACCTGCCGCTGAAGACGCTTCGCCTCACGGGCGCGGCGGCGCTCCCCAACAGTACCCGCGAAATCACGACCCTCGACGGCGAGAAGGCCCGGGTCCGCGGCGCGAACGTCGAGTCGTTCAGCCTCGGCGGAGAGGAGTTCCGCGAACTGCCCTTCAACATCGGGGAACTCCCGGTCTTCAGCCGGCTTCCCGAAACCGTCACGCCCGTACTGCTGGGCAACACGTTCTTCACGACGATGGAGTTCGTGGAAATCAATTTCGAGGGGAACTCGGTCCGACTGAAGAAGCAATGACATCACCAGTCTGAGAGACCCTTTTTCCAGTCGGCAGCCGGGCGGTCCCACCAAGGGATCGCCCGCTGTTTTTGTGCTTTCCGCTCCCCGCCTTTTGCCCGAACCCGACAACTGTGTATTTTTAACGTTACGACCTGACACCGGCATTTTCTCCTGGTGCGGCTCCGAACACCCAGACCCCTCAGGGAGGTCCGTTCCCGCCGCCCGATGCGCGGTACCCGCCACACTCACGAGGATTCAGTCAATGAAAGCACCTTCCGTCGGATTGATTCTCGGTTCACTCCTTATCCTGGCCGCCTGCGGCGGACGCCATGACCGCGGCGCGGCACGCGATGCGGCGTCGAAATATCCGGTCATCACCGAGGCGTACATGACCGAACACAGCGAAGCGGAAATGCTCGACTCCCCTGTTTTCTGGCACGGCCGGGATGGGGAATCCTGGATCATCGCCGCCTGCAAGGCAACGGACCGGCTGCGGGTGTTTGACGCGGCGACCGGCACGCTCCTCCGCTCCGTCGGTGTCAGCGGAAGCGGACCCGGACAGTTTTCGCGTCCCAACGCCATCGCCGTCATCGACGACCTCGCGATCGTCGTCGAACGCGACAATCACCGCCTGCAGGTGTTCCGCCTGCCCGAGTGGACCGTGCTCGGCAGCTTCGGCGATTCGGCGCTGATCAAACCGTACGGCATCGCGGCCCGGCGCGACAGCAGCGGCATTCTCCTGTACGTGACGGATAATTACGAAACGCCCGACGACCGGACCCCGCCCGACGAAGAGCTCGGCGCGCGCGTGAAGGTCTTCCGCCTGACTGCCGGCGAACGCGAAGCCGCCGGGGAATTCCTGTCTGCCTTCGGTGACACCAGCGGCGACGGCGTGCTCCACATCGTCGAGTCGATCTGTCTCGACACGCTGCGCAACCGCATTCTCCTCACCGATGAAGACGGGGACGCCAACGACGTGAAAATCTACGATCTCGCGGGCACCTTCAGCGGCGCCACTCTCGGCGGCGGCGTCTTCCGCTTCCAGCCCGAAGGGATCGTGCTCGTCGAGTGCGACGATGCGAGCGGCTACTATATATGCGTCGATCAGGACGTTGCCGACAACACTTTCCGGATATTCGACCGCGCGTCGCTCGAATACCTTGGGGCGTTCCGCGGCGCAGCGACCAACAACTCCGACGGCATCGCGTTCACCCCGTCGGCAATCGGCGGTTACGCGGGAGGTCTTTTTGTCGCCGTGCATGCCGACGGCAGTCTCGCCGCGTTCGACTGGAAGAACCTCGCCGAAACCCTCGCCCTGCCCTACCGCTGCGGGACGGAGCAATGATCACCGCCGCACTCGCGCCGTTCTTCGACCGGCTCATCGAGTGGGTGGAGAAGAGCATCGGGCTGCCGCTGCAGGTGCAGCAGAACATCGTCAAGTCCGCCGCAGTCATCCTGGTGCTCTGGCTGATCCGGATGGCCGTACTGAAGTTCGTGCAGAGAAAGACAAAGGACGTGCGCACCCGCTATCAGTGGCAGAAGAGTTCCGCCTACGTGTCTGTCGGAATCGCGCTGCTGGTCGTCGGCCGTATCTGGTTCGAGGGATTCGATTCGCTGACGACATACCTGGGACTTGTGTCCGCGGGTATCGCAATCGCGTTGAAAGACGTGCTGACGTCGTTCGCAGGATGGATTTTCATCCTCTGGCGGCGTCCGTTCGAGGTCGGGGATCGAATCCAGATCGGCGCGCATGCCGGCGATGTCATCGACATCCGGATTTTCCAGTTCACCCTGAACGAGATCGGCAACTGGGTCGATGCGGATCAGAGCACGGGCCGCGTCATTCATATTCCGAACGGCCTCGTGTTCAGCTCTCCCCAGATCAACTATACGCGGGGGTTCCAGTACCTCTGGGACGAGATTCCCGTGCTGGTCACGTTCGAAAGCGACTGGAAGAAGGCAAAGGAGATTCTCACGCGCATCGTCAATGAACGGACGGAGATCCTCACCGACCAGGCGGAACGCGGCGTGCTCGAGGCCAGCAAGAAGTTCATGATCTTCTACTCCACCCTTTCCCCGACCGTATATACCTCGGTGAAGGACAGCGGCGTGAATCTCACCATGCGCTATCTCGTGGAACCGCGGAAGCGGCGGGCGCGCCGGGAGGTGCTGTGGGAGGAAATCCTTTCCGCTTTCGCCGCGGAAACGGACATCGAGCTGGCATACCCGACGACGCGGTTCTACCGGGGACCGGATTCACCGCCCGCGACCGTTTGATCTCTCCACGCTGATTCACGGCAGGACAAATCTCCTGCCGAACTCGATACGAAAGACCCCGGGCTTGTGCCCGGGGCCGGAAAACGTGTCGCTCGCGGGGCGAGCTCTTCAGGGAACGTTTCCGCGCGAAGTGCGGAAACGCGCAAGTTTTCAATCCGTGGAAATCCGTGAAATCCGTGGTTGTTCTTCTACGGGGTGAATTCTTCGATTTCGACCTTCGGGGTGCGGAGCTCGCAAACGACGGCCTGACCGGGCTGGAGCTCGAAAAGAAATCCTTCCTGTTCGTTCTTCCCGATTTCCTGACCGCCGATTTCATCCGTGAGGATATCGTACTGCGCGTCGAGCCAGACGACCGCGGAGACGCTCTCCGCGCAATCGGTATTGGCGACGACGGCGAAGGCGCTCTGCCCGTCGTGCGACTGACGGACATAGCAGAGGACGCGGGAATCGGTCGTCTCGAAAACTTTGATCGTCTGCTTCGAGGTTGCGATCACCAGGTCATGCCATTGCGCGCGGACGTCGTTGACGCGCGCGACCAGCCCGCTCATTTCTTCCGGGTTGCTCCAGCAAAGCGCGGATTCGCTGAACAGCGGGAGTGACGGGGAGGGCAGTTCGGCGATTTCCTCGGGCGTGAAACCGAGGCCGGTGTTGACCGGGAACGTCTCGCCCAGTTCATACCCCTGATGCAGGAATTCGACGGCGGGAAGAAAAGCGTTGACCACCATCGTCAGCCGTGAGAAGTTCATTCCCCCGCTGCGGTGCGCGGCGCGCGGGGTGTTGTGCGTTTCGGGCGTGGCGAAAAACGGCACGGGCACATCCTGCGCCTCGAGCATTTTCAGGAACTCGAGCAGTTTATGCGGAAGGTGTTCGTCGCTCCAGAGATAGCCGACCGTCGCGTTGTATCCTTCCTGCCTGCTCCGGACGGAGATCGCGAAATTCTCTTCCCAGAATGCGAAATCCGGATTCACTTTCCGCGCACGCTCGACGATGCTCTGCTTGAGCCGTTTGGGCAGCGCATGCCCCATGTCGATCATGACGCCGTCGATGCCGAAATTCTTCTGGTAATGCGGAATGACGTTGATAATGGTGTTCCACAGACCGCGGTTTTCATTGTCGACCGTCGCCAGCCGCGTATCGTACATGCGTATCGTGTTGTACGCCATGTAGTCGAAGCTTGAATGCTCGTACAGCTTCAGGTACGTGACGTCATTCCACGGCGGCTGCACGTCGTCGGGCGGCCAGTCGGCAAAGGCGCCCGGGATGCGGACCCGAACCCCGTCCTCCATAATCCCGATGTAGCGGTCTCCTTCCTGGGTGATTTCCATCGGCATGTCGCGGAACAGATTGCGATACGCCATGCTCGGCGGCGGAAGGCTGCTCAGGTCGTTCCGCTTGATGCGCTGGCCTATCACCTGCAGCTCTTCCGCGGTGAACTTCGGATTGCCGAATCCGTCCGGATGCTCCTCGCTGCGGTCAGGCACGCTGGCGTCGATCCAGTAGAACCAGTTCGGGTGATCCGTCACCCATTCCGAGTCCTTGCTCGCCGTCCGGAACACGAATTCCATCACCACCCGCATGCCGAGACGATGCGCCGCCTCGACGAAGGCCGCGAATTCCGCCTCGACGCCGAGCTCATGGAACGGTTCGCAGAGGCGCTCGTCGAGCTTGTAGGGATTCTTGATCGCGTACGGCGAACCGAGACTGCCCTTGTTCCCGTCGGAACCGATCGCGGTGATCGGGAGCAGGTGAATCGTGTTCACCCCCATCATCTTCAGGTAAGGCAGAAGCGTGATCGATTTCAGGAAGGTGCCGGTCTCGCGCAGACCGCCGGGAAGATCGCCCAGTTCGATCCGGCCGTTTCCGTCGTGATCCCAGGCCGCGGTGAGACGGGTAAACATGTTGTAGACCACCGCATGACGCGTCCATTCCCCGCTATTCCCCTGCGTTTCCGGCGTCAGGTCTTCATGCGCGAGCACCGCGTCGATTCCTCCGAGGAAAAACGACGCTGCCTCGGTGCTGCGGACGCGCTCGTCACCCGGTTCCCGCGGATCGATCCACAGCGCAGGTACAAGATATTCCGCTCCGATACCCTTTTCGGCGCATTCCGCGATTTTATCGCGCAGATTCTGTAATGCGTTGATCATAGCTCTGCCCTGCCGATATCATTCAGTCGTACGTTCCCGGGAAAAATACTGAGAGCTGTCCCGGACGGAATCCGGGACAGCCTGCCTCCTCAGTCAGCGAAGTATTCCGCGACCTTGTACAGGTCGGGATCGAGTTCCTTGATGGCGCCCGATATATCATTGATGTCGATGTCGGTGATCCTGTTGCCCTGCAGCGAAACCATGCGGCCGAATTTCCCTTCGTTGACCAGTTCCGCCGCGTGTACGCCGTAGCGCGTACCCAGGACGCGGTCGAAGGCGGTCGGGGTGCCGCCGCGCTGGATGTGCCCCAGCACGGTATGCCGGGTTTCGAAACCGAGACGATCCTCGATTTCCTCCGCCAGCACCTTGGCGACGCCGCCGAGCATGACATGGCCGAACGCGTCTTTCTTCATGCTCTTGAGCACGTAGCTGCCGTCCTCGTCGTACTCGCCTTCCGTCGCGACTTTCGCGCCTTCGGACACCACGACGATGCTGAAACCCTTGCCGGTGTCGTGACGGCGCTTGATGCGCGCGCATACGTCCTCGACGCTGAACGGGTGCTCCGGAACGAGGATGACGTCACCGCCGCCTGCGACGCCCGCATACCAGGTGATCCACCCGGCATGGCGTCCCATCACCTCGACGACCAGCACGCGGTTGTGACTTTCCGCGGTGGTGTGCAGGCGGTCGATCGCTTCCATCGCCACGTTCACCGCCGTGTCGAAGCCGAAGGTGAAGTCCGTTCCCATCAGATCGTTATCGATGGTTTTGGGCACGCCCACGAGCTTCACCCCTGCCTTCGCCAGTTTCACGGCGACCCCGAGCGTGTCCTCGCCGCCGATCGGTATCAGCGCGTCGATGCCGGTTTTCTCGACGTTCTCGAGAATGGTCTGTTCGCCGTTCTCCACCTTGTAGGGATTCGTGCGCGAAGTGCCAAGGATCGTCCCGCCGCGATGCAGGATGCCGCTCACGCTCTCCCGGTCGAGCGGGATCGTGATGTTCTCCAGCAGACCTTTCCACCCGTAGCGGAAGCCGACGGTCTCATGTCCGAGTTTCAGTGACACACGCACGATGGCGCGGATAACAGGATTCAGGCCCGGGCAGTCTCCACCACCCGTAAGCACCCCAATTTTCATAGATAACCCTCTGATGAAAAATGATTCGTGTACAAACGGATATGGGAAACATACGCAATGCGCGGGACAATCGGTAGGGGGCCGCGGCACGGCCGCATATCCCCGGGCCCGGGACCCGCGGCGCCCCCCTTGCGCGCGCCGGACAGCTTTTCCGGCATCGCATCATTCCGTAACTTATGAGATGGCTACTGCGAATCAGGACACATACCTTCAGACCGCCATCCACGCCGCGCGAGAGGCGGGAGCGATCCTCCGGCATCATCTCGGCGACCTGCGGGAAATCGAGGTGAAGAACGAACAGCAGTTCAATCTCGTCACGGAAGCGGATCGCAATTCCGAACGCCGCATCGTCGAGATTCTCCTCGCCGCCTTTCCCGATCACGGCATTCTCGGCGAGGAAGGCGGGGTGCGCAATCCCGGCGCCTCGCACAAATGGATCATCGATCCGCTGGACGGCACGACCAACTATACGCACGCCTTCCCGATCTTCAGCATCTCCATCGCACTCGAGATCGAGGGGACGGTGGAAGTCGGTGTGATATTCGATCCCATGCGCGACGAGATGTTCCACGCCGAACGGACGCGCGGTGCATTTCTCAACGGCAGGCGGATGCACGTTTCCGACACCGCGAGCATCGAGAAGTCCATGCTGGTGACGGGCTTCCCGTACAACATCCGGGAGAACCCGGATTACTGCTACGAGCGCTTCATCGGATTCCTGAAAGAAGCCCAGGCCATCCGCCGCCTCGGCAGCGCGGCCTTGGACTGCGCCTATGTGGCGGCCGGCCGCCTCGACGGCTTCTGGGAAGTATCGCTGCAGCCGTGGGACAAAGCCGCGGGGCACCTGCTGATCGAGGAGGCCGGGGGCAGCGTTTCTGATTTCAGCGGCGCGCCGCACGATATTTATCAGCTGCCCTTTCTCGGCAGCAACGGACGCATCCACGCAGACATGCTGCGCGTGCTCGAGGATGCGAAATCACTTGTCATCTCGATGAAAGCGCGGACCTGACACTGCGTCGGTCCGCCATTCAAACGAATCAGGAGAAAGTTCATGAGCGTACTTGTCGTCGGGTCCGTCGCCCTCGATTACCTGGAAACCCCGTACGGAAAAATGGAGCAGGCCCTCGGCGGCTCCGCCACTTTCTGCTCCGTCTCCGCCAGCTACCTCACCGAGGACGTGCGCTGCGTGGGCATCGTCGGCAGCGATTTTCCGGAGGAACACATCCGCTTTCTCACCTCCCGCAAAATCAACCTGCTGGGACTCGTGCGCGAGAGCGAAGGCAAGACCTTCAGCTGGGGCGGGCGCTACCACGACGACATGAACACGCGTGACACGCTGTACACCGAGCTCGGCGTCTTCGAGCATTTTCACCCGGTCATTCCCGACGAATGGAAAAAAAGCGAGTTCGTGCTGCTCGGCAATATTCACCCTTCCCTGCAGATGGAAGTGCTCGACCAGATCGAGGAACCGCGTCTCGTGGTCTGCGACACGATGAACCTGTGGATCGACATCAGCAAGAAGGAACTCAAGGCCGTCCTCAAGAAAGTGAACGTGCTCATCCTCAACGACGAGGAGGCGCGCATGCTCACCGGCGAACGCAACCTGATCGCGGCCGGACAGAAGATGCTCCGCATGGGGCCGCAGGTCGTCGTGATCAAGAAAGGCGAGCACGGCGCGGTGCTGATGTCGAAGGACAGCTATTTCTCCGCTCCCGCCTTCCCGCTCGAAGGCATCAAGGATCCGACAGGCGCGGGCGACACCTTCGCCGGCGGCTTCATCGGATGGCTCGCGCGCACGAATGACATCAGCGTGGCGAACATGCGGAAAGCCGTCGTGTACGGCAGCGCGCTGGCGTCGTTCTGCGTCGAGGAATTCAGCATCGACGGCATCCGCGCGCTGGACGCCGACAAGCTCGCGGAACGGTTCGCGACCTTCCGCACGATTTCGAACTTCTGACACATCCGCAGGCGGACGTCCTGCCATCGACCAACGATCACGGCTGGCAGAATGAATGACAACATTGCGGTCATCGAACTGACCGCGGCGACACTCCGTTTCCTCGATCAGACCCGGCTTCCGGCCGAAGCGGTAATGGTCGAAACCACCGACCACCGCGTCATGCTCGACGCGATCCGGCGCCTGCAGGTGCGCGGGGCACCTCTGATCGGTATCGCCGCGGCGTACGGCGTCACGATTGCCGCGCGCGAGCGGCTGAGCGAAACCGGCGGCGACGATGCGTCCTTCCAAAGCGCCCTGCTCACGGTCTGCGATGCGTTCGCCGCGACGAGACCGACCGCCGTGAACCTGTTCTGGGCCCTCGCCCGCATGCGCGAGATCATCGCGCGTCCCCTTTCCCCCGAAATGCTGACGACCGAACTCGAACGCGAGGCGCGCGCCATACATGCCGACGACGCACTGCGCTGCGGCGCCATCGGCCGCCACGGCGCGGAAATCATTCCCGCCGGCGCCGGTGTCATCACCCACTGCAACTCCGGCGCGCTGGCCACCGGCGGCGACGGAACGGCGTTCGCCGTGCTGCTCGAAGCCCACCGCCAGGGAAAAAACATCCATGTGTACGCCGATGAAACGCGGCCGCTGCTCCAGGGCGCGCGCCTGACAATGTGGGAGCTGCAGCGGAACCGGATCCCCGCGACCCTCATCACCGACAGCACGGCAGCGATGCTGATGCGGCAGGGACGGGTGCTGGTCGCGATCACCGGCGCCGACCGCATCGCCGCGAACGGCGACGCGGCAAACAAGATCGGCACGTACGGGCTCGCCGTCGCCGCCCGGCATCACGGCATTCCTTTCTACATCGCCGCCCCGTTCTCGACGGTCGATCTTTCGCTCCCCACCGGGGAGTCGATTCCCATCGAAGAGCGGAGCGGCGAGGAGATCACGCGCATCCGGGACATCGCCCTCGCACCGGACGGATCAGACACCTATGCGCCGGCTTTCGACGTCACTCCCGCGGAACTGATCACGGGCATCGTCACGGAGAGGGGAATAATTACCCCGCCGTACACTGAAACTCTTCGCTCCCTGCACCCGTAGGGGAGGATTGCCCATGATTGTCAAGACGGATGCCATCGTGTTACGCAGCATGAAGTACGGGGAAACCAGCAAGATCCTGACGCTGTATACGCGCGAATTCGGGCGTATGAGCGTTATCGTGAAAGGCGCGCGGGGCGCGAAATCCAAATTCGGCGCCGCGCTCGACGTAATGAGTCACAGCAGCGTCGTCATGTACAAAAAGGAACAGCGCGAACTGCAGCTCCTCACGCAGGCCGATCTGATCGACCAGTACCGCCGCATCATCGACCATCCCGATCGTCTCATGTACGGATTCGCACTGCTCGAATTCCTTTCCTCCACCGTCAACGGCGAGGAGGCGCACGAGGAACTCTACGCCGTGCTCGAGCATTCTCTCGCCGCGCTGAATGCCGCCGATGCGCGTCCGGCGGCCGTCCTCCTCCACTACCTTCTGCGGCTGATCCATGCGCTCGGCCTGGGCATCGACGTGCGGCACTGCGTGCGATGCCGCGCGGATTTCAGCGAAGAATCGACCCTGCAGCGGCACGCCGCCTTTTCCGAGACGCACGGCGGTTTCACCTGCGCCCAGTGTCCGCCGGCGCCCGACAGCCTGCGAACCTCGGTGGAGACTGTCGGCATCCTACGTTGGCTGGACACCCACGCCGTCGATCAGAGCTCTCGGCTGGCCGTGTCCGAGCGCGCGGCGAAAGAAGGGCTGCAGCTCCTGCAGCGACACCTCTCGTCGCATGTCCCGGAGATGCGAAAGGTCAAATCGGCGTCCATGCTTGACTTGTTTTCGTGAGCTTTGCGATATTTGATGTTAGCCCCTTGTCTCACAATGGCATTTTTATGACACGATTGTTGTTACCGTTGTAGAGTATTTGTTCCGGCGGCTCGACCGCCATTCACTAAGTTACTCTGATCAGGAGGTACACATCATGTCAAAGCGTGCAGTTCTCACCGCGATCGTGTTCGTGAGCGTGGGAATCCTCTCCGGCGCCGTGCTTGTCAGCAGCTTCACCGGGGCCGGCCTATTCGCAGACTCCCGCATTTCCTTCAATACAGAAGCTCCGTTTACTCCATCGGCGAGCGTCGCCGAACTCAACAATACATTCAGCGATGTCGCGGGCCGCGTCAATCCTCAGGTCGTTTACATCATGGTGAAGGCCGAGACGAAGCAGTCGGAAGAGAATCCGCACTGGTTTTTCAATATCCCGCAGCAGAACGAAGACAATATCCAGCAGGGATCCGGTTCCGGAATCATTCTGACGAAGGACGGGTATATTCTGACCAATCGCCATGTCGTGGAAAACGCGATCAAGGACGGCATCAAGGTGACGCTCTTCGATAACCGCGAGTTCGACGCCCGGGTGGTCGGTGAGGATGAATACACCGATATCGCCGTCATCAAGATCGACGCCGACGATCTCTCCCCGGCTTCGCTCGGAAACTCCGACGACGTGAAAGTCGGTGAATGGGTGATGGCCGTGGGGAACCCGCTCGGGTTCACTTCCACCGTCACTGCCGGCATCGTTTCCGCCATCAGCCGCAACATCGGCATCATGCGCGACCGCCAGGGCCTGGGCATCGAGAATTTCATCCAGACCGACGCCGCCGTCAATCCCGGAAACAGCGGCGGGGCGCTGGTGAATCTCGAGGGACAGGTCATCGGCGTCAATACCGCTATCGCGGGCGGCCGCAGCGGCACCTACGTCGGCTACAGCTTCGCCGTGCCCATCAACCTTGCGAAGGCCGTTGCCAAATCGCTGATGAAGGACGGGAAATACGAGCGCGGCTACATCGGAATCCGCATCAAGGATATCAATGCCAAGTTTGCCGAAGCGCTGGGGATGGACGTCTACAAGGGCGTGTTCGTCGAAAGTCTCGTGCCTGACGGCGCAGGCAAGGCCGCCGGTCTCAAGGACGGCGACGCGATCGTCGAAGTCGACGGCAAGCCGGTCGAAAGTTCGAACCAGCTGCAGGCCCGCGTCGGCATGAAGCATCCGGGAGAAACCGTCTCGCTGAAAATCTGGCGCGACGGGAAGTACCTCACGAAGACCGTGACGCTGAAGGCCCAGGAAGTGGACGATGAACTCGCGGACGCGGGAGACTCGAAGGACATCGAGGAGAAATCCATCGACATGTCGAAGCCGATGACCTTCGAGAAGGCCGGATTCTCCGTCAAGCCGATCACGGACGAGGCCAAGCAGTCCCTCGACATCGATAAGGGCGTCCTCGTCGACAATGTGAAGCGAAACTCCCCCGCAGACGATGCCACCCTGAGGAAGGGCCTGGTCATCTTCGAAGCCGTGAGGAAAGGTCAGCGCGTCGAAATCAACTCCGTGGCCGATTTCAAGAAATTCGCCAAGTCTCTCGATGACGGCGAGTCGGTCCTGCTGCGCGTCAAGTATTCCAGCAAGGACGTGACCTTCCTGCCGATCAAGGCTCCGCTGGAGTAATGAATCCGGAGAATGAGCCGACAGGCTCGTCTCCAAGGCAACCCGAACAAGAAAGGGCATCCCCAGGGATGCCCTTTCTTCGTTACTGGCGTTTACGGAAGCTGTCGTCCGCCGTCGGACCAGCCTGACGGCCGGAGACTCGCCGCAGCGCGCTCATTCTCCGTTTCGGATATTCCGCAGTGTATAAAAGACGATGACCGCTAGGAACATTCCCCCCGCCACATCGAGCAGGTAGTGCTGCCGCACGAGCAGCGTGGATGCGGCGATGGCGATGGCGACGACGACGAGGACGATGCTGACCGGGGCCGGACCGCGTTCATGAAGCGCGAGCAGGGCGATCAGCGTGGGGTTCGCCACATGCAGCGACGGAAACGCATTCCATCGGGCATCGAGTCCGAACATGAAGCTGAGCACCGGGGAGGCGTCCGCCGGCAGCGCGGTCCGTTCAGGACCCATGGTCGGCAGCAGCGCGAAGAACGCGAACGCGAGCAGGTTCATCGCGATGAAGTTCACGTATGCTTGGTTCAGAAAGGCCGCGCTTCGGCGAACGGCGAACAGCGCAAGCACGATGACATAGGCGATCAGGTACACGAATACCATTTCGGGAACAAACGGCCACACCGCGTCGATCGGCAGGGCCGGATCGAATACCGCTCCCCGCTGCGCGCCGATCCACCCCGTGAAGTAATACAGCGGCACCCACAACGCGTAGCATCCGGCCATGATGAGCAGGTAGCGCGGTGCGGAGTATGTCTCTGGGAAGAAACGCATACCGGAAAATACGCAAACCCCGGCGGAATCAGCGAACGCGACCGGTCCGCCCCCTCCCGCCCCTTCCGCCCCTTCCTATTCGCCTTGCATCACGATTTTCCATTCACCATATTTTCACCTCCAAAACGAACCCGGGGTCCCTATGCGTATCACAGCAGTTGCAGCGGCGATTTTTCTGGCCGTGGCGGTCATTCCGCAAATCCACGCGCAGACCGAGATTGCGAAATACGGCGGCGAGTTCATGGCCACCGGCTATGGAGGACGCGCGCTCGCGATGGGCGGTGCAAGCGTCGCGGTTGCAGGCGATGTCACTGCCGCGTACTGGAATCCCGCGGGACTCATGCGCATGACGTATCCCGAGATCGGTCTGATGCACGAGGCACGTTTCGGCGGCCTTCTCAGCTACAATTACGGGGGCGTCGCATGGCCCTTCGGCCCGCGCTACACGCTCGCCCTGTCGGTCACACGCATGGGGGTGGACGATATTCCCGATACCCGCAGCGCACTGATCGACCTCAACGGCAACGGCCAGATCGATCCGAATGAACGGCTCGATCCGAGCAAGGTGACCACGTTCAGTTCCGCCGATTGGGTTGCCTACCTCACCTACGCCTTCCGCGCGAACAACGATTTTTCGCTGGGCGTCAATCTCAAGCTCATCAACCGCGACCTCCTCGATGCGACCGCCATGGGCGTCGGATTCGATATCGGCGCCCTGTACCGCGTGACCGACGAGTTTTCACTCGGCGCCACCGTTCAGGACGTCACCACCACCCTCATGGCCTGGGATACCGGGCTGAACGAACTCGTCTCGCCGACGCTCAAGCTGGGCGGAGGCTACGCGCTGCAGGCCCTCGGCGGCACCATCACCCCGGCCCTCGACTTCGACATCATGTTCGAAAACCGCCGCTTCGCGTCCGCCTTCAACGTCGGCGCGGTGAGCATCAATCCTCGCGCGGGCCTGGAATACCGCTACAAGGACGTTTTCGCCCTCCGCGGCGGATACAGCGATACGCAGGATCTCACCTTCGGCGCGGGAATTCATCTGCCGAAATTGTATCTTGACTATGCCTACGGTCAGAACGACCTGTTCTCGGAATTCATTGACGCCTCGCACCGCATATCCCTGCGCATCGTGCTCGAGGAGACCAAATTCGCACGAACAGAGTAAACACGCATGAAACGATTCGTTCCCTTCGTAAACCGTGAGCAGTCCCTCGCGGTTTTTCTTTTCGCGACCCTTCTGCTCCTCGCCGCCTGCGGCCAGCCGGATAAAAAAACGGACGCAGCTGCCGACGAGGGTACATCCGACATCTACACCCTCGAGGTGAAAAAGGATCGTCTGGAGAAGGACAAATACCTGCTCACCGCGCCGAACACGCCGATCAAGGCATCGGACATGGAGCTGTTCGCCGGGCTTTCCTACTTTCCGGTCGATAAATCCTATGCCTTCGAAACGGTGCTGCGCCGCCTGCCGGTGCCGGAGGAAGTGACGATCGCGACGTCGAAAGACCGTCCGCGCATCATGCTGCACATCGGCGAACTGCCCTTCACTGTCGGCGGACAGCCCTGCGCGCTGCAGGTGTATGCGCCGAAGGACACCACCGACGGCAGCTACTGGTTCATCCCGTTCATCGACACGACGAACGGCCACGAAACCTACGACGGCGGCCGCTACATTGATATCGACGAGGTCGCCTCCGACACGGTATTCCTCGATTTCAACTACGCGTACAATCCCTACTGCTCATACAACGAGCGCTACGACTGTCCGATTCCGCCAACGGACAATGTGCTGCCGATCGCCATCCGCGCCGGAGAACGCAACTATCCGCTGCATCACGAGAAATAGCAGATGAAAACGCTTTTTCCCGCATCGCTCATCGTTCTCCTTGCCTTCGCCGCCTGCGGCGGCGGCGGACCCGCGACGGTTCGTGAGGACGCCGCGTTTCCGAAGTATCGCTACGCGGCCGTCGGCGAACTCTCGCGCGAATACCTCGCGACCGCGGACGGCATGCTTCGCGTGCGCCGTCCCGAGGGCTGGCTCCGCACTTCCGATCCCCGGAACGCGCCGTCGATTCTTCTCTGGCTGGTACGCGAGGATTACTCGGCGTCGCTTTCCTTCTCCGCCATCAAGATGGACCCCGGCCTCTACCAGACGCTGCGCGGCGAAAACCTTACCGCCGTCGCGAAAGTGAGCCTGAGTCTGAAGGAGCGGAACGCCGACGATTCCCTGACCGTGGTTCAGCCCGTCGAACTGTTCAAAATCGGCGGACGCATCTGCGCGGCCTATGAATACCGGGTTGCGGCGGCGGAACCGGTGATCCGCATCGTGGTGTTCGATACCGGGGCGCGCTTCATGGAATGCGCGCTGTACCCGGCGGCCGTCACGGTGACGCCGGCGGAAAACCGCCGCCTCTTCGAGCTCCAGCAGGCCGTCCTCTCCTCGATGCTCATGGACGCGGACGGGTCCGAATAGGACGCCGCCCCGCAGCAGCAATCCCCCGGAACAGCATTCGCACGCATGGAAGACGACATCCTTACACAGACCGAACACGAGCGCTGGATGGACCTCGCCCTGCGCCAGGCGGAACGCGCATACGAGGAAGGGGAAGTCCCGGTCGGCGCGATCGTCGTCAAGGACGGGAAGGTGATCGGCAAGGGATACAATCAGAACGAGCAGCTGAAGGATCCGACGGCCCACGCGGAGATCATCGCGATCACCGCGGCGGCAAACGCCCTCGGCGACAAGCGTCTCGACGGCTGTACGCTCTACGTGACGCTCGAGCCTTGCGCGATGTGCGCGGGGGCGATCGTGCTCGCGCGCATCCCTGTTCTCGTCTTCGGCGCCTACGACGCGAAGGCCGGCGCGTGCGGCACGCTGATGAACATCGTCGAGGACCGGCGTCTCAATCATGCTGTGCATGTCATTCCCGGCGTGCGGGACGACAAGTCCACCGCGCTGCTGCGTTCGTTCTTCGGCTCCCTCCGAAACTGATCCCGAAATCGGCACTGCATATGGAAAAGGCGCAACTCTTGCGCCTTTCCTGCTGTTTGGACATTATTCAGTGTCATTTTCTTCTACAACGCGACAACGCATGCACCTCAAACGCGCACGCTTCCATTTTATCCTCACGGTGTTCCTGCTTCCGCTGCTCCTGACGCCTGCGCACGCACAGAGGATTGTCGACGGCGAATATCGATTCGGGACACTGGATCTCGAATCGGGGCTTTCGCAGGGAATGATATTCTGCATGCTGCAGGACAGCAAGGGCCTGATGTGGTTCGGAACCAAGGAGGGGCTGAACCGTTACGACGGGTACTCTTTCACCGTGTACCGGAACATCCCCGGCGACTCCACGTCGCTTTCGGACAACCAGGTGTACAGCCTCGCCGAGGACGCCAGGGGCCGTCTGTGGATCGGAACGCGTACGCAGGGACTCGAGATGTTCGATCCGGTCACCGAACAGTTCACCCCGATCTACTCCGAACTGGACGGCCCGGAATCCCTCCTCGGCCTCGGGATACAGCATCTCGTGATCGACAGCCATGGCTACCTGTGGATCGGCGGCTGGCGCCAGCTGCTCGCGCGTGTCGATACCAGGAAGTCGAGCCCCGAGGACATTCGGCGTTCATGGAAGGGATACACCGAGGACCTGCGGTTTCTTTCCTCGAGTTCCTTCAAGATGATGCACGGTCCTTCCGGGGAAGTGGCCGTGCTCGGCGACAAGTCGATGTGGCGCTTCAACAGCAGAGCCGGAAGATTCGAGCGCATGCTTCACTGGCGCTCGATGGGCCTTCGGGTGGGAGAACCGGGAAATGAAATCGTCACCGCTTCCCTGGACCAGTTCGGCATACTGTGGCTCTCCCTGCAGCTCAGAGGACATTTCTCCCTGCTTCCTATCCGCCTTTCGACCGGCAAAATTCTCGATACGCTTCAATTCGAATATGGCGGCGCGGAACTCGTCTGCCGCGAAATGACGGTCGGACCCGACAGCATCATGTACGTTGCGGGATCCTACTATTTCATGCGGTATGATCCCGGAACCAGAACGTATACCGTGACACCGCCGAGTCCCGACCAGACCGGCAGCCTTCGCGGCGGAGTATCCACGATGGTGTTCGACCGCAGCGGCAACCTGTGGATCGGCACGACCGGTCTCGGCATCCATACCTTCAATCCACGCACGCTGGCCTTCCACGCGAGCGCGGTTCCGCTGAAGGAGTTCCTTTTCGGGAAGGCGCTCGCGGCGATGAAAAAACACCTCGCGGGCAGGTTCAAGCGCGAAGACAACTTCATGCAGGAAGCATATCCGATCCGTGCGCCGGACGGAGGCGTATGGTGCACGACACCGAACTTCGGACTTCTCCATTACGATCCGGTCACCGGGAAAGTCAGTCAGTTCGGCGTCAACCGCTACGACCCGTACAGCTTCCTGATGGTCCGGATCACGAGTCCGTTCATCGACAGCCGGGGCCGAATCTGGATCGGCAATTCGCAGGGGATCAGCCGCCTCGTCGACACCCCCGAGCAGTGGCAGCACTACTTCTTCGAGGAAGACGGACCGGACCCCCTGCGGCGCCAGGACAAGGTCACCTGCATTCATGAGGACACGGACGGGACGCTGTGGATGGGCACCCTCAGCAGCGGGGTCGCACATTTCGATCCGTCAAGCGGCAGATTCACCCTGTTTCCCTATGACCTGAGCAACCGCTACAGTATCAGCGCGGACCATGTCCTGAGCATTGCGGCGGATCCCGAGCGCCCGGAGCGGTATCTGTGGATAGGTACCGACGGGGGAGGACTGAACCGCTTCGACAAGAAAGGCAGCAAATTCGAGCGCTTCGGACTGGCGGACGGGCTGCCCAATATGGTCATCTACGGGATTATCCCGGATTCATCAGGACAGCTGTGGATGAGTACGAACAACGGCATCAGCTGCCTGAAGCCGTCGACCATGCGCTTCACCAACTTCAATATCCGCGACGGACTCCAGGACAATGAATTCAACCGCAGGGAGTACTACCATATTCCGCCGCTGTTGTATTTCGGGGGTGTGAAGGGGCACAACAGCTTCAATCCCGTGGATATCAAACGGAACACCGCCGTTCCCGCGGTGGTCATCACCGGACTGCGCATTTTCAACCGCCCGCTGTCCACGGTCACCGACCATGATATCCTCCCGGCTTCGGTACCGTATACGAAGGCGATCACTCTGAATTACGATCAGAACATGCTGACGATCGAGTTCGCCGCGCTTGATTACACGGACCCGCACATGAACATGTACCGGTACCGCATGGAAGGTCTCGACAAGAAGTGGATCGAGGCAGGAAACAGCCGATCGGCGACGTATACCTATCTCGATCCCGGCCAGTACACCTTCCGGGTACTCGGGAGCAACAACCACGGCGTGTGGAACGAGACGGGCGCCACTCTGCGCATCACCATCCTCCCCCCGTGGTGGCGTACGGTCTGGGCGTACGTGATCTACGTCCTCGTCCTCGGATTGACGATCTTCCTTGTCGACCGCTCACAGCGGCGCCGCGTCATCGCGCGTGAACGGGAGCGTGCGCAGACGCGCGAAGCGGAACTGCGCGCGGAGGCTGCGGAGTTCGAGGCGCGCGCGGTACGGGCGGAGAATGAAAGAAATGAGCAGGAACTGCGTGTCGCCGCGACGATACAGAAACGCATCATACCGCAGACCCTGCCGGAACTCCCGGGCTACGAAATCGCCGGCATCAACCTGCCTGCGCACGAAATCGGCGGCGACTACTACGACTGCATCCCCATCAGCGACGACCGCTACGCCCTCGTGATCGCGGACGTCACCGGGAAAGGGGTGCCTGCCTCGCTGCTCGTCAGCAGTCTTCATGCGTCACTGCTCGTGCATCTCGACAACGACCTGTCGCTGGAGGACCTGGCCCGCCGGCTCAACGCGATGATGTACCGGACGACCACCCCGAGTTCCTTCGTCACATTCATCCTGGCCATCCTGCACCCGCCGAGCGGAACCATCGAAATGATCAACGCCGGGCACAATCCCGCGATCGTTCGAATGAGCGACGGCACGCTCGAGGTCATGGAAGAGCACGGACTTCCGCTCGGATGCAGCGTGGAGATCGTGCAGTACGTGCGCGAGGTCCGCGTGCTGATGCCGGGGGAAGGACTGCTGTTCTACACCGACGGCATACCGGAAGCGATGGACGACGCGCAGAATCCGTTCGGTCAGGAAGCGCTCGAGGCCTTCCTCGCCGACAGTAACGGAAACGACCCTGCCACGCTGATCACCGGGCTCGTCGACCGGCTCGCGTCGCACCGCGGCGCAGCGGAACAGAGCGACGACATCACCATGCTGTATATCAGGAGATCAGCCGATACGAACGGCGCTTCAGAGGAAACCGCCTGATGCCGCTTTGCATTTGACGCATTTTCCGGTTAGGTTGAAAACAGTTCTTTGGAAACCGTCATGGTTCCCCCTCGAGGGGATGAAAACGGGAATGCCGTGGAAATCGGCAACTGCCCCGCAACTGTGAGCAGCGTAAAGCGTGCATGAATGCCACTGGAGAAATCCGGGAAGGTATGTACGCAGTTCGGCCTGAAACCGGACGCGCTGCGAGTCAGGAGACCTGCCATGACATCAGCACAGGCCTTCGCGGGTGAGGTTCCTGATGACGTGCGCGCCATCGCTCCCTTACCCCCGCTGTCAACGACAGGGGGTTTTTTGTTCGCGTTTCCCCGCAGGGTCTGATAACGGATATCAAGCTCTTGCGGTATTTTATTTTCATACTCTTCGTCCTTCTGCCCGCCTTCACCGGAAGCGGACAGCGCCGCCTCGCCGAGGATGACACCCTGTTCTTCGCCCTGAAGGAAGAGGCGACGGTGACTGCGACCCGCATTCCGACCGCGCTGCGCGACGCGCCCGCGGCCACGGACATCTTCACCGCGCCGGCGATCACCGCGCTCCCCGCCCGAACGCTTTCCGACCTGCTCTCCCTCTCGGCCGGGAGCAGCGTCCGTGATTACGGCGGCAGCGGCAGCCTGCAGCTCGCCTCGCTGCGCGGACTCGGCGCCGAATACACACTCGTGCTCCTCAACGGCATGCGCCTCAACGGCGCGCAGAACGCCCTTGTCGACGTGGGGCAATTCACGCTCGAATCCGCGGACCGCATCGAAATCGTCCGCGGCGGACTCGCCGCGCTCTACGGCAGCAACGCCCTCGGCGGCGTGGTCAATATCGTGACCGCACGCGAACGCGCTCCGCTGACCGCGTCCGTCGGCCTGGGTTCTTTCGGATGGAAGCGCATATCCCTGGCCGTCGGCGACGGCGGCAGCAGCGGGCGCATCTTCGCCGACGCCCGCTATGAAGAAAGTGACAACGATTACTCCTTCACCCCTTCGTGGGGCGGTGACGATATCCTGCGCATGAACGCGGCGATGTACCGCCGTTCCGTCAGCGCGGGCGGCACCCTGTTTCTGCCCGACGCCAGCCTGACTCTGTTCGCGGACCTCCTCTCCCTCGATGTCGGTGTTCCGGGCGCGGTGTTTTCCGCGGCACAGGGACATGCGCGGCAAAAGGATCTGCAGGGGATGTTCTCGCTTCAGCTCGACGCACAGCTTGCCACACGCCGCCAGCTCCGCGCCGCGCTCGGTGTGCGTGGCGGACGGCAGGAGTACCGTGATCCGGACTACTCCATCAACGGCACGCCGCTCGCGAGCAGATACGATCAGTCGCAGGTCTTCGCCAATGCCCTGCTCGAACAGGAGTTCGCGACGGGGCATCGCGTTCTCGGTGGCCTGGAAGCATCCTTCGATCAGCTGCAGAGCGCCGATGTCCGTTCCCGTCCCCGACGGGTCCAGGTCGCCGCGTTCACATCCGCAGACTTCCGTTTCCATCCCTGGGGGCTGCCCCTGCGGCTGTATCCCGCGCTGCGGTACGATCTGATCTCGGATGCGGAGCCGGCGAATGACGCGGGAACCGGCGTCCCCGCAGGGACGGATCTCCACGCGTTCATGCCGTCGCTCGGACTTCATGCCGGTCTGCTGCCGGGCATTCTCGCACTGCGCGGGCGCATCGCCCGTGCGTTCAGCATGCCGACCTTCAACCAGCTGTACTGGCGCGAAGGCGGAAACGCGGCGCTGAAGCCGGAATACTCCACCGCGTTCGATGCCGGAATCGTGTATACCGCCGGCGGCGGCGTTTCAACCGCGGAACTGACCTGGTTTCACCACGACATCACCGACAAGATCGTCTGGGCGCCTTCCTCCGGCCTGTACTGGACGCCGCGGAACGTACAGCACGTGCTATCCACCGGCATCGAGGCATCGTGGCAGCTGCAGTGGGATCGATTCTCGATGCGGATGAACGGGCAGTGGATGTCCGCCCGCAAGGCCAACGCATCCTTCCCCGGCGACGCGACGCAGGACAAGCGGCTGATCTACGTCCCGGAATGGAGCGGCTCCGTCAGCCTTCTCGCCGCACCCGCCGAATGGCTCACCGTGTCGCTGACCGAACGCGTGCTCGGCCCGCGCTTCTACAACGAAATCAATACCGCCGAACTGCCCGCGCACGCGATTACCGACGCGGCTCTGCGGCTGTCGCTCCCGCTCGCCGGGGTACGGACGGTCTGGAAACTGGAAGTGCTCAATCTGCTCGGGGAGGAATACGAAGTCATCGCGTTTTACCCCATGCCCGGGCGGAGCTGGCGGTTCACACTTTCAACTGCCCTGGAATGACCTGACGCGGGCCGTCACAGCCAACTACATGAACAGTTCACCACTCATCCATAACGGGATTTCCATGAATCGATTTTTCCTGGCCGCACTCGGCCTCATGCTCATGCTCTCCGCCTGTTCCGAGGATAACGGAACGAATCCCCCGATCACGCCCCAGGCACCGCGGGGACTGTACATCCTCAACGAGGGAAACTTCCAGCGCGGGAATGCCTCGCTGAGCCTGTACATACCGGATTCGAATGTCGTTCTCAACGACCTCTTCATGTCCGTCAACGGCCGTCCCCTCGGCGACGTGGGTAACAGCATCACCGTGCGCGACGGTCTGGCATACCTGGTGATCAATAATTCCCACAAGATCGAAGTCATCGACGTCGAAACGCACAAGAGCGTGCGGACGATCTCGAGCCCGGCGGGCGCGAGTCCGCGGCAGATCGCCTTCGCGGCGAACGGGCTCGGGTTCATCTCGAACCTGCTCGATAACAGCGTTTCGGTGTACAATCCCGCCACGGGCGCGCTCGAGGGAAAAATCGCGGTCGGCGGCAACCCCGACGGCATCGCGGCCGCCGGCAGCATGGTCGTGACCGCCAACAGCGGCTTCGGCAGCGGCAACACCGTCTCGCTTATCGATGCCGATACGCGGGCGGTGGTCAAGACCCTGACCGTCGGCGATTACCCGACCAGCGTGCTCGCGCTCAGCGACTACGCCGCCGCGGTGATCTGCACCGGCGATTACGGCGACTTCAACGATCCGAACGACGACACGCCGGGCATGCTGTACGTCATCGATCTGCAGATGCGCCGCGTCGCGGATTCCCTCGAACTGGGCGGACACCCGCAGCGCCTGGTGCGCGACTCGGACGGCCATCTGTACACGATCCAGGCCGACGGCGTCACCCGCATCCACCTCGCGTCGAAAACCGTGACGAACACGTTCATCCCCGGTTTCTACTACAACATTCTGGTGGACACGGCGGACCGGAAACTGTATCTCACGAATCCCATCGATTATGTCCAGGCGGGGAAACTCGAGATCTACGGGCTGACGGGCGACAGGGAGCGCGCGCTCGACGTCGGGATCATTCCCGGAGCGATGGCGATGACGAAATAGTCGGCAGGGTCACGCGGGGATTGCTTCCCGTCGCGAACGAACACCGCGCTCCCTCGTCTTCCGGGGGAGCGTTTTTATTACCATCCGAAGAGCCAGCCGCCGTGTTCGTCGCATTCGACGGGCAGCAGGTTGAGATTGACGGGGTAGAGGGCGACATCGGGACAGGACTCGGTGGCGAGCAGACCGGTTTCCCGGCAGAGCGGACGAAATTCGACGCTCGCGGGCTGCAGGAACGCGGAGTCGGGGGGCGCGAAACGGGCAATCCGCGCCATCGTGCGTCCCCAGATCGGGGCACACATCGTCCCTCCATACCGGTACACCCCGCCGAGCTTTCTCGCGGCGTTGTCGAAGCCCACCCACACGGCGAGCGACAGCGACGGCGTGAATCCGACGAACCACGCGTCGGTGGAGTTCTGTGTCGTCCCGGTTTTCCCTGCCGCCGGACCCGCGTAGTACTTCCGCACCGCGGTCGCGGTCCCGCTGTCCACCACGGCCCGCATGGCATCGGTGATGATGAAGGCGGTCGCCGAATCGAGCACGGTCAGGGTGTCGGGACGTGCGCGGAAAAGGACGCGCCTGTTCTGATCTTCGATCCGGGTGATGAAGAAGGGACGCGCGCGGTGTCCCATGGCCGCCAGGGTGCCGTACCCGGTCACCATGTCGAGCGGAGACACCTCCCCGGTGCCGAGCGCGAGCGAGGGATACTCCGGAAGCTCGCTTTCGACGCCGAGACGATGGGCGAATGCGATCACCCGCGAGGGTTCCGTCATCTCCACCATGGCATGCGCGGCAACGAGATTCAGCGAATGCTGGAGGCCGTAACGCATCGGGACAGCGGCACCGCTGCTCGTATCGGAGTCGTTCATCGGACGCCATTCCCAGGCCATGCCCGAGTCGACGACGATCGGCGCGTCGAGTATCGGCGTCGCGAGTGTATATCCCTGTTCGAGCAGCGATGCGTAAAGGAACGGCTTGAACGACGACCCCGGCTGGCGATGGATCTGCGTCGCGTGATTGAGTCCGCGGCCGGGAGACGACGGATTGCCGCCGATCAGGCCGCGCACGGCGCCGCTGCGGGGGTCAGTGAGCACGGCGCCGACCTGCACCTCGCGCATTTTCTCCGGCAGGTCCTTCCACTGCGTTTCCACGGCCTCTTCCAGCGCGGTCTGCATGCGACTGTCGAGCGTGGTGTAAATCCGAAGCTGGTCGTGCGGGAGCGATAGACCCTTCGCGGAAAGCAGCGCCTCCGCCTCGCGCCGCACCCACTCCGCGTAATGCCGCGCAATCGCAGGACGCGGGTTCAGGCCGAGGTTCTGACGGCGGTAGCGCTGGAACTCATTCTTGCTGATGCGTCCGACCTCGACGAGATTGTGCATGACCTCGTTCCGCCGGCGGAGCGCGCGGTCGGGATGTTTGAGCGGGTTGTAGTTTTCCGGGGACTGGAGCAGTCCGACGAGCATGCAGCTCTCGGCAACCGACAGTTCCGCGGGATCTTTCTGAAAATACTCCCGCGCCGCGGCCCACACGCCGTAGGTGCCGCCGCCGAAGTAGACGGTGTTGAGATAGAGCAGCAGGAGCTCGTCCTTGCTGAATTTCTTTTCGAGTTCACGCGCAAGATCGATTTCCTTCAGTTTGCGCGAGAGGGAACGTTCGTGCGACAGAAAGAGGTTGCGTGCCAGCTGCATCGTCAGCGTGCTGCCACCCTGCGTATTGCCGGTTATGGTTTCCAGCACGGCGCGTCCGAGTCCCTTCAGGGATACGCCGTCATGGTTGTAGAAATCGCGATCCTCCGTCGCAAGCAGCGCGCGGATCACCCAGGGCGAAACCGCGCCGGTCGACCGGAGCTCCACCCTCCGTTCCGACCCGAAGTAGTCGAGCACCTTGCCATCCTCC
>QKAF01000027.1 GCA_003246455.1 Bacteroidota bacterium
AAAAAGGCGAGCATTGCTCGCCTTTTTCATTTCCATTGAACCGGAACTCAGACTGCCGGCGGAGTGTCATCCTTGGCTTCTTCATCCGCTGCCGGAGCTTCCTCAGTCGCAGGCGTTTCCTCTGCCACCGGAGTTTCCTCCGCTGCTTCGGGAGCTTCTTCGACCGCCGGAGTTTCCTCTGCCACCGGAGTTTCCTCCGCTGCTTCGGGAGCTTCTTCGACCGCCGGAGTTTCTTCGGCTGTCACGGGTGCTTCTTCAGCAGCAGGAGCTTCTTCGACTGCCGGTGCGTTGGCTGCCGCCTCGGCTGCTTCCGCTGCGGCGGTTTCCTTGAACAGCTTCTGCAGTCCTTCGAGATCACCCAGCTTGAAAGCGTTGTCGGAGGAGGACTGATGCGGCATCTTGAAATCGGAGCGCGACTCGGAGCGCTCGCCGCGACGCTGATGCGAAGGCGCGGCGTCACTGTCGTCACGAGCGATGGAGCCGATGAAGGAATGCTTGTCGACGTCCATTTCCACGACGCGAATCCGCACCTTGTCGCCGACGTTGTGCGTCTCGGCGTTTTCTCCGCCATGACGCCGGCGGCCGCCCATCTTTCCGCGGGGGACGAAACAGTCGATATCGAAATCGAGCGCGACAATGGCACCGGCTTCCATCAGCTGTTTGATTTCGCCGTCTGCTTCCGTGTTGGCGGGATAGATGTTCGCAAGGCGAGGCCACGGGTCGGGCTGGGTATCCTTGAGGCTCAGCGCGATGCGGCGGTCCTTCGCACGGATTTCCATGATCTTCACTTCGATCTCGTCGCCGACCTTCACGACCTCGGTCGGATGCTGAATGCGCCTGGTCCACGAGAGATCGCTGATATGCACCATGCCGACGACGCCCGGCTCGAGCTGCACGTACACGCCGAAATCGGTGATGTTGCGCACCTTGCCCGTGATCGTGGCACCGACGTTGTACTTCTCCTCGACACCCTGCCAGGGTGACGTGGTGAATTCCTTCATGCTCAGTGCGATGCGCTCGTCTTTCTCATTGATGTCGACGATGCGGACCTTGACGTCCTCGCCCAGCTTGACCACTTCGGAAGGAGTGTTGACGCGGACCTTGCTGAGACGGGAAATATGGATGAGCCCGTCCACGCCGCCGAGATCGACGAACGCGCCGTACGAGGTGATCGACGTGACCTTGCCCTCGACGATGGTCCCTTTTTTCAGTTCCATCAGGCGATGCTTTTTCAGGGCGCGCTTGCGGCTGCAGACGAATTTACGTTTTGCGAAGTCCGTCATTTCGATGACAACGAGATCAATCTCCTGACCGACCATGTTTTCGATTTCGGCCTGCTCTGCGCGGCCGGAAATCAGGAACTGTGAACGCGGGACGAATCCTTCGAGTCCCTTGTAGTTCACGATGGCTCCACCCGGGATGCTGCGGCTCAGCTGGAAGCTGAGCATGTCGCCGTTTTCGTGGGCGGCTTTCAGTTCGTCCCAGATCGGCTGCGCTTCCGCATCGTCCATCTTCTTCCGGCGACGGCTCTTGCCGCCCGACGCTTCGTCACCCTCGTGTTCGCCGTCGGACTCGTCTTCGTCGCCTTCAGTCTCCGCCGCACCTTCCGCTGCTGCGTCTTCGGCAGCCGCAGGCGCTTCCGCTGCGGGGGCAGCTTCCGCGGGCGTTTCCGCAGGTGCTTCCTCGGCGGGAGCTTCGGCAGCCGGCGCTTCTTCAGCAGGCACGGTTTCAGCCGTTGCTTCCGCTGCGGGCTCGCTTTCAGCCGGTGCTTCAGGTGAGGGCGTCTCCTCGGCCTGCGCCGCTTCCGCGGGCGCTGCTTCGGCCGGAACTTCCGCGGCGGGAGCTTCCTCGACCGGTGCAGCTTCGGGCGCTACGGGCGTGGTTTCATTTTCCTGTGATGCCGCATCCATATTCCCTTTCACCTCTGAGGACTGATTCTCGTTTCCGGGATTGTCAGGCAGGGACTCGGGAGTCTCGTTGTTGGTCGGCTCGTTCGTCATTGTGTTTCCGCAAATAGTGAGAAAATCAGGCACGCGGTGCCGTTGTCAGTGCTGTCATCACGCGATATACGGGGTGGATGTCCTTCCCCATTCAGCCCATACACCAGTGGTGAATACGTAATTTACGCTTAAGTTGTTGAATTTACAATATAGAAAAGAGCACCGGTGAGAGTCAAGCCATTATCGCTTAGCGGAGACTTTCTTCGAGTGCCGTCGCCGCATCGGTTTTTTCATCGCGGTACTTGATGATGAGGGGCGTATAGATCTGCAGGCCCTCGGCGGCGGCATAGGCGCCGCGTGCGGGACGGCTGCCCGCCACCACCACCGCGTTTTCCGGGATCTCCAGGGGAGCGTCCGCCGTTTTGCGCAGGACGCGGCCGTTGACGAGATCATGCACGGGCGTCGAGGCGTTGAGGATGACTCCAGTGCCGATCACCGCGCGCCGCCGCACGATCGTTCCTTCGTAGATTCCGCTGTTGCCGCCGACCATCACGTCGTCCTCGACGATGACCGGGACCGCGCCGACAGGTTCGAGCACGCCGCCGATCTGTACCGCGGCGCTGAGGTGCACCCGTTTGCCGATCTGCGCGCAGGATCCGACGAGCGCGTGACTGTCGACCAGCGTATCGGCGTCGACGTACGCACCGATGTTGATATATGCGGGAGGCATGACGATGACCCCCGGGGCGACGTAGGCGGCGTCGCGCACGGTACTGCCGCCCGGAACGATGCGCCGCCCGCTCTCCGCCGCGAAGCGCTGCACGGGAAGCGTGTGCTTGTCGGTGAAACTGAACGCGCCGACGCTGCCGGCATCGGTAAGCACCCCTGCCCGAAAAGCCCAGAGGATGACACGCTTCACATCCGTGTTCGCGATCCATCGCCCGTTCACGCAGTTCGCGGAGCGCAGGCGCCCCTCGCGCATCGCCGCCCAGACCTGGTCGAGAAGGGCGAAATCCGCGTCGCCGGCATTCGCCGGATCACGCGCGAGCAGAGTGCTGAGTATTTCATTCATTCCGGATTTCCGATTGTGTGTGTGAAATGGAAATATGTCACACGGAACATCCGCACACAACTCCGGGTTTATCCCTGTATGCACTTTTTCCTGCGTTGCACGGCCTTCGGGCATTTCGTAACTTTTCGAATGAGGTTTACCACATGAATACATCGCCTGTCAGACTCATTCTCATCGGGTTTTTCCTTCTTTCCGCTGCCGGCGTTTCCGTCGCCAGTTCCCAGGAGTGGGAGGAAAATGCGCAGTTCGGAGTGGAAATCGGGGGCTCGATAGATCTGAGTGCCCAGGTGTTCCAGCCGACGAACTATCAGCCGTTCATGATCCTGACCTCGGATGCCCTGCCGGCGCCGGTGCTGCTCGATCTCGCGAAAAAGCGGGTTTTTCTTCTGAAAACGAATGCCCTGAAGAAAGATGGCAGTTTTCTGAAAACCGATGGCGTCCCGAAAGGGAAGGATGCAGGGAGCTACGCGGTAAAGGGCGGCGTGACTTCTTTCAAGGTGAAAGGGAAGTCCGTCTCGATGATCATTCGTCAGACCCTCGTCGGGGAAACCGCGCGCTCGATCATCCTCGCCCACAGCCCGGATTATGAACTGCGCATGAATGCGTACAGCCCGAAGAAATCCGCGATCTCGTTTCTCAAATCGTACAAGAAGAAAACCGAGGTCGTGGTCATGTTCGCCACCTGGTGCTCCACCTGCAAGATCGTGCTTCCGCGCGTGCTGCGCATTTTCGGAGACGGCGACAACCCGCTGATCCATGTGCGTTACATCGGCATCGCGATGGGGGGGAACGAGCCGGCTGCCGAACTCGAACGCTACGGACATGACTATCCCGCCGTGATCGTCTACCAGAACGGGAAGGAAATCGACCGCATCGTCGGCGACCCGCCCGGGGCGATCGAAGACGCCATCGTGAACATCCTGAAATAACCGCACATGCACCTTTCCTCGAACCGCGTTCTCTTCGTGACCGCCCGCGTGCTCGCAAGCATCGTCGGAGTGATTTTTCTCGTTGCCGCGCTGATGAAAGCGCTCGATCCGGTGTCATTCAAGGAGCAGATCGCCGCCTACGGGATCTTTCCCGCTCTCGCACCCGTCGCCGCCTGGGCCTTCATCATCGCCGAAGTCGCCCTGGCGGTGGGCTTGATCGTCAACCTGTTCCCGCGGGTGGTGCCGTTCCTGGTCATGGCGCTGCTGCTCCTGTTCATCGGCGTGACACTGTACGGAATGTCCATTGGACTCGGCGAAAACTGCGGATGCTTCGGGAATCTCGTCCACCGCGGTCCCGAACAGGTGATTGTCGAGGACGCCCTCATGCTGATCGCGCTGGTTTTCGTCACGGTCGTGCTCTGGTCGCACCGGGTGCAGGCTTTGCGGACACGCCTTGCGATTGTCGTTGGCGCTGCGGTGCTTGCCGCGGCAGTCACGGGGTTCAGCGCCCGGCTGCCGGTCGACGATTTCGTCACGCAGCTTCATCCGGGCGCACATTTCACCGCGTGGCCGGTCGACGGTTTGTACGGCAAGGATCTCAACAAAGGCACGCATGTGGTATTTCTCTTCAGCATCGACAGCGATCATGTCGGCGCCGATGTCGAGAAAATGAATGCGATTGCGCAGGAGGAGAAGATCACCTCCGCGGTCGGTCTGATCATTGACGGGACGGAACACCTGACGACGCTGATGTTCGAATATGCCGCCTCGTTCCCGGTCGCCGCGATCGAACCGCGCTTCGCGAGACCATTGTACCGCGCGCTTCCGCGCGTCTTCATTCTGAAGGACGGGAAGGTCGCCGCGACATGGTCGGGACTCCCCGCCCCATCCGATGTTGTTCAGGCAATACAGTCTGCAACGCGATAGAGAGAGAAAAAGTGAAAATCTATACAAAAACCGGTGATACGGGAGAAACTGCGCTGTTCGGCGGAAGACGTGTCGGGAAAGACAGCGTGCGCATCGACGCGTACGGCACGGTTGACGAACTCAACGCCTGTCTCGGTCTCGCACGCGCGGGAGCGCCCGACGAAATCGTGGCGGAGATCGCGCCGCTGCAGAACGAACTGTTTATTCTCGGCGCGGACCTCGCCACCCCCCTGGATACGAAAAACACCGGGATTCAGCGGATCGCCGATGCGCATGTCGAGACCGTCGAAGCCCGCATCGATACGCTCGAGGATCAGCTCGATCCTATCCGATTCTTCATTCTCCCCGGAGGCAGCGAAACCGCCGCACGCCTCCATGTATGCCGCACGGTGGCGCGCCGCGCCGAGCGTCTGATCGTGCAGCTGTCCGCACTCGAAGATATCAACACCCTGGATATTCGCTACATCAACCGCCTCTCGGATTTCCTCTTTGTGCTCGCACGTTTTGCCAATCACGTCGAGGGCAGGGGTGATGTCCGCTGGCAGCAGGAATAACCCATGCTGATCGCAATCGCCGGCAACATCGGTTCCGGAAAATCATCCCTCACTTCGCTGCTGCATCAGAAGTTCGGATGGACGCCGTATTTCGAGTCCGTCGACGACAATCCGTATCTGCCGGATTTCTATGCGGACATGAAGCGCTGGTCGTTTCACCTGCAGGTGTATTTCCTTTCGAAACGCTTCATCCTCCATCGCGAGATCTTCGAGAGCGCGCAGATGGTCGTGCAGGACCGGTCGATCTACGAGGACGCGGAGATCTTCGCGATGAACCTCCACAACATCGGCCGCATGGACGATCGCGACTACGAAAATTATCGCGCGCTGTATGCAGCGATGACAAGCTACCTCCGTCCGCCCGATCTGCTGGTGTATCTCCGGGCCGACATCTCGACGCTGCAGCGTCAGATCAGGCTGCGGGGACGGGATTTCGAGCAAAGCATCGACGTTTCCTATCTCGAACAGCTCAACATCCTCTACGAAGACTGGATCAAACGCTATACGCTCGGGCCTCTCCTGGTCATCGATTCGGATGAAACCGATTTCGTGCATGACATGCAGAAGCAGGAAGAGGTGCTCTACACCATCGACCACGCCGTTCGCAACAAACGAGTCTAGCCTGTGGACCTTGCCCGCCGTGTCACGACCGCGATTCCGGTACTGATCGGGATCGCATTCCTCTTTGCCGCGACGCCGGTGCTCTCCCAGAACGCCACGCTCTCGGGACGAGTCGCCGATGTCGACGGCGACGCACTCATCGGGGCGAACGTCATCGTGCAGGGAACCGTGCTGGGCAGCGCGACCGACAGAAACGGCCGCTTCCAGATTACCCGCATTCCCCCGGGGACGCACACCATCGTGTGTTCGATGATCGGGTATGAGAAACAGAGCATCGAGCTCCGGTTCGGCGCCGGTGAAAATGCGGAGCGGAATTTCACTCTTCCGGAAACCACCCTGCAGACAGGGGTCGTAACCGTGACCGCGGGCAAGCACGCCCAGAGCTTCGAGGAGATTCCGGTCAGCGTCGCCACGATGGACGGCCGAAGCATTGAAGCGCGCGGCATCGAAACCCTCGACAACGCACTCCGCAAAATCAGCGGCGTAAACATCGCGGAGGACCAGGTGAACATCCGCGGATCGAGCGGATACAGCCGCGCGCTCGGAAGCCGCGTGCTGCTCCTGGTCGACGGCGCACCCGTTCTCGCGGGCGATGCGGGGGAAATCAAATTCGACGTCGTTCCGATGTTCTCCGTCGACCGCATCGAAGTTGTGAAGGGCGCCGGCTCGGCGCTCTACGGATCGAGCGCGCTGGGCGGGGTGATCAACGTCATTACCCGCGAACCCCGAAGCCGCGTCGCGCGGATACGGCTCAGTTCCGGATTCTGGGATGATCCGTACTACGAGGAATGGAAGTGGTGGGGGAGCAGTCCCCGATGGCGCAACAGTGTCGACGCCCAGTATGGGAACGTCCACGGGGCGTTCAGCTACCTGCTCTCGGCCGGCGCGAGCAACGATCAGGGCTTCCGACAGAACGACGACCACGTACAATGGAATCTGAACGGACGGGGCTGGTACAAAATCTCGCCGGAAGAGAATCTCAGTGTCTCGATAAATCACAGCAGCCGGCAGCGCGGCAACTGGGTATACTGGCGGGACCTGAGCCACGCGCTTCAGCCTCCCGCGGCGACGGATCTCAGTGAAAGCCTGGTCTCGGTGAAGACGCAGGTGTCGGCACAGTACCGGCAGGTGCACGGTGCGCGTTTCGCGTCGTCCCTGCGCATCAATCTCTATCGCACGAGCTATGAGACTTCCAGCGATACCTCGGATTTCACGTTTCGTCCGAGCGATCAGACGCAGTCCACGGCATGGCTGTTCGGCGCGGAATGGCAGGGGACCTATACCATCGCCAGGGACAATCTCCTGACTTTCGGCGCGGATGCCGATTACACGACGGTGGACTCCCGCACGTACGGTCAGCGCAGCGGATGGTCGGGTGCACTCTATGCGCAGGATGAAATCGCGTTGAATTCGGACTGGCATCTTTCAGCGGGCGCTCGATTTGATCTGACGACCGTCGACACCCTCGACGCGGACATGCAGGTGAATCCGCGTCTGGGCCTGACCTATCAGCCCTGGGAACAGGGCGTGCTCCGTGCGGCCTACGGCTGGGGATTCCGCAGCCCCTCCATCGCGGAACGGTACGCCACGGCCAGTGCGGGCGGGATCCTGACAAAACCGAACCCCGACCTGAAAGCAGAGCGCAGCACGTCATATGAACTGGGATTCAAGCAGCTGCTGCCTTTTGCGCTGACCTTTGACGCCGCCGTATTCTGGAACGAATACGAGAATCTTGTCGAGCCGAAAATCGATCCGGCGGACGGACGCATCTTCTTCCGCAACATCACACAGGCGCGCATACAGGGGTACGAACTTTCTCTCGACGCACGTCCGCTCGGGGATCTGCTGCATCTCAGCGCCGGCTACACGTATCTGTATCCGCGGGATCTGAGTACGAACAGCATTCTCAAGTACCGGCCCCGGCACCTGCTGTATCTGAGCGGAGATATCCGGTACGCGGATTTCACACTCGGAGCCGACTTCCGCTATCTGTCGCGTATCGAGAACATCGATCGCGAGCTCACGATCGTCATCCCGGATTCAGAAGAGCGAGTCGCCGCTTACGTAACCGACCTGCGCGCAAGCTGGACCGCCGCTGCGCTGGGACTTCCGCTGCGTGTGTCGTTCTATGTCGACAATGTCTTCCAGTACAACTATTCCGAAGTCGTGGCGAACCTGGCACCGATTCGCAGCTACCGGATGACGCTGGATATGGCTTTCTGAGTGATGGGGCGTCGTGGCAGTATAAAAAAACCCGCTCGATGAGCGGGTTTTTCATTTCGGATTTGTCAGCGTTATTTCAGCATTTTCAATTCGTATTCAGCGTTGCGCGCATAGCTGGGATCCTTTTTCGCGCTTGTGAACGCTTCCTTCGCTTTGGCGATGTTGCCGAGGTTGCGATAGGCGAGCCCCATTTCGAAATAGGCGGCGCCTTTCTGTGGGGATTTGATATACTTGATGGCGCTCTGGGCGGCTTTGATCGCCTCTTCGTACTTCCCGTTCTTGTTCTGAGCCTGCGCGAGAATCAGATACGCCTTGTCATACTTGTCGTCATTCGCGATTGCCTTCTCGCAGAGTTCGATCGAACCGGCAATTTCTCCCTGCCCGAGCAGCGTCTGCGACTGCGCAGTCTGTGCAGCGGCGAGTCCTTTCTTCGCCTGACCGAGCGTGGGGTTTTCTTTCAGCGCGTTCTCGTAATTGCTGATCGCCTTATCGTATTCTCCCTTCGAGAAAAACGCCCCGGCCAGCGCCGCGTAGCCTGTCGCCCACTTGGGGTTGGTCTGCACGGCCGCTTCGAAGGAAGCGAGTGCTTCGTCCATCTTCCGCGCCTTTTTCTGCGCAAGGCCGCGCTGGTAATAGAAATACTCGTGCTTTTCGATTTTCAGAGCAGCGTCGTATTTGCTAATGGCTCCTTCGAAGTCGCCCGACTTCAGCAGCGCATTTCCATCATTGAAAAGCTTCTTTGCATCATTGTTGCTCTGGGCCATCGACGGAGACGCCAACAACAGCAAAGCAAGAACGGACAAGAATGCGATGTTCTTGAGCATGGTTCTAACTCCTTGCACCTGGGATTTGCGGTGTAACATTAGAAGAGTGACTGCGGCGAGTCTTCATGGGGGCTGAGAGTCTTGTGCGGAAGGCGGGACTTGAACCCGCATGCCCTTTCGAGCGCCACCCCCTCAAGATGGTGTGTCTGCCAATTTCACCACTTCCGCATATGTTCACTTTTGTGTTTGTGAGGCTGGATGGGCTCGAACCATCGACCCTCTGCTTAAAAGGCAGATGCTCTACCACTGAGCTACAGCCCCTCCACAAAAAGTGGTCATTGAAACTAAGCAATTTATTGCTGCAGTGCAAGACTCTCGCCGCATACTCTTCATTTTTTAATGAAAAATGTTCAAACTGCAGCGGGTATGTGCTTCAACGAGTTTCCGAAGGTTCTTGTTCCGGGCATCCCGTATCTGAATTCATCAGTCATTATTCCGGTTCTTCGCATGTCCATTCATCTGCTCATCTGTGATCTCGACGGGACGCTCGTTGATTCGTTCCGTGACATCGTCACGTCCAGCAACCTTCTCCTTGCCTCCTGCGATGCGGCGCCGCTGACCGATCAGGAGATCGGTCCGTGCATCGGACGCGGTGTTCGCTTCCTCGTCGAGGGAATCTGCGCCGCGGCGGGAATCGACGCCGGGGACATCGACGAGAAAGTCGGACGTTACCGGGAGATCTATCGTGCGCATGCGATGGACGAGACACGCCTGTATCCTGGCGTGCGGGAGACTCTCGAGGTGCTCCGCACATGGTCGGACGGGGCACTGCATCTCGCTGTTGTCAGCAACAAACCTGAAACGGCATCGCATGGGATCCTCTCCGCGCTTGGCGTTGACAGGTACTTTCGCGTTGTGGCGGGCGGAGATTCCTTCGCGGAGATGAAGCCGTCACCGCTCCCGCTGAAGAAGATCATGGAAGCGGAAGGCGCCGCGCCCGCCGAGACTGCGATGGTCGGCGACTCGGTATATGATATCCAGGCAGGGAAGGGGGCCGGCGTTCGCACCATCGCGGCACTGTACGGTTTTCAACCGGCGGAAATGCTGAAGGCGCTCGAACCCGATTATACGGTGAGCGCCTTCGATGAAGTTCTGACCGTCCTCGGCGTGCCGCGGAATCGGTCCTGAAGCAGGGAGCTTCGATCAATCGAACATATAGTAGAGGCCGAGCTGCGGGAGCGGGAGAAACATCCCTTCAGAGAAATAGGTGAATGCGACGCTGGCACTGAAAATGAGCACATTTGAAATGTCCCACTCGTAGCCGAGGCCGATGCCTGCGCGGAAGGGGCTTTTCAGCCGCGGATCTTCCTTCCCCTGTTCCCAGGTTCCTGCCGCGACGGTCAGTTCTTCCTCGCCGTTGGTGTAGTATCCCAGGCCGACGAATCCGTAAAAACGGGACCTGTCTCGCCAGTCGAAATCGAACTGTCCTTCTGCCCCGACCGATGCAGCCACGCCTTCACCGCCGCTGATGGCCCCGCCTGCGATCTGCACGCTCATCCTGCCCATCGGGTGGACGCGTACGCCGATGCCCATTCCCGACATCAGTCCCGCCTGCGCGCCGACACCAAATCGCAGTTTTTCGGTGTAGTAGCCTCTGCTCCCCTCTGACTGCGCCTGTGCCTGGAGGGCATTCATAGCGAGGAATGAAAGGGCGGCGAGCGCAAACACAAGAATACGATGTTTCATGTTGAATAGCCCTCAATAGTTGTTGTTCGTATGGTTCAACCTAGGTAAATTCGATGTAATGGTCAACTCATTTCCCATGAAAAGGTGGTCTATTGGCCGATGTGCGTATTATGGAAGATGCGACGCCCGCGATGCTGCTCGCGCAGATCGATGCGTTGCTCGAGGCAGGAGAACCGCCGCTCACGCTGATGTCGAACATGGCCTCGCTGCTTTTCTGGTCCCTTCGCGACGTCAACTGGGTGGGATTCTATCTTCATGACGGAGAGCGCCTGCGTCTCGGCCCCTTCCACGGAAAACCCGCCTGCACCGTGCTCGATCCCGGCCGGGGCGTCTGCGCCGCGGCCGTACGCGACCGCCGGACAATGAACGTGCCCGATGTCGAGGCGTTTCCGGGGCATATCGCCTGCGACGCGGACTCGCGATCGGAGCTGGTCGTGCCGCTGGTCCTCGCGGGATCGGTCTGGGGAGTGCTCGATGTCGACAGTCCCATCCCGAACCGATTCGACGCGGATACGCATGCAATGCTGGAGCGTGCGGCGGAAATTCTGGTATCGCGGTTGGGCAGCGGCGCAGTATTTCCTTCTTGACAAAACGCTCGGAATACGGTACATTTTGTGAACGAGATTTTCCCACCAACCAGGCGTGCTATAAAACATTCGTTACCATTTGCTGTATCCTCTACGTATACCGTCTGGAACGGATGTATCAATCGCACGTACTTCCACGGAAATATTTTCGCAGTCTCCCCGCCGCGCTTCGCGGAGGGATATCGCTGTTGCGCGCTGATCACGCAGGAATGAACAGGCTGCATGACATACGCGGGATGATGCAATCCGACCTCGGGCGCAAGAGCACGATCTACTTTGCGGCCCTGATTCTGAACGCGCTGCTGGGGATCGTGGTCTATATCATGCTGGTCCAGTCGATGGATACGGTGTCCTTCGGCACCTACAGCTTCGTCATCGCGGTCTTTCTGTTCTCGGGAATGTTCTTCGACTTCGGCATCGCTCCGGCGGGCATGCGGTTGATGGCGCTCCGGTCGTCTGCAGACAGTACGGCGCGGCTCATGGGAGCGCTCTTCCTGATCTCCGCCGGCATCGGTGTGGTATTCTCCGTCGTCATCGCGGGCGCGTCGTTCGCTGTCGACGCCATCTGGCAGAAGAACGCCGGGGGCATCCTGCTCGCGGCCTCCCCGTTCGCGCTCGTCTATCCGCTTCAGGAAATGGTGCTTTCCATCAGCCAGGGCGGCAACCGGATGAAATTCATGTCGGCGTTTCTCCTTCTGCCGCGCGTACTCCTCATCGCGCTGCTTGCCGCGATGATCCTGGCAGGGGGGATCGACGCCCGCATGGCAGTCATCGCCACGCTTGCGACGCTGGGCGTCGCCATCGGAATGGCGGCGGGGTATCTCCGCCCGGCGTTCACCAATCTCGGAGCGGAATTCCGGCTGATCCGCCGCGAGGTGCGCGAGTTCGGACGGCAGGTGTACCTCGGCCGTCTTGTTGACGGCATGACCACCGGTCTGGACAAAATCCTGCTCGGGAAATTTCACGGAATGGCCCCCGTCGGCTTTTATGCGATCGCGATGACGATGAGCACCCCGTTGAGCATGTTCAGCAAGGCGGTCGCGCAGAGCGCCTACAAACGATTTGTCTCGGATCAGGGAATTGCGCGGCGGCTTCTGCTGTTGAATCTTGCATGGTGCACGATCGGGGGGCTGGTGCTGCTTGCCGCCTGTCAGCTGTTTATTCCGTTGTTCTTTACAGACCGTTTCACGGACTCGCTTGTCGTGCTCCCGTGGCTGATGGCCGGTTTCGCTCTTGCGGGTCTCAATCATCCTTATCATGCGTTTCTTGCCGCGCGGCGGCAGGGAAGGGCTATCCGCATCATGTCCATTGCGACGTCCGCAGTGAACATCGTACTGAACCTGGCGCTGATCCCGACACTTGCGATGACAGGCGCCGCGATTGCGTTCGTCGCGACTTACGCACTGAACATTGTCATGAACCTGCATTTCTATCGCGCGTTCATGCGTGGACTGCCGGCATCCGCCGGCGGCGACAATCCGGCTGCCGCGGAAAGCCTGCGCGCAGAGGATGGATCGGTGCATGGATGAATAATGGAGTTGCGTCATATCGATTCATTCAGGACTTTTTTCATAATGTCCCATTATCTACCGGCGTCCGTCGTATGAAAAAGCGTCACTACCTTTCTGCTGCCGCGCTGCTGTTTGTCGCGACGCTTTTCGCGTCGGAAAAGGTGCTGGCCCAGGAAATCACCGTCCTCCGCTCCACCGCGGAGGAACTGATCATCGAGTATCGGCCGGCAACCCGGGTGATCGATTACGGCGTCAATGGTCAGGTATACGATTTCTCAGAGGCTTCTTCGGCAGATAATGCCGAAGCGGGCAGCCCGGACCTCCGTTCCCGGGTTGAGCTGATTGCATTTCCCGCCGTCAGCGGGAATACGCTCACGGTGGAGCAAGTCGATTACCGCGAGATCCCCGGGGTGCACATCGCACCCGTTCCGGGAATGCGCGACGGTGTCGAATGTTTTGATCAGGGAGTGGGGTACGCGGCGGACGGATTCTTCCCGCATGAGGTGGCGCAGCTTGAAAATCTGGGTTTCTCCCGCGATCGGATTCTCGGGGAGCTTGTCCTGACCCCGGTGCAATGGAACCCGGCGACCGGCATCGCACGCGTGCATGCGCGGATCGTGTGCCGCATCCAGTTCGGCACGCCGCAGGCCAACCTGCATAGCGAAGCGATTGAGGGTCCCGCCGGGATGCTCAATCCGGACATGGCTCGCCAGTGGACAGTCACGCGCACTCCCTCGGTCGCGAAAGCCATCTCCACAACACTCGCCTCGGGCAGCTGGTACCGATTCGACGTGCAGCAGACCGGTGTGTACCGGCTCACGCGCCGCTGGTTCTCCGATGCCGGGATCGATGTCGGGACGTTCGATCCGCGAACCTTCCGGATGTTCTCCAACGGCGGACGGGAACGCGCACAGAAATTGAGCGATGCGCGACCGGATCCCCTGCAGGAAATCGCCGTTGAATTCATCGGCGGTGAAGACGGCAGTTTTGACGATGGGGACTACGTGCAGTTCTACGGACAGGGACTCTCCGGCTTTGCGTGGAATCCAGTCCTTCACACCTACGAACATTTTATTCATCGCTACGACGATGCGAATACGTATCTCTTCACCTGGGGCGGCGGCGCGGGACTGCGCATGCCACAGCAGGCCTCGCTCAGCGAGACAGAGGTATTTACCCCGACGTTCTTCACCGGGCGGGAGTTTCAGGAAGATGAAATTCTGAACCTGATGAATTCCGGGAAAATGTGGGTGGGGAAGCGCCTTGTCGCAGGTGCGGGAAGTGCCGCTTCCATGATGTTCACAAGAAAACTCAACGGACTTGTCCGCAGCCAGCCCGTCACCTACCGGGTACAGACGGTCTCGAGTTCGGAAGTCGCGAACAGTTTCAGCGTCCGGGCAAACGATATCCCCCTGGGACTGATTGAGATGGGCACGGTGGATTTCAGTTCCGACACGGGCGACCTGGCGAAGCTCTCCGGATCGCGAAGCTACACCGGAACGGGCGACCTCGCCGACGATCGCTCGACTCTTTCAGTCACGTACAACTCGACGAATACCGAACGCACGCGGGACGGTCATGTCGACTGGGTGGAGTGGCTGTACGCGCGCCGCTTCGAACCGCTGAACGACGAGCTTCTGTTTTCCGCCCCGGATACGACGGCGGTGATCGAGTTCGTGCTGAACGGCTTCACCATGAGCGACATCACCGTGTATGATGTGACTGATTATCGAAACGTGATTCGCATCCAGGCGCAGGTGAGCGGAGGGACCGTGCGTTTCCAGGTGGAGAACACGGAGGGGAATCCGCGCCAGTTCCTGGCAGTTGCCGCCCCGGCGCTCAAGACGGCATCCGCGCCTGCCGCGATGTCGAATTCCGGTCTCCTGGCGTCGACAGGCGCGGAGTACCTGATCATTACCCACCGGGATCTCCTCGAGGCAGCCAACCGCCTGAAAGCCCATCGTGAGCGCGCCGGCGAAGATCAGATCAGCGCGATGGTGATTCCGCTGGAATCCATCTACAACGAGTTCAACAGCGGCGTGGTTGACCCGACGGCCATCCGGGATTTTCTTGCCTGGGCGATGGGTAACTGGAGTACCCGGCCGCGCTATGTTCTCTTCCTCGGAGACGGGCATTTCGACTACCGCAACTACAGCACCACGGAACCCATCATGGTGCCGGTCTGGGAAACGGAAAACTCGGTGAATCGCATCGCATCCTACGTTTCCGACGACTACTATGCCCAGGTGGTCGGCACGGACCCGCGCGTCGATCTTGCGACCGGACGTCTCCCCGTTCAGAATCTCGATGAGGCGAACAATATCGTCGATAAAATCATTTCGTATGAGACGTCGCCCGATTTCGACCCGTGGAAAAACCGTGTCACCTTCGTTGCGGACGACGGGTGGACGGGAGCGTCCGATTCGGACGGCGACCAGCATACCCGTCAGAGCGAGATCCTCGCCCGAACGGTCCCTGCGGAAATCGAACAGAAAAAAATATACATCGTCTCGTACCGCACCGAGAACACGGCGCAGGGACGCAGGAAGCCCGATGCCAACGCGGCGATCATCGATCAGATCAACGAAGGTTCACTGATCGTCAATTACACCGGACACGGCGCGCACGACGTGTGGGCGCATGAGCGGATCTTCCTTTCCGACGTCACCATACCCCAGCTGCAGAATCCGGACCGCCTGACCTTTATTGCCGCGGCAACCTGCACCTTCGGGCTGTACGACTCCCCCGGATTGCGCAGCGGCACAGAGCTTCTCGTGCTCAAGCGCAACGGCGGAGCCATCGGCGGGCTTTCCGCACCGCGCGTTGTCTTTTCCGGGGAGAACAGTTCTTTCAACCTGGAGTTTTTCCATCACGTGCTGAACGAAGGCCGTGAATCCGACGGGCGGGCACGGCGTCTCGGTGACGTGATCTATGCGTCGAAGCAGCGGTACAACGGCATCCCCGGCTACGAGAAATTCCATCTCTTCGCGGACCCGGGGCTGCGTCTCGCGCTGCCGCGATACAAAGCCGGCCTCGAACGGATACTCGTCAACGATGTCGCCGTCACCAGCGACACCGTGCAGCTGCGCGCGTTCAGCAAAGTCACTCTCGAGGGCAGCGTGCGGAAAGCCGACGGCACCCCGTGGGATGATTTCACCGGCACCGCCGAAGTCAGTCTCTTCGATGCGGAGAGATCGATGATCGTGCCCGAGTGGCGCGATTACGAATACACGCTTCCGGGAGGGCTTCTGTATCGCGGGAAGGCGCGGATCGACGCGGGGCGCTTCACAGTGACCTTCATCGTTCCCAAGGATATTTCCTATGAGAACAGTCCGGGACGCGTCGCGATGTATTTCAGCAACGACGCGGTCGACGGGGCAGGATACTTCCTTGACCTGCGCGTCGGCGGTTCTGATTCGACAGTGACTCCCGACGGTGAAGGCCCCGCGGTACAGCTGTTCGTCGATGGCCGGGACTTTCTCCCCGGGAAACTTGTCGGCAAGGACCCGCTGCTCATCGCAGACCTTTTCGACGAGAGCGGCATCAACACGACGGGGATCGGCATCGGTCACGATATTGAAGCGTGGCTTGACGGCGATGACCGCAGCGTCGTGCTCAACGACTATTACACCGGCGACCTCGATTCCTACCAGAAGGGCAGTGTCGAGTTCCGATTCCGGAACCTTACGGCCGGCAGCCACACCCTCCGACTGCGGGCCTGGGACATCTACAACAACTCGACCACCGTGGAAACGCAGTTCACTGTCGCGGAGCAGCTGACCCTGCAGGACGTCCAGAACTATCCCAATCCTGTCACGGATCAGACCGTGTTCCATTTCCGCCACAATGTGCTGGATCCCGTCGACGTCGACGTTCTCATCTATGCATCGAACGGCGCGCTGGTGCGGCATCTCCGCGCGGACCAGGTCAGCAGCCGCATCGTCGAGATTCCGTGGGACCGCCGTGCCTCCAGTGGTGATAATCTGTCGCAGGGGGTCTATCTCTACCGCGTCGTCTGCCGCACCCTCGGTGGTGCCCAGGGCAGTGAGGCACAGGGGAAGATGCTTCTCCTCCGGTAATTGGGTTGAAATTTCGTGTTTTTCGAGATACATTAACTGTTCTGTCTTCTAGGTATGATGAGGATTCACATGATTCGCAAGAGCAAAGCCTTTCTCTTCGCCGTTGCCGCAGGCTTGATGCTGCTGTCATTCGCCCAGGATGCAGCCGCCCAGACCAGCACGGCCGTTCCGTTCCTGCTGATTTCCCCGAGTTCGCGTAACAGCGCGATGGGTGAAGCCGGCGTCGCGATCGCCAACGATGTGTCGGCCGTGTTCTGGAACCCTGCCGGTCTCGGCTTCCAGAAGGGAATGGAACTCAGCCTCAACCACTCCAACTGGCTTCCGCAATTCCAGCAGAGTGATCTCTTTTTCGAGTATGCCAGCTACAAGATGGATCTTCCGTCGACCGGCGGTACGCTCGGCGCTGCCTTGACATATCTCAATCTCGGCGAATTCGAGCGCCGCGATGAGGGAAACAACTCGCTCGGAACGTTCAAGAGCTACGAGATTGCGTTCACCACGGCGTACGGTACGCGTCTGGACGAGGATTTCTCGCTGGGTATCGGGCTTCGGCTCATCCACTCCAGCCTTTCGCAGGTCGGAACCGCGCGCGAGCAGGGATCGGGTACTGCGACCGCGGTCGCGGGCGACATCGGCGTGCTCTACCGTCCGTCGAAGCTCACGATCCCGTTCAGCGATACCGACATCGGCGGTCGCCTTTCTCTCGGCGCGTCGATCACCAACATCGGCCCCTCCATCAGCTATATCGATGAATCGCAGTCCGATCCGCTGCCGACGGCCCTGCGTCTCGGTTTCGCGTACGATATCGTGCATGAGAAATACAACACGCTCACCTGGACCACGGACGTTACCAAGCTGCTCGTGAGCCGTACCGACAAGATGGCGGATCCTTTCTACGAGGCCGTGTACAAGAGCTGGGAAGGCGGCAACGTGATCAACACGTTCACGCTCGGCACCGGATTCGAGTACTGGTACTCGCAGCTCGTCGGCCTGCGCTTCGGATTCTTCCACGAGGATCCCAGCCAGGGTAACCGCCGCTTCCTCACCTTCGGCGCCGGCGTTCGCTACGATGTGTACGGATTCGATTTCAGCTATATCTCCACGGCGATTTCCGACGACGATACGCCGAGCCCGCTTTCCGAAACGCTCCGCTTCACGCTGACAGTGAACTGGGATCGCGGAACCGGACCGGCAGACGACGGCACGCGCATCCCGGCAGACGACGCCGCGAACTGATCGCCTGTCCACGTCTTCGCCCCATGGCAGACCTGACGAAATGCTCACCCTCTGTTGAAGAGGGTGAGCCGTTTCTACACCATCATTCGAGTATTGCCGATCATCCCAAGGGATAATTCAATGTTCAGCATCCGGAACATCATCATCACGATCATTCTTTTTTCAGGTGCTGCGTCCATGCAGGCACAGCAGCCTGGCGTGACGCCGCGGTTGGACCACCGGTTCGCGCCGGTGTCCGGCGGCAGCGCGCAGGTACACTCCGTGCTCCCCGATACGGTGCGCGTTCTTGCGCTGATGGTGGATTTCCAGGAGGACGACGATACACGGACGAGCGGAAACGGGAAATTCGGATCCATTTATGAATACGACTACGGAACGGAGATCCTCGACCCTCTGCCGCACGACAGGAACTACTTTCAGCAGCATCTGCTCTTCCTCGAAAACTACGTGCGCAAGGCGTCCGGCTGGAAGACGTTCCTGAAAGCCACGGTGCTCGACGGCATCGTCACCATGCCGAAGAAACTCGGAGACTACACGTTCCGCAAGGGAGAATCCGAAAGTCCTGTTGCGCAGTTCACCGTCGATGCATGGACACTTGCCGCGCAGCAGTTTCCTGCGGCGGACTTCGGCTCCTACGACATGTTCGTGATTTTTCACGCCGGCCGCGGACGCGACGTTGATCTGACCAGCAGCTACGGTTACGATCCCACGCCGTTCGACATTCCCTCCCTCTCATTTACCATCGACAGTTATCGCCGTCTCCTCGGTCAGAGTTTCGACGGCATCGGCATGCCCGACGGTTCGCGGATCACGAACTGTGCGGTCCTTCCCACAACCGACATCCGCGAAATACCGTACATCGATGGTTCCCGCGGCCTTCTCGAAATCACCATCAACGGGCTGCTTGCCGCGAGCTTCGGTACCTACGCGGGTCTGCCTGATCTCTTCGACACCGAGACCGGGCTGACGGGAATCGGGCGCTTCGGCCTGATGGACGGCGAGGGGATCTTCGCATACGGCGGGATCTGTCCCCCGGAGCCCTCTGCGTGGGAGAAGCAGCAGCTCGGATGGACCGTCGCGCGGGAAGCCTGGGCGGGGAAGCGCAATTATCTCCTGACGGCCTCCGATACGCTCTCCACGCGTGATGTGCTCAGGGTACCGATCACGAACCGGGAATACTGGCTGCTGGAAAACCGTCAGCGGGATCTCGGCGGCAACGGGCAGCTTGTCACCTTTGTGTCCGGCGGACAGGTGCAGCAGGTACGTTTCCCGAAAGACACCATCGGCTTCGAGAACAGCAATGTGCAGCAGCTCAAGGGCGTCATCATCGATGTCGAGGATTTCGACTGGGCGCTGCCCGGCGGACGCGTCATCGCGGACAACGCGGAGACGCGCATCAACGGCGGCGTGCTGGTCTGGCATATCGATGAGAATCTCATCGACGAGAATATCGCGACGAATACCGTCAACACCGGGCGGAAAATCAAGGGTGTCGATCTCGAGCAGGCGGGCGGACCCCAGGATATCGGAGTCGAAATCCAGACCGTGCTCGGTACGCAGACCGGTACGGGATCTCCGCTTGACTTCTGGACGCGGGACAACATTTCCCCCGTCTACAAGAACCGTTTCGACGCGTACTCGTCCCCGAATACCCGCGCCAACAGCGGCGCTTTCACCCACGTGACGATGGATAATTTTTCCGCCGCCGGGCCGATCATGACCGTCGATATCGCGCTCGGTGACAACACGGTCACTCCCGTCGAGGGATGGCCGGTGGACGTGAGCGCATACCTTCCTGCGGATGACATTCATCCGGTGGTTCAGACCGCCGATCTTGACGGCGATGGGCAGCATGAACTCCTCGCCGCATATGGCAGGAGCAGCTCCCTGACCTTCGTCGCCGGCGTTCCGGGACTCGACGCACCACGCGACACGGTGTCCCTCTTCGTCTTCCGTCAGGACGGGCAGCCGTTCCTGGCGAAAAGCCCTCACGTCTTCACCGATCCGCTTGCCCGGTTCATGTATGCTCCGGCAGTCGGGGACTGGGACGGAGACGGGATCACGAATCTCGCCCTCGTCATGATGGACAGTCTGAGGACCCCGTCCCAGAACTCGACCGCCAGCGCGCGGGTGTGGATCCTGCGTGCCCGCGATGATGACGGGGACGGCGGGTTCGACGTTCAGCAGCGTTTCGACTTTCTGGGAGAGGACGGCGCGGTGCTCACGCCACCGGCCGTTGTCGCAGGCCGCCTGGTGTTCCGTGTCCGGGGTCCCCAGGAAGACACGGTGTATGTCGTGACGTCCGAAGTAAAGAAATTCACCCTCCAGCACACACGGTTTCCATTCCCGCCGGCAATCGCGGCGGATGCCAACTATTCCATCGTCGCGATGCAGGGCACACAGGTGCTGCTGACGGGTGATCAGCTCCGTCTCATGGATATTGAAACCGGCGCGGTGACCCCTCCGGTCATCGACGGCCTGCCGGCAACCTACTCGACCTGGCATCTGCCGGGGTTCGCTGCGGCCGGCGACATCGACGGAGACGGGACGCGTGAAGCCCTGGTTTCAGAAGAGAATGACCTGTCCGTCATCGGCCAGGACGGAAATACGCCGGCGACTGTTCGGGCAGGGGACGGAACGCGCATGGACCTGAGCGGCCTCAACCACATCGCGTTTGCCGACGGCGACGGCGACGGCCGGCTTGACGCCGTCATGAGCTGCGATGCGCGTCTCCTCGTGCTCAACTACAGCCTTTCTTCCATCGACAATTACCCGGCAGCGTACCCGGTGCGCTTCACGCTCGCAGCAGACCTCGGCACCGGCCGCGGCCATGCCCTCTTCGGCGTGGGTCGCGATCAGGTCTGGCAGTTCAGTACCGGGGCGAGGCAGGCGGATGGATTTCCGATTCCAATCCCGTCATCCGCCGACGTCGTGCTCTTTCCTTCGCGCGGCGGGAAACTCTCGGTGGCGGCCGCCTCGACCGACGGACACATCTATGTCTTCGAGACCGGCAACAACGTGACGGAGGATCAGCTGATCTGGCGTTCCAGAAACCGTGACGAACGCAATGCGTTTGCCGTGACGCAGGCTTTCATCGCGCCCGCACCGATCGAAGAATTTTTTCCGCTCGACCGCTGCTACAATTGGCCGAATCCCGTATACGACAAGGTCACCTATATCCGCCTGTACGTCGCGGATGATGCGACGGCCACGATCAAGGTGTACGATCTCGCCGGCGACAAGGTGGATGAGCTGAACGCGCAGCTGGCCGGTGGGACAGACAACGACATCCCCTGGGATGTCTCCGACATCCAGAGCGACACCTACCTGGCGCATGTGAAAGTCACCGCAGGCGGAAAAACCGGCGAGAAAATTATCAAGATTGCCGTCGTGAAATAGCGAGCAGACAGCGAACCGCGGCTCCTCGGTCTGTATCGCTGCATCGACGTCTTAAATCTGACACACGAAGTCCATATCCGACATACGGAATCCATGATCCAGAGAACATACGCCCCCATTCTCATCGTCGCCTTTTTCCTCCTCGGCACCACTTCCGCGTTCGCGCAGCCGGACAATTACTCCGCGCCGGAAAAGGACTGGTATACGATTACCACGAAGCACTTCTACGTTCATTTTCACGAGGGTGCCGAACGCACCGCCCGCGTGGCTGCGAAGATCGCCGAAGAGGTGTACGGTCCGGTGACCGCGTTATACAATCACGAGCCGGACACACGCGTCAGTCTGATCATGAAAGATATTTCGGACTACTCGAACGGCGCGGCGTATTTCTTCAACAACAAGATCGAGATCTGGGCGTCGCCACTGGACTTCGAACTGCGCGGCACGCACAACTGGCTGCGAAACGTCATCGCCCACGAGTTCACCCATATCATCCAGATCCAGACGGCCATGAAGTTCGGCCGGAGCGTCCCGGCCATCACCTTCCAGTGGTTCGGCTATGAGAAGGAACGCCGCAAGGACGTTCTTTACGGATTTCCGAATCTCCTTGTCTCTTATCCATTCCCCGGCGTCATCGTCCCGCCCTGGTTCGCCGAGGGCACGGCGCAGTTCCAGCGCGGCCTTCTCGGCTACGAGCACTGGGACGCGCACCGCGATATGATTCTCCGGAGCTATGTGCTCGCCGATTCCATGCTGAGCTGGGGCGAGATGAGCGCCTTTGGGAAAACCAGCCTCGGGAATGAGAGCGTGTACAACGCGGGATACAATCTCACGCGCTACATCGCACAGAATTACGGCGAAGACAAACTGCCGGCGATCACCCGTGAGATGAGCAAGCCGTTCGTGTTCACCGTCGACGCCGCCATCAGCAACGTGCTGGGAAAGAGCGGGAAGGAACTGTACGCAGAGTGGGCCGCCTCGCTGAAGGACGAGTACGAGCAGCGCATCGCGCCCGTGCTGAATAACCGGACCGAAGGTGAGATCATCGCACAGGTCGGGTTCGGCAACTTCCATCCGGAGTGGTCGCCAGACGGCAGCAAGCTGGCGTATGTTTCCAACAAGACCTCGGACTTTTTCGGCCAGTCGGCCATCTACATCCGCGACAATGCCGGCGCGGAAGAGAAAACCGTAGCGCCGGGGGTCCGCTCGACGATTTCCTGGTCGCCCGACGGCAGGAAGCTGGTGTATTCGAAGTACAACGATCCCTCCGTCTACGGGCATCTGTATTACGATCTGTATTCGTATGATCTTGATACCGATACGGAAGAGCCCCTCACGCGGGGACTGCGCGCGTACAATCCCGCCTGGTCGCCGGACGGGAAATACATCACCTTTGCGTTCGTGGCGGACGGAACCGTGAACCTCGGGCTTGTCAATGCAGACGGAAGCGGTTTTCGGGCGCTGACCACCTTCACAAACGGGGAACAGGTATTCACCCCGAAGTGGGCGCCGGACGGCAGCTACATCGTGCTCGGGTATGCTGCCCGGACGAAGCGGCAGGTCGCCCGCGTGAAGCCTGACGGAAGCGGTTTCGAGGTCGTGATCGCCCATCTTCTGTATGACTGCCGCGATCCGCGCGTCACCGACGACGGAAGTGCGATCATTTACGCGTCCGACCGCGCGGGCATTTTCAACATCTACCGGCACGAGCTCACGGGAAACAGCCCTGACGCGCAGCTGACGAACGTCGTCGGCGGCGCATTCATGCCCGATGTCACACCGGGCGGCGACCTGGTGTTTGCGGACTACACCGCGAGCGGATACAAGATCTCGCTCCTGCGTGACGCCCGGCCGCTGGTTCTGCAGGGCAATGACTATCTGCCGTCGCGCATGTATTCTTCCCCGATTGCATCGACCGGAGACTGGGACTGGGATGAACTCAACGCCTACGACGATACGCAGACACCGGAATACAAGACGCCCTTCTATGAACGCCTGTTCCAGAGCATGATGTATTTCCCGACGATCCGGGTCGACGAATTCAATCCCGACAACAAGGGACTCGATCTGCTCAAGCCGGGACTCATGATGTACGGCACAGATGTGCTCAATCGCCTGGAGTTTCTCGCCAGCGCCTCGATCAATCTCAAAGGGGAGCGCGACCTGTACCTCAATGTCACGTACCGCGACAAGCTTCCGCTGTTCAGCACGCTCGGCCTGTACCCGGACCTGTCCCTCGAAGTGTACAATGTGACCCGCAGCACCAGCACGGAAATCCCCTTTCCCCTCGACACTGTCGGCGTCGATGTCGATTTCAACCTGCTCGCGTTCGCCGTCCGCCTCGGTCACAACATCGCGAGCAATCACATGCGGGTCGAGTTCGGATATACGCACAATCGCTACACGTCGACGATCGGCCAGTTCCATCTTCCCGACAGCGACATCCCGGTGCCTGCATCGGACAACCTGTACCTTGTGGGCAACGATCTGAGCGCGTCGTTCCGCTACCGTCAGATGCTCCCGACACGTGACCGCGAGATCAATCCCGTCGGCCTGCGCTTCTCGCTCTTCTACAATTACGAATTCAACAACTACAATCCCGACGGCGACTACGAGATCGATCCCAATTCGGGGATGCGGATCCCGCTGTTCACGGATTTCAATTTCCATCGCTTCGATGCGAACCTCCTTGCGGCGATGCCCCTGCCGTGGGGCGGACACACCCTGTCGATGCGGCTCCGCGGCGCAACGATCCTCGGCGAGGAAGTCGACGACTTCTTCAATTTCTATGCCGGGGGCATCACGGGCATGCAGGGATACACCTACTATGCGCTCGGCGGAAACGAACTGGCCAGCGCGCAGGTGACGTATCGCTTTCCGATCATCCCGAGCATGGATCTTCGCATCGGACATATTTTCTTCGACAAGCTGTACGGCGGGGTGTTCTTCGACATCGGCGACGCCGTGATGGCCCCGGAGCAGTTCACTGCCACGGGACTGAAGAAAGACATCGGATTCGAACTCCGGCTCGAGAGTTTTTCTTTCTCGATGTATCCCACGCGCGTGTTCTTCAGCGGCGCATACGGCCTCGATGAATTCACCCGCACGTTCCAGCTCAGCAACGTGACATACGGCAAGGAGTGGCGCTGGTATTTCGGCGTGTTGTTCGGTTTCGACCTGACTGACGGATTCTGATGCGCGCGGGTCGACCGCGCGCAATGCAGGCCTGCGATCACCGCACCTTGTTTTTCGGCCGATGAAATTCTATACTGTGCCGTCACAGTCACGCAATAACCGCTGAAATATCCATGAGCAAGCGTCTGTTCCAGTACTTCTTCCGTCTGGAATATCTGACCGCATCCCTGCTGGTTCTGGGAATGGTGCAGGTGCTCATCGTCATTTCCGACAATCTGCCCGAAGCGGATGAAACCTCTTTCCTGAATCCCATCCTCGACCGTATCGACTTCCTCAACATCGCGGACATCAGTCTCGACGCGATTTTCGCCGTCAAGGACGCGGAGTTCCCTGACGCGCGCATCAAGGTCGTGAACGTGGGAGAGGTGGCGCCGACCCCTGACGGAATGATCGCCCTTCTCATCCGCAAACTGCATGACCTGGGAGCTCGCGTCATTGGCCTCGACGTGTATTTCGATCGCAAGCATTTCGAACGTTTCCCCGAGGACAGGCGGGACGAGATCGATGCGCTCGTCGATGCGCTGCGTGAAATCCCTGATGTCGTCGTCGTGAACGCCTTCGACGAAGAAACCCGTCAGCCGGTGCTCCCGCTCGACCCGCGAGTGGTGGATTCAAAGGCGCAGTTCGGGTTTGCAAACCTCGTTCCCGATCCGGACGGTGTTGTGCGCCGCTTCCTTCCCCGCGCCACCGTCGGCGGAGAGGAGTGGCTCAGCCTGCCGGTGCGCATGCTTTCCATCGCCGCGCCGGACGCCGTCGCACCCCTCTTCCGGCTTCCTCCGGATCCGCAGATCATCTATTACACCGGGACGTACTACCAGTTCGAAAGTGTCCCGATCGAGGATGTCGTCTTCGGCGACATGTATGACGGTGCATTCTTCAAGGACGCCATCGTCCTGGTGGGCTTTGTCAACGAAGGCGGCCTGTTTTATCTCGGCGACACGCACAAGACGCCCATGGGGAAGAAAATCGGCGTCGAGGGTCCCGACATGCCGGGAATTCTCGTTCATGCCAACGTACTCAACATGCTCCTCAAGGGCACCTTCATTTCGCCCGTCCCGGTATGGGCAGACTGGCTGCTGGTGTTCATTCTCTCATACATCAGCATCGCGGTGTATCGCGTCCTTAGGACAAAACCGACGAGCCGCTTCCAGGTCGGCGTGCTCATCACGAGCATGCTGTTCAGCGAGGCGGTGATCGTGTTCTTTCTCCCGCTGATCGCCTTCTTCTATTTCGACATCAAAATCAGCTACAACCTCATGGCGACGGCGGTGCTGCTTTTCATCCCCGCCAGTGCGTTCACCACACGAATCCGGTTCTGGCTGCTCGAGCTCCGTGTCAGACGTGAATTTGCGGACAGTGCAAATCCGCTGCCGACGGTGTTTGCCGCGGCGTTTCATGACGAAGAGGCGTTTCCCGCACGGGTGCGGCTCATCCACAGCGGGATCGTTCTGACGCAGTTCTCCTGGGCGGTCTCCGCCTGTTCCGAAAGAGACGCGGGACGCGCGTGGATCGCCGCGGATCTGCTCCCCGGCATCGAGGCGTGGAAACGGGTCGTTCCGGAAGTCGCCGCGGTCTGCGACAGGGAAGCGGCGGAAAACCAGGAACTGCGGTATTTCCTGCGCTTCCTTGCGGGGAAGAAGGACGAGCAGCTGCGGGAGAGCATGGTTCGGGAGACATATTTTGCAACGGAGCTGCGCGGATTCAATGAATTCGTGTACTTCGAGGAATGGGAGCTGATGCTCTCGCGGACGCGGTACCTGTGGCAGGTGATGCTCCGCGAGTATCTCGGCGTCAGGCTCGTATCCGTGGATGAAAGCGGGCGCCTGCATGCCGTAGGGCAGGGACAGCAAGCGCCAGCGCAGGAAGAGGCGGAGGCGCTGTCGGAACAAGCACCGGGGTTGTACAGTACCAGAAAAAGTCAGTCATTCGTTTTTACCCGTCTTTCACCGTTTTGCGAATGGGCTGAATGCAAACTGCATCGGAAACCGGAACTGTTCGTTTTTGCCGGGCTCGTACGAAAGCAGTTTGGATTGCAGAGAATCCCTGCGTACTTCGGACCGACCACGAACTGTGAACCTGCCCTCCCGGTATGGACCGTCCCCGAACTCGAAGAGATTGAAAAGAGTGTCAATACGATAGAAAGGAGCCCACGATGAAACGCTTGCGAATGATGATTCTCCCGGTATTCCTGGTGCTGCTCTTCGGCACCGCCGCCGCGCAGGATGGCTTCGTTGTGATGAGTATGAAAGGGAAGGTGGAAGCACGGAAACCCGGGAGGCGGGCCGCGTGGGTGGCGGTGAAAGTCGGTGATGTGCTCGGGAAGGACTACAGCGTACGGACATCGTTCGCGAGCTATGTGAAGCTGATGATGGGGAAAAGCCGGCTTCTCAGCATCGACGAGGAGACGACGAAAAAACTCTCCGACTTTACGCGGAAAGACAACGGTGAGTCGACAGGGACCTCCGGTGCGCTGCTCGCCTACGCGGCGAAACAGATGAAGAGTTCACGCAAGAGCAGAGGTGAGCCCGTGCTGGGCGCTGTTCGCGGAAACACGGAGGTGTTCTCCGCGGTTTTCCCGAAGTCCTACGTCATGACCACCGAGCCGCTGTTCGAATGGGTGGATGCCGACGAGGCGATGAAATACGAATTCGTTCTTCTGAATGATTCGTTCGACGTCGTCACACGGGCGACCCTTTCCGACAACAGTTTCCGGTACGACAGCGGTGAGAAACCGGCGCTGCTGGAGGATCGGCAGTACTACTGGCGCATTACGCGCATGTCCGACGGCATGGAGAGCGACATACAGAGTTTTCGCATCCTGCCCGCCGATACCATCGCAGCGGTGAACGCCGAGCTGGAGGCTCTTGACCGCGAATTGAAGGCCATGGGTGCCGACGAGGTCACCCTGCATCTGATCCGTGCCATCTACTTCGAAAAAAAATCGCTCTTCACCAATGCGTTTCTCGAATACAAGGAAACCGTGCGACTGGCACCCGACGTCGAGGAGTATCGGCAGATGCTTCGCCGGCTGCTTTTCCAGATGAAGCTCTACGCGGAAGAGGAATACCTGGTGAAATGACCGGTTCCGAGAGTGTGATTCTGTATCAGGCGTCTCCCGCGGGGGACGCCTTTTGTTCGTCCCGCGTTCTTGTCATTCGCCTTACAGAATAGTACATTATCAGGTACCTCATCTAAGTGCACTATGGCAATTTGTCTCTTCGAAGATCTTTCGATTTCCACGCTCTTACCCCTGACGCACCTACATCCCGATTTCGACCTGCGTTGCGGCATCTTTACAGGACGCGAACGGGTTCAGCAGTATTTCGCGGGGGAGAGGCTCTCGCTGTACTCGCGTATGGGGCTGGTTGACGTCATGGCGGAACGCTCGGGCCTGCCCGTGAATACCGCGGACGCGGCCGATCTGTACATCAGCGGCACGGCATTGCTGCGCCCGGCCCTCGCGCACGCCCTGCGGGAGCATCGGGGCAAGGACATGGTTTTCGCGTCCGGGAATACCGTTCTCGCCGTTTCTGCCGCATCGGATGACGTACGTGAAAAGTTTCAGCACTGGCTGAAGACGGGCCTGCTGCGGGAGGAACTGTCCTCGAGTCCGCACAGCCATCCCGAACTGACTGCGTTCGGAGCGCCGGTGACGCAGGTGGAGACGGATGCCCTGCGCTATCCGTGGGATCTGATCGAACGGAACGGGTCCATGATCGAAGCCGACGCCGCGTTCTTCATGCTCGGGACCGTCGATCCCATGGCACAGATCGCATCCTCGGCTGAACTGGTGCATCCCGAACGGATATTCATCGGTCCCGATACACGAATCGGTCCGGGCGCCATCCTCGACGCGACGGACGGTCCCATCGTCGTGGATGCCGGTGCCGTGATCATGCCGCAGGCGCTGATCATGGGACCCGCGTACATCGGGACGCATGCCACGATCAAGGCGGCGGCGAAAATCTACCACAACACCACCATCGGGCCATGGTGCAAAGTGGGAGGCGAGGTCGAGGGCACCATCTTCCATTCCTATGCCAACAAGCAGCATGACGGTTTCGTCGGCCATTCGTATCTCGCCTCGTGGACCAATCTCGGCGCGGACACGAATACCAGCGACCTGAAGAACAACTATTCTTCCATCCGTGTGACGCTCGAGGGCAGGGAATTTGAAACCGGCAGCATGTTTCTCGGCACCATCATGGCCGATCATACAAAATGCGGCATCAACACCATGTTCAACACCGGGACGGTGGCGGGCGTGGGCTGCAACATTTTCGGGGGCGATTTTCCGCCGAAATTCCTCCCCAGCTTTGCCTGGGGCGGCGCCGACGGATTGCAGGAATACGATTTTGACCGCTTCTGCGCGACCGCATCCATTGTCATGCAGCGCCGAGGAAAACAGTTAACTGAAAACGAACGGCAGCTGCTGCGCGACGTCTTTGTCGAGACTTCCGGACAGCGCTGATTCGCATCGCAATATCCAGACAGCATATAACACCATGAATAACGACACCCACTCCCTGCCGCCGCTCTACATCGGTGTGCGAGGAATCGCCGTGAAAATCCTGACCCGCGTCGAGCGCACCGACGCCTACCTTGACAAACTGCTCGACATCGAACTCGAGACCGGCGATCTCAACCCGCCCGACAAGCGCCTTCTCAACGAGCTTGTTCATGGTGTGCTTCGCAACCAGTCAAAGCTCGACTGGGTGCTTACGGGGTTCTATCACGGGCAGTATTCGAAAGTGGCGCCGAACGTGCGCAACGCCCTTCGCGTGGCGCTGTACCAGATTCTGTTTCTCACCCGTATTCCGCATCATGCGGCCGTGAACGAGGCTGTGGAATTCGTGAAGAAGTACCGGGGCCAGCGGCTCGCGGACACGATGAACGGCCTGCTGCGCAATATCGCGCGCAACGTCGAGAACATCCGATACCCGCTCGCGACGAACGATGAAATCCAGTATCTCTCGGTGGTGCACTCGCATCCCAGCTGGATCGTCAAGCGCTGGCACGCGCGCCACGGGTTCGAAGAGACCGAATCGCTGTGCAAGGCCAACAACATGCGTCCGTTTCTGACGCTGCGTCCCAATCCTCTGCGCATCGATTACAAGCAATTCGTGGATGAACTGGTCGAGGTGGGGATCGATTATCGGCGCTGCTTTTACATGCGCGATTATGTGACGGTACGGAATCTCCCCAATATCCGTCACAGCCGTCTGTTCACGGAGGGACTGTTCACGATCCAGGATGAGAGCGCGGGGCTCGTCGGCGATCTTCTTTCGCCGAAGCCGGGTGAAACCGTGATCGACCTCTGTTCCGCGCCGGGCGGAAAGGCCCTGCATGCCGCGGAGCACATGCAGAATCAGGGGCGGATCATCGCTGTCGACAAGTATGACGTGCGCCTCAACCTGATCAGTCAGGCAGCGGAACGCGACGGGATCTCCATCATCGAGGTGCAGGAAGGCGACGCGACGGAAATTACGCTCGAGCCGGCGGACAAGGTGCTCGTCGATGCGCCGTGTTCAGGCCTGGGGACGCTCAGCAAGAAACCTGACATCAAGTGGAAGCGGGAGCTGGAGGATATCCAGAAACTCAGCACCACCCAGCGTGCGATTCTCGAAAATGCCGCCCGCCTCGTTCGTCCCGGCGGAGTGCTGGTTTACAGCACCTGTACGATAGAACCGGAAGAAAACCAGCTCATCGTCAGGGATTTCCTGGAGAAGCATCCCGAGTTCACGCTCGAGAACGCCGCGCAGTACCTCCCGGCGCGCGTTGTGGACGAAGAGGGCTTCCTCTCCACCTATCCCCACAAGCACCGGATGGACGGTGCGTTCGGCGCACGCATGGTGCGCAGCAGCGAGTAGAGAGAAAGCAGATTTGGGGTGCGGCCGCAGCGCCGCGGGCGGTCCCGTGCTGTTCCCGCGGGGTGTTTCCAGCCCGCTCAGTGCTTCCCGTTCTCACGCAGGTGGTCGGGGATGCGCTTCTCGCTGATGATCACATCGAGTTCATCGCCTTCCAGAATTTCCTTCAACAGCAGTGCCTCGGAAATCAGGTCGAGGGTCTGTCGGTTGTCCTGAAGCATGCGCCGGGCACCGTCATAGGCTTCCTCGATCATGCGACGCGTCTCGCCGTCGACGAGTTTCAGCGTCTCTTCGCTGAAATTCCGCTGATTGAACGGGTTGTCGCTGATATAGGATTCCCCGGAGGGGTCCATCAGCGACATATGTCCGAGTTTGTCGCTCATGCCGTAGCGGGCCACCATGTTGCGCGCGAGCGTGGTCGCATGCATCAGGTCGTTTTCGGCTCCGGTGGAAATCGACCCGAACACGATGTCTTCCGCCGCGCGCCCGCCGAACAGCACATTGAGTCTGGAGCGAAGGTATTCGACCGTGTAGTTGTGGCGTTCGTCCAGCGGGGTCTGCATGGTGACGCCGAGCGCACGGCCACGCGGGACGATGGAGACTTTCGTCACCGGGTCGGAATCGGGCATGAGTTTCGCAATGAGCGCATGTCCGGCTTCATGATACGCCGTTCGTTTTTTCTCGTCGTCTTTCAGGATCAGGCTCGAACGGACATGCCCCAGCATGATGGTATCGAGCGCGTTCAGGAAATCTTCTTTCTCGACTTTGTCCTTGCGCTTTTTCGACGCCATGATCGCCGCTTCGTTGACCAGGTTCTGCAGATCCGCGCCTGAATTTCCGGGGGTCGCACGGGCGATGTCGCGCAGACTGACATCGTCGGCCAGCGGGACGTTGCGGACGTGGACGCCGAGGATCTCCTCGCGTTCGGTGAGATTCGGAAGATCGACCATGATGCGGCGGTCGAATCGGCCCGGACGCAGAAGCGCGGGATCCAGGACGTCTGGCTGGTTGGTCGCGGCCATGACGATGACGTCTTCGTTCGGCTCGAACCCGTCCATCTCCGAAAGCAGCTGGTTGAGCGTCTGTTCCATTTCGCTTGCCCCGCCGCCATAGAATCCCTGGATGCCGCCGCGACGGCGGCCGATGGAGTCTATTTCGTCGACGAAGACAATGCACGGCGCGTTCTTCTTTGCCGTCGCGAAGAGATCCCGCACGCGGCTCGCGCCGACGCCGACGAGCATCTCGAGGAACGCGGACCCCGCGACATGGAAGAACGGCACTCCCGCCTCACCGGCCACCGCGCGCGCGAGCAGGGTTTTGCCCGTTCCCGGAGGGCCGACCAGCAGGACGCCTTTCGGTGCGCGGCCTCCGAGACGATGGAAATCCTGAGGGCGGCGAAGGAAGTGTATCACCTCGAAAAGGGCTTCCTTCTGTTCTTTGGCGCCGGCGACGTCGTCAAAAGTGGTTTTGACTTTTTCCTTGGTATACGACTGGGCGTTCATCTTTCCCATGGACAGCAGCCCGCCCGAACCGCCTCCCCGAAGACGCGAACTCATGAACATGAAAAATCCGACCATCAGTGCGAGGGGGAGAACGAACCAGATGATGGTGTTCCAGAGTTCGGACGTGTTCTGCACCGCCACGACCGTCACGTTTTTCTCTTCGAGAATCTTCATGAGGGTTTCATCCGGCACGGAGGTCGGGATGACGACGCTGTAGGCCCGGCCGGCTTTGGCCGCATCGTCGCCGTCGCCTTTTTTTCCGTAAGCCGTCAGCGACCCCTGATCGATTTCCACCTTTGCAATCTTGCCGTCGGCAACCATCCTCTTGAAGTCGCTGTAGGGGAGCGCGGATCCCTGCTGCGCCCAGTTCCAGAAAAACTGCATCGCGAAAATCAGGGCGAAGGCCACGAGCAGCCATCGATACATCAAGAGACCTTTGAAGGGAGATTGCGGTCCCTGCTGCTGCTGCGTTTTCTGCGGATCCTGTTCCTGATTCATATGTGCTCCTGTCGTAACGTCGTTCTTGCCGGCGGTGTCGCCTGCCGGGTGCAATTACCCTAACAAAGAAGACGCCCGGGAAATTTCATACGAGGAAAAGATATGCACGCCGCGGCAGTCCCGCCGCAAGTCGTGCACCGGGGTATCCCGGCCGGATCAGTCGGGTTTGGTCTTGCGGAACTGCACTGTCAGCGGCACCCCCTTGAATGCCCAGATTTCCCGGATCTGGCGTTCGACGAATCGTCGGTAGCTCTCGGGGATGTGCTTCGGTTCGTTGGCGAAGAGCACAAGCACCGGCGGAGCTTCCCGCACCTGCGTGGCATAGAAGAACTTCACCTGCTTGCCGGTGGGGGAGGCCGGAGGCGGGGTCGCGCGGAGGATCTCGATGATGCGGTCGTTGAGCTCCGAGGTCGGAATGCGCTTGTTCCGTTCCTCGAACACTTCGAAGCAGAGGTCGAGCGCCTTCACAACGCGCTGCTTTGTCATCGCGGAGACGAAGATGACCGGAATGTAGTCGAGCATCTTCACGCGCGCGTAGATTTCCTTGGTGATCTGGTCCGCGGACCGGTGATCTTTTTCGACGATGTCCCACTTGTTGACGGCGATGACCACGCCCTTGTTGAAACGGACGGCTTCGCTGAGCACGTCGATGTCCTGGTGCGTCATCCCTTCACTTCCGTCGAGCAGGCAGAGCGCGACATCGCAGCGCTGAATGCTCTTGATCGTGCGAAGCGTGGAATAGAACTCCACATTCTCCTTCACCCGGCTTTTCCGCCGCAGTCCGGCCGTATCGATGAGCGTGACCTTCTGCCCGTTGTATTCGAAGGTCGAGTCGATGGAATCGCGCGTGGTGCCCGGCACGTCGGTGACGATCGACCGTTCCTTGCCCAGCAGCGCATTCGTGATCGAAGATTTCCCGACGTTGGGACGCCCGATGATGGCGAGCTGCATGTGTCCTGCGCTGTCGTCTTCGGTCGCTTCCGGGAATCCTTCCACGATGAGATCGAGCAGGTCTCCGGAATGGCGCCCGCTGATGGCGGATACCGGCTGCGGATCGCCGAGACCGAGCTCGTAGAATTCCGTCCGATTCATTTCCCACTTCTGGCTGTCGATCTTGTTCACCGCGAGCACCACCTTCTTCTTCGAGCGGCGGAGCATGTTGGCCAGTTCCATGTCCATGGGGATCAGTCCGTTCTGTCCGTCGACGACGAACACGATGACTTCCGCTTCTTCGATCGAGAGGCGGACCTGTTCGCGAATCGCGCGTTCGAACACGTCCTCCGAAACCGGGACGTACCCGCCGGTATCGATGAGGACGAACTCCCGGCCTGACCAGTCCGTTTCCGCGTAATGCCGGTCGCGCGTGACGCCCGGTTCGTCATGGACGATGGCCTGGCGTGCGCCGACGATGCGGTTGAAGAGGGTGGACTTCCCGACGTTGGGGCGTCCGACGATTGCGACGATGGGTTTGTTCATGGTTTTCAGCTTTTGTCGGATTTGCGGCTGCCGAGCAGAACGCGGACCCCGACGTAAATCACCGCCGCCGCGACGGCGAGGATGAGCACATTGGAAAACGCCCAGAAAAATACACGCAGGGCGATGAGGATGACGATTATCAGTGCGAAAACGAAAAGGAGATGTTTCATGGCTGCCTCACGAACGAATCCAGCGGAAAATTTCGTCGAGACTGGGCCGCTTGCCTGTCAGCAGAATGCCTGTACGGAACATCTTGCCCGCGATCCAGGTGACGCCGATGATGGAAAGTACGAGGATCAGCAGACTCAAAGCAATTTCCCACGTCGGCGGTGTGGTGATCGGCAGCCGCATGAACATCATCTGCGACGTCAGCGGCGGCAGCATCGTAAGGACGACCAGGATCGGATTGTTTGGACTCTGGGTCGCCATGAATGCGATGATGATCGGGAGCATGAGCAGCATCGTCAGGTACCCCGTCATCTGCTGCGCCTCCTGTTCGGTGGATGCCAGCGAGCCGAAAGCCACGAACACGGAGGCGTAAAACAGAAAGGCGAGAACGAAGTATACGAGCATCAGCCAGATGTTGTCGAGCGGGAGATTGCTCAGATCCGCGGCAAGTACGAGGATGGTTCCGATGACGGACCAGAAGAACACCTGCACGATGCCCAGCATGCTGATGCCCATGATCTTGCCGAACATCAGGTCCATCGGCGAGCACGACGAGACGAGAATCTCGACGATGCGGTTGCTCTTTTCCTCCACCATGCTGCGCACGAGCATCTGGCCGGAGGTGAGGATCATGATCATCAGGAGGATCAGGAAGACGTACGAAATTCCGAACGATTCGAGGAAACCGGATTCTTCTTCACCTTCTTCGGAAACGCGGACCGTGCGGAGGTCGGTCGACCGCGTGAGTTCCCCGACATGTTCCGGATCGAGGCCCGCATGCGCGAGCCGGTATTCGCTGATGATGTCGGAGACACGGCGTTCGAGACGCGAGGTGGATTCGATATCCGAGACGTTTCGCGAACGGAATTCGACCTGGTGGGAGTCCAGCGCGGTTGCGGGAATGATGAGCGCCGAGGAAATGCTGTTGCGCAGGAGCGCGGAATCGAGGTCGGCTTTCACTTCGGCGAGATTCCGTCCCGCGGCCCCCACGCGTTCGATCGTGAACTTGGGCTTGCCGCTGGTCAGCAGGGGACCTCGCTTCATGGATGCATCGAGCGAGTCGAGGACAACCCCTGTCGCGTCGTGGACGGCGATCACCAGTGATTCCTTCTCCTCGAGCGAGCCCTGCAGAAGCCCGGGACCCGCGGCGAACAGCGCCATGATCGCGGGCGTGAGAAACAAACCGATAAGGTAGCTTTTCGTCTTGACGCGCTCGATGAATTCCCATCGGGCGACACGGAACGCTTTGGCGGTCATTCTCATTTCGCATCCTCCTCGGTGAGGTGCTCACCGTACAGGAGTTCCTTCTTCAGTCGGGAGAATTTCAGGAAGGAAAGCAGCGATCCGCCCAGCGCCGCGGCGACCAGGATCGCGGAGAAGGCGTCGATGCCGTTTCGCAGTTCGAGCGACAGAATTACGCCGGTGACGAGGAAGATCACTCCGTTGATAAACTGCTTCCGGACCTTCGGGTTTTTCATGACCGCCGGCCTTTGCGCCTTGGCAGGAGCGGATCTGGCAGCGGCCTCATGTTCGGCCTGGTTGTTTTTCCCCACGATGTCGATGAAGATGGACTGCAGGGAGGGCTCGATGCGAGCGACATGGTGCAATTCGAGACGCGGGAGCATGGTTTCGATCACATCGTTGGTGCGGACCTCATCCGCGAGTTCGATCTCCGCGTAGTTCTGCGCGAGATCGATCGAGCGCACCCCGGGCATCTCACGGAGGAATGTTCCGTCGCCGGTAAATTCGACGTGAAGCGCATTTTTTCCGAAGCGCTGCTTGATCATCGACGGCGATCCGTGCAGTACCGTGCGTCCCTTGTCGATCATGAGCAGCTCGTCACAGAGCTTCTCCGCCTGTTCCATCTGATGCGTCGAAAAGATGATGGCGCGGTTCTCGCTTTTCAGCTGCAGGAGCGCTTCCTTCATCAGCACCTGGTTGATGGGATCGAGGCCGGAAAAAAGCTCGTCGAGGACGAGGAGGCGCGGATCGTGAAGGATCGAGATGATGAACTGGACTTTCTGCTGGTTGCCCTTCGACAGTTCTTCGACGTTCCGTTTTTCATACTGTGTCAGTGAAAAGTGTTCGAGGAGCGGCCGCGCCTTTTCGCGCGCTTCGTCGGCACGGAGTCCTTTCAGGCTGCCGAAATAGGCGATCACGTTCCCCAGCTTGTTTTTCCGATAGAGCCCGCGCTCCTCCGGCAGATAGCCGATGACGTTCTTGAGACGTTCGTTCATCGGCTGGCCGTCGATGAACACGCTGCCTGCATCCGGCTGGATGATATCCATGATCATCCGGATGGTCGTGGATTTGCCCGCGCCGTTCGGACCGATCAGACCGAAGATCTGTCCCGGCGCGACCGCGAAACTGACATCGTCCACTGCGCGCACGCCGGTGAAATCTTTGCGTAAATGTTGAACCTCGAGCATGAATTTCCCAGATGAGAAAGGAATGTATCTACAAATGTACGGAAAAAGGGGCTGCGAGGTTGCGGTAATCGAATTACCCTTCGGGAAGCACTGCGCCGGTGGTCCAGTACAGGACGCGGTTGCGGAATCGCTGCTCGGTTTCATGCAGGAGCGGGTGGTCCTGCGGAAGCGGGGGGTGACTGCCGTCGAAGAAGCGGCCGACGGCATCGATGATTTCGGTGGCCTGGTCGTGCGAGAACAGCGCGGTTCGCAGTTCGTTCGCTCCGTCGAACCGCCGTGCGTACCAGAGGGCGTGCTTCCGCATGCGGGGGATGGCCCGGAAGGCGCCGAATTCGCGGAGCATGCTTTCGAGATGCCCCGTGGCCAGCTCCTGGATCGCGGCGATATCCGGCGCACTGTCCCCGACGCCGCAGCTGCGGCCCCGGGCGATGTCGTCGAAAATCCATGGCGTACCGAGGCAGCCGCGCGCCACCATCACCGCGGTGCAGCCGGTTTCACGCATCATGCGGGCAGCGTCCGCGGAGGAGAAGACGTCTCCGTTCCCGACGACGGGGACTGAAACGGCGTCGACCGCTTCGGCGATCGCTTCCCATCGCGCCGCGACGTCATACGGAGTGTTCCGCGAGCGGGCGTGAACCGTGATCAGCGACGCGCCGCCATCCTCCGACGCACGGGCGATATCGCGGACACCCTGCCGGGTGTCAGTGCCGCGCATGCGAATTTTTACCGAAATCGGAACCGACGAAGCATTTGCCGCCGCGCGGAGGATTGAGGCGAAGCGCGGAAGGTCGTCGAGGAGATCGGCCCCGGCCCCCGCCTCGCAGATTCGCTCGTTCGGGCATCCGCAGTTGATATCGAAGAGGTCGGGCTTGAACGGCAGCAGTTCACGTATGGCCGCTGCGGTTTTGTCGGGTTCGGCCGCCACGAGCTGGATGCCGATAGGGTGTTCTTCCGGAGTGAATACCGCGTTGCGGTACGAGGTGGATGCGGCGCGCAAAATCCCCGCGGCACTGACCATCTCGGTGAACGTCAACGCTGCCCCGTAATTTCTGCAGACGTTACGGAAAGGGATATCCGTCGTCGCGAGCATCGGCGCGAGTATTCCTTTCCCCTTGATTTTATTGATGATATCTGCAGGTTCCATCATTATGCAAAATAACGCGGACGGAGCAGCCGGACAAGAGATTCGGAGTCGGCAATCAGGAACCCGGCCCCTGGAATTGCGCCGGTACCCTGCGGAATTGCACTGGAGTGGATTTTTATACCGGAATGTGCTATTTATGACCATTCCATCATCGGAGGTCGCATATGTCCAGGATTTCCTTCGTACTGCTTTTCGCATATCTGTGCGCGTTCGCCGTGACCGCTGTCGCGCAGAATTCCGAGGCTGACCGTGTTATCGGGAACTGGCTCGTCCAGGATAAAAAGGCCAAGGTCCAGATCTTCAAGAAAGGGGACAAGTACTTCGGGAAGATCGTGTGGCTGAAGGAACCGAATGATGAGCAGGGGAACCCGAAGCATGACAAGGAAAATCCCGAGGAGAAACTGCAGAGCCGTCCGCTGATGGGGCTGGAGCTGCTTTCGGATTTCGTCTACGACGAGGATCTCGTCTGGGAGGACGGCGAGATTTACGATCCGAAAAACGGGAAAACCTACAGCTGTAAAATGACGCTGAGCGAGGACGGGAAAACGCTTGACGTCCGCGGCTACATCGGATTCTCACTCATCGGCCGCACGTCGGTATGGACGCGCGTGCGCTGAACGCATAAAAACGATTTTTTTCGCACAGAGTTATCGTTTTTTCCTTGCGCAGGAGTGAGATTTGCTTTATCTTCTATTTAGATTTTATCTAAATAGGTTATGAAAACAACAGATCCCAAAGAATTCTTCACGCATTACCTGAAACGCAACAAGTACCGCATTACGCCGGAGCGTTTCGAGATTCTGGAGACGGTGCTGCATTGCGACGGGCACTTCGACGCGGACGAACTGTATCTCCGCATGAAAAACGCCGGGAGCAAGGTGTCCCGAGCCACGGTGTACAATACGCTGGACAAGCTGACCGAATGCGGCATCGTCGCGCGGTACCGATTCGGCGAACGGCTTGCCCGATACGAAATCATGTTCGGCAACGAGCATCATCATCACATCATCTGCCGTTCCTGCGGCAAGATCGAGGAATTCGTCGACAAGCGCGTCGAGCGCTTTGCGCGGGAGGCCGCGATGTCGATGCATTACGCCTTCGAAAACACGGTGCTCCATATCTACGGTATTTGCGGCGAATGCCAGCAGAACGGTGGTGAGTGAAATGAGACTTGCCACAATGGCCAAGGGAACGCGGGGGCGAATCGAACGCCTCCCGGGGGGTGAGATCCGCTCGCACTTCATCCGCATCGGCCTGGTCGAAGGAGCCATTATATCCTGCATGGAGAAGCTGCCCGGCGGGACCATCGTTCTCGAGTTCAGCCGGCAGGAGGTCGCCCTGAGCGGCGACCTGGCACGAAGCATTGAAGTGAGTCAAATCTGAACCGTTATACCCCAGGCGACGATACGCATGTCCGAGGCATTGATACAGCATAAACCGCACAAGCATCTGCGAACGGAAGCCATTCCCACCGATCCGCTGAAGACGAAGATCGTCCTCGTCGGCAATCCCAATGTGGGGAAGTCCGTCGTGTTCAATTATCTCAGCGGGCTCTATGTCGATGTCTCGAATTTCCCCGGAACCACGGTCGAGGTCTCGAAGGCCACCTATCTGCATTACGAACTGTACGATACGCCCGGGATTTACGGGGTGTCGTCGTTCAACGACGAGGAACGCGTCGCGCGCGACATAATCCTCAACGGCGATATCATTCTGAATATCGTCGACGCGGTGCATCTCGAAAGGGATCTCTTTCTGACGCAGCAGCTGATCGACATGGGGAAACGTGTCGGTCTGATCGTCAACATGCTTGATGAGGCGAAGCGGCAGCGCGTTGCCATCGATCTGCACCGGCTGGAGGAAGAACTCGGCATCCCAGTCGTCGGTACCATCGCGACGAAAAAGAAGGGACTCGAAGGCATACACGAACTCATCGTGCAGGCCCGCGAAGGAAAGCAGAGCCGGAGTCTGCACGCCGAACTGCACGGAATGCTGTCCACCGTGGGATCGCAGTCGGAAGCCATGCTTGTTCTCGAAGGCGATGAGGTCGTCGCGAAGCGGCATGGCGTGGCCGCCGCCGATGTCAGCCGGCGGGAGGAAATCTACATCGACCGGCGGAACCGGGTGAACAAGGTGCTGCAGCGCGTGGTCACCGATATCGAAACGGGGAAGCGCATCGCCTCGGTGTTCGGACGCTGGAGCGTGAACCCGATTCTCGGTTTCCCGATACTCGCTGTGATCCTCTATGCGCTGTATTTCTTCGTCGGCGTGTTCGTTGCGCAGGACGTGGTGAATTTTACGGAAACGACGATCGGACGAAACTTCGTCGAATTCCATATCAAATCCTGGGTCGCGCAGCATGCAGCCACACTCGTGACGGTCGACATCCTCGATGCCGACGGCGAGGTGACGGAGACCGGGAGTTTCCGCTTCGACGAAGGCACACGGAACGACTACGACCGCTGGGCGGCCGTGCGCGATTTCCCGCAGGGACGCGATGCCGAATTTACGTTTACCTACGACAATCCCTGGCTGACGCTGTTTTTCGGAGAGTTCGGTGCGGTGACCATGACGCTGACCTACCTGCTGTTTCTCCTGCTCCCGCTTGTGCTCGGATTTTATTTCGCCTTGTCGATTCTCGAAGACAGCGGCTACCTGCCCCGGCTGGCGACGCTGGTCGATCGCATGCTGCGCTATATCGGGCTGAACGGCCGCGCCGTGATTCCCCTCATTCTCGGGTTCGGCTGTGTGACGATGGCGACGATCACGACCCGTCTTCTTGGCAGCCAGAGGGAAAAAACCATCGCGACGACCATCCTGCAGCTCGCCATTCCGTGCTCGGCGCAGCTCGGCGTCATTGCGGCGCTGCTGGCCACCGCAGGGATGGTCGCCACACTGATCTATACCGCGGTGATCTTTTCCTTCCTGGTCCTGGTCGGCTCGGTGATGAACCGAAGTCTCCCGGGAGAGACCTCGCCCCTTTTGATCGACCTGCCTCGCATGCGTCTCCCTCAGCTCGACAATGTCGTCAAGAAAACGCTCTACAAGACCTGGTTCTTCATGAAGGAAGCGAGCCCGTGGTTTTTTGTCGGCGCGCTTACCGTCGGGATTCTCCAGGTGACCGGGGCGCTCGTCTGGATCATGGATGCAATGGAGCCGCTCGTCGTCAACTGGCTGCAGCTGCCGCGTGAGGCCGCGACCGCGTTCGTCATGGGACTGGTGCGCCGGGATTTCGGCGCCGCGGGACTTTATCACCTCGGACTGGATCCATTCCAGACCGTCGCCGCGCTTGTGACAATCACCCTTTTCGTGCCCTGTGTCGCCTCACTGATGGTCATGCTCAAGGAGCGCGGACCGCGCGAAGGCATGATTATCTGGGTCGGCAGCCTGATCCTCGCCCTGACCATCGGCGGCCTGGTCTCTCAGGCCCTGATATAAGCGGCGGCCTCCCGGGCTTTCCCCCTGTCTCCGCGCCCGCCGATTTCACGACTCCTTTCCAATCGACTTGCTTCTCTCATCGCTATCTGATATCGTGTGTGCGCGGTAAACCCCGCGCTGTTACCACGGATGGAAGGATACATGTTTCGCTTCGTCGTTCTCGTCGTGTTCGTCGTCGTGCCGGGGCTCCTGCTCGCTCAGGCACCGGCAAAAAACCAGGCCGCGTTGTCCCAGAAGGGAAGGGAGACAGCCAGCTTCGATCCTGCGGAATATTTCTCCTCGCTGCGCATCAATCAGATGTACGGGAACGGGGAATTCGCGAAACCCGAGGGCATGACGGTGGCGTTCGAAGACTCGATTCGTTCGAACGAGCGGGCGATCGGATTCAGCATGCATTTCACCCCGCAAAGCGGAAGCGGCTGGCAGATCTGGCTGGACTTCGACGCGGACGTGTACTACCGTCCACGGCTGGTCAGGATGCTTGCGCAGCGCCCTCTCGCAGAAGGGGAAGACGGGACGTTCGCCGCATATCGCGAGCGGGTCTCGTCGGTGCTTGCGACGGACATCGGTGCCCCAGAAGATATCGACGACGGTTATGTGCGGTGGCCCTGGCTTACCCGTACTTCCTATTACCTCTCTCTTCGCGAAACATCGCTCGACGAAACCCCCTGGCTGCTGCTTGTCCTGCAGCGGGAACAACAGTGAGGCAATTCCCATGAAAGGACGCTACAACACGCTGATCGGTTCCTTTCTCGTCGCCAGTGCGTTCTGGTTCTCCGTGACGATGAGCGGGACGTTTCGGACGCATTTCGATGTGCCGCTGATCGTTACCAACATGCCGCGCGATATCGCCCTGGTTTCGGCGCTGCCGAAAAGCGTGGACGTGCTCCTCCAGGCCAACGGCTGGCAGCTGTTGTTCATGACCGCCGGAAAGCAGATGGCGTTCGAGATTCCGGGGAGCCGGCTGCGCGCGGGAGTCATACAGACCAACCGCGCCCTGAACGAGGTGATGCAGCTGCCGGCAGGGGTGACGGCCATGCGCGTCTATCCGGAAACCCTGTTCGTGCAGGTCGACCGCTTCATGAAGAAGACCGTGCCGCTGCAGCACGCATCCGTTTCGATGAAATTCAAGGACGGGTTCGGCATGCTGGGCGAACCCGAGCTCACGCCGGACTCCGTCACGCTGAGCGGCGCCGAACGCATTCTCCGGCAAATCAAATCCTGGCCGGTGGAGAGCCGGAGCTACACCGAGCTTTCAATTCCGGTCGCGGAGGATATCAAAGTCAAGGATTCGCTTCCGGGCGTTATTCGATACAATCTCGACAAGGTCAATCTGTACATTCCGACCGAACAGCTTGCCGACATGTGGTTCCGCGGCGTCCGTGTTCAGGTGAAGCACGTGCCGGAAAACCGCGAGGTGCTGCTCGGGCAGCAGACGATAGACGTTTCCGTGCGTGGCGGCGTCAACGTGCTCTCCCTCTATACCGCACAGGATATTTCGGTCGCGATCGAGTTTGACGACATCGTCGCCGATACGTCCGGAACGATCATTCCGACCCTTACGCTTCCGGACAAGCTCCGGCTGCTGAAGATGGATCCTCCCGCGATTCGCTATACGCTGCGGAAGTAGGCAGGAGGCCGTGGTGACGTAGGGGCGAGCCAGCGGCTCGTCCATGCGCAGGAGGCAGGAGACTCGCGGCGGCGAGGAGGACGAGGACGCTGAAAGTAAAAAGGGCAACCTGGAACCAGGGTGCCCTTTCTACCGGGATGGTACAGGATCAGTCGAGGAAATGCACGAAAAGTCCGTCGCGCAGTTTCGGTTCGAACCAGGTCGATTTGGGAGGCATGACCTGTCCGGCATCCGCGATGGCCATCAGTTCGTTGATGGACGTCGGGTACATGCTGAAGGCGACTTTCATTTCGCCGGAGTCGACGCGGCGTTCGAGTTCGCCGAGGCCGCGGATTCCGCCGATGAAATCGATACGCTTGTCCGTACGCGGATCCTGGATGCCCAGCACCGGGTTGAGAATATAATTCTGCATGATCGCGACATCGAGCCGCTGCACCGGATCCGGATTCTCGAGAAGAGCCGCACCCGCTTCGAGCAGGTACCATTTCCCGTCCATGTACATGCCGAACGTTCCCTTCCTCGGAGGACGCACCTGGCCATCCGCGGGCGTGAGCGTGAAGCGTTCCCCGAGACTGGCCATGAACGCCTCCTCGGTCAGACCGTTGAGGTCCTTCACGACCCGGTTGTAGTCCATGATGCGGAGCTGCGCGGCAGGAAAAACGACGGCGAGATAGAAATTATATTCTTCGTCACCGGAATGCGCGGGATTCGCCTGCGCGCGTTCCCGCCCGACGATGGCGGCGGCGGCGGAACGGTGGTGTCCGTCGGCCACGTACAGATTCGGCACCGCGGCGAACAACTGCTGCAGGCGCGCGATGGTGTCTCTGTCGCTGATGACCCAGGTCTGATGGCGGATACCGTCGGCGGCGAGGTGGTCGGTGGTCGCGGGAGTGCTGCGTACCGTGTCGACAAGCGCGTCGATCTCCGGATTATCAGGATAGGTCAGGAAGATCGGTCCCGTGTGGGCATTGGTGACCCGCACGTGATTGCAGCGATCCTCTTCCTTGTCCTTGCGCGTGAATTCATGTTTTTTGATGGTGTCGTTCCAGTATTCTTCGACCGCGGCGCAGCCCACGAGGCCGTACTGCGTGTGCTCGCCCATGGTCTGCGCGTACAGATACATGTTCGCTTCGCTGTCCTGGAACAGGACGCCGTCATCGATCAGCTTCTGCAGATTCTCGCGGCCTTTTTCATAGACCTGCGCGTCATGAATATCGACGGCGGGATCGAGGTCCACTTCGGGTTTGCCGATGTGGAGGAAAGAGAGAGGATGTCCTTTTACTTCTTCCCGGGCTTCGTCGGAGTTGAGAACGTCATACGGTTTTGCGGCCACTTCCGCTGCAAATTCTGGTTTCGGACGAAACGCCCGAAAGGGACGAAATGTTGCCATGTCTTGCCTTATTCTACGTGATCGTTAGGACTTCAGTGCGTCGATGATGCGTTCGGCGATTTCGACGCCGACGCGCGCCTGCCCCTCGACGGTGGAGGCACCGATGTGCGGAGTGACCGACACGTTCGGATGATTGATGAGTGCGGTCTGCGCTTCGGTCACGGGCTCGTTGACGTACACGTCGACACCCGCCGCGCGCACCTTGCCACTGTTGAGTGCATCGACGAGATCCGACTCGACCACGACGCCGCCGCGCGCGCAGTTGACGAGCAGCACCCCGTCTTTCATCTTCGCGAATTCCGCCGCGCCGATGGTCGGACCTTCCTCTTTGATGAAGGGGATATGGAGGCTGATGACGTCGGCTTCCGCGAGGAGTTCATCCTTGCTCACAAGTCGGACATCCATGTCGGTTTCCTTCACGAACGGATCGACCGCCACGACCTTCATGCCGATACCGAGCGCCCGCTTCGCCGTTTCCCTGCCGATATTGCCGAAGCCGAACAGGCCGAGCGTTTTTCCGGTGAGTTCGATTCCCTTGCTGTACTCCTTCTTCGGCCACGCACCGTTGCGCATTTCGACGTTGCTGATGTGTACGAAGCGGCAGATGGCGAACATGTGCGCGATCGCAAGTTCGGCGACGGATATGGACGACGCACCCGGGGTGTTGACGATCTTGATTCCCTTGCTTTTTGCATAGGCGACGTCGATGTTGTCGAGTCCCACGCCGCCGCGGCCGATGACCTTGAGATTGACGCCGGCGTCGATGGCGTCCTGACGTGCCTTTGTGGCGGAGCGGACAATCAGCGCATCGTACTTGCCGATTTCCTGGAGCAGTTCCTCGGGGGAAAGCTTTTGCTGAACAACTTCATGTCCGGCATCCTGAAGCATTTTTGCGCCGGTTTCCGAAATTCCGTCGGTGATGAGGATCTTCATGACGAACTCCGCGTCTGATGTGATGAATTGCGATTGAATGGGAAAGGAGACCTGTCATGGACTGCGTGCAAATAGCAACGTTTAAGGTCTCAATCCCGACTGTCTACAAAAGTAGCGAAAAGGGGCTGGAGGCACAAACGCGGGTGTCAAACCGGAGTACCGTATGGCGATGTCGGGAAAGATATGTATGTTTGTAATTAAGCCGCCTGAATCGGCCTTCATACGACAGTTTTTGCTCAATCCAATTGCAGGAGTTCTTCATGGCTACGCGCGCACATAATTTCTTTGCCGGCCCCGCGATTCTTCCGGTGCCCGTCATCGAAGCCGCAAAGGAAGCAGCTTACGATTTTGCCGGTCTCGGCATGTCCATCCTGGAGATCAGCCATCGCTCGAAGGAATTCGACGCCGTGGTGCAGAAAGCGCAGGCGGATGCGCTGGAGATCATGGGCCTTTCGGCGGATGAATATGCCGTGCTCTTCCTCGGCGGCGGCGCCAGTACGCAGTTCGCGATGGTTCCGATGAACTTCCTCCGCACCAAGGCGGAGTATGTCAACACCGGTGAATGGTCGTCCAAGGCCATCAAGGAAGCGAAAATGATGGGTGAAACCATCGTCGCTGCTTCCAGCGAAGACGCCAACTTCAACTACCTCCCGAAGAACATGGTGTTCTCCGGTGATGCGGACTACGTTCATTACACCTCGAACAACACGATCTACGGGACGGAATTCAAGGGAACGCCCGAAGTCGGGAACGTCCCGCTCGTCTGCGACATGTCGTCGGACATGCTGAGCCGCCAGCTCGATTACTCGAAATACAGCCTGATTTACGCCGGCGCGCAGAAGAATCTGGGCCCCGCGGGCGTGACGCTTGTCGTGATCAAAAAGGCGTGGGTCGAGGAGAAGGCGAAGACCGATATCCCGACGATGCTTCGCTACAAGACGCATGTCGCGAAGGAATCCATGTTCAACACCCCGCCCGTGTTCCCGATCTACGTCGTCGGGCAGACGCTCGAGTGGATCAAGAACGAGGGCGGGCTCGCAGTGATCCAGGAACGCAACGAGAAGAAAGCCGCCCTGCTTTACGATCTTTTCGACGCCCACGCCGACTTCTATTCGGCCGCCGTTCCGAACAAGGAAGACCGCTCGCTGATGAACGTGACCTTCCGTCTCCCGAGCGAAGAGCTGGAAGTGAAGTTCATCGCCGAGGCGAAGGCGCAGCGGATGTACGGTCTCAAGGGACACCGTTCCGTCGGCGGCTGCCGTGCATCGATTTACAATGCCAGTCCCGTCGAGAGCGTCGAAGCCCTCGCGCGGTTCATGGAGAAATTCATGGCGGAGAACAAGTAATCGCCCCGGCGCGAAGCGCATCCCAGTCATTCAAATGAAAAGCCGCCTTCCGGATTGACCCGGAAGGCGGCTTCGTTTTATTCACCGGGGGTCAGACCACGCGGTGCGAGGGCTCGCGACCGTCGAGTACCGCGATGAGGTTGTCCGCGGCCATCACCGCCATCCGGTCGCGCGTCTCGATGGATGCGCTGCCGATATGCGGGAGCAGCACCGTGTTGGGCAGGGAGATCAGTTCTTCCGGGATGCGGGGTTCGTTCTCATACACATCGAATCCCGCCGCGAATATGCGCCGCTCGCGGAGCGCCTCGATCAGCGCGGCTTCATCGACCACCGGACCTCTCGCGGTGTTGACGAATACCGCCGACGGCTTCATCAGCGACAGCGCCCGCGCGTCGATCATGTGGCGGGTCTCGGGTGTGAGGGGAACGTGAATCGAGATGAAATCGCTTTCCTTCAGCAGCGTATCGAGATCGGCATACAGCGCTCCCGATTCCGTTTCAAACGCATCGCTGCGGGTCCGGTTGTGATAGAGGATGCGCATGTCGAATCCGCCTTTCGCCTTCTTTGCAAGGGCGCGGCCGATGCGTCCAGCCCCGATGATGCCGAGAGTTTTCCCGACGAGGTCCTGTCCGAGGAACAGCTTCGGAGCCCAGCCGTCGAACGCGCCGTTCCTCAGCCACGCATCGCTTTCAACGATGCGGCGCGCACACGCGATCATCAGGGCGAAGGCGATATCCGCCGTCGCTTCCGTGAGAACACCAGGCGTGTTCGTGACGGCGATGCGGCGCGATGCCGCGGCGTCGGTATCGATGTTGTTGTACCCGACTGCATAGGTCGAAATGCACCGCAGCCGCGATGCTGCGGCGATCACCCCGGCATCGATCGGATCGGAAAGCAGGCAGACGAGTCCGTCGACTTCCCGCACCGCGGCCAGCAGTTCCTCTTTGGTGATCTGGCGATCATGTTCGAATACCGTGACGTCGTGGCGTTCTCGCAGACGCGTGATCCCGGCATCGGGGATGCTGCGGGTGATGAATATGCGGGACATTTCGGTCTGACGGTTGTGAAACGAATATTTCGAAATGTAGGGACCGCGGCACAAAGGCACAAAAGCACAAAGGCACAGAGGTGATAAAACGGGATAAAAAAAGCGCCCGCGGTGTGAGTACCGCCGGCGCTGAAGTCAGGAAGTGACGAGGATTATTTCATCACGGTCATCTTCTTCTGGGTGACCTGACCGGCGACGTTGATCTGATAGATGTACGTACCGGAAGGCAGGTTCTCGGAGCTCATGTGCACCTGATGCGCACCCGCGTCCTTCATTTCGTCGACGAGCGTTCCGACCTGTTCGCCGAGAGCATTGAAGACCTTGAGGGTCACGTGCCCGGCCTGCATCAGCTGGTAGCTGATGGTCGTCGTCGGATTGAACGGATTCGGGTAGTTCTGGTACAGCGTCACCGCCGTCGGTGCTGCTTCGAAGAACACGTCCACCATCGGGGAATAGGCAGAGGTGCCGTCGTTGTCGACCTGGCGGAGGCGGTACTTCACGTTGCCCACGTTGCGGTGGGTTTCGGTGATCGCGTCCTTGAAACCGTATGTCATCGGTTCGGTGGTGGTCCCGCGACCTTCGACGAAGCCGATCTTTTCCCAGCTGTCGCCGTTGTTGAAGCTGCGCTCGACCTCGAAACCGAAGTTGTTGGTTTCCATCGTGATGTCCCAGGTCAGGTCCACGTTCTCACCGTTGACGACGGCTTTGAAGGTGGAGAGTTCGACCGGGATGGTACGGCGCGAGCGATAGGCCGCGATACCGTTGTTGGACATCAGGACATACAGGATCACGTGCAGACCGGGGAAGTCGGGATCTTCTTCGATCGTGTAGTATTTGAGCTTGTAATCGACGTCGGAGATATAGTTTTCCTCAGCCGAGTTGTTGTTGAGCGTCTTGTTTCCGAGCTGCGGCGTGGCGCCCCAGAACGCGAAATCCTGGCCCGGCGTGGTCACGTCAAGGATGCGGGCAGTCGTGTTGTCATTGGGGATCGTGGGGTCGATGCCACCGGTGGGACGGCCGTCTGCCAGCACGAGGAATTTGCGTCCGTACTGCGGAAGTTCGAAATACGCCAGGGTGCCGGAGGCGCCTGTGAGCGAAGTCGACAGGGAGCGGTTACCGGTTGCGTTCTGGCTGTAGGTCTGGGGCCAGCCGGCGTTGAGGTTCTGAATTTCGGATGCGGAGGTGACCAGGCGCGGATTCGAATCCATCCAGACGTCGCTGAACGCCACCGTCGACGTCGCATCGATCGGTGTCGCGGCAACGCCGTGGGAGGCCAGACCGCTGATCGAGTTGACGAGCCGCACGGCAAGGCGGTATTCGAGTTTTCCGCCGCCGGTGACGTCGCGGTTGGGACGCTGCGCAGTCGGGCGCAGATCGGCGAGGATTACATCCACTTCGCGGTTCCACTCCGGCTGCGTCGGCCACGAGCCGCCCGAGGCATAAATGCGTACCGAGTCGACCAGGTACGGAGGATCGGGTGCCGGCGGGGTGTACATTGCGCGCTTGCCGACGACATCAAAGGCATCGCCCCAGCGCGTATAGCTCATTTCACTGCTGTTGATGTTTCCGACGGCAGTACCGCCCCCATTGAGCGTCGCATATGTCAACATCGGGGTGGCTTTGTCATCGTCCCAGCGCCAGACACGGAAGGGACCCTGTCCGAGATACACGGGATCGCACTGGCCGCTCGGCAGAAGGATGCAGATACCCCAGACCGGAACAACGAGGTTGCAGGCGAAAATACGGCCTTCGTCATCAAGATCGATGCGATAGAGGCAATACGTATTCTGCGAATAGCCGCGATTGGTGGTCGTGGGTGTGATCGTATCGATGGGTACGGCGAGCTCGCCGCCGAGTCCGCGGTTGATGGCGTCGGCGGAACGGCCAACGTTCAGTGCCGGCTGCCCGTTTTCCGCATTCCATGCGTAAATGCGCGGGGTCTGCCAGAACGTCGGACCGGAAACAGTCGTGTGCGGGTTGACGATGTACACCACATCCCGCCACTTGTCATAGGCAAGTCCGGTGAACGACTTGCTCGGAATCATCCATGCGTTGGGGTGATTCGGTTGCGTCGGGGGAGGGGGGACGTTGCGCCACAGCTCTTCCCAATCGATGTTGCCCTGCGCACTCATCTGCGCGGGCAGCATCGCCATGAGCAATGCGAGCATGCAGCCAGTAGTCAGTAGAATTTTCCTCATGGACAGCTCTCCGTACTGGTGAAATATGATGAAGAATCTCTTGACAAATTGAGTATCAGCGTCACGATTGTAGATTTTGACCTGATCCTAAAACATACCGAAAAGTGCAAGATGAATCAAGGTTGAATCAGCCCATCCAGTTTCGGCGAAAATGCCGTGTGTTTCGACGTTCACAACAAGAGACACACTGCCCCGGCGAATGTTACAGGAGACCGCGGAATCAGGATTTTTTCCTTTCCTGTCACAATTCCGCGTGCTGCGGTTCTATTGATGTATCTGATCACATCAACGCGGGGCAGTTATGAACGCATGGTACAGGACCGTCGGGGTTTTCTCCCTTTTAGCGATATTTCTGATTCAAAACGCCGCCGCTCAGGGCAACATCGACTGGGAGGAAGCTTGGAAACAGATGCCTCCCTTCGGACCGACGCCGCATCCCATGGCCTGGATGAACGATTCCCTGTCCTACACCCGGCTGGCATACGACGAAACGCGCGACGTGCTGTACGTCGTGTCACCGCATCCAGCGGGGGGCGCGGGCTGGAGCGCGCCGGCAATCCACATCCTGGATCGACAGACCGGCCAACCGAGAATGGATATGGGACGCTCGGCCCATTTCGCGCGGCAGGGGCTGGGAGGAGAACTTCCCGTGCCGCTCGACACCTTCATCACAGTGAACAATAAAAACCTCGGCTTCGGAGATAACTGGTTCGCTCTCTACAGCATCGATGTGGACGAGGAGGGACGCATCTATGCCTGCAATCTGGTCACGCCGGTCTGGGGTATCTGCAACCTTCTGCCCCAGGGCGGCTGCGACCCGATGTATCTCGGACAGGGACCTTTTCGCGTCTGGCGCTGGGATACCCCCACATCAACACCCGAACTGATCTATGCGACCTGTAACACGTCGCACACCGCGATCGGAAATATCAACTCGAGCGAAATGGCGTATGCACGCTGGGGCGACACATTTTCCGTGACCGGGAAACGTGCGTGGTATCACCCCCCGCACGGCGGTCCCCCCGTCCTCGTTGACAGTACGCGCATCTACGTGTCGGGGGGAGCCTCACCCGGCTCAGCGAATGGCCGCATCGCTGTCCTTCTCCCGGATGACCGCCCGGCGCCCCTGCGTCCAACACGTGATGTCATGGGAGGCGGAAACCTGAGTTTCAGGCTTGGTTTGCAGATCAACCTGCCCGCAAACTTTTTCGCCAACGGACTGGCTCCCGATCTGCTCACGGTTTCCGGGGACACACTCGAACGGTGGATATGGCTTCAGAAGTACGGGCAAAACGTCATGAAAGTCCGGGAGCGACAGCTTCCCGGCGCACCCCTGCCGCAGACCCTTACGCCGGCCGGCGGGGACGTCCTCATATACCCCGGCAGCTCGAGTCTTTTCGGTGCGAGCGGCGCGATGGAATTCATGCATCTCCCTCAATGGCAGCGCAGCTTCCTTGCGGTTGCCGACGGCCGTCCGACGGGAGGTTCGATTGTGTCGATTGCGAATGACAATACGACCGCACGATTCATAGATGTTACCGACTGGCGGGCTGCCTTCATGTTCTGGGGAGAGACGCCACAGCTCGGACAGGCGAATCAATGGTCCATCGAGCCGGATAATTATATCAGCGACGTGGATATGACGCTCTTCTATGACTCGGTGCACCCCGGACCGTACCCCCGGCTGCAGATGTTCGTGCTCATGACGAATAACGGCATTGCCTCATATCGCAGCAGGCCTCAATTTCCCGTGGAACTGCTGTCGCTCCGTGCACATCGCACGGCATCCGGGGCGGAAATTGAATGGACCGTCGCGGAGGAAGTGAACATCCAGCAGTACCAGGTGGAGCGGGGCGGGACGGAAAACGGCCCATGGGCGGTGGTCGGGACAGTCGCGGCGCGAGGCGGGACGGGGAACCTCTCGTATGCCATCGATGATGAAAATGCGGAGTGGAACGCGGGTCCTGCAGGCGACAAGGAACCGAGCGGGGGCATATGGTACCGTCTGACGGCGCTGCAATACGACGGATCGAAGCGGATATTCCCTCCCGTCATGGTGGAGCACACGGCGCAGCTTCTTCCGCTGCAGTGCGCGCTCTTCCCGCAGCCGGTTTCTTCGCAGGACGGTATGGTCTACCTGCGGCTGCAATCGCCCGCAGCGGAGGATGTGTCGCTGCGCGTCGTCGATCTGCTCGGACAGGAAGTGCAGCCTGCACGCCAGTACACCGTCGGGGCAGGACGCACGCTTCTGCCGCTGCGGATCGGTGATGTTACGTCAGGGATTTATCTGATCGTCCTGAGAACGGGGAGCGGAGCGGTGCGAACGCAGCGCATGATCGTGCGTTAATCGACGACCAGCTGCCGGATCTGCACGTCGCTGCCGCTGACAAGCTGAAGTGTATAGATGCCGCGTGAGAGTGCACGACCGTCAAACTGAATCGTGTGTGTCCCTGCGGTCAGATCGCCGCTGTGTATCATCGCCACCCGGCGGCCGAGGAGATCGCAGACGCAAAGCGAGGCGCGTAGGTTTCGGCCAGCTTCGAGGCGAACGGCCAGCAGACCGTCCCGCTGCGGGGAGTAGGGGTGGGGATAGAGATCCGTCAGAAACACGTCCGGGCGCGGGACAGGGACGTCCTCGACGTTCACCGTGCGGTAGGAAAGCCGTTTGAGAACGATATTCCGCGGATCGAGGACGATATTCTTCACCTCTGTCGCGGGGATTTCGGGAAACGCGAATTCCTGCATATCGACGGCGTCGGTGCTGATGCGCTTCCACAGCGTATCACCGGCATTGCGGATGATGATCAGATCCATCGGCATTCTGAAGAGAGGATACTTCGCCTGATCCTGCGTCTGGAGCAGGCGGACCCGGAGCGGCGCGCCGCTGTCATCGAGGACGCGCTGCAGCGTGTACTCCGGCCATCCGGCCGCGATCACCCATTCATCAAAGAACCACGCGAGATCCGCTCCGTGGAATTCTTCCATGACCTGACGGAGCGCACCGGTGGTCGCGTTTCCGTACGCATGGCGCTGGCCGTATGCACGAAGCCCGTCGAAAAAGTTCGCGTCACCCATGACGTCGCGAAGCATGGCCATCACGGCTCCGCCCTTGTGGTAGATCGTCGACGGGTAATTCGAGGAGGGAGCGGTTCGCGGGAAATCAAAGAGCGGGAAGACGCCCTCGTTGCGCGCATCGGAAATCCGATAGGTCTGGCCAGTGCTGCGAACGGCTTCGACATACGCGTCCGTTCCGCCAAGATGCTCGGCATACAGCATTTCGCTGAAAACGGCAAACCCTTCGTTCAGCCACACGTCGCGGAAGTCGGCACAGGTAACCCAGTCACCCCACCACATGTGCGAAAGTTCGTGCGCCGCGGTCGTCCCTGCTTCGGAAAGGCCCGAAAACAGCTGCGCCGCGTAGCTGATCATCGTCTGGTGTTCCATCGATCCGATCGGGGTGATGCAGTACCCGATCTTGTCGAAGGGATACGCGCCGAAACGCTGCGTGAACACATCCATCATGCCGCCGACAGTGGCGAAATACTGCACGGCGCGCAGGGAATCCGCGCGGGGGACGTAGTACTGCATGGGGATGCCGTTCCACGCATCCTCGACGAGCGCGTAGTCGCTTATTGCGTAGGTGAAGAGATAGGTGGCGGTCGGGTGATTCTCCGCCCAGCGCCAGGTGCTTCTGCCGCCGGCGGATGAATGGTCGACCATCAGCCCCGTGCCCGCGACGGTCATTCCGTCAGGCACGATGAAGGAGACGTCGAAGGTCGCCTTGTCGGCAGGGATGTCGTTTGACGGCAGCCACCGGCGCATCATCGATACGTCGGGATCGGTGAATCCCACGCCCATGAAATACGTCACGCTGCCCCAGTGACAGCCGCCCCAGGGGAAGCTGCCGCCCTCGTTCCCGGGTGAACCCGAGTACTGGATCCGGATTTCCGTTGTGTCTCCCGGAGCGAGCGCCGCGGGGAGATCCACCGTGAGGACGATGCGATCATAGGTGTTGGGCGCAATCATCCCGTACACGAAGCTCTTTACCGTGGCCGTTTCCATATCAACCAGGTCGAGCGGAATCTGCTGCAGATCGCCGTTCGAAGCGTTGCGTATCGTGAGTGTCGCATCGCCGGTGATGCGATTCTGCGTGAGGTCGAAGTCGACCTCCGCGCGATAATGCACGACATCGATATCCGGCGACTCGGCGAGAAGCGGAAGGGGGCTCAGGAAAAGAACGAGGAGGATCTGGAGAATGCGCATGGCTGCAGGACTCTTCATTGCGAGGTGACGAATTAGTTTCTGCCGTGCGGCGCGGCCGCCGCATCGTTGGCTTCGAACACGGAATCGGGAATTCCCTTGTTGACCATGTAGCCGTGGTATTTCATGGTGATACGTGCCTTGCCGCCTTTCGATTTGTCCGCGGACGTCGATTTCTGTCCGGGACGCTGCATGTGCATGGGGGAATCCATTTCGATATCGATGCGGGACGGCAGGGAGTATTTCCCGTCCACGCGCTCATAGGTGAAATCGGCCGTTGCGGATGATCCGGTTCCCGGATCGAAATCCATGCGCATGATAAGGGATCGCTTCGAATCGACGTAAATCATCGCGCGCTGCAGCCGCAGGGTATCGGATTTTGCGAGCATTTTCACCTTCACGCATTCGACCGAACGGATGCGTTCGCTGCCCTGCATGACGAGGTCGTAATCGTTTTTGTTGAACATCGCAGGGTTGAATCCCACGGCATCCCGCGGGAGCATCGCGAATCCGTCGCTTTTGAGCTGGACTTTATCCGGTTTCCTGAAGTACATCGTCGCGTTCATCGGGGGCACGCTCAGTCCCTTCATGTTGATGGTCGCGCTGATCTGCACCTGATAGTCATGCACGCTTTCATACTGCGCAATGACACCGTCGAGGATCTCCCCGGCATTCTGCTGCGCCGGCGCGGACGCGGAAACGAGGAAAAGGGCAGCGGCAAGGAAAATCATGCGTGGCATATCTGTACCGGTTGTATGAAAAAATGTAAGAAAGTTTGAGAGGAAAAACAGCGTGTTTCGCGGTGGGACATCAGGACAGAATATCCTTGCGACTGAAGATGGCCCATGCGGCACCGAGAAACAGCAGGAAGAAGGCACTCAGCGCGAGCACGTCCTTCCCGATCGAGAGCAAATCGATCGGGTCGCTGAAAGCCTTTCTCCAGACATCGGTGTATGTCGTGAAAAGGAACGGGCGGATGCTCTCGAAGAAATCGAACGGCAGGTTTCCCAGAATCAGGAAGAGGATGATGACGGCGAAGGATCCCACGATGGGGCCGACCGCATTTTCGACGAAGGAGCTGAACAGCATTCCCAGCGCGGCGACGACGCACATCGCGCCGCCGGCGAGAAGATACGCGAAGAGGAAGCGCCACCACAGCTCGCCGCGTGCGATGATCGCGATGCCGTCGTCACGCATGGTGAACATGTCCCCATGACCGAAGAGGATCAATCCCAGCGTGATGCTGAAGGCCCCGAGGAAGAACACGAGCGAATAGGTATAAATGGCCGCGCTGAGAGCCTTGACGGAGAAGATGCGGGTGCGTGACGGAGGACGCGTCAGAAGGATGCGGTACGTTCCGCTGGTTGCCTCGCCGGCGAAAATATCCCCCGCGACGAGGAGAATGAGAAACGGGACATGGACGAACAGCGCGTTCATGACCATGTTGGAGACGAACCACCCGTTGAACAGGGAGCCGACGAACAGGAAATTCTGCTGCAGTCCCCGGCTCATTCCGCGAACCATGTCGTCGCCGGCGGCCGAGAAGCCCCAGTACGCCAGGGGAATGAGCACCGCAATCAGGCCGAAACCGATGTAGGTGCGAAGCTTGCGGTAGGTCTTTGTCAGTTCGTAGCGTACCAGCGTGATCATACGGATTCCCCGAACGGATGGCCGGACAGATTCAGCGTACCCGGGGCACGGGATGGCCGCGGTGTCAGCGTTTTCCGCGGACGAGATTTTTCAGCGCCCGCACTTCATTTTCATCGAGATAGCGCCATGCGCCGCGCTTGAGTCGGGCAAGCGACAGTCCCGCATAGCTGATGCGGTCGAGTTTACGCACGTCATACCCGAGTGTTTCAAACATGCGCCGCACCTGACGGTTTCGTCCTTCATGGATGGTCAGTCCCACGACCATGCCCTGCGGGCTGTCGAGAACCTCCGCATCGCAGGGTGCGGTCATGCCGTCTTCGAGCTTGATCCCTCTCCGCAGCGCCTGGATGTCCTGCGGTTTCACCTTCGTCGAGACCTCGACGATGTAGTTCTTCGGCGCATTGAAGCGCGGATGCATGAGCTTGTTCGCCAGGTCGCCGTCATTCGTCAGCAGCAGAGCGCCCGTGGTGTTGCGGTCGAGTCGGCCGACGGGATAGACATGATGCTCGGCGGGTATGAGCTCCATGACCGTGCGCCGTCCCATGTCATCGTCGGTGGTGGTGATGCAGTCTTTCGGCTTGTTGAGCAGGATGTAGTAAAGCTGCGACTGGATATACACCGGTGTGCCCCGGACGCTGATCTCGTCCCGGTCAGGATGCACCTTCATTCCGAGTTCGGTCACCACCTTCCCGTTGACGCGAACCACACCCGCTTCGATCAGGCCGTCGGCCTTGCGCCGCGCTGCGACCCCTGCCTCGGCAAGAAACTTGTTGAGGCGCATCTCGCTTTCGACTTCCCGTACCGCTGCGGTCTGCCGACGCGGTCTGTTCTTGCCCGTCTCACGCTGAAGCCGGCTGTGTGCCTGCTCCGTCGATTTACGCTTGATGCCGTGGCCGCCCTGCGGTGCCTGCCGCTTCGCGCCGCCGCTCCTGGGAGCCGCCGCGTGCGTGCGTTTCGCCGCAACCTCGTGCGCAGCTGCGCCTCCGTGCGCCGCGGTTCCAGAAGATCGCCGCGGCCGGCTGCTGTGCTGCGTCGCAGCCGAAGACCGCCGGGTTCCGCCGTGCGAAGGGGATCCGGACGACCTCCGGGGACCGCCTGCATGCGGCCCCGTACCGGAAGATTTCCGGGGACCGCCTGTATGCGACCCTGCGCCTGAGGAATGCCCGGGGCTGCCGCCATGCGGGCCCGCGCCGGAAGAATGCCTGGGACCGCCGCCGTGCGGTCTCGTACCGGAAGATTTCCGGGGACCGCCTGCATGCGACCCTGCGCCTGAGGAATGCCTGGGGCTGCCGCCGCGTGACGGGGTGCCGGAAGGGCGACGCGAACCGCCGCCGTGTGCTCCCGCACCGGACGAGCGTTTCGCTCCGCCGCCACGTGATGCGGTGCCGGAGCTTCGTTTGGGATTGCCGCGCGGTGCGTGGGGTTTGCCTGCCATCAGATCATCTCCTGTTCGTCGGGACTTTCATCATCAAACGGCGTGTGCTCAGCGGAGAAGTCATCATCACCGCTGATATCGTCGTCAATCATCGTTTCGATTTCGTCGTCCGTTTCAGATTCGTCCGGCGGGTTGTTCATCCCGCTGGCTTCGTCTTCACCCACCGTTTCGGAATCTCCATCCGCGCCGTTCTCATCCGGCAGATCGTCGAACTGCACGTGAAGCACCGGCGCCGAAATCGGGGCATCATCTTCCTGGGCGCCGCTGTCGATCGCCGGATCCTCATCCGTTTCCGCGTCATCGGCGACAGCGTCATCAGCGACAGCGTCATCGGCGACAGCGTCATCGGCGACAGCGTCATCGGCGACAGCGTCTTCCGGATCACCACTGCGGTCCTGTTCCCGCAGGCGCGCGTTGTCAAAGAGACGCTCGAGTTCCTGCGAGGATACGCGGGTGAGTGCCGCAGCCTTGTCCGGATCCATCTCGTCGATCGGATTGACCGACAGCTCTTCCTCGGAGGAAAGCAGGTCCTTGATCTCCCGGGGTTTCGGGAGATCGTTGATGCTGCTGAGGCCGAAGTGCTTCAGGAAGGTTTTCGTTGTGCCGTAGAGCAGCGGACGTCCCGGACTGTCTTCGCGCCCGACAATGGAAATGAGATTCCGCTCGAGCAGGGATTTGACCACATGGTCGGCATTCACACCGCGGATGCCTTCCACCGCGGGCTTGCTGATCGGCTGACGGAAGGCGATGATCGACAGGGTTTCGAGCGCGCTCTGGGTGAGGCGCCGGCGCGAACGTTCCGCGAACAGGCGGCCGACCCACGCCCCGTACTCACCGGTGGTCTGAAACGCGAAGCCGCCGGAAACCTCGATGATACGGAACGACCGGCCGCTGTCTGAATACGCGTCATTGAGCCAGTCGATCGCGCGTTTGACCCGCGTGATCGTCAGCCGCGGCGTTTTCCTTCGCCGCCCGCGCGTGGGCGCGGTTTCTTCCTCGACAGTTTCCTCGTCCCCGGTTTCATTCGGGGCAAGCAGTTCCTTGATCTGCTTGAATGTCAGAGGCTCATCCGAGGCGAAGATCAGTGCCTCGAGAATGCCGCGGAATTCCGGATCCTCTTCGGCATCGTCGTCATCCTCCGCGCCGTCCTCGTCCGCGACTCCTTCCGGAGCAGGGGCTGTCGGTTTCGCATCCGCGGTCTCCTCCGCGGCCGGCGCCGCTTCTTCGACGAGCGCGTCCGAGACGGAATCCTCTTCCGGAGCCGGTTCCGTTTCTTCCGCCTGCGCGGGTTCGGCGTTTGCTTCCTGCGCCGGGACGGGCGCGGTTTCTTCCGCCGGCGTCATGTCGACGCTTTCGGCGGCGTCGGTGCCCGGGACGATTTCCGTCACGGCGGCATCTTCCGCCGCGGCGTTCACATCAGGCCGTTGGGGCTTCAGTTTTTTCTTTTTCTTCTTCATTGTTCTCTATGGGGACGTCAATGTCCGCCGTTTCATTTCTGATTATTTCGAAGTCGTTGAACGGTCCGAAGATTTCGACGCGAATGCGCCGCGCCCGGATCAGCTCGAGCATTGCGACAAAAGTGACGACCACCTGAACCTTCTCAGTCATCTCCCGCATGATTTCGAGGAAGTTGTATTTCGGCCTTCCGTCGAAACGCTTCATCAGCCAGCTTCCCTGTTCCTCGATGCTCCACGGAATCGCGCGCACTTCATGCACGGTTTTCTTCGGGATGTTCATCATGGCGCGCTGGAAGGCCTTGATGAGCTGATACATGGTGACGTCTTCGAGAATGTCTTCGTCGTTCGCCACCGGGGTTTTCTTCACATCGTACTTGAACAGGCCGCGGTAGTGGCGCTCGCGCTGCTCGAGTTCGAGCTTCTGCAGCTCCTCCGCGGATTCCTTGTACCGCTTGTATTCGAGCAGGCGCTGGGTGAGTTCGGCGCGAGGATCGATTTCTTCCTCCCCTTCCTCGCCCACGGTCTGCGGCAGCAGCATGCGCACCTTGATGTGCATGAGCGTCGACGCCATGACGATGAACTCCCCGGCGAGCTCGAGATCCAGCATCTGCATCACGCGGATATAACTGAGAAATTCCTGCGTGATGTAAGCGATCGGGATGTTGTAGACGTCGAGTTCGTCGCGCCGGATGAAGAAGAGGAGAAGGTCGAGCGGCCCCTCGAAATCGGGTATTCTGACTTTAAACGTGCCCACGCTCAGCCCAGTTTCATTGCATCGTGGACGGCGGCCATCGTTTCTCGCGCGACGGTGCGCGCGCGTTCCTCGCCGCTTCGGAGGATGTCCTCGACGAGCGCCGGATTTTCCTCGTACGGTTTCCGCCTTTCGATATGCGGAGCAAGGAATTCGTTGATCGTCGCGCCGCAGCGTTTTTTGCAATCGACGCAGCCGAGCTCTCCGGATTCGCAGCCCTGGCGGATCTCCGCGGTTTCGCCGGGATTGAATTTCTCATGATACGTGAAAATGAGACAGACGTCGGGACGGCCCGGATCGTTGCGCCGCACTTTCTGAACGTCCGTCGGGGCCTTGCGGAGCTTCTGCTCGACGATTGCCGGCTCGTCAGACAGAAGGATCGTGTTGTTCATGGACTTGGACATCTTCCGGTCCTTGCCGTCGAGTCCCGGCAGCCGTGCGAACTTCGTCAGCTTGGGCTCCGGTTCCGGAAACACCTCACCCCAGGTGCTGTTGAACCGGCGCGCGATCTCGCGCGTGATCTCCACGTGCGACAGCTGGTCTTCGCCCACCGGGACGAGTTCGCCGCGATACAGAAGAATGTCGGCGGCCTGCAGCACGGGATACCCGAGATGGCCGTACACGATGTTTTCGATTTCGAGATCGCGCACCTGTTCCTTGATGGAAGGATTGCGCTCGAGCCGGCTTTTCGTGATCAGCATGGAGAAGATCAGGTGCAGCTCCGTGTGCTCCTTGATCTGCGACTGCCGGAACACCGGGCTCTTCTCCGGATCGATCCCGCCCGCCAGCCAGTCGATCACCATATCCACGGTATTCTGATACAGTCCGCTGGTGTCAAGATTGGTGGTCAGCGCGTGATAGTCGGCGACCAGGTGATAGTTGTTATAGGACTCCTGCAGGGCGACCCAGTTCTCCAGCGCTCCGGTCCAGTGGCCGAGGTGCAGTTTGCCCGTAGGGCGCATCCCGCTCAGGATGGTTTTTTTTCGCGGTTCATTCATGGCGTAAGATTGTCAGCGGAACATACATCTTGTAAAGATATGAAACCGAAGGGCAGAGTTGAAAGGGGAAAGGAAGTTTGGCAGCAGGCCGTAGGGGCGAGCCAGCGGCTCGTCCATGGGCAGGAGGTCAGGCCATGAAGAGATAGGGTTTCCAGAGTTCCTCGACGGCGTGGGCCGACTGGACGATGAAGGACACGCGTGACGGACGGCGCGGGACGCTTTTGAGGGTCATGCCGGCGCGTTCCGGTGTATGATCGCGTTTGCGGTTGTTGCAGGGCAGGCAGGCGGTGACGAGGTTTTCCCAGCTGTCCTTTCCGCCGCGCGCGCGGGGGATAATGTGGTCGACAGTCAGCGGAGCACTGGTCCCGCCGCAGTACTGGCAGCGATGGCCGTCGCGCCGCAGAATGTTTTTCCGCGAAAGGATGACATTCTTGAACGGGACGCGTTTGTAATGGGAGAGACGGATGACACTGGGGAAGGGGTAGGGGGCGTTGACGGTGCGGATTTTGCGAAGGGGGTTCTCGATGACGATATCCGCTTTTTCGAGATACAGAAGAATTACGGCCTTCTGCACGCTGCAGACACTGAGCGGTTCGTAACTCTGGTTCAGGACGAGAACGCGACCGCTGATTGACGAGGTTCTTTTCTCCGCGACTTCGAAGACCTGCTCCGCATTGGTGGCATATCAGAATAACATAGCGGATGAAACGGAGAAAGGCAATGCAAAATCAGCGTCGCGTCAGGCGACGGAGCAGCAGGCGTATCTCGTCTCGCTCCTGAGGCAGGAAAAATCCGCTTGCCCAGAGTACCCCGCAGAAGAGGGCAATGAGCAGCAGCTGCCAGATCATTGCGGGGAGGAACGCCGGGACGGGAACGAGATACCAGAGCAGTGCGCTGACGGTGAGCGCGGCGGTGATGCGAAGCAGGCGCCCGGTTTCGTATTGGATCGGATAGATCCGGCGGCCGGCCACGGCGTAGAAGACCGCGATGCTGAAGTAGGCGGCGAAGGTCGCGAAGGCGCCGCCGTAGAGGCCCCAGACCGGAATGAGGAGGTAGTTGCAGGCGATGTTGATCACTGCCCCCATGCCCGTGGCATAGAGCACGTGCATGGTTTTCCGTTCGATGTAGATCCCGGCATTGAGAATCTGTCCGACCCCCGCCCAGAGGTAGCTGAAAAGGATGATGGGGACTATCCCGATACCGCTCCAGTAATCCTGCTGGATCAGTACGCGGCCGCCCGGCAGCGGGATGCGGACGATGTCGCCGATGAACAGCGAGAGTGTGAGTACGATCAGCGCGCCCGCAAGGACGAAGTAGGTGAGGACCCGCGCGAAAAGGCGCTTGGCTTCCTCGCTGGATGCCAGCTGCAGATAGAACGGCTGCCAGGCATAGCGAAACATCGAAACCACCAGCATCATGAAAATGCCCAGTTTGTAGTTCGCCTGGTAGATTGCGACAGTCGACCAGTCGGTGAGCTGCTTCATGATCGGCTTGTCGATGATTTCGATGAGCATGATCGCCATGGCGCCCGGCATGGTGGGCAATCCGTATACCAGGAGATCGCGGAGCAGGCGCCTGTCCATCCCGCCGCGTCCGTGCGAGACGATGGTGGGAATCAGAAGGAGGGTCGAACTCAGCGAGGCGATCACACCGGAGAGAAACACCGTGCTGACGGACCAGTGCAGGAAGCCGATGAACAGCACGTTGAGCGCGACGTTGATGACGATGGACACCAGCTTGACCGACGCAAAGAAGCGCGGCCGGTTTCCCATCCGCAGAGCGGCGAAAGGAATGATGTTGAACGCGTCGAGCACCACCATCGCGATGGCAAGCGGCACGACGTCCCCGAGATTGCTTCCGATATCCAGGAGTGACTGTACCCGGGGTCCCAGCAGAAGGATCACGCCCCCGAACAGCACCGAGGCAATGCCGATAAACCATATCGAGCTGCTGAAAATGCGATTGCGGCCGTTGACGTCGGATCCGGAGACGAATCGCATGTATGCCGGTTCGAGCCCGAAAGTGAATACGGCGTTGAGAAAGGCGATGTAGGAGTATACGACGGCGACGATGCCGTATTCCGCCTGCGGCAGCGTGTGCGTATAGAACGGCACGAGCAGGAAGGTGATGAATCGTCCCAGCACGTTGCTGATGCCGTAAAACGCGGAATCGGATGTCAGTCGCTTCAGCTGTTCTTTCACCCAGGCAAGATACATAAGCGAAACGTCACGGCGAAAGCGCAGGAATCGCCCCGGTCGCCTTTGCTGCATGCGCGGCGATTTCATACATTAGGGTATGTTTCATCTTTGCAGAAAGCGCGCATGAATATTCTTATCACAGGGGGAGCCGGTTTTATCGGTTCGAGCATCGCGGATGCATACCGCGAGCGCGGGCACGAAATCGTGATCGTCGACAATCTGTCGACAGGGAAGCTGGAGAATGTTCCGCGGGGGGCCGCGTTTTACCAGATGGACATCCGGGATGAAGGTTTCGCCGACATCGTGCGCGAACACAACATCGACGTGATCAATCACCATGCCGCGCAGATCGACGTGCGACGCTCGGTGGAAGATCCGCGCTACGATCTGTCGGTCAACGTCCTCGGTTCGCTGAACGTCATCGAATCCGGTCTGCGCAATAACGTGCGCCGGATCATCTTCGCCAGTTCGGGCGGCGCGGGCTACGGAGAACAGGAGTACTACCCGGCCGACGAAAATCACCCAATCGCACCTTGTTCTCCTTATGGCATCACCAAGGTGACCGTGGAACGCTACCTCCATTACTACCACGTGGTGAACGGCCTCAGCTATACCGTGCTCCGCTATACCAACGTATACGGTCCGCGGCAGAATCCCCATGGCGAAGCCGGCGTCGTCGCCATCTTCACCGACAAGCTGCTGCGCAGGGAACAGCCCGTCATCAACGGTGACGGACTGCAGACGCGCGACTACGTCTTCGTCGATGATGTGGTGCAGGCCAATCTCCTCGCGCTCGACATGGAGGGCAGCGACACCTTCAATGTCAGCACGAACGTCGAAACGACGGTGAATACCATTTTCCGCGTCCTCAATGAAGCGCTCGAATCGCCCGCCGACGAAAAGCACGGCGAGGCGAAAGCCGGTGAGCAGCAGCGGAGCGTCTGCTCGTACGAAAAGATCAAGGCCCGGTTCGGCTGGGAACCGCGGACCCCGATCGAAGCGGGTCTGCGGCAGACCGTCGCATGGTTTCGCGAACGTTTCGAAGAGGATGAATAATCCCCAGTATTTCCGTGGGGTATCCGGAATCCAACATGATCCGCGGTGCCCCTTCCCCCCGCCTTCTGAGCGAAAAAATCGTATGTGAATCATTCGCACGTCGCGTGAATTTATTTCACGCGAATAGTGCGATAATCGGACACTTTGGCGTTTTTTTAAGTAAAAACGCCGATTTTCATTTGGCATGATTTGTGAACGATAATTAGCGATTGATTTAGCTCCTCACCATCTAGCCAACACGCATTTGCTGAGTACATCAGAAACAGTCAAGGATCTCGAGGTATTCGAAGGCCGACGCCTGCTGCGCGACTTCTATCATGAGCGCAGAGTAAAGAATGCCATCGAGGCCAAGACGCTGCTCGAATGCTGGAAACTGTGCCGCCGGGGTACCGAGGTTCATTTCAGCGACGGACGGCGCGTTCGGCTGGAGACCAATCTCGGCGTACGGCTGGGCACCCGCATTTTTCTCGAGGAGATCGTCAGCAGGAACCATTACAATTCCATCCAGGGGCTGGTGTACGCCGGCGCGATGATCGTCCTCCTGGCGGTTGCGATGTATCTCGCAGGGTATACGCTGTGGATCGCAATGGGGGCGTTTCTGCTCGAGGCGCTTTTCCTGCTGCTCCTGGCGATGGTGACGGCCTACAGTCCCGTTGACGACACCGCCGCGAGCGGCGTCTCCCTGGGCCTGTCGGAGAATCTGCTGACCTCGATCAACAGTTCGATCCACGAAATGACCAACGCGGTATCAGATCTTTTTCGGCTGATCTCGCAGACGGATATCCGGCAGGATGTGCTGCTGACACGGCTCACCGAGAACATCAGCAAGCTCAACGCCGAAAACACGCGCAAGTATTCCGAGAAGCTGGAGCAGACCAACGCGCTGCTGCGGGAGCTCAATGAGAATTCCCGCGCGCAGCTGCAGAGCATTCTCCAGCAGCAGCAGCAGTCGATGCAGCAGACGCGCCGCCTCATCGCCCTCATGGACCATAACGACGAGGAACCGGCATGACGGCCGCCGGCGCAGCCCCGGGTAACGCCGCCATCAACAGTCCGCGCGGCCGCGCCGCGGAGGTTTGACGTGTGGCACAGCGGAAACGGATCGACATCTTCTTCATTCTCTACCTCACCGCGATACTCGGTTTCGTGGTTGTTTCGAGGGAACGCGATAAAATCGATGAAGGAATGCATGAACTGAACGAACAGATCGTCCGGACGTTTGTCCCCCCTGTTCCGCTGAGACCGGAGGGCGACACGCTGCGTTGCTATGTCGACGCCGATTCGAACGGCATCGTCATCGGCGACCCGCGGGTGTTCGAGACGAAAGTGTTCGCTGGCGACATCACCCCGGACGATGCGGTTTCCCTCTCCCTGCACAGTGTCATTCACGACGGGACGCTGACCACGCCCGATATCGTCTCGATCGGACCGCGCACGGCCGCGGGCGAAATAGCCGACCAGGAAGTGTTTTTCCCCGTCACCGGACTGTTCCCGCGTACCGGCGTCTATCATGTCAACATCGCGGCGAAGGCCCGACGGGTGCATGAAAGCAGCCCGGGCGTGTTCGTCTACCGCGGAAAGCAGTTTGACACGTCGCTCGTCAGCCGGGAGATGATCGCTTCGGTGGAACAGTCGCGGCTGACGATGACCGTGGTCGTCGAAGACACCTCGCTCGATCATATGACCTCCCTCCAGAGCCTGCAGATCGAGGCGGCGCGTGCGGAGATCACCTCCGCGATCGGATTCGAAGAGCGCAACACAGTCACGATCAATCTCGGCTGGGCCGCGCCGACGATGACCATCGTGCGCGGGGGAGGGCAGCTTCGCGAACTCACCCGCACTGATCGCATGGTGGAATATGTCTGGAGCGGCGCGGTCACGAGCATGCCGTATACCGTCGAGATCGAGGCGCGCGCGAACCGCGGCGCCGGCGGTCGGGACATTGCCCGCACGCGTTTTTCCGTGTCCGGAATTCAGCCGTTTCTGCGTATGGCTCCTCCCGACATGGTGTTCGCCGGGGAGGATATCAATTTCGATATCAGCGTCGAGGGACTCGATAATCCGGCCCAGTACAGCTGGCGGCTGTTCGAGGAAGTCGGGCAGGGAGAACCCCTGCTGAAAATGGAGGGGCGCGGTTCACGGGTCGCCTACCGTATCCCGAACTCCTACGCCGACAAGCATCTCGTGGTCGAGGCCCGGTATAACGGCCGTCCCTATCGTTTCATCTCCCGCGCGTCGTATGCCTCGGGCAGCTCCCGCTTTGCCCTGCCGGTTGTCGAACCGCCCACGCGCATCGGGCTGGACCTGCCCGCGCGCGCAGCCGCGACGGCATCGTTCCGTTTCACCGCATCGAAATACAATGACATCCGTTTCCGCGGCGAGCAGCCGATCGACCGCCTCGCCGACGTGCAGGTGGAACTCACCAATGAGGAAGGGAACGTGCTCGCCTCGGACGTATGGATGATGCGGAAAGGAGAATTCGAGTTTTCGCTCGAAAATCGTACGTCCATCCGCAAAGGCGGAGAGAGAATTATCGTCCGGATTCACGCCGGTGGAAACACCGCGCAGCGCAGCATTCAGCTGTATTAACAGTACTGAGAAATAGAAAACATGTCTGACGGATTTGACTTGAATATGAAGATTGTGCGAGATTGTTGTGATAGTGAATGCGCGACAGCAACCCGCACGTCCTTTCGCCCTCGGACAAGAGCATTTCCCAATACGGCAGTTCATGCAACAACGCTTCAAATCGACACAGTACATATACAAATTAACAGTGTCCCGCTCCCGGCGGTGACAGCTCATCCTATGTCTTGTTAGGAGGTTTTCCTTATGAAGAGTAGTGGATTCATTCGCCACCTGTTGCTCGGTACTCTGCTGATCGCAATCGTCACTGTTTTCGCGGCTCCGGTCGTGCACGCGCAGGGCGATGAAATGATGACGCTTGAGCAAATGAAAATGAAGCTGCGTGACGAAGGCAAGGGTCGCGACCTGAGCCAGCTCACGCATCAAGAGCTCGAGATGATCAAGAAAAGCGACAACGGACTGTTCGGCAACCTGTTCAACACCGAATTCGTGATGAAGATCGGAAACTCCACCTTCATCCTGAACATGCTCGCAATCACACTCGTCATCGTCATCGCCGGGTTTGTCGTTCTCTTCTTCTTTACCCCCATCGGTCTGTTCCTCTTCAGGGGCAGTCTGCATGCCTTCGTCGGTGCGCTGCTGAAGGCATCCGGTGTCTCGAAGAAATTCGGCGATCACCTGATGAAGGAGCCGAAGAAGTGGCTGCAGAAAGAGAAGAGCGTCCGTCAGGCGTTCGCACTCTACATGCACAACGAATTCATCCCCGAGTACAAGAACAACATCACCGCCATTGCCTTCATGGGTACGGCATTCCTTATTCTCAACATCGGTCTCCGCGGCGTGAAGTTCATGACCGCCCACCAGCCTGACCTGATCGTTATCGCAATCGTCGTCGAAATCACCGTGCTCCTTCTGCTCGGTATGACGACCTGGTACGAGAAGGAAGAAGAAGAAGAAGCAGGCGCAGGTGCAGGCATGCCCGGGAAGCAGCTTTCGCTCGCCGACGTCGAACGTCGTCTCGATGCCCTCAAGGCAGAACTCGAGACTTCCGTTCGGACCGAATCCGGTCTCCGTCAGTAAGCAGTTCGCGGACTATGCCAATCAGTAAGAAGAAGGAGTAAGCAACAATGGCTCATACTGCCGACCACTATAAAAAATACCAGGTTTACTTCTTCCTGTATCTGGCTGTGATCTGCGAGCTTCTCATCATCATCGTGGAACGCGATGATGCGGAAGCCGACCTGCTTATGCAGCAGCGGATGCTGGAAGAAAAGAATCGTAAGATCATTCTCGAGCTCCTCAAGAACATGCCCGCGGTGGCCGCGGCCGGTGACAACCAGCTGAAGGTCAACGAAGAGCGCAAGTTCACGATCAACGTGAAGGGTCTTGGCGAGAACGATGAAGTGACGACGCCCCCGGAAGTCAAGGTGTTCAAGGACGGTACCGAGATGGGTACCCTCAAGTACCCGCAGGACATCCAGGATTCCATCGTGCACGGCACGACCGGCGAACGTCTCTATCGCTTCACATGGAAGGCCGAAAGCGGTCCCGGCACCTACGAACTGTGGGTGCAGGCCGGAACCAACCGCGTGTCCCTGACTCCGGATCTCGAGCAGGGCGAGGCGAAAATCAAGGTCGGAACGCTCGAATTCTCCCGCAAGGAGATCCGCTCCGCTCTCGATTCCGACCCGGATCTTCGCGGAACGCCGGTGGAGCACTTCATCGAGAAATCGGAAAATCTGATGCCCGATAAATTCGTTGTCGAAGTGGTTTCCGAGGAATACGATCAGCTGCAGATTCAGGCAGATCCGATCGTGACCGCCGTCGGCTTCCCGACCTTCAACGAAATCAAGGTTCGCGGTACCACCGTGGACAAGATCTCCAACATGAATATCGTCGGCGGCGGCGTCGCCCTGCGTCCTGACAACCAGCGCAACCCGTATTACAGCCCGGATCCCGAGCGCGGCAAGTGGGTGTGGTCCAACACCTACAATGACGCCGGCACGAAGTCCGTCAGTGTCGATGCGCGTGACAACCGCTCCGCGGGCGTCAAGAGCGTTTCCCGTCCCATCAGCTTCGATGTCATCGTGAAGGAGCCGTACCTGAGCCGCCGCAAACCGAGCGGTGCGTTTTCCGGCGAAATCTTCGAAATGAACATCAACGTCGCCGGTCTCGAAGACGTCGGTTCCTACGACTGGACCATCGAGATCGACAACGCGCAGGTGGAGAAGGGCAAAGGCAACGTGGTCAAGTACAAGGTGCCGGAAGATGCGCTGGGCAAGACCTTGACCATCAAGTCAACCTACAGGAACCGGGTGTACCAGGTACTGGTCGATTCTTCAGCGACGAACCTGACCTCTTCCGAATTCCTGTTCAACATCACCGCCCCTATCGACCGAATTGGATCGCAGTCCTTCGCGAATGGCGGCGAATACCCGATCAATAACGTCTTCCAGTTTGTCGCAGCCCGCTGCGGCCGGTGTATCGGATCCAATATCCGTAACATCCAGCCTTCCGACATCCGTGTGGAAGTGGAATCTGAAGACGGTCAGGATCTGCTTGCCGATACTCCCGAGGTTTTCCAGCGGACGAACCCGAATACCGGGGCAGACCAGGGCAGCCTTGTGAAATTCTATCTGAAGGGCAAAGTCGGCCGCGACGGAACCGAGGCGACGATCACAATCCGTTACGGTGCCGTCAATGAGCGTTACACGGTCATGCTCTATCAGGAGTAATCGGTCGTTCGCCTATCATTCATACGCGAAGTGGAATATTCAATTCGATTAGAGGATAAGTTCATGAGCAAACAATTTCTTTTACGTGCCTTTCTCTTCGTGGCACTCGTTGTAGGCCTCATGCCGCAGCTTTTTGCTCAGACCGACCGTGAGGTAAAGAGCAAACAGACGGATCTGAAGCACGAATACAACGACGCCTCTGAGAAAAACCAGATCATCAAGTCGGCGGCAGAGGACAAGCCGCGTGCGACGACCGGCCGCCGGCGCAGTTCGGCCACGACCGGTTACGATTACACGCAGGTGAAGGGATTTGCCCTTCGCCAGTTCAACGATCGCATCGACAAGGTGTTCGCCCGCGCCAACGATCTCGGCCTGTTCGAGGAAGAGTACCGTCTCGACGGTACCTTCCCGGTCCCCGGCCGCCAGGGCAAGGGCAGCGCGCAGATGCGCAAAATCGAGGTGTACTACGTCGAAGCAACGCCCGAGGAACAGGAACAGTTCGATATCGAGCCGTTCCAGATCATCGAGGTGTATGTGGAAAAGCTGGAAACCCTGCCGCCTGAGGAAACCGCGGGCGAAACGGAAGAAGGCGGTCTCGGCCTCGGCTTCGACGCAAGCGCGTCCGAGCCGATCGCAAAGGGATATTCCCTTGCCGGAACCGATCTGACCAGCGTCCTGCAGCTTGCCGACGAAGCACTGTATGACGATATCCTTGCGAAGCGCAGCCAATCCAATCCGATTCCGCTTCCGGAACGCGGCGACTGGATGCCCGGCAAGGTCGGTCCTTTCATCGTCATGACCCAGCGCGAACTGGAAACCACCACGAGTCGTTTCCGTGACTTCTGGAACATGCGCGATACGCTTGAAAGCGCGATCATCCCGCCGCAGTTCGAAGCGGCCGGTCCTTTCTATACCGGCAGCATTCCGATGTTCTACCCGGAAGCGAGCAAGGTGCGTGTCCGCAACCCGGAACGCAATCAGCCGCTGAAGATCACCAGCGCCGTCTTCGTTGGCGACAATGCCGACAAGTGGGAAATCCGCACCAAGCTTCCGAAGGTTCTCGCCGGCAAGGGCGAAGCCAATGACAAGGAAGACATCGAATTCGCCTATATCGGCGGATCGGAATACGAAACCCGCGGACAGCTGCTCATCGACGCAAAGGAAGCCAACCTCCAGCAGATCGTCGAGATCGTGTCCAACCCCGGACGGTATCCGGCCGACGTCGTGACGCTCGATGCGTCGCTCGACCGCGTCGAACTCCGCTCGCCCGCACGTTCCGGCTTCGCCCCGAACTGGAAGCTGGCCTATGTCATCGGCAACGATGAAGTCGGTCTGCCTCGCTGGTCCACGGGCATTTCCTCCCTCAGCGTGGGATACAAGAATCAGATGAGCGTCGGCGTCGTGCTTCCGATGAACATGACGGCTCCCGACCTTCCGACGCCGCTGGCGTTCGAGAAGAACCTGATGTCGTCGCCGAGCGGTTACAACGTCGCCTTCGATTTCACGTTCGGCTTCCCCTTCTCCCTCGGCGGAAACCTGACGGTCATCAACGATTATTCCGCGCAGGATGCGTACGATCACCTGAAGGTCATGCATATGAACTTCGATCCGCAGGTTGACCTGAAAGACTATGACAACGATTTCTTCCATATCTCCACGATCGCGCAGGTGTACTACCCGATCATGTTCAAGGATAATGCGGTCAATCCCAGTCTCGCATTCCGTCTGAACCTTGGTGGTGCCTTCATGCAGATCAAGCGAGATCACCTGGTCACCGATGCAGATCCGCTCGGCATGGGCAAGGAAGGCCGCATCTTCAAGACCGAAGAGATCGGCAAAATGGTCACGCTCGGCAAGGAAAAAGATCTCGTAGACGTGTACATTCGCATGTCCTTTATCAATCTGCGTTCCGCCAACAAGTACGGCATGGGCATTCAGTATTTCGCCGGCCGCATGATGGCGGATGCCTTCCTTGAACTCACCGAATGGCTGCGCGTGGACGCGAAGTACTCCTTCCTGCTCCGCGACCAGGAGATCTGGGAGACCGAAAGCAGTTACTTCCTCATCACTCCGCGCCTGCGTATCGGGCTGCCCTCCATTTTTAACTGAAAGGAGGCAGCACCATGAAGAACCACACAGTATCAAGCACGGAACAACACGGCATGCAGATGAAAAACCGACTTCTTTCGATTCTCGCAGCACTTCTCGTTCTCGCCTGGCTCGCTCCCAATGCGGCACAGGCCCAGAGCTCGGATGATGCCCTGACGAGCGTCGAGCAGATCATGCGATACATGAAGAGCGCGAATTACTCGGAAGACGATATGCTCCAGCGCATGGCCTGGGGCGACCAGATCGTCAACGAACTCGTTTCCTTCAAGGCGTCTGAAGACGATCGTCAGAACTATCTCCGTCTTCTCGATATCGCCATCGATCATTACAAGGACGAGAACGACCGCCTCCGCATTCTTCTGCGTGCGCTCACCACCCTCGATCCCCTGGTGGCGAAGTACTTCCCGCAGTGGGTGATCCAGGACGAACCGATGATTCTCGAAGTCATGCGCAAGGTCCGTGATAACCGCGACGATCTGCTCGATGCGGACGCCGTCGGTATCGCCGAGCGCGTGCTCACCGGCAAGGCCCGGATGCGCGTCATCCAGAGCCCGAAAGACGATCAGAACCTGATCGCCATCTACATCGAAAAGGCGCGTCCCCATGACGACGAAAAGCTTTCTGCCGGCTTCCTGCCGAACAAGGACAACGGCGATTTCGACGACTATCGTATCGTCGGCCGCCGCAACCTTCGTGAGATCCTCACTCCGGACCTCTACGACGCAGTGGTCGCCAAGCAGTCGTATGCGCATCTCGACGAAACGGGCGCGGTCAAACCGCAGCCGTACGTTGCCGAAGCGACGATCAGCGTTCCTTTCGGCGGTGGTTTCATGTGGACCCTGGATTCGGACGAGCGCATCGGCGACGGCGTCACGCTGCAGCCTTCGCGCATCCGCGCCGGGTTCGAACTGAAAATCGGCAACGACTGGGTGAACCTGCCGTTCCTGTACGGCGCGCAGTGGAATACGCTGTTCGTCTACGAGCCGTCCGCTACCGAGCGGGTCAAGATCGGTCCGTCCATTCCCTTCACCTGGGGTGACAAGAGCATCTCGGAGAATTTCCCGATCTTCAAACCGCGTACCCTCAACGGGACGTGGGGCGCGGCCGGTGAATACTACAAGCAGCTCTCCAACGTCGCGGGCGCACCGGGCGTGGACGCAGACGGAATCGGCGCCGCCGCCTTCGTCTCCTTCGGCCTGAAGACCCTCGGCAACAAGAAGATCACCAACCTCGACGGTACCATCATCAACGGCGACGGTGCGGAAGCCGCGCTGCAGCTGCCGCTGACCCCGGCGGATGCCCAGAAAGCGCATTTCTACTACCTCGCGAATTCCGCGAACCTGTTCTACTGGCGTGACCTCGGCTTCATGCTCAGCGGTCTCCGCCTGCATGCCGGTCTCGGATATCAGAAGACCGTCGAAGCCGTTCGCCAGAATCCGTTCGACCAGCCCAACCAGTCCGCATGGAATCCTGACAGCGTCAGCATCGTCAGCGACAACAGCGTCCTGGATGCGTTCGTGCGCCTTTCCTACGATCACGGCGGCAAGACCACGTACGGCGTGGCGCTGCAGTATTTCAACGGCGGCGTGATGGGCGAGGTGTACCTCAACATCTTCAGCTGGATGCGCGCGGAAGTCAAGTACTCGCGCATGCTGTTCCGCGATCCGGAAGTCTGGGAACACGAAGAAATGATCGTGCCCGGCCTTCGCTTTGGCTTCGCATTCTAACGCGAACGCCTTTTCGAACGATTGACATACGTGCAGGCGGTGGACACATCCCATCGCCTGCACATGTTTTTAACCGTGATTTTTTCGACAAGGTGGAACCAGCCCGCGATTCAATCCGTTCCGTTCATTGAAACCGCGTGCCGAATCAAGCGTTATGCCCGTTAATACGTTCGTTCCATTATACATTGTCATCGCCGTTCTTCTCGCCCTGCCGGGAGGGCAGGACCTGTACTCCGCGCCCCAGGCGACAGGGATCCAGCCGGGCGACAGCCTGCGCAAACCGACCATCATCTCCGCTCGCAGCAAACACCCCGAAGCCGTTACCGTCTCCATCCGCGCCGTCGACATCAGCCGCTACCCCGAGGTCAGCGTCATTCTCGATGCGCGCGACTCACTCGGAAATCACTTCCCGAGCCTGAGGAAGAGCGACATGGTGATCTACCAGGACAGCGCGCCGGTGGAAGTGGAATCGCTCGAGAAGATTTCCGCGAACAACAGTTTCCCCGTCGATATTGCGTTCATCATCGATCAGACGGGAAGCATGTCGCAGGAGGTCTACGAAGTCAAGGCCAACATCATTGATTTCACGCAGCGCCTTGCATCCCGCGGAGTGGACTATCGTCTCGCGCTGCTGACATTCAGCGACCGGATCGAACGCTACAAGGATTTCACCGAGGACGTGAAAACCTTCATCGGATGGATCGACGGGCTGAAGATCGGCGGGGGGATGGACGACAACGAGAATGCGCTGGAAGGGATGTTCGAAGCCACGTCATTCAAATTCCGTCAGAGTGCGCAGAGGATCTTCATCCTCATCACCGACGCGATGTTCCATCAGAAAGGGGACAAGGGGTACGGGAAAACCGATTTTACCGCGAAGACGATGACGGACTTCCTTCTCAAACAGAACATCAAGCTCTTCGCAATCACTCCGCCGCAGATCTCTGAATACAAGTACATGACCGAGGCGACCCGAGGAAAGCGCTTCAACATCATCGAAGATTTCAGTTCCATCCTCGACGAATTCAGCGAGTCGCTGACGAATCTCTACGCCATCCGGTATCACATCACCGAGGAAGTCCCTCCGGAAAAAATGAACCTGGAGATTCGCAACTCCCAGGACGAGGTCGTGCTGCAGGAAGAGGTCACCGTGCTCGACGTCGACAAGAAATTCGTGCTGGAGAACATCCTGTTCGATTTCAATCGCGCCACCTTCGATATGTCCTATACCGACGAATTGAAGAACATTCTCGCGATGCTGCGCAAGTACGAGAACATTCACATCGAGATCCGCGGACACACCGATTTCATCGGAAGCGACGAGTACAATATCGCGCTCTCCGACGCACGCGCCCGCGCAGTGAAGAAATACCTTGTGGACCGCGGTATCGGCGAGATGCGGATAACGACGCGCGGCATGGGGAAATCGCAGCCCATCGCGCCAAACGACACCGAACTCGGCCGCCGTCTCAATCGTCGTACGGAAGTCATCATCACGCGGAAGTGATTGTTACCCGGCAGCAATTGCGCTGGGGCGCAGCTCCTATTCACCCATGATTTTAATGATAAGCCGCTTGGGCCGCCGACCGTCGAACTCGGCGTAGTAAATCTGCTGCCACGGACCGAAGTCGAGGGCGCCCGCCGTGACCGGGACGATCACTTCATGATGCACGAGCAGGCTTTTGAGGTGCGCGTCCCCGTTTGTCTCGCCCGTCCGATGATGGCGGTAATCGCGACGGAACGGAGCGAGGTATTCGAGCCAGTCGTCGATGTCCTGCAGGAGCCCGTTCTCGGCATCGTTGACCCAGACGCCGGCGGTAATATGCATTGCGGAAACCAGGATCATTCCCTCGCGGATGCCGCTTTTTCGCAGCGCGTCTTCGACCTCCGAGGTGATATTGACATACTCCCGCTTCTGCGGGGTGTTGAATGTCAGGTATTCAGTGTGGAATTTCATGAACATTCTCCTCAGGCGTGAACGATAGTCAGAACCATGGGCAAAAAGATCCCGGATCATGATAGGCGCGGCGGTGATGAAACGCAAGGCGAGCAGTCGCTCGAGGCAGTGCTCGAACGGGTCATCTGGTCGGCGCCCGACAGCGCATTCGTCGTCTGCAGCATAAAGGTCGAGGGTGAACTGTTCCCGCTGACCGCCGTGGGAGAAATGGTATCGCCGTCGCCCGGTGACCGCTACGTACTGCACGGCCGCTGGGACGAGCACCCGCGCTACGGGAGGCAGTTCCAGTTTTCCTCCTACGATGTTCAGTACCCGGTGACTCCCGAAGGGATCGAGCGCTATCTCGGATCGGGACTGATCCGCGGCCTCGGGAAAGGTACGGCCCGGCGGATCGTCGATCGCTTCGGTACAAGGACGCTCGACGTGATGAACAATGAAATCGAGCGCCTGCTCGAGGTCGAAGGTATCGGGGAAAAAAAACTCGATGCCATCCAGCATGAATGGGAGAAGCAGCGGGGGGTGCAGACCGTCATGCTCTTTCTCAAGGCGCATAACATCAGCAGTGCATGGGCGGTGCGGATATATCGCGCCTACGGGAACGAGGCGATCACCGTCATGCATGACAATCCGTATCGCCTGATCGACGATATCGAAGGAATCGGATTCATGACCGCGGATTCCATCGCACGGTCGCTGGGCATTGCCGCGGGCGATGCGCGCCGTGTCCTGGCCGGCATGAGCTACGCGCTCAAGGAAGCGGCGCGTCGCTACGGGCATACCTGCGTCCCGGAAAGCGAGTTTCTTCGTCATGCCGCCACGGTCCTTGAAGTGGAGCTTGACGAGGCATACGCCGCGCTCCGTCTTGCCATCGAGTCGGGGAGGGCGTTCCTGTATGACGATCACGTGTACCTGCCCGAACTGATGCACGCGGAGGAGGCGATCGCCGATTCGCTCCGCACCGCGTTCCGGGAAGAGTGGGACGATCTCGATCATCTCGGACTGGACAGACGACTCGCGGATGTCGAGGCCGCACGGGGAATCCGTCTCAACGCGCAGCAGGTGGAAGCGGTGCACAAATGCCTCTCCGGACCGGTCTGCATTCTCACGGGCGGTCCGGGTACGGGAAAAACCACGACGCTCACCGGCGTCCTCGATCTTGCCCGTCAGCTCGAATGGAGTATCGCGATCTGTGCGCCAACGGGACGCGCGGCCAAGCGTATCACCGAGGTCACGGGTCACGACGCGAAGACGATACACCGTCTGCTGGAGTTCGATCCGTCCGTGATGGCCTTTCAGCGGAACGAGGACAACGTCCTCGAGGCCGATATCCTCGTTGTAGACGAGATGTCCATGGTAGACGTTTCGCTGATGGCCGCGCTTCTCCGTGCCCGCCGTCCGGGCTGCCGTCTCGTACTGGTGGGCGACGCGGACCAGCTTCCGTCGGTCGGTCCGGGGACGGTCCTGCGAGATCTGATCAGCTGCGGCGAATTCGACACCGTCGTGCTGCGGCTCGTGTTTCGGCAGGCCGCGCACTCGAGCATCGTCAGCAATGCGCACCGCATGCGTCAGGGATACATGCCCGTGTTCGACACGCGAATCGTCGACGGCGGAGAAACGTTCTTTCGCGAAGTCGGTCCCGAAGAAAACCTCGGTGCGCTCGTGCGCGATCTCGTCGCCACCCGCCTGCCGCAGGAACTGGGCTGCGACCCGATGCGCGACATCCAGGTGCTTTCCCCGATGTACGACACTCCCGCGGGAGTGACCCACTTGAACCACGTTCTGCAGCAGGCGGTGAACGGCAGCGCCCGCGTGGTGTTTCAGCGCGGGGACCGCAGTTTCCGTGCCGGAGACAAGGTGATGCAGACGCGGAACGATTACGGGAAGGATGTCTACAACGGCGACATCGGGTATGTGCAGCGGTACGACGAAGAAGAGAATCTTCTGTTCATCGATTTCGACGGCAGGGCGGCAGGATACGCGCCGGAGGAAACGGATGAACTCGTGCTCGCCTATGCCATCACGGTCCACAAGAGCCAGGGAAACGAATACGAGATCGTGATCGTCCCTGTCGTCATGCAGCATCGGGTCATGCTGCGGCGCAATCTCATGTACACGGCGATGACACGTGCCAAACGGATGATGGTGTTTCTCGGGCAGCGGAGCGCGCTCGCGATGGCGGTGGAAAACTCGCGCGAGCAGCGCCGCTTCGGTCTGCTGCCCCAGCGGCTGCAGGAGGCGCTGCGTTGAGCATCTCCCGAGAGTAATTTCTTCATCGTCCTTCACCCCGCGCAGCGGAATTGTCAGGTTCAGGCGGGAGGATACGGGATTCGCCCGTAGGTTTCCTGCCGAGGTTTATGTAAATTAAGAAGTCATTTGCGAATCGATTTTCCTCTCATTTGGATTTGCGCAGCAAGTTCAGAACAGAGCAATGCCCGTTGACATGATTCGGAAGAAAAAAGCCCCATCCATAGATAAACTTGGTCTCTCGAACCCACAGAAAGCGGCGGTCAACCGTCTCCTCACCGGGGTGAAGAACAAGTACAAGAAGCTTCTGCATGAGACGCATGAGCGCATGCACATCATTGCGGATCTCACCAGCAGCCTCGAGTTCTGGTACAACGTCAACGGGAGCTACGAGTATGTTTCGCCCTCATGCAAGGAAGTGCTGGGCTACGACCCCGACGAATTCGTGCATAACGGGCTGCTGATCGAAAATATCGTTCACGAGGATTATCTCGAGCAGTTTCGTCAGGACCGCGCGCGGGCATACGCGGGCGAGTCGGGAGTGGACCTCGAGTACCGGATGAATACCAAGGATGGCGACACGCGGTACATGCTGATGAGCTGGAGTCCCGTGCGCACCCGGAAAGGGAAGCACATCGGAATCCGCATCAGTCTGCGCGACATCTCGGAGTACAAACGCTGCAGGCATTTCTCCGAAGCCTACGAACAGCTCACGCTCGCGATCGCAGATGAACTCCCTCAGACCGGCGTCTTTTCCCTGACACCGGATCGCATCCTGAAATCATGGAGTGCTACGTCGGCGCGTCTCTTCGGGTGGACGAAGGAGGAGGCCATCGGCAGGAGTCTGCCCGAGCTCTTCCCCGGGCAGGTCGACTCCATCCTCGAGGGGCTCGATGCGCTCGAATGCGCGGGCCGCTTCAACACGAATCTGCTTCTGAAGACGCGCGACGGGAAGGAGATCGGCGTGCGGGTCATCGTCCTCTCGCTCTGTGATGTGGAGCGGATCCTCCATCAGTACACCTTTCTCATCTACCCCCTCACCTGAGGCCCGACAGTACACGCCATGCGCGCTGCCAGAAGAATTCTCCCGTTACAGAACGGACAGTCACCAGCGGATTGCACGACACTGCGGAAATCCGTGCTGAGCTCCGGCCTGCGCGTCATCACCGAGACCGTCCCTTCGGCGCATTCCCTCGCGCTCGGCGTCTGGATCGATACCGGCAGCCGCGACGAGACGCCCGAGGAAAACGGGATTTCCCACTTTATCGAGCACTGCGTGTTCAAAGGGACGAAGCGTCGCCGCACGCATCACATCGCGCAGTATCTCGAAAGCGTGGGAGGGTATCTCAACGCCTTCACCACGAAGGACAATACCTGCTTCTACGCGCGGGTGCTCGAGCCCCATGTCGATCGCGCAGTGCACCTGCTCGCCGATATCGTGCTCCATTCGACTTTCCCCGAACGGGAAGTGGAAAAGGAAAAGCAGGTCATCATCGAGGAAATGCACGGCGCGGAAGACGATCCGGAGGATCTTGTCCACGATCAGTTCGAGCAGCAGCTTTTCGGGAAACATCCCCTCGGACAGCCGATCATCGGGCAGGAGCCGCAGGTGCTTTCCTTCACCAGGGAGATGCTGCATGCGTTCGTCCAGCGTCATTACGTCGCGGAAAACATGGTGATCGCGGCTGCCGGGGCGGTTGATCACGACACGCTGCTCGCGATCTGTGAACGGGAGTTTGCGGACATCCCGCACGGGGGCGCGGAACGGCGGCGCAAGCCCCGGCTGCTTGGCCCGAAACACATATCCGCCGAACGTCCCATCCAGCAGGCGCATCTCGTCATGGGGACCGCGGCGGTCGGATATCACGACCGGCAGCGGCACGCGCTTGCCGTTCTCAACGCCGTGCTCGGCGAAGGGATGAGTTCCCGGCTGTTCCAGCGGGTGCGGGAGCGTCACGGGTACGCGTACAACATCTACTCGTTCGTTTCGATGTTCACCGACATTTCGACTTTCGGCGTGTACGCCGCGATCGAACCGGGCCGTATCGAGCGCGCCCGCGACGTCCTGCTTCGCGAGTTCGCGCTTCTCCAGGAGGATGAAGTCCCGGCGCGGGAGCTGAACCGCGCGAAGGAACAGATCATCGGTGCAATGGTGCTCGGACTCGAAAGCATGACCAATCGCATGAGCCGGCTCGGCCGGGACGAGCTCGTTTACGGCCGGGATGTGCCCGTGGAGGACCTGATCGTGCAGATTCGCGACGTTCGCGCCGAGGACATCCGCCTTCTCGCGCAGAAAGTCTTCGCCGGGGAGGCACTGTCGAGCCGGATCCTTCTCCCTTCCTCATAATCCCGATTCCGGACGTTCGGTGAGCGCCGGGAGAGAGGGCGGCGGCCATTCTCCCCGGGGGCGGAGACCGCGGTGCGTTTTGGTTATTCTTCTCTATGTCCGTACATTTGTCAGGATTACACCATTCTGTCCAATCCCGCTGCTGAAACGCAACCGCACGGGGGACACTTCAGCGTTTCCCGGTTTATTCCCGAGATTCAACCTATGTCATCCGCACCTCAGCTTTCCCGCCGCGCTTCCATCATGCCTGCTTCGCCGATCCGTAAACTCGTGCCGCTTGGCGACGATGCGAAGAAACGCGGAACACACGTCTATCACCTCAATATCGGTCAGCCCGACATCGAGACTCCGCCCGAGTTTTACGATGCGGTCCGCTCCTACCAGGAAAAAGTGATTGCCTACGGAAATTCGCAGGGAATCCGCCTGTTCATCGAGAGCATGCAGCAGTACTACGACTCGCTGTCCATCCCGCTTGGCTACAACGACATTGTCATCACCACGGGCGGCTCCGAAGCCATCATGTTCGCGATGATGGCCGTGGCGCAGCCGGGCGACGAGATCCTGGTATTCGAACCCTTTTATACGAATTACAACGGCTTCGCCATCATGTCCGGCATCACCCTGGTGCCGGTCGCCACGCAGGCCGAAGACGGCTTCCACCTGCCGCCCGCCGAGGAAATCGCGCGTCACATCACGCCGCGAACCCGCGCAATGATCATCTGCAATCCCAACAATCCGACGGGGACCGTGCTGCGCGACGACGAACTCGATGCGGTGCGCGATATCGCCCTCCGGCATGATATCTTCGTCCTGTCGGATGAGGTGTATCGTGAATTCGTCTACGAAGGCCGGACGAAATCCGTACTCGAAATCGACGGGCTCGAGCAGCACGCGGTCGTCATGGACAGCCTGTCGAAGCGTTACAGCCTCTGCGGCGGACGCATGGGCGCGGTGATCAGCCGGAACCGTTCGTTCATGGATGTGATGCTGCGCTTCGGCCAGGCGCGTCTGTGCGCGGCGACACTCGAGCAGATCGGGTCGGCGGCGCTCGTCGCCGAAGGCGCGAAATACTTCGACGGCATGATCAGCGAATACCGGCAGCGACGCGATGCGACCTTCGACGCACTGCAGAATATCCCCGGGATACTCTGCCGCAAGCCGAGCGGTGCGTTTTATATCATGGCGCAGTTCCCGGTCGACGACATCGAACGTTTCGCCTCGTGGATGCTGACGGATTTCAGCGACGGCAACGAAACGACGATGCTCGCACCCGGTCCGGGGTTTTATGCCACGCCGGGACGCGGCATGAACGAGGCGCGTCTCGCCTACGTCCTCAACGCGCCGGAATGCCGCCGCGCCGTCGAACTGGTGGCCCGCGGTATCGAAGAATACAACAGTGTGAACAGAAAGGATTAACAGTCGTCCTATGATTACCATCACGATCGACGGCAAGGAAATTCAGACCGATCCTTCAAAGACCATCATCGAGGCGGCCTTCGAGAACGGGATTTACGTGCCGCATTTCTGCTGGCATCCCGCGCTCTCCATCAGCGGCAACTGCCGCATGTGCCTGGTGGAAGTGGAGAAGATGCCGAAGCAGGTGATCGCCTGCTCCACGCGATGCATGGACGGAATGGTCGTGCATGTGAATTCCGAAAAAGCGATCCAGGCCCGCGAAGCGGTCATGGAATTCATCCTCATCAATCATCCGCTTGACTGCCCGATCTGCGATGAAGCAGGGGAGTGCAAACTCCAGGACTACGCCTATCGCTTCAGCGTGGGAGAAAGCCGGTTCGACGAGGAAAAGCAGCACAAGCACAAACGGGTCGAACTCGGGCCGCAGGTCATGTTCGACGGCGAGCGCTGCATCTCCTGTTCCCGCTGTATCCGTTTCTGTGAGGACATCGTCGGGTACCCGCAGCTCACTTTCGTCGAACGCGGCGACAACGTGACGATCGAAACATTCCCGGGCAAGAAGCTGGACAATCCCTACTCGATGAACGTCGTCGATATCTGTCCCGTCGGTGCGCTGACCAGCAGGGACTTCCGTTTCAAGGCCCGCGCATGGGACATGTCGGACACCGCAGGCGTGTGTCCGGGCTGCGCGCGCGGCTGCAACATGGACATGTGGGTGCGGCAGAACACCATTCTTCGGCTGACACCGCGCGAAAACCAGGAAGTGAACAATTTCTGGATGTGCGACAAGGGGCGTCTCGACAGCTTCGCAGCCGTCAGCGCCGAGAGCCGCATCGAACAGCCGCTGCTCCGCAAGGAAGGCGTACAGACTCCGGTGGGCTGGGACGAAGCGCTGGCATCCGCCGCCTCGGACCTGCGCACATACAAGAGCGAGCAGATCGCGGTCATCGCCTCCGGGCATGACACCTGCGAGGACAATTACCTCGCCGCCCGTTTCGCCAAGGAAGTGCTCAAGACGCCGTATCTCGACGTTCTCCCGCATGTGCAGCCGGGCGATCAGGATGAGTTCCTGCTTCGCGAGGACAAGACGCCGAATACCGCGGGCGCGCGCCTCGCGGGGGTGGTCCCCGCGGATGCCGACCACGGGCTTGCGCAGATCATCGAAGGGCTTCGTCAGGGACGCATCAAGGCAGTGGTCGTCAGTGACGTCCAGGCCGCTTCGCATCCCGAGTTCATGGAAGCACTGGGCAAGGCCCAGTACGTCCTTGCGATCGTAAGCAATCAGTCCGCTCTGACTGATCGTGCCGATGCCGTGCTCAGCGCCTCCACGTTCGCGGAAAAGCTGGGCACCTTCCTCAACTTCGAACAGCAGCTGCAGCTGATCCGTCCTTCGATCACGACATCGGAGAACGCGCGGTGGACGGGAGCATTTTCCGTCAGCCGTCTCGACAAGTTCGCCAGTGAATTCGATCGCTGGGGCCGTGCGAAAAAATACGACGCACGTTCGGCCGGACGCATCTATGCCAATCTCGGCATGCTGATGGGCGCCAAATGGAAATACGATCATCCTGAAGATATCTTTGAAGAAATGACCGGACGCATCGAAGCTCTCAAAGGGCTTTCGTACGAGCGGCTCGGACGCTGGGGCGTGCGCCTTTCGGGTGCGCAGCCTTCGCACATGCTTCCGTACGTGTACAGTGACGTTCGATCATAAGCCGGGCAGGAACCATGGAATTTACCGACATCCTCATATCCCTGATCAAGATCATCGTCATGTTCGTGGTGGTGCTGGTCACCGTTGCGGAGCTTGTCTACACCGAGCGCAAGATCAGCGCGTGGATTCAGAACCGCATCGGTCCGAACCGGGTGGGGTGGAAAGGACTGCTTCAGCCCTACGCGGACGTGATCAAGCTCCTGCTCAAGGAAGACATCGTCCCGACCGCCGCGAACAAATTCATCCACACGCTAGCGCCGGTCATTTCGATCGGGGTCGCGTTCAGCACGCTCGCCGTCGTTCCCATCGCGGGAGAAACCATTTCCATGTTCGGGCGTGAGGTCCAGATGGTGATTGCCGACGTGAACATCGGCATCCTTTACATCCTGGCGCTGACATCCATGGGCGTTTACGGACTGACGCTCAGCGGCTGGTCATCGAACAACAAGTACTCCCTGCTCGGCGGACTTCGTTCGTCCGCACAGATGATTTCATACGAACTTTCGATGGGCCTGAGTGTCATCGGGGTCGTCATGGTCACCGGTTCGCTGCAGCTCACCGACGTAGTGACGCATCAGGCGGGCTGGATGTGGAACATGGTCTTGCAGCCGGTCGGCTTCATCACCTTCGTGGTCGCCGCGTTCGCGGAGACGAATCGCACCCCGTTCGACCTCCCTGAAGCGGAGCCGGAACTGGTGGGCGGCTACCATACCGAGTACAGCAGTTTCAAATTCGCGCTCTTTTTCCTCGCCGAGTATGCAAACATGATCACGGCCAGTGCGGTGATCACCACGCTCTATCTCGGTGGGTGGCAGGTGCCGTACCTTGAGCTGCTGCAGCTTCCGTCGGGCATCGTCGTCGCATTGCAGATTCTGGCCTTCGTCGTCAAGGTCGCGTTCATGCTCTTCGTCTTCCAGTGGGTCCGCTGGACCGTGCCCCGTTTCCGCTACGACCAGCTGATGGATCTCGGCTGGAAAGTCATGCTCCCGATCGCACTCGCGAATGTGATCGCCACGGGAATTGTCATTCTGCTGATTTCGTGATTCGAGAAGAAAGGACAGGCCATGCAAGCGCAGACGCAAGATAAATACACGCTAACCTTCTGGGAGAAGCTCTACATTCCCGAGATTCTCAAAGGGATGAAGCTGACGTTCGGCCAGATGGTGAAGAAGAAAGACACCCGCGAGTATCCCGAAGAAAAGTGGATTCCGCCTGCATCATACCGCGGTGCGCCCGTCCTCGTGCAGGAGGAAAACGGCATCGAGCGCTGTGTCGCCTGCGGACTCTGTTCGCGGGTCTGCCCCGCGCTCGCGATCGAGGTGCAGGCCGCGGAAACCGCGGATGAGAAAGAGCGCTATCCCGAGCGTTTCGAGATCAACATGCTTCGCTGCATTTTCTGCGGATTCTGCGAAGAAGTGTGTCCCGAGGAAGCGATCGTCATGAGTCCCACCTACGAAATGGTGTTCACCGACTACGAAGACGCCATTCTCGGAAAGGATAAACTGCTCACGCCGGTGGAGAAGCTTCGTCCCCGCCTTGAATTTCTCCGCGAGCACCGTTAATCGCATCCCGGTGGCCTCCGCGGTTCCCCGCATATATCGATTTCTGGTAATATCGTCCCTTCTCGGGGCGATATTCCTTTTTCATGGCTGTCTCAGTCTCATCGACGGTATTATCATTCCCGCCCAGGTCAGTCTCGATCAGGAATTCCTGGTCGCGGTGGACGGCTCCGTGATCGGACACGGGGGCGGAATGGCAGGGCTTGTGGTCCAGGTGCCGGAGAGTTTCGAATTCCTGGGAGCGACGTACGTCACCTCGTCCGCCAGAAGGGTGCTTCGCCGAAACGGAAACGTGGCCGCGCGCTATCGCGCCGAGAAGGGACACGTGGTGATCGCGGTGGGAGACAGCATTCCCTCGAGCAGGGAAACCGACGCGGACGTCCGTGTGCTGCTGCGCTTCGTGCCGAAACAGGCAGGACCTTTTACCGTCAAGTTTGCCAGCGGCGTCGTCGTCATGCAGAACGGCCGTCTTGCGTGGCGGAGCACGGATCCGGCGGATCTCCGGGATTTCGGCGAGTTGACGGACGAGCGCCTCGTGCGCACGCTGCAGGTGGTGTACGCGGAGCGGAACGGGACGGCGGCCATCGAACTGGCCGGAAACCGCCAGCATCTGCTGTGTCCCGACAGCGGGCTTTTCCGTCTGCCGCTCGACCGCGATTTCACCATCGAGACCTGGTGTGCGACCGTTTCGACAGATGCGCCGCTGATCAGTTCGCGTCCTGACGATTTCAACACGGCCTTCCCGTTCGAACTGCGCATATCATCATGGGGAGAAGCGCAGGTGCGCTGTGCCGACGGGCACCACTCGTGGTCGAGTGAGCGGGGGCCTTTCATCGCCGACGGAATGTGGCATCATCTTGCGGTCTCATGGTGCAGCGACAGTCTCCGCTACGTGCTCTACGTCGACGGCCACGCGGCAGATACGCTCGCGGTCCCTGAACTGATGCGGGGAGTTTCCGCAGACCAGCTCGTCATCGGGACAAATCTTCCCCGCACCCAGTTCGTCCGTGCGTCGTTCGACGAACTTCGTCTGTGGGAAACCTGTCGCAACGAGCAGGAAATAGCGTATTACCGCGACCTCGCCCTGAGCGGATACGAAACCAACCTCTACGTGCTCTTTTCGTTCGATAACGGGACAGACGGGCACATCGCCGGGCAGTCGCAGCTCGACAGCCTGTGGCTCTTCGCGTACAACAAACCGCGCCTGGTCGTTTCCACCACGCCGCTGCGCATCGAGCTTCTTGCATTCAATGCGGTTCTCGACGAAGACAGCGTCCGGATGAGCTGGGAGACCTACGACGAATCGAAGGTTCGCGGATACGAGGTCGAGAAGCGGCTCGAATCGGGAAAGTACACCGTGATACATCACATCGAGCCGCTGCGGACGGCGGAACGGCATCAGGAGTACGCCGTCACCGACAACTGGCGGGGGCGCGAAATCGCTTACTACCGGCTGCGGAAGCTCAATACTGACGGGACCGTTCTGTTTTCCGAGGAGGTCCCGATCGGCACGGAGACCATCCTGAATTTCGTGCTGGAGGACAACGTGCCGAATCCGTTCACCGAGAGCACGGAAATCCGCTACACGCTGTCGAAGCGCACGCGTGTCGACCTCACCGTGTACGACATCATGGGCAGTGAAATCCGGGTGCTGGTTTCGGAACGGCAGGAGGCCGGCAGTTACACCGTCGCCTTTGACGGGAGCGATCTTCCGGGCGGGATGTATTTTTACAAAATGCGTACAAGTACTGGTTCCCAAACAAAAAAGATGTATCTTGCCAAGTGAAATTCTCGGGGAAAATAGGACGTACCGCGGTACACCCGTGTGCTGTTTTCCCGCAGAAAAACAGCTTGACATTCGTAGCCCCCGTGGTTAATTTTATCTTTATTATACTTACATGACGTTTATTTGCGGAGATGCAGCAACAATATTTCGGAGAAGCGAATGTTTGGGACTCCCGTTTCAATCATTCTTCATGGCGCATCTTCGCCGACATGCTGAATCTGCGAGCGATACAAGTAAAGTGATGAACCATATCAGCTCAATTATTCCCCAACTGCCAGGAGGTATTTCATGAGGAAGTTGACTCTTCTTTCAGCAGTATTTCTTCTCGGCGTACTGCTTACGCAGGTGGGCTTTGCGAACGGAACGTACAAGTACGTAAGCAAACCGCACCTTCGTATCCAAGCCGGCCAGACGACTATCGACGCCATCTACGTTCCCGTGAACGTCGCGGTGTCCGATGTGCGTGTCGGTGTGTACGCCAAGACCATCATGTATTCTTCGTTGCGTATCACGCTCGTTTCGCCGTACGGCAACGAAGTGGTACTGAAGCAGGAGAGCGGAAATCCCGCGGCGACGCCGCTGTTTGGTTCGCTCGGTTCGAGCCGTTCGATGGCTCTTTTCCAGCAGGGTGGCAATCCTCTTGGCGCTCAGCCCAACGATCGCACGCTCAACACCGCAACTTCGCTGAGCGCGCTCAACGGCGTGCTCTCCGCAGGCTGGTGGCAGATCAAGGTGGTTGACGAGCGTAATTATGCAGCATCTGCTCCTCCGCAGGATGGTTTCCTCGAAGAGTGGAGCCTGATGTTCAACCGCCAGATCATCGAAGCGGTGCAGCCGTTCAATCCCCCCGTCAATCTCGTGTTCCCGGGCGGTTCCACCATCCGTGGCCAGCTCAACGGTACGACCGCGACGCAGACGAATCCGAACCGCGCACAGATCCCCAATGAAAGCGGCAACCCCGGTCTCCTCTGCAACGGTGTCGGAAACGATCCGAGTGTCGTTCTCGGCGTGAACGGCGATGCATTCCCTGTCGTGATTTCCGGTCACCCCGGCGCGATCATCGGCCAGAATGCAAATGGGTATCCCGCGGGTCGCTTCCGCGTGACCATCACTGTCGAGACCAACTTTGCTCCCGGCAGCACGTTCATTACCGGTCTTACCGAAGATATCGCGATTTATTTCGGTCGCGTCGCTGACGGTCCCGGAATCCTGCCGCTTCCCGCGCCTCCCGGCGTTGGCGATCCCGGCTTCCAGGCAAAGAATGCCTCCGGTTGGCCGACTGGCGCCGGCACCGTCAACACCCTTCAGGGTGGTGCCAGCGGTCTGTACGGCGGCGTGCGTCTCGCAGCCTGCATCTCCCCGGTCCCCGGTGTTGATGAGTACGGTTACGATCGCGTGACCTTCGACGACTATGCATTCGATCAGATTGCTGAAAATCTGCCCGCAGGCCCGAACGGCGGTTTCGCCGGTACGTACCGTGGCGAGCAGATGCTGAACACCCTCAACGGCCAGCCCGTTGACGGACTCTACTATGTCTCCGTGTACGACTGCTTCAACGATGCGCAGCTTGGTTTCGGCCACATCCGTGTGACCTACCTCCAGGTCGAGTACATCGTCGGCGGCGGCGAAGTTTCCGATCCGACCCGCCATCAGGGCTTTGTCGGTCCGCTCATGGGCGTGCCCATTCCGGGTGGGTTCACGGGTTCGGCACTCGGCTACCTGACGGATGTCGTTGGCGTGGTTCCGCCGTACAAGGAAAACGCAAAGGACCAGGATCCGATCCTCGTTTTCTGGGCAACCCAGAAGATGTATCCGAAGGATGCGACCGGTACCGAGCGTATCATGGCCGTTGATCAGAACAACTATGCGCCGCCTTCGGCAACGCATTATCATGGTCCCTACGCATACCCGGGCGCGCTTGACGCAGATCCTCTCGTCGCCGGCGCATTCGTGAACGCGGACGTGCTCATTGTTCCGAAGGGCGATTATAATCTGCGCGTGAACCTCATGCAGGCACGCTATGATGACGACCTCGCCGACAACGAATTCGAGTCTTCGATGATCAATGTCAACGACGTCTCTCTTTCGTACCACGGCAATCAGGTTGTTCAGTGGAACAGCTTCATCAATCCGCTCAACACCGGCGTGCTCGCCTCTGCGACGCTCGCTCCGGGCCAGGGCCTTGGTGATGCATTCACGCTGTTCAAATACCCGACCACGCAGGTTGCCAGCGTTGATTACCGCTTTGACCGCGGTCTGGTTCTCACCCCGCGTGCACGCGTCCGCGCGACCGTCTGGGCATGCAACAACGGCTACGCCGGAGCGCCGACCACAGTCGTCGCCCGTTCGCCGTACGTCAACATGAACGAGTACATTGAAGGCAACTGGCGCACCTTCCCGATCTACCCGATCGACGCCAACGGCAATGCGGACATCGCAGCCGGCGGTTCGGTGAACCTCGCCCCGGGTACCTACGTTGTCACCATCGACAACGGCGATAACCAGGGTGGCCTGTTCCTCGTGTACCCGTACACCTACGGTGTCATCCCCGCACTCGCGGATCGCTACGAGGATTATCTCTTCGGCGACCTGTTCGGTCCGCTCGGTCCGTACTCGACGCTCGGAACCCGTATGACCTATATCAACACGGACAATACCTCGGCCCCGAATCTTTCGTTCGGTACCGCCAACACGACGTATGCAAACTTCGTCGCTCCGATCCGTGTCAATATGACTTCCCTTAATGACTTTGCAGTCAACTACGTGCGCTGGTCGAGCCAGACCTCGCATGACGAAGCCATCACTGTTGGTCAGCCCGTTACCCCGATCGTCAACGTGACCGCCGCTTCGACGCAGAACGGTCTCACCAAGGACTTCAACATTTACCTGGCGGTGTACGACGGCGGGAACAACCTGCTGTACAGCGACATGGTGAACGTCGCCAATACCGGCGGTATCAACGGTTACCAGACCCTTTCGATCAACCTGGATCCGTGGACGCCGCAGACCGGTGGCGTGTACAAAGTCAAGGCGTACTTCACGCGCAATCCTGACGATCAGAACCCGGTGAACGACATGGTCGAGTATGACCTCACGGTGCTTGCACAGCCCGTCGTCATGTTCGATCCCGGTGTGAGCTCTTCGCAGCTCAACGAGATGGTCGAGATCCTCCGCAGCCGCGGTACCAATCCGGTGCTCGTCAATGCCAGCGAAGGCAATCTCTCCGCGTACAAGAACAGCACGATTTATGTTCTCGGCAATGTGAACAGTGACCTCCTCACTCCTGCAATTGCCGCGGGCAACGATATCGCGTTCGTGTACGATCGCAGCGAAAAGGTCGGAACCACGATCCAGGCGATCGACGGTCTCTACGGCATCACTCGTGCCGCCAAGGTCGATTACTCCAACCTCGAGCTCGCAGCAACCCTGAAGGTCGATCCCAATGCGGTTCCTGACCAGCAGGTGAAGACCATCGAGCTTCCCGAATTCAGTTCCAAGGAAGATGTGCTGTCCTACATCGCCTCCCAGGATCTGAAGGTCGAAGCACCGGCATCCATGAAGAAGGATCGCGTCAATGCAACCAGCTTTGACAACGTGATCTCTGTTGCGACCGGAAGCAAGTACGGTGATATCCGCTTTACCAGCGAGAACATGGGTTCCCTGGGTGTGATCTACACCTTCCCGGCAAACCGTACGGCGACCGTTGGTCAGCCGCCGGTTACCCCGTCGGGCTTTGCTCTCGAGCAGAACTTCCCGAACCCGTTCAATCCCTCGACCGTCATTACCTACGCACTGCCTGAGGCAAGTGTCGTGACCCTGCGCATCATCGATGTGCTCGGCCGCGATATCGCGACCCTCGTCAGCAGCACGCAGAATGCCGGTACCTATTCCATCAACTGGAAGGGTATGGATCAGAACGGCGTCGACGTTCCCTCCGGCAGCTACTTCTACCGTCTCGACGCGACGCCGACCTCCGGTGCCGCTGCCTTCTCGAGCACGAAGAAGATGGTGCTGTCCAAGTAAGCGGCGGATTCCCCGCATACTAGACAGGAACAGCTGATTGAAAGCGCCTCCGGTTACCGGAGGCGCTTTCGTTTTGTACGGGGAAGATTGCGCGTCGCGATGCGTCGTGCAGGGACGGAAGGTGCGCGTATTCAGATTGGTTTGGCAAGTTTACCGGGGAATGCGTACTTTTAATTTTTCGAGTACCAATGATGGATCCCGCATGCGTATAGGAATTCTTGTCGCTGTTTTCTGCGGCCTTCTGCCGTCCTTCTCAGCATCCTCCCAGGTTCTCTGTGACCCGCTCTCGTACTACAATACGAACGGGCAGGAGGTCGTATACCGGCACGCCGTTCCCACGCCCTGGTTCGCTGTCCGTATGTCGGCGGAATGGGTTGCGACAGTGGACACAGCCTATATCGGCATGGGGGTCGAGCGCGGCCCGTCGAGCGGAAGCAGACCCGACACGCTGGAAGTGCGCGTTCTCGGGAATCAGCTCCCGTCGGTTTTCGTTCTCGATCAGTTCCTCGCCCTGGTCACACCCAACATCCAGGGACAGGTTCCGGATGCCATGTATATTATCGAGTTCATCGTCGACAGTCCCATCGCATGGGTCGGACCGATGGAGGATTTCTATCTTGCCTGGCGTGTTCGCGGACCTTCAGGCGATATCGCGCGGACGCTGATGGTCAAGCCCGCGCTGGAGCCGCTCCGTTCCGTCGTCATCAATCCGAACAACAGTACCACGCTCGCGACCGATTTCATGCGGACACAGCTGCAGCTCGCGATCCCGGATTCGGTAGAGTTCAAGTCCAACACGCATGTGTGCTGGCCGAACGGGAAACCGGTGGAACTGACGGCGTTTACCGCCAGATACGCAGACGGTGCGGCCGTTCTCGAATGGCTGACCGCCACCGAGGTCAACAACAGCGGCTTCAGCATCGAACGTCTGGCAGCGACTTCGGACCTGGGATCCATGAGACTCTGGCAGCGCATCGGGTTTGTCACGGGGAACGGCACAACCACGGAAGCCCAGTCCTATGCGTTCATCGACCCGCGTCCCGAGGAAGCGGCCGACAGCGAAGGGCTGGTGCACTACCGCCTGCGGCAGATCGACTATGACGGCACGGCGGAGACCTTTCCCGAAGTGGAGATACGGCTCCCGATATCAGCTGAATTCACGCTCGATCAGAGCTACCCGAACCCGGTTCAAGCGACGGCAGGGAGCGCGATCGTGACCTTCAACCTCCCGACCGCGCGCACCGCCCGCCTCGAACTCTTCGACGCGCTGGGACGCTCGCTCAACGTGGTCGCAGACCGGAATTTCCCTGCGGGGAAACACTCACTCGATATTCCCGTCGGCGGACTCCGAAGCGGCCTGTATTTCTACCGTCTGACCTCGAGCGGCAAGACACTCACACGCCGTCTCACGGTCGTTGAGTAAATCCAGAAAATGAAGCGGGCGACACCGCAAGGAGACCATCCTTCCCGGAAGCGAACGGGACCGTCCGCCGGGGGGCGTTATCTGCTTCCGGCGCTTATTGCAGCAGCCGCGGTGACGCTGCGACTGTTTTTCGTCTTCTCTCTGAAAGACACCCCGTTTTTCCTTCAGCATTTTTCCGACTCCCGCCTGTACATGCAGCTGGCGGCACAGATCAATGCAGGCGGTATTCCTCACGCCTACTTCATGTCGCCGCTGTATCCCTACATCATCGCGATCACCGCGTCGATAACCGGAAATCCCGAACTCTGGGTACGCGTGCTGCAGAGTATTCTGGGCGGAACGACGGTTTTCGTCACGTACCTTCTCGGACGTGAACTGTTCGATCGCAGCACCGGCCTTGCTGCCGCAGCCATCGCCGCGGTGTATGCGCCGTTCATTTACTACGATGGGCTTCTGCTGACAGAATCCCTGCAGACGCTGCTGATCACGGCGCACCTATACGTGCTCGTGACGGGATTTCGCCGCAGGGAACTGCAGTACTGGGTCGCTGCAGGCATGCTGTTCGGACTTTCTGTGATTACCCGTGCGTCCATCATCGCTTTTCTGCCTGCCGTTTTCGTTGTCTGGTTTTTCCTCCGGGAGGGGACACGTCCTCCGCTGCGAAACATGCTTGTCTATGCTCTGACGACACTGGCGATGCTGATTCCGACGGCAATGCACAACGCCACCGTCGAAGGGGTGTTCATGCCGGTGACTTCCTCGTTCGGTTTCAACCTGTTTGCCGGGAACAACGAGTCGGCGACCGGACTGTACTCGATGCCCGAGGATATCGATCTCGAGAAAGATCCCAACGGAGCCCGGTGGGTCGAGCACAAGACCGGACGCGAGATGAATGCCGCGGAGATCTCGGCGTTCTGGCGCGATCGCGCCATCGCGTGGATGACCGCGCACCCCGGACAGACGGTTTCTCTGTTGTTCAGAAAGGCGCTTCTGTTCTTTTACCCGGGTGAAATCGATCAGCTGGGTCTCAGCATGCGCTTCTATACGCAGGAATATGGGCCGGTAATAGGACTTCCCGCCGGGGTGTTCCCGATCCTCTTGATTCTCGCTGCCATCGGTGGCCTCATTGCTCTGCGGACGCACAGCGGGAGCTGGATTCCTCCCGCCTTCTTTTCTGTGCATGTTGTTTCGACGGTAATCTTTTTTGTCAGCGCCCGTCTCCGTCTTCCGATCATGCCTGTGCTTATGCTGTATGCCGCGTTTGCGGTGACCTCGGCCATCCGGATGACAAGGGAAGGGAAGCTGCTCGCGCTTCGCCTGCCCGTGGGTGTCGGCACGGGTGTCGTGCTCGGTCTCTTTCTCCTGCAGCCGTCGGTTCAGCAGGGATTCGAACAGGAATACCTCAAGCTCGGCAAAGCGGCTTTCGCAGACGGGGATTACCCGGAAGCGGAAACGCGCTTTCGCGCGTCGCTGAAGGAGGAGGTGACGGTGGACGGCCTCGTCAATCTCGGAAATGCCCTGGCGGCGCAGGGGCAGTCAGCGGAAGCCGCCTCGGAGTACCGCGAGGCTTTGAGGCGCGACTCGACAAATGCCCTGGCCTGGTTCAATTTCGGGAATCTGCGCATGCAGACGGGGAGCCCGCAGTACGCGTATGGATACTGGAAGAAAGCCGTCGCGTGCGACCCGTTGTTTGCCGAAGCACGGCGGAACCTGGGGCTTCTGCTCATGCGCGTCGGCCGGCTCCGGGAAGCGCAGGAGCAGCTTGAGTCCTACCTCACGCTCGAACCCGATGCGGGGCGACGCGCGGAAATCGAGAAGGATCTCGAGACGCTGCAGGGAATGCTCCGCTCGGGCGGATGAGAATCGCCGAGAGCAGGCACTTCACGCATTGCAGTACGAAGCCCCCATATTGAAAAACGCCCCATGACGGGGCGTTTTTTCGTGATAATGTCGGGAGAGCTATCCCTCGTCGTCCGCCAGCAGATCGGGTTCGTCGGGCAGGACGATTTCCTCTTCCGCGGAGGCAAAGGGATGCGGCGGAAGGTTCAGCACCTCGTCGGCGAAATGCTGGACGAGGTAGGAGATGATATCCTTGATCGAACAGAGGCCGACGGGTTCGAAGAGATCGTTCACCAGCGGGATATGACGGTAACCGCCGAGATCCATGAAGTTGAGCGCGTACGCGATGGTATCATCTTCGTTGAGCGCCTGCGGATTGATGGTCATCACTTCCGTGATCGGAGTGGTGCGCAGATCAAACGATGTCCCGACAATTTTTTTCAGAACATCACGTTCCGTGAAAATCCCCAGCAGTTTGCGATGACTCGTGACGAGCACACAACCGATGCGCTTGCTCTGCATCAGGTGGATTGCATCGCGTATCGGCGTGTCGATATCAACCGTGATGGCCGGTTTCATGATGCTGTGCAGAGACCGGCGCAGATCGCTCACCTCCAGCGCTGGAGTATAGGGATCTTCTTCCTCGCTGAAAACGGTATCCGGATCGTCCTTCCTGTTCATCACAACCACTTTCGCTGGTGAAAAAACTATTCGAGAGTTCCGATGCTACGTTCGACGTGCTCTAAGATAGTATTTTTTTGCACGAGTTCAGCGGTGCGCCGGAGATCTTCGAACATCAGCCGGTCGGCGTCGATATGCGGGACATGCTGTCGTACCACCGTGTGCGCGACGCGTGTCCCGCGTCCGCGTTCCATCGGGGCGTGAAAATCAAGCGCCTGCGCGGCAGTCATGAACTCCACGGCGAGGACGTTTTCAACGTTTCGCATGATCTGCCAGGCTTTCCTTGCGCCGATGGAACCCATGCTGTTGTGGTCTTCCTGGTTCGCCGAGGTCGGAATCGAGTCGACGCTCGCGGGATGCGCGAGCACCTTGTTTTCCGATACCAGCGACGCCGCGGTGTACTGGGCGATCATCAGTCCGCTGTTGAGTCCGCCCTGCGGCGTGAGGAAACGCGGCAGACCGCTCAGCTTGCCGTTCACCATCCGTTCCGTCCGGCGCTCGGAGATGTTGGCGAGTTCCGACAGTGCGATACCGAGGAAATCCGCGGCGAGCGCGACCGGCTGTCCATGGAAATTCCCTCCTTCGATCAGTGCCTCCGATTCGGCGAAGATCAGGGGATTGTCCGTCGCGGCATTGATTTCCCGGAGAAGCACACCTTCGACATAGGCGACCGCATCCCGGGATGCGCCGTGCACCTGGGGCATGCAGCGAAGGGAGTATGCGTCCTGTACGGCGTCATGTCCTTCGCGATGGGATTCACGGATCTCGCTGTCCTCGAGCAGCCGCAGGATATTCCGTGCGACCATCTGCTGACCGGGATGGGGCCGAACCGCATGCAGACGTGGATCGCAGGCGTTGGTGGTGCCCAGCAGTCCTTCGAGCGTCATCGCGCCGGCGATGTCGCACTGACGGATCAGCGACTTTGCGCGGGCGGTGGTCCATGTCAGGTATGCCGTCATCATCTGCGTCCCGTTGATCAGGGCGAGACCTTCCTTCGCGGCAAGCACGACCGGGAGGAGCCCTTTCTCCTTCAGCGCGTCGGCCGCGGGGCGTTTTCCGTCGCCCTCCCATACCGACTCGAGTCCCATCATGCCGCAGACCAGGTGGGCAAGCTGCACGAGATCGCCGCTCGATCCGACCGATCCCTGCGAGGGGATGACGGGTACGATATCCTCATTGAGCATGGCGAGGAGCAGTTCGACAGTGCTGATACGGATACCGGAATACCCTTTCGCCAGGGCGTTCGCGCGCAGCAGCATCAGGATTCGCGTGATATGTTTCGGGATGGGATCTCCGCAGCCGACGGCATGGCTCACGATCAGGTTATACTGGAGCTGCTCGAGCTGATCGCCGCCGATATTCACGTTGCTGAACTCTCCGAATCCCGTGGTGATCCCGTACATGACCTTGTTGTCGCGTACCCACGCGTCGACGAGGTCACGTGAGGCCTGCATGCGCGGAAGCGCTTCGTCCGCCAGCGCGACGCGGCATTCTCCCGCGGCGACAGCCATCACGTCGTCAAGGGTGAGAGAGTTTCCGTCGATTTTCAGTGTCGTCATTGTCCTTACCGTTTGAATGCAAAAAAGCACATCAATAAAAATACGGAGATCTGCCGAGAGGGGAAAGGCAGGATCGCACTTGACATTGCGGAAACGGGGGGTTATATTTTCCCAACGTTTGAAATATTCCAAATATTATCGATGTCAGATGGATCATGATCCCTCGGAACTCCAGAAGGAATTTGTCGAGGCCTTTGGCGGTCTTTACGCGGCATACGGTTGGAAACGGCTCGACGGGCTCATCATCGGGCTGATGCTCGCAAAGGCGGAGACGCTCTCCCTCGATGAGATCTGTGCGGCTCTCGGACGCAGCAAAGGACCGATTTCCGAGAGCGTTCGTCAGCTCGCGGAGAAGGGTCTCCTGCAGAAAATGGCCGGGAGGGAGAATCGCCGCGACTATTATGCCATCGACCCCGAGGTTTTTCATCACAACCACCTTCTCAACATGCAGGCGGTGCGGAAGAACCGGGAAATCGCGGAGCGATTTCTCGCCCTCGAATCCGGTGCCGACGAGCATGCGGGAATGCGGCGGAGTCTTCGCGAGATGCACGCGTTCTACACGCTGATGGAAAGCTTCTACAGTGACTTCACCGTGAAATGGGTCGAAGAAAAACAACGTCTCCGGGATCATGAGCGCTGAGTTTCCAGTCGGTGCGACAGTGAACGGCGCTTCGGTCTTCGCAGAGAAAAGGAATGGACTATGCGCAATGCGATAATAACCGGTACCGGGCTGTACGCGCCCGGAGAACCGATTCCCAACGCGGTATTTGATCAGCGGCACGGGCAGGAAATCGATGCCTTTCTCCGCGAAAACCGCAACATCTATCAGCGATACTACATGGCGGAGGACCAGGCGACGTCGGATCTCGTCGTCCCTGCCGCGCGGGAGGCTCTGGCGGAAGCCGGGATTACGGCGGATGCGCTGGATCTTGTGATCGTCTCGACGGATACGCCGGACTACATCTCTCCCAGCACGGCCGCCGTCGTTCAGTACCGGATCGGTGCGGTGAACGCGGGTGTTTTCGATGTGAACACCGCCTGTGCGGGCTTCGTCACCGCCCTTGATATCGCCTGGAAGTACATTCGGTCGGACGAGCGATACCGGCACATCCTCGTCGTCGGCGCCTACGGGATGAGCAAGTACCTGGATCAGGATGATTATAAAATCGCCACGCTCTTCGCGGACGGTGCCGGTGCGGTCGTGCTTTCCACGGCGGATGCCGTCGTCGGAGGCGGTCAGGGCATTCTCACGTCGGAATTGTATGCCGACGGCAGCTATCACGATTACATGGGGATCTACGGGGGAGGAACGCGGATCCCGGCGACGCACGCGAGTGTCGATGCGAAGGATACGCTTCTCCGCTTCGCAAAGAAAATCCCCCCGGAGACGAATCCCCGGCATTGGCCCCGGCTTGTGCGGAACGTGCTGGAGAAAATCGGGAAGACGCCGCAGGACGTGAAGAAGTATTTCTTCACCCAGATCAACATCAACAGTATCCGGCAGACCCTGGATATTCTCGATGTGCCGCATGACCGCGCGCATAATGTCATGGACAAATTCGCCTATACCGGCAGCGCCTGCATCCCGATGGCTATTGCAGATGCGGTTGATGCCCACGCGCTCGACGCGGGGGACCTGGTGATGCTCGTCGGATCGGGCGGAGGGATCGCCATGGCCGCGCTTGCCCTTGAATGGTCCTACAGCAGCTGAGACAGCAAGATGAACGGTGAAACGTACTACGCCTGGTTCGCCTTCAGCGCCTATGCCATTGCCATAGCGGGTATCGCCGTGTGGTCGCGGAAACGGGCGCGGTCGATGGAGTCCTTCTCCGTCGGGACCCGTACGGTGAATCCGTTTTTCGTCGGACTCTCCCTCGCCGCCAACATGGCCAGTGCTGCCACCTTCGTCATCAATCCGGGATTGATGTACCTGTACGGCTGGGCGGGGATCGTCGGCTACGCGATCGCCACGCCGCTCGGAATATTTCTCGCACTGATCGTCATCAGCAAGAAATTTCGCAGCATCGGTGATCGGACGCGCGTCATCACCGTGCCGCAGTGGATTGGGGATCGGTTTCACGCCCGTTCACTCACCGTATATTTTTCGGTCCTGTCGCTGCTGCAGATCACGTTTCTCGTGCTCATCGTCGTCGGATTGTCCGTCGTGCTCCGGAGTACGCTGGGGATCTCGATCGAAGCGGCGCTTCTTGTCGTAGTGGGATTCACGTTTGCCTACATCATCCTCGGCGGCGCCAGCGCGCACATCCTCACCAATACCATTCAGGCGATGATCATGATCATCGTCGCCATCCTGTTCATCGGTTCCGGATGGGAGTATTTTACCGGCAGCGGGGGAGGATTCTTCGCACGGCTCGGCGAGGTGGCACCGCATTACGGCAGGATGACCAATCCCGACAGTGCGCTTTTCCGCGACTGGTTCGAGGTCGTCGGGGCGAATTTCATCATCGGAATCGCCATCATCCTGCAGCCGCACATCATTTCCAAGTCGCTCTATCTTCGCACGGAACGCGATGTGAACCGCTACCTGGCGACGGCGATCACCGTTGCGACACTTTTCTTCGCGGTTCTCATCACCGGACTGTACGCGCGGCTGACCCTGACCGGAGAGCTGTTGAAGCCGGACGTTGTAATGGCGACGTACATCGTGCACGAATTTTCTCCGCCGCTGCGCGCGTTGATAGGACTCGGCATTTTGTCCGCGGGTTTCTCGACGCTCGAGGGAATATTGCTGGCGTTATCATCCATTTTCGCCAACGATTTTCTGCAAAGCGTTCTGCCCGCGCGTATCACCGGCGCACCGGAATGGAAGCAGCGCTCCCTTCGCTTCGCGAAGGTATTCCTCGTCGTGCTGGCGCCCGTGACGCTGCTGCTTTCCTGGGATCAGTTCCTCCACCCGTCGATCTCCGTCGCCCTGTTTGCCCAGAACGGCGTTTACGGTCTCTTCGCCGCGACCTTCGTTCCCGTGCTGTTCGGTGTGTTTACACGGCGCGCGACGAAAGGAATGGTGTTCACCGCATCACTTGTCGCGCTGGCTGTCCACTTCGGGATGTATTACGGTGAGCTGACCCGATACCACAACAATCCCGCTGTCACCGCCGCTTTCGCGCTCATCGCAAGCGTGGCGGTGATGTTCCTGATGATGATGCGGAGCAGCCCTGAGGGCACGGAGGGGTCTGTATGAACAGCAGTGCCGAAATCCGAACCGACTGGATTGACCGCTGGGCGATGTACGCTCCGGGTCAAACCGCGCTGACGGATGAAGAGTCCGGAAGGAGCTTCACCTACGCCCAATGTGATACGATTATCAACCGCCTGGCGGGCGTCCTCCTGCACGAGTACGGCATCGCGAAAGGCGACCGGATCGCCGTCCTCGCGGGAAATGAAATCGAGTACGTCTTCCTCTTTTTCGCTGCGCAGAAATGCGGGGCGATTCTTGTTCCCATCAATTTCCGATTGACACCGCGTGAAATCACCCATATCGTCGAGGACTGCGATCCGGCTCTTTTCATCTGCCAGGAGCAGTACGGAGATGCGGCGGAGGCCTTTCCCGCAGCACTGCGGGATCGGATGGCGATCGCGGCATTCGACGGGCCCGACAGCATCACCGTGCGCGCATTCAACGAAGCGCTGCCCGCGAACCGTCTGCGGCAGGAGGCCGATTTCGACACGCCCGTGATGGTGCTCTACACCTCGGGTACCACCGGGGCGCCAAAGGGAGCAGTGATCACGCACGGCATGCTGTTCTGGAATTCCATCAATACGTCGATGCGGTTGAACCTCGTACAGCAGGACGTGACACTCACCTTCGCCCCGTTTTTCCATACGGGCGGATGGAACGTCCTGACGACGCCCTTTCTGCATCGCGGGGGACATGTCATCCTGCTCAAGAAGTTCGATCCTGCACAGGTGCTGCGGCTCTGCGACAGTGCCGGCGTGACGATTCTGTTCGGAGTTCCCACCATGATGGACATGATGCAGCAGGCGCCGGAATTCACCGAAGCGTCGCTGCGGACGGTTCGCTACGCGATTGTCGGCGGCGAGCCCATGCCGATAAAACTCATCCGGGCCTGGCAGGAAAAGGGGGTTCCCATCCGTCAGGGATACGGACTGACGGAATTCGGACCGAACGTCTTCTCGCTGAACGAAGAAGACGCGATCCGGAAGATCGGATCGATCGGATTTCCGAACTTCTATATCGATACGCGGATCGTCGACGATGACGGGAACGATGTCGCCGATGGCGAAGCCGGTGAACTGCTCCTGCGCGGTCCCGTGTGCACCCCCGGCTACTGGAATAATCCCGCGGCGACCGACGCGACGATCCGGCATGGCTGGCTCCATACGGGCGACGTGGTTCGCCGTGACGAGGACGGCTATTATTTCGTCGTCGACCGCAAAAAGGATATGTTCATCAGCGGCGCTGAAAACGTCTATCCCGCGGAAATAGAGCAATTCCTCCGGACACATCCCGCGGTGAAAGCCGTCGCGGTCGTCGGTGTTCCCGACGATCGATGGGGGGAGGCAGGCAAGGCGTTCGTCGTTCTGCATGAGGGCGCGCAGGCAACCGCGGAGGAAATCCTCGATTTCTGCCGCGGAAATCTGGCGAAATACAAAATTCCGAAGTACGTTGTCTTTCTGGATATTCTCCCCATGAGCGACAGCGGAAAGATTCTCAAAAAACAACTCAGAGAAATCGATCATGCAAGGTAAACGGCTGCAGGACATGCGGGTCGGGGATACCGCCTCATTTTCAAAAACCGTCAGCGAAAGCGATGTCTACGGGTTCGCCGGCATCACCGGTGATTTCAACCCCGTACATATCGATGCCGTTGCTGCGGAAAAGAGCATGTTTCAGCGGAGAATCGCGCATGGAATGCTCTGCGCCGGATTCATTTCGACCGTGCTCGGAACCCAGCTTCCCGGGCCGGGGACGATTTACCTTTCGCAGTCGCTGCGATTCAAAAAACCCGTCTACATCGGGGATACGGTCACGGCCGAGGTCGAGGTCATCGAACTGATGGAAGAAAAAAACCGGGTTCGTCTCGCGACCCGCTGCCGCAACCAGGACGCGGAAGTGGTCGCCGAAGGAGAATCCATCCTCATGCCGCGCACGGAATAAAATCTACAACAACGAAATCTCAGTCTGGTATCTATCGTTCACACACACATCACTCATGAAGGAGTACTGCCATGAAGTTCCGCCTTCTCCCGCTTTTTCTCGTCGCTGTTCTTTTTGTCTTTTCTGCCTGTTCGGATGACGATGACAGCACACCCGTTACCCCGAGCAACAAGATTTCCGTGACCAACCTGTCACCGATCTCCGGTTCGATCGGAACCACGGTGACGATCAAGGGCACGAATTTCGGGACCGACGCGTCCGAGCTCACCATCACGTTTGGCGGTGTCGTCGTGACGCCGGTGTCCGTTGCCAATACGGAAATCAAGGTTATCGTCCCCGGCACGCTGCCGATCGGCGCGACGAGCATCAAGCTCAAGCGCGGTACGGGATCGGAAGTGACCGTGCAGTTCACGGTCGAGGATCCGATCGTCGGCGCCTGGACTTCGGAAGGGACAAACGTCGCTCCGCTTCTGTACGGAGCTCCGTTCAACGTCCGTAAAATCGTCGCGACCTTCAAGGCTGACGGATCGTACCTGGTGGTGCAGACCGACTCGTCAGGTACCACCCTGAATCTGACGGGTACCTACGTTGCCGCCGATGGAAACGCCGCGGCCCCGAACGACAAGATCCGCACCATCACCGTCAACCAGGCCTCCCCGACGTCCGTGACCGCACAGGGCATCTACGAGGTCACTGTCGGAGAGTCGGGCACCACGATGAAGTACGAGATCGCGCAGACCGCGCCGCCTCTTACCGGTGTAACGCCCCCGACCGCCGCAGCGGGATTCGGGAGCACGGCTGCTGCCGGCCAGCCGCTTGGCGCTCTCAACATCCAGAATTACGTCAAGAACTGACTTCGTCACGGGAGGGGCCTCCGGCCCCTCCTTCCGTAATTTGATCACGTTCCGAGGTGGTACGATGCTTCGCATTCTCCTTCTCCTCCTGCTGGCGACGCCGCTGGCCGCGCAGATGCCCGATTACCCGGTCGATGACGACCGCAGTCGTGGGGTTCCGGAAAAACCGGCGTCCGAACTGCAATTCATCGGGTACATGTTCAACCGTTTCGCCGCGAGCAATGTCGCTCCGACGAACGAGCTGCTTCGCGGCCAGATCATCGGCCGGCTGTTCGGCGCCAACACCACAACGACGGTACCGCAAACCGCCGTGTACGGCGCGACCCGGTTTGTCCCGCTTTTCGTGTATCGTCCGGCGATCCTGGACGGTTCGGCGGTGTTTCGCGGGCTCTTCAAAGTCGACATGACCTGGGGCGATGCGAACTACGGCGTGGGGAATAACACCGGCGGCGCCATCAGCGGCGGAACCGTGAACATACAGACCCTCATGGCGAATGTCGAACTGCGTCCGTCGAAGGACTGGAATGTCATTGTCGGCCTGCAGCGGATTTTCGACAACGTCCGCGATCCCAACGTCAACACGCTCTGGACCAACCAGACGAGCGGGAACCGCCTGATGTACTGGGGAACGCAGGGCGTCGGTCTCAGCAGCTACATGCAGCTTTCACCGGTGACGAATGCGCGGCTTTCCTACTATCAGCTCTACGAGAATCAGATCCAGATCGACGATGACGTGGTGCTCTGGATGGCGGACGCCGAGACGAAGGTCAATCCGCTGTGGGAGCTCGGCGGAAGCGCCTGGTACGTGCGCGACCGCGGCGCGGGAAGCGGCGGTGTGTCGGTGCTCGGACAGGGTTTCAATTCCTCCCTCGCGAATTACAACGGTGCGGCGCGCCTGCAGCTGGACAACCCGAAATATACCGCCGATGTGTTCTGGCTGGGCGCAAATACCGCATGGAACCGCGAGTTCGTCAACGGACCGTGGTGGGCCAGCGCGCTGGCCATGGCGAATTTCGGCAGCATCGATACGGTTGGCGTCGACGGGAATACTGCCCGGCGCGTCGACATCTTCGGCGTCACCGGACATGCCTCCCTGTATTACAAAACCGGACAGACCCTGAACGATCGCATCGGCCTCGAAGCGCTCTATACGACCGGTGACGACAACGGTGCGGCGGACGGCACGTATTCCGGCGTTGTCACCGGAAACACCTGGGGTTCGCCGGTCGGCATTTACAGTTCGCATCGCGCCTTTCTCCTTTTCCCCGATGCGCAGGTGATCAACCGGTATTATTCCGCCGTTCACGACATCTCGAATCTCGGACTCGGGACACGCGCGCTCTTCTTCAACTACTTCAACGATCTTGTCCCCAATAAACTCGGGATGAAGCTCGGTGCCGCGGCCGCATTCTCGAACGAAAAACCCGAGCTCGGCGGCGATTTCATCGGCTACGAGGTGAACGCGGAGTTCAAGTACACGTATGGCGTGTTTCTGCAGTTCGGACTGCATATGGCGTATATGGTCCCGGGGGACTTTTACGACAGCCCGTTCGTCAGCAATACCCAGCAGCGGCCGCGTGATCCGTGGGTCGCATTCGTCTCGCTCGCCTGGCTGATGTTTTAATCGCGCCTCTGGAACCTCACTATCTCCGGCTACCGCTATGAAATTCACACTGTTTCCCATTCTTCTTGTTATCGCCATGATATCCGGCTGCAGCTCGGCACGCTTTTATTACGATGCACCGCCTCTCGCGTTCGAAGACATTGATTACAGCTTCTCCACGACGTCCGGCGTCGTGAACGGCGTCGAGATGGCGTGGCATGACAGCGGAGGCGACGGCCCGGCGGTCGTGCTCATCCACGGACTCGCCAGCAACGCGGGCTTCTGGCGCTACAACGTCGCGCCTCTCGCTGCCGCGGGCCTGCGGGTCATCGCCGTGGATCTGCCAGGGTACGGAAAATCCGCGAAGGCATATGCGACGCCCTACGGGATGCACTTCTATGCGCAGACCGTCGATGCCCTGCTGGCGAAGCTGAACATCCAGCATGCGGTCGTCGCCGGGCAGTCGATGGGCGGTCAGATCGCCATGACAATGGTTTTGCAGGGAAGCACGCGCGTCTCCAGGCTGATTCTGCTTTCACCTGCCGGAATCGAGGCATTCAAGGACGGGGAAGGTCGCTGGATGAAGGATGCCGTTTCTCCGGCATTCGTGGTCAACACTCCGGAGGATCGTGTCCGCGCGAACCTTTCGGCGAATTTTTACTGCTGGAATGATGAGCTCGAATGGATGGTGGAGGAACGGGTCCGGATGGCGAAGGACCCGGCATTCGAACGGTTCGCCTATGTCGTCTCACGCTGTGTCGCGGCGATGATCGACGAGCCGGTCTGGCAGAAGCTCGGCGAACTCCGTCTCCCGGTGCTCGTGATGGCCGGAGAAAAAGACAACCTCATCCCGAATCCATATCTCCACGGCGGTACGACTCGGGACGTCATGGAAGCCGGTGTCGCGCAGATGCCCTCGGCGCGCCTGATGATGATTCCGCGTGCAGGGCACATGATTCAGATCGAAAAGCATGAAGCCGTCAACGACGCGATCATCGCATTCCTGAAGGAGAAATAGCCGGCTTCTCCCTGCAAGGAAGAATGCGGCAGGCAAGGGGAGAGATCAGGAGAAGGGCTGCCGCCGACATGAAGGCGGCCTGGAGGAGAACCACCGGCAGGGAAAGCGAATCGGAGAACGCTCCGAGCGGCGTAAACCACAGCCAGTTCCAGTCCGACGGCAGATGCCGGAACGTCGCCGCGTAGTAGGCGAGATCGCAGCCGCCGCCCCACCACACAATATTCCCCGCCGCCATCGCTCTCCAATCCGCAGCAAACAGAACGGCGGCGCTCAGAATGAACTGGAAGGATACCTGGATGATCCGGTAGGCGTTCAGGCTGACGGTGTACGCCGCGCGCAGGTCGGGCTGCTGCGCCATGCTTGCGGACGCGGTCGAATCGGTCATCACCACGAAATCGTAGCCGAACACGTCGTAAAGGCTGAACGCGCTGAGAAAGAGGATCAGGCCCGCAATGCGGCGGTGCAGAGGTGCCCGCAGCAGCAGGAGGGACAGCAGTGCGACGAGCCCGGTTGCCGCGAGTACCCCGGCGGCGGTGCGATCGAAAAGCAGGGAGAAGATATGTTCCTGCCCGAGCACGCTCAGACCGTCCGGCGGTACAGCCACCGGGAAAACAGCCGCGTCATCTGCGGCATCACCACGTAGGTCATCAGCAGCACCATCACCGCCGCGACAACCATCACCTGTCCCCATGACGGCACGGCGCCGAGGAAGCGCAGAAGCAGGGGCGGGACAATCAGCACCAGGGGGAACAGCGCGAGCCAGGTGACGAACGCCATCTTGTAGCGCGGCGGCGGCGCACTGCCGGGGTGGTCCGGGACCGTAAACCAGTACTCGAGACCGGTCATTCGCTGAACGCTGGTTTCTCCCGTGATCAGGGGCTGGACACGCTGCACCCAGGTCCGACGCACCTCCGATGTTTCCCATGCGATGAGATGTTCGTAGGTATCGAAACGGAAGACGATCAGGTATTCCAGTCTGAGCTTGCTGGACGGACGGATGATCCCGACTCCGAGATGGCCGTCGAATTTCATCGCATCGTTCATGATGCCGTTGAGCCACTCTTCGAAGGCCTGTTCCTTTCCTGCCTTGATCGTCCGCCGTACGACGGTGGTAAAGGGGCCTTCTGTTTTCTCTGGGGGATTTGCGATCAGGGGATCGTGGTGCTGCATTACATTCTACGGTTGTTTGTTCTCGTCAGTCAGATAGAACACCCGCAGCGCAGGAATAAATCCCGAAAACAATGGAGCGCCGGACATCGGGTGTGGAGACTTCGGCTATCGCAGAATGGACAGCAGTCGCGTCCGCATTCCTGATTTCGAGGAGAGGTTCAAAACATAGATCCCTGCCGGCAGCTGCCTCGACGCGGCGTCCGTGCCGTCCCAGGCGATGAGTCCATGTTCGCTGCCCGGTCCCTGGTACAGCGTACGCAGACTGCGTCCCAGCAGGTCGCGAATTTCCAGCGTCACTTCGTGTACCGGGGGAGCGCTGAATGCGATCTGCATTGTTCCCCCTCCAGAGAACGGCTGGGGCCACGGGGCGGAAAGCCGGAGGCTGCCGGGATAAGCGGATGAGGGGACCGCATTGGGCTGCGATGGCGTTTCGAGAATCAGTGCGGACGGGTGCAGCGCGTCGCGATGAATACGGTTGACCGCCGGCAGAGTATCGCCGGAAGCGTACATCGTTCCCCCGTTATTGAGATTGAGATCGAAGCGGGGGTAATCCGCGCCTCCGACGACGAGTCGGATGCGATGGCCTTTCAGAAAGGTATGGGCGAGTTCCTGGAGTTCGATCTCGATTCGGTACGTGGAATCAGGTAGCATGAGCACTTCGTGATCCGTTCCGTTCCGAAAGCGCGCGCGGGCGATCCCGTCGGTGAGGATCATGGATCGGCCGTCGGGGTAAACGTCGCAGAGACGCACGCTGAAATCCGTATCGGGGCGATCGGAATCGACGTACAGCTCGACCAACCCCGCGCCGGTGACAGGCAGGTCCTCGCTCAGCGCGTCGGTGCTGTAGAGGATGACATCGGAGCGGTTTTCCACTGTGCCGCGAATATCGAGCGGTCCCGGAACGACGGATGCATCGAAGGGGTTGAATCGCGCCCCTCCGTACGAGGGACTCGGGTCCCGCGGATCTGCGGTGAAGCTGTCGAGGTCGCCACCGCCCGGCCTCGGATCGGCGGAGAGGCTGCCGCCGTCGCCCAGCAGGAGGCGATGCGGTGCGCCGCCGAGCGACGCCCAGTCATCACACGTCTGCCAGGTGTTTTCGCCCATCTGATAGTAGCGGATGATCGCAGTGAGCGGCCAGCCGTTTTTTGCTCCCGAAAGGTAGTAGTCGAAGAATTCGAGCGCGGCCTCTTTCGCGACGTTGACGGCGTTCGGGAAGGAGAGCTCGCCCTGCTCGGCGAGATCGACGGAGGAGTGGAGCCAGGGTCCCATGATCAGTCTGTGCTGTGCACGGACGGCCATGCCGCTTCGCTCGCGGAGATCGTGAAACGCCCGGAGGACGTCGCTCGGATAATGATCGAACCACCCGCTGACCATGAGCAGGGGAACATCGATATCCTCGGGATAATCGTTCCGATCGGACACCAGTTTCCAGTACACGTTCTCGACGGGCTGGGAAACAATAAGGTCCAGCGAAGTGAAGCCGAGCTGTTCGAGTGTTTCGACATGCTCGCGGCGCAGGACGCCGCCGTAATAGTAGTCGGAATACTCCGTTCGATAGTCGATGATCATCGGCATGGCGCACACCAGGTGCGGCGGATGGTGCCGGGCGGTCTGAAACTGTATCAGACCCAGCGCGGAGCCGCCGTACGTCGCCACCTTCCCATTGCACCACGACTGCCCCGCGATCCACTCGACGATGTCATAGCCGTCAAGACCGCGATCGTACCCCGCGACCGCAGCTGCCTGGGATGCATAGAATCCGCGCCAGTCCACGATGACGTACTGGTACTTCGACGAATCGAGAGGGAACACCGTATCACGGTACAATGCGAAGTTCACCCGATACAGCGCCTTGTTGTACGGGGTCTGCACCAGAATGACCGGTTTAGGCCGGCTGCCTTCATTGACGTAAATATCCGCCTTCAGGGTTTTTCCGTCACGGACCGGGATGTCCGTTTCGGAGTACCGGAGCTGTGCATGCAGCGTCCCGGCGATCGTGAGCAACACGAACATGAAGGATGCGGTAGGTTTCATGAAGTTCGTCCGGTTACCTAATTGGGCTCGACGCGCAGGCGGCCGCCGGACCGCAGGAATGGATAATACACGTACGACCCGCTGCAGGCGCTGATATCGGTGCCGAGACTCGCCAGGAGTCCATTCGGTATGACGCGGTTCCGGGGCAGGATATACGGGATGATTTCATACTCCCCCGCCTTCAGCTTGTAGCGGGGGATATTCAGAAGCATGGAGCGGGAATAGGCGAAAGGACCGAGTTCGATGTTGTCGACGATCTCCACACCCGTCACCGTGCTCTTGTAGATCTCGACCTCGCCGGTTCCGAGGTTATGGAGCAGCATCGGCCCCTCCACGCCGTCGACCATGCGGGGATAGTAGACCTCCACCGGCGGGACGGAGGATCGCAGTGTCACCGTAACGGTGAGGGTACGAGGAGAATCGGCCTCGATGCTGCTTCGGCTCAGGTCGGTGGTGATCGAGAAAAGCTCCTGGAGGAACAGGTCTTCGTGAATATGTCCGTCCTCTCCGACCTCCGTGCTCGGGAAAACAAACGCCCCGTCGTGCACTGCGGTTTTCACCGATTGCAGGCGGTAGTTTCCCAGGAAAGCGAAAATGCGGAAGACGCCCTCGTTGCCGCCCGGGGTGCTCTGCGCGGAGGCGGGAGGGAGGGTCAGGGAAAAACTGCCGTCGGATCGCGTCACCGAACCGATGTCGAATCCTTCCATCCAGATGTACGCTCCGCTGTGATCGCTGCGATCCGACAGACGGACGACGCCGGCGATGCGGCGTTTGCTGGCAGCGATCGTCGGGTCGCTTTCGAAGGGATTGTCGGTGCATCCCGCACACATCAGCAGCAGGACGATGATCGAGACCGGGCGGATATGACGTCGAAACGATTGCATCAGTACTGTACTCCCGCGGTCAGGTAGTAGCGACGGTCGCGCAGGGCGAGCCCTGAGAGAAGGACGTTGTCGCTGTTCAGCAGATTCCGCAGACTCAGATTCACAAAAAACTGGATTGACGAGATATTGAAGAATTTGCTCGCGTGGATGTCGATATTGCTGAACGACGGCAGTTCCACCTCGCTGAAGGTGCCGTCCGGCTGGCGAAGCAGGCCGATCTGGGATCCTTCCGCGAAATGAAATATTTGAAGCGAATAGCCCGCGTGGTCGATGAGCAGACTGAGAGTTCGCTTGCTGTCGGACTTGAAGGGGAACGCAGACTGCTCCGAAATGTAGTACCGGGAGAGGCCGACCTCCGCGAGCACCTTCTTTCCCCAGAAATAGAGCCCGGCTTTCGCCTCGAGTCCGGAAATCTGGGCGTTGTCGACGTTGTCGTAGAGCGTCAGGGGGATTCCCGGAGTACTGATGCTGCGAAACTTGTTGTCATACGTGTTCTGGAAGAAACTGCCCTGCACCTCCCAGCCGCTCACCGCACCCTCGTTGAGACTGCGCGTGACGGACGCGCCGACTTCGACGCTGCGGTTCGTTTCCACCTCCAGCCCTTCACCGATGCGGGACGGGTCGAGCAGCGCGGGGGAGTTGACCTGCTGGAAGAGGGTCGGGTAGCGGACGTTGTTGCCGTAGCTGAGGAATACATCCAGGAGAAAGTTCTCCTTCATCCCTTTCAGGTCGACGGCGAATTTAAAGAGTGAATGACTCCAGTCCCGATTCGAAAAGACTCCGTCCGCGATGCTTTGTTCGCGGAGCTGCACATTGTCCTGTGCGTCGGTTACGAAATCCTGGCGGAGACTCACATCGAAATCGAAGCTGCGGAAGAAAGACGATCCGGTTTCGCCATGCAGTTTCCCGATGGCGACCAGGCCGTGGTGGGAGCGCCTGAGCTGCGTCGATGCGATGCCGATCGGCTGCTCACGAAGATTCCGGCGAATATCGTCCACCGCGAGCTCGGCATGGGAAAACTGGTACGAGAACAGGAAATCAAACATGCCCGGTGTCCATCGCTTCTCGATGCTGCCCTGCCCGCCGTCCTCGTGCACACCGCGGTCAACAGACACATCCGTGCTCCGCAGAGTCATGTCCTGCCGCAGGCCATTGTAGCCGGCGACGACTCTCATCCTGCCGAGCAGCGGCATTTCGCCCTCGTACTGGAGGCCGGCGAAATTATTCCGGTCGTCCAGCGTTTCGCCGTCGCGTTCGTTCACATAGTCAAGCGACGCCGTGCGCCAGTGAAGCGCGAGCGCATCAGGCTGCTCCGCGGATTCGGACAGCCGATACGAGAAGCTGCCGCTGTTATGGAGGCTGCTGTTTGTGAGTTTGTCCTCGGGAAGGTCTTCAAAGGAGCGGGTCATGCCGCCGTTGCGAAGACTGTAGCTGGCGGCGAAGCGGCCGAAGCGCCGAAAGAGCTGCAGCCCCCAGATTCCGGAGTCGTACGAACCGATCTGCTGATGCAGCCGGATCGTGTACTCGCGATCTTCTTTCGGGACGATATTGATCACGCCGGAGAAGGCCTCCGAGCCGTAGAGCGTGGTGTTGCTTCCCTTGATGATTTCGAAGCGATCGATGTCCGACAGTTCGATGAGCGACAGGTCGAAGTCGCTTGTATATGTGCCGTTGAGCTTGATGCCGTCAAACAGGACGATGACTTCGTCGGGATTCCCGCCACGCATGGACACGAGTTTCCTCCCGCTGAATTCTTCGTCAACCTGGATGCTGTGTTCGGTGCGCAGAAGGTCTCCGGCGTCGACATACCCGCGGACTTCGAATTCACGGGATTCGATCGTGGAGACTGTCTGAGGGATATCGCGTGCCGACGTTCCCTCGGGCCGGGTCCCGGTGATTTCCGTTGATTCGAACGGGATCACACGCGGCTTCAGGCGGACGTCGCCCGACCGCTGCAGATCGGCGAGACTCAGCGTGCGGCTTTCATACGAAACATGCCGGAAGACAATTTCCCTCTCCCTGTCGCCATCAGGAATTCTCAGCGAGTACGATCCGGACGCGTTCGTGCTGCCTCCGATCGTCGTTCCGGGAATGGTGATGTTGACATCGGACAGCGGGCGGTAGGTGTTTTCATCCCTGACCGTTCCGCTGATGATGACCGTCTGGGCCGCCGCAGGCACCAGAGACAGCAGCGGGAGCAAAATGAGAGCGGCAGTGAGCGCGATGACGGATTGCCTGTCCGGCGTATCTCTTTTTGAGGATTTCATACTGACTAGACACGCAAATGTGCGTTTGGTTTCCTCTCAATGTACAATAGTGATGCGACGCGATTGCCGGGCGCCCCCCGCGTCGAGAACGCAATGATAGACGCCGCTGAGATGCCGGGCGGGTTCCCAGACAATCGTGTGGCTCCCGCCGTCGACATTCTCGTCGGCAAGAGTGGCAACGAGTCTCCCCAGTGCGTCGAACACGCGCATCTGCACGTGCATGCGCTCAGGCAGCGTGAACGGTATCGCGGTGACGGTGGAGACCGGATTCGGATAATTCCGGCCAAGCACGATCGTCGGCGGGAGCGAGGCGGGATCGTCGATCCCGTTCACCTCGAGCACGATGACGGTATCGCGCAGCGTCGACGAGCAGCTGCCGTTCGAAATGGTCACGGTAACGACGAACGTCCCCGTGGAGGAATAGCTGTGCGTGACCACGCGATCGGTGCCCCTGTTTCCGTCGCCGAAGTTCCAGTCCCAGGAGATGCCGTCCGGTGCGTTCGCGGTGAACTCCACCCGGGCGCCGTCGGAAAGGAAAACCGTATCCGCGGAAAGACTGAGCGTGGCTTCCGGCGCGGGCAGGATATCGACCGAGACTTCGAACATGCCTTTGCCGATAAAATTCTCGTTGATGAATGTGAAGCGCCTTGTGCCGATGGAATCTGCTTCCACCCATGCGGATGCGCCGGAGGCGAGGAACAGCGGGTGTCCGGTATCCAATGCCGTACCGGCTGCGAGAACCGAAGCCGAATCACCGGAGAACCAGTACATGTTTCCCTGCTTGACGCTGTCGGCGCGCAGGAGAATGCTGCTTTCGACGCAGACCGAAGCCGGGACGTCGGCGATGGGCCGGGGAGCATCGGGGATTTCCGTGATGATGGAGCTCTTGGGATCGCCGACAATGACCGCCATCCACGACAGGGTCGGATTCGACATGTAGTAGCTTTCCGCAAGATTGTAGCCGCGGGTGTAGCGATCGACCAGGTAATCGACCCATGTCAGTGCGACGGTATACGGTTCGAAGACATAACCGCTGGAACCCGTGCAGCCCTCGGCGATCAGATCCGCGATGCGTGATTGCCCCGATTCTGCACCGGGCGTGAAATTCCTCGCAGACGTCGACACGTAGGTCTCCGCGACAGAACCGGGAACCCAGTGGTTGTGTGTCCGGGCATACGAGGTGTACAGGTGATCGTAATGATCGTTGGATCCCCAGCTGGCGTATCCGAGCACATTCCGCTGATTCGTCACAAACACGGAATCCTCGTTCAGCAGCACATTCCAGCCTCTCGCCGCGAGATACTGTCCTGCGGTTCGCATATTCAGATCGTACGGATCCAGTTGAATCGGTTTGGGATCCCTGTCGAACACCCACAGCGCGCTGTCTTTGTTCACGTACGTAAACGGTCCCGAGCGGTCGATCAGCTGGAATACATCCTCCTTCGTCAGGCCGGTAAGTCGGGTGGTGAGAAAGAGATCGTAGGAGACAGGGGGCGATGATCCCGGGACGAACGCCCTGCGGGAATAGGACTCACTCTTCCGGAAATAGTCATGCACGCGGACGCTGCTCGGAGATGCGAACAGAGTGTTCTGATGGATGTGGCTCGCCCAGCGTCCCAGAATGAGCATGAGTTCGGCGTCGACAGATGCGTTCGTCGGATCACCGCCGCCCCCGCTGTGAAGGACACGGAGAGGCACCCCTTTCGTCGTGACGAAGTAGTTCAGGGAATCCACCAGTCCGGTCGTCGCAGTGAGGTACTCTTCGATCTGCAGCCGCATGTCGTCGAACTGTTCCGGGGTGATCGTTTCCTTCGCCGGTGCCTGAACGTGTATCACGTTCCGCAAGGGGATGCCGCGCGCCTGTATGAAATACTCCCCGATGGCGACGGAGTTGGTGTCGTTGTCGTTGATGATCAGGCCCACATCGCGGTAATCGACCGGCGCCTGGGCGAATGCGGAAACGGTTACCAGTATGGTCGAGAAGAACATGCGTAGAAACACTCTCATGGCAGCTCCTGAGTACGGGATGACGGGCACGGAGAAGGGGGCTCACTCTCACCCGGGCAAATCAGAGGATAAAAAGGTCCGGCATAGCCAATAAATGAAATCTATCCATTTTCACGGTACGCGGCAAGGGTGCGCCGCCGTTTCACACCGATAATCTGATGAAAATTTTGTAAGCTGGGAATACGTATCACGATGGATATCGCCATGTCGCGATGGTTGTTACTTCTTATCCTTTTTCTTCCTCTCCGGGCAGCGGCGCAGTCGGAAGACGACCCCTGTGGATTTTCCCTGCGAAAGCCGGGGGAAACCGCCGTCTGGGCGTACGGGACCGATGCGCTGATTGCCGATCTGCAGGGGTGGGCGCTCCATCCGATGACGCATATCGATGTGATCGGGAACAGTACCCAGGGACGGCCGCTCTATCATGTGGTTATCACCAATCCTGCGTCACAGCTCCCCAAGAAGCGGATCTGGATACACGCGCGGACGCATCCGATCGAATCGGAATCGTCCTTCGTCGCCCGCGCGATCGTCGAGGAACTTCTCGGGGGTTCCATACTCGGAAATCTTATCCTCGATCATGCTGTCGTGCATATCCTCCCGATGCTGAATCCGGACGGGGTCGCGCTGCAGAATGCCAGGGAAAACGCCCGCGGCGTGGATCTCGAGAGCAACTGGAACGCGGCCGCGCCGGAAGCGGAGGTGCAGGCACTGCGCCGGCATCTGAGCGCGCTCATGCAGAGCAGCACCCCGATCGACGTGGCACTGAACCTGCATTCCGCCTACAACTGCAAGCGGTATTTCGTTTACCACGCCGCGGCCGGGACCTCCGTCCTGTTTACCCAGCTCGAGCAGCAATTCATCGGATTCGCCCGTGACCGCTTTCCCGGGGGAATAGAACCACATGACTATTTCGTCAGCTGGACGAGCGGAACGCCGGATCGATACCCTGAAAGCTGGTTCTGGCTGAATTATCGCGAAGCGGTCATGGCGCTCACGTATGAGGACATGAACTGCACGGCTGCGGGGGATTACGATCGCACCGCGCGTGCGCTGCTCGGGGCGGCGGGCGACTATCTCGGACTGACCGGGGTTCTCGGTGTGGACCGCATGACGGCAGGGAGCGAATCTCCGCTTCTTGTGGAGGTGTTCCCGAATCCGGTTCACGCCGGGGGCAGCATCACTGTCCGTCTTGCGGCGGAACAGGCGGGAAAGCCTCTGCGCGTGGGCCTGTACGATCGGCTCGGGCGAGAAGTTGTCACGGTTTTTGACGGTGAGGGACCGGCAGCAGAGCACACGCTCCGGATAGCGACGGGAAATCTGTCACCGGGTACGTACTATCTTCGCGCCACCGGGAGGGACGTGCAGAGAACGCATCCCGTGCTCCTGCTTCGATAAATTCTACTTCTGGATGACGAGAGGGGTGACGCTCCCGCCGAACGCACAGGAGAGCGAGACGAAGTACGGGCCGCTGGGGAACGTTGCGATAGCTTGCCGCAACATATGGGTGCCATGCGCGAGTTGACCTTCGTACAGCGTCCGCAGCGTCCTGCCGCGCGCATCGTGCAGTCGCACGGATGCGAAGACGGGACCATCGACCTCGAGCTGCACGGTAAGGGCTTCCCGTGCGGGCTGGGGTGAGACTGTCATAATGGGGAGCTGACTGCGATGCAGACCGTCGGGAAGGCGGCACGATGGATTGATGCACACATCTCCGTCATTGGAACCGCGGAGTGCGTATGGCTGGAGTGTGTACCACTCAAGCCGCAGATCCCGGCATTCCGGTCCTTCGGCCACGGCCTGAAGCCTCACCCCGAGCACGGCGCCCGTGTCGCGGAGCCCCTCGGGCTCGGTGAGGGAGAAGAACAGAGTGCCGGACTGCAGCGCGGGAGTACCGATGACGGCATCGGGTGTCAGACCGGGGGTGATGGTTTCAATTCCGCGGAACCCGGCGAATGCCGTATCGAGGGTGAGTTCGAAAAAGACCGTTTCGATCGCGATCGAGCGGGGAATGGAATCGATTGCGATGATCAGTGCGCCGGTCTCTCCCGGGGAGAGGACCATCGGCGTGCGGAGACTGCAGAAGAGATATTCGTTTTCGCCTTTTCCATGGACTCCGGCCACGGCAATCTCATTGCATTCGGTCTGTATATACAGCGAATCATCCGCTGATGAAATGTCCGACGGGAAAAACGTGAACACTGCCGGGATACTGTCTCCGGGGAGAAGCGTGACGGGCACGGGGATTTGAAGGTCGAAAACGCCGAGCCCGGAGTATTTCCAGCGGGCGCCTGTGACCGTCACCGGGACCCTTCCGGTGTTTCGCAGACTCGCGGTCACTGTCGACGTATCCCCGGTCCACGTTACCGGAAAATCGATCTGCTTCGGAATCAGTTCCAGTCGCGGTTCATCGGCGATGATGCGCAATGTGTCGTAGACGATTTCACCCTGTGCTGTTTCCACCTTCAGCACCGCCGAATAATCGCCTCCGGCGGTGACGTTGATGCGGAGCGGGATGTTCAGCCGCGATCCCTGCGCGATCGATGCAGGGGCGGGATTTGCAGCGATGGAAAACACGGAAGGGGGGGCGGTTTCCAGGGTCACCGAGGTGACGAGAAGGGGCGTCCCGTCCGGATGGTTGTTCACGATCGAAACCATCGTATCCATCTCGACCGGGCCGCAGAGATTTATCGGCGGGAAATCGATGCTGGCCCGAGTCGGCAGGGAAAGCGTAATATCGTCGATACGATGTTCATTCGACGCAAACCCGGTCGCGGACGAGAATCCGAAGAAGCCTTCGAACGGGTAGAAGTCCGTGATACTGCCGTTGAGCCGCCGCGTTCCGTCGATGTACACCTCGACATACCCCGCGCGGAAGCGGACGCGCAGCACGTGCCACCGTTCGTCTTCCAGCGTCTGGTTTGCGAGCATTTCCGAGATCAGGTGGTTTTCGGCATTATCCTTGATGATTGCGACATGCTCGTTGGATCGATCCCGTTTGTCGATGTTCAGATAGGTATCGAATTCGACGCCGTATCCCAGGCATCCGTCGAAGTTGAGGGTTCCGCCGCCGCTTTCGGGATAATCGAATAAAGGCGCCATGATGAAAACGATGCCGTCAGCGCCCGAATTGTTCTGCGACGTGCTTCGGCCGAACCACGCGCGGAAGGTGGCATCGAAGTACTCTACCGGAAGAAAATGAGTCAGGAACAATCGGCCGGACCGGCTTTCCTCTTCCGGGGTGAGCACGGCATAGCCGAGAACGGTATCGATGCGCGTGGCGGATCCGAGGGCGTATTGTACGGTAGGTGCCGGGGAAAACGATTCCGACCATTCCATCGTGCGCCAGTTCAATAATTGCTGTGCGCTGACGTTCGGTGCGATCGTGAGGAGCGCGATTGCGACCAGAAGGTTTCTAATCGAAAATCGCGTCGAGCAGTCGATCCGTATCCGTGAGATCATCGAACAGGTAGTCCGGTTTCGCTTCCGCAAGTACTTCATTGCTGTGTCCTCCGGTGGCGACCCCGATGCTGCGCACGTTCAGGTGCCGGCCGCAGTCGATATCGTGCGGGGTATCGCCGATGATGACAATATCCTTGGCCTTGAAAGTCGCGCCGGTCCGGTCATAGGCGCGTGCAACCGCGATTTCCGGGAGGTCATGGCGATAATACGCATCGTTGCCGAAGGCGCCGAAGGAGAAATACTCGAGCAGACCGGGCGGGGTCAGCTTGATGCGGGCGCCCTGGAGCATGTTGCCCGTGAGCAGCGCGGTTGTGGCGGCTTCCTCGTGACGCAGCGCTTCAAGCAGCTCCCGCACGCCGGGGAGCACCGTGATATTATCTGCGTTCAGCATGCGCTCGAGCTTGCTGAAAAACGAGGAAAATACCGCGTCATGGTGGGTCGTGATCAGTTCCTCGGGCAGATTCGAAGCGCGGATGATCTCCGCGAAGATCTGCGGATCCGTTTTCCCGGCGAAGTCGTGCGATCGCGCGACAGTCGGAGTCCCGATCGTTTCCTCGATGGCATCGGACAGGGCCGTTTTCGCGATTCCGTTGGTCGTTATCAGCGTTCCGTCGATATCGAAAAGGATGAGGCGGAGATATTGCTTTGTGATCATTGCGTATCCGGTCTGGGAACATTGTAATATAAGAGAAAATCGCTCAGCCGCGGGAAGTGGTACCCGACGAAAGCAAAAACCTTCCCCGGGAAGCTGACGACGACCTCGCGCTGGCGGTGCCGCATGCAGCGGAAGATCGCCCTTGCCACGAGGTCCGGTGAATTTGTCGGGACATTCCTGCGGGCCGATTGCGGAACTGCATAGGTCATGCGGTCGAAAAACGGGGTTTCCGTACGTGCAGGGGAGACGACGCCGACATGCACTCCGAACGGACGCAGTTCGAGCCGCAGCGCGTCCGCGAAGCCCAGCAGCCCCTGTTTGGTGGCACAGTACGCGGCATTGTACGGAACGGCGCGTTTGCCGATGGTCGAGGATACCAGGATGATGCTGCCCGAGCCCTGCTTCTGGAGGATCGGGACAACCGCGCGGGAGGAAGCCATGGCCCCTTCGAGGTTCGTGCGGATGACGCGCAGGATATCCTCCCACCGCGAGTGCGAATACGGGCCGTACAGCCCGATTCCTGCATTGACGACCGCCGCGGCGAGGGTCCGCCCATCGAGGGCGTCTCCGATGCGCTGCATCGTCGCTGCGCTGTCGGCGACATCCGCCGGAATGACGAGGCAGGAGACGCCATGCTGGCGTTCAAGCGTTTCGCGGAGTTCCTCGAGGCGCTGCGCATTGCGGGCGAGAAGTGCGACGTCATACCCCTCCGATGCAAATCGCTCGGCAGTGGCCCTGCCGATGCCTTCCGACGCTCCCGTGATGAGTACCAGTCCTTCGTGACGCTTCATGCATTCCTTGAGCAGTATCCGAGAAAAGTCTATTATACAAAGTCTGAACTTGCGATTCACCATCGAAATCGATAAACTCGAAGAAGTCGATTATCGATAATTCACGAATTTCCGAGATTCCATTCCAGAGGACATACGAAGGTGGGAAACCTGTCTGACGCAGGTGATATTCTTATCGTTGACGATGAGGAAATGATGGGCGTGGTGCTGTCCGGGGTGTTCGAAGACGCCGGATTCACGGTTCGCACGGCAACGAACGGGGAAGACGCAATTCGGCTAATCGGGGAGCGCCTTCCTGACGCCATGCTGCTCGATATCATCATGCCCGGTCTCAGCGGGATGGAGGTGCTCAAGCGCATCAAATCGGTTGACGAGAGTATCCCGGTCATCCTCATGACCGCGATGGCAGCGGTCAGCGGCGCGGTGGAAGCCATGCGCGCCGGTGCGTACGATTACGTCGCCAAGCCCTTTCACAACGAAGACCTCCTGCGGATTGTCGGCGCGGCGGTGCAGCAGCGGCGGACGCGGGAAGACGTGCTGACGCAGCGGGCCGAGAACAACGATCAAAGAGATCCGATACTATTTAATATGGGCACCAGCGAAGTGATCATGGAGCTGTCGGCCCGGACGCGCCGTGTCGCCAAGAGCAATTTCGACGTGCTGATCACCGGGGAGACGGGGACGGGGAAGGAGCTGATCGCACGGTCCATTCACGAAATGAGCAGCCGCGCGGGCAGCCCGTTCATCCCGATCGACACCGGCGCGATCCCGGAAAGCCTTCTTGAAAGCGAGTTGTTCGGCCATGAAGAAGGGGCCTTCACCGACGCGCGGAACCAAAAGAAAGGGAAGTTCGAACTGGCGCAGGGCGGGACGGTGTTTCTCGATGAAGTTCCCAACATGTCCTGGCAGTCACAGGCCAAACTTCTGCGTGCACTGCAGGATCGCGCCATCACGCGCGTCGGCGGCAGCAAGTCCATCCAGATCGACGTGCGGGTCATCGCGGCGAGCAATACGGATTTCCAGCATCTGATCGACGAGAAGAAATTTCGCGCCGACCTGTTCTACCGGCTGCGCGAGTTTTCCATTCACGTCCCCGCGCTGCGGGAACGGAAGGCCGACATCCCGTTCCTGGTTGAGAAATTTACCCGGATGACGAACCAGGAACTGGGGAAGAATATCAGCGGCTGCAGTGCATCCGCGATGGACGCGCTCATGATGTATGACTGGCCGGGAAATGTGCGCCAGCTCCGTTCGACGGTGCGAAGCGCCGTGCTGCAGGCAGGGCATGTCATCGAGGTCGATAATCTCGAGTTCATGGAGATGTCCGCCGGGAACGGACAGGGCAAAACCGTCGGCGATCTCCCCGAACTGGCCGACGGCGTTCCGCTCAAGGAACATGTCAAGAAACACATCGCGCAGATCGAGCGGCAGATCATCTACGAAACCTTGAGATCGACCAAGTGGAACAAGGCAAAAACCGCCCGCGTGCTGCAGATTGCCTATAACACGCTGCTCACGAAGATCAGCGAATACGATCTCCAGAACCCGAACGGATGACCGGGACGCACGGTCATCACCTTTCCAGATACGAGATAATCTCACGCCCCGTACAGGACCCGACCGTATGATGTATTCGGACGCGCCCATACATATTCTTCTCGTCGAGGACGATCCAGAGCATGTGCAGTTTCTCAAATTGACACTGCGTACGGAACAGGATTCCCCGTATACCCTCACGCATGCCGGCAGTGTGGGAGATGCCAGGATCCTGCTGGAAAAGATTCATCCGGACATCATTCTTCTCGACCTCCATCTCCCCGACAGTGCCGGGCTTGAAACGCCTCGCGACATGCTCGCGTTCGCTCCCGACATTCCCATCGTCATCTACAGCGGCAATACCGACGTCGAGACCGCGGTGGAAGCCGTCCGTCTTGGCGCGCAGGATTACCTGCTGAAGGGCGAGGCGCGGGAACCGCTGCTGTCGCGCGCCCTGCGCTATGCGATAGAGCGCAAGCGCATCGCCCGTGAACTGGAGGAGACGCATTCCGCGCTCGAAGAACGGAATCTTGCACTCGAGCGCGCGCGGAAGGAACTTCGGTCCGAGCGGGACATGTTCGTCTCCGGCCCGACGGTGCTCTTCCGCCGGCAGATCGCGCCGGGTTTCCCGATCACGTTCGTATCGCAGAACGTCTCGCAGTTCGGCTTCCTTCCGCGCGACCTGATGGTCGAGGGCTTTCGATACGACTCACTGGTGTTCGCGGATGATCGCGAGTCGTTCCGGGCGCAGCTGAGTCCGCGCGCATCCGGCGGCGCAGATAGCGTCGAGCATGAATACCGCATTCTTGACGCGCGGGGGGAAATCGTCTGGCTGCACGAAGTTTCCCGGATCCAGCGCGATGCGGAAGGCAAACCCGATGCACAGCTCGCCTACGTCGTTGACATCACACGCCGACGGCAGGCGGAGAGAACTCTGTCTTCCACGCGCAGGAGATTCGAAAGCATCCTCGGCAGCATCAATGAGATCGTCTATGAACTCGATGCGAGCGGCAGGCTGCTCTACATCAGTCCCGTGATCGAGCGTGTGCTCGGCTGGGAAGCCGATGGCCTCATGGGACAGCCCTTTTCCGAGCTCATCGTCGAGGAACAGCGGATCGGCTGGGAAGAAACCTTCCGCCGCATTCTTTCCGGGAATGTCCTTTCCTGCGAATTTCCCCTTGTCGCTTCCGATGGCCGTGAGCGCATCTTCCTGATTTCCACGCGCCGCCAGTCCGATGGCGATCAGGTCCGGGGTGTTGCCGGAGTCCTCTCCGACATCACGGAGCGGAAAGAGATGGAGCACGCCATCCGCAATGTGCGCACGCAGACGCAGCAGTATCTCGACATCGCGGAAGTCATTTTCCTTTCGCTCGATCTGAGCGGCACGGTTTCCATGGTGAACAAAAAAGGCTGCCAGGTACTCGGTTTCAGGGAGAACGAGATCATCGGCAGGGACTGGTTCAACCTCTGCATCCCGGAAAATGTGCGGGAGGAGACCAGAACATACTTTTTCCAGTTCATCGACGGCAACGACGTTCCCGCGGACATTCATGAAAACGCCGTCCTGACCAGAAGCGGAGAGCAGCGACTCATCCGCTGGCACAACTCCCTCATGCACGACGCGCGCGGTGCCGTAATCGGCATTCTCAGCAGCGGCGAGGACATTACCGAGCACAGACGGATCGAGGAGGAAGCCAGGGGCTCGCAGGAGTTGATTGAACTTGCGCTCTGGGGGGCCGATCTCGGTGCGTGGGAGTGGGACATCGTTTCGGATTCCATCACGCTGAATCATCGCGCGCTCTCAATGCTCGACTATGACGGGGAGGTCCTCCCCGGATTTTCGGAACTGCGTGAGCGGACCCTTCCGGCCGAGGATGTCATCCGTCTGCAGGGACTGATGAAAAATCATCTCGAGGGGCGATCCCCGGTGTATCAGGCGGAAACCTGGATGATCTGCAGGAACGGCGAATGGAAGTGGGTGCTCGAGCGCGGAAAGATCGTGGAAACAGACGTAGTCGGGGCACCGCTGCGGGTGGCAGGGACCTACCTCGACCTGACGGTCAGGAAATATGCGGAAATCGCGCTCGAGGACAGCGAGAAGAAATTCAGGCTTCTCGCGGAGAATTCAAGCGACATCATATGGACGGTCAACGCGGATTTCGAGATGACATTCGTGAGCCCGTCGGTCGAGTTCGTTATCGGATTCACGCCCGAAGAAATGATGCGCATGAGTTTCTTCGACGTACTCGAGGAGGAATTCCGGCGCGAGCACATGGACGCGTTTATCGAATTCATGAAGAACGCTTCACAGCGGCCGGCACAGGACAGGACGATGCGCGCGGAGGTGCCGTTCAGAAAAAAAGACGGGGATATCCTCTGGGTTGAGGTCGTGGCGACTCCGATCCTCGATCACGCGGGCAAGCTCATCAGCATTCACGGCAACACGCGTGACGTGCATCACCGACGCCAGGCCCAGGAAGCGCTCGCGGAAAGCGAGGAGAAGTACCGCCTTCTCGTGCAGAATCAGACCGACCTTGTCGTCAAGGTCGATCTCGACGGCAAATTCCTCTTCGTCAGCCCGTCCTACTGCAGAATGTTCGGAAAAACGGAAGAGGAGCTGCTGCAGCAGCCGTTCTTCCCGCTCGTGCATGAAGACGACCGCATGAGCACTCTCGAAGCCATGAAAAAGCTGTTCGAACCGCCGTACACGAGCTATCTCGAGCAGCGTGCGCTGACCCGCGACGGATGGCGGTGGCTGGGATGGCAGGACACGGCCGTGCTCGACGAAGCCGGCGAGGTGGTGGCGATCATCGGCGTCGGACGTGATGTGACCGAGCGGCGCATGGCGGAACGCGCCCTGATCGAGAGCGAGAAACGGCTGCGCACGGTCATCTCCAATCTTCCCGTCATCATGTTCACCCTCGACAGCACGGGCCGCTTCACCCTGTCTGAAGGTATGGGACTTGAAGCGCTCGGGCTCTATCCCGGCCAGGTCGTCGGTCTGTCCGCCTACGACGTCTACGCGAATAATCCGGATATACTCGAGAGCATCGACCGTGCCATGAAAGGCGAGGCGTTTGTCGCGACCGTGGAAGTGGAGGAGAAGTCATTTGAAACCTGGTATTCCCCGGTCTTCGGCGACGGGGGAGCGGTCGAGCACGTCATCGGCGTTGCCGCCGACATCACAGACCGCAAGCATTCCGAACTCGAGCTCAACCAGTACCGCAATCATCTCGAGGAGCTCGTCGAGGCGCGGACGCTCGAACTCGAACGTGCAAACGAACGCCTCAAGCGTTTCCGTTTCGCGCTCGACAGCGCCGCCGACAATATCTACATCATCGATCCTCAGACGATGAAATATGTCGACCTCAATGACAGCGCGGCGCAGACGCTCGGCTACTCCCGAGAGGAACTGCTGACAATGGGTCCGAAAGACATCCAGGGGCGCGTCGACACCACGGCGCATCTGGACGTTTACGCGCAGGTCCGCGAGGGAGACCTGGAGGTCGGGATATTCGAGACGGAGCATTCACGCAAGGACGGAACGCGTTTCCCGGTGGAAGTTTTCGTTCGGGCATTCGGTGCGGGAGAGCTGCGGCTGCTCGTGGCCACATCGCGGGATGTTTCGCGCCGCCGTGCCGCGGAGATGGCACTCAAGGAATCGGAAGCGAAATACCGGAATGTCCTCGAGAACGCCAACGAAGCGATCATCGTCCTGCAGGATAACCTGCTTCGCTTCTTCAACTACAAGGTGCTCGAGCTGACCGGGCTCAGCGAGGAAGCGCTGAAAGATCTGGCGATATTCGAGTTTGTGCATCCCGACGATCACGTCCTGATGCGGCGCCAGTACCAGGAGCGCCTCCGTGGCGGGATGCTGCCGGAGAGCTATGACGTGCGCATGTTCGACAGCAACGGAACCATCAAGTGGATGGAAGTCCGCGATGTGCTGATCACATGGGAAGGGAACCCGGCGACACTGAACTTCTTCAACGACGTCACCGCGCGCAAACGTGCGGAGGAGTATATCCGCTTCCAGGCCTCGCTGCTGAGCATTGTCCGCAATTCCGTCATCGCGCTCGACCCCTCCGGACGTGTGATGTACTGGAACTCCTTTGCCGAAACGCTGTTCGGATGGTCAGCGCAGGAAGTGCAGGGGCGAAAACTTCAGGAGCTTCCCACCTTCAGCGAGGAGTTCGAAACCGAGCTTTTCCCCGCGCTCAAGAAGAATGGGCACTGGGAAGGCGAGGTCGAGGTGCCGCGTCGCGACGGATCCATGCTGTCCGTCTATTTTATGTGGAACGTGATCGCCGAGGAAGAGCAACTGCGCGGTTATGTCGGCATCGGCATGGATCTGTCCGAGCGCAAGAAACTCGAACGGGAGCTGCTGCAGTCGCAGAAACTCGCCTCGCTCGGGATACTTTCCGAGGGGATCGCGCACGAATTGCGGAACCCGCTGGGTTACGCCAGTTCCGCCGCCCAGCTTCTCATTTCGAAGAAAGACCTCACCGAGGAGCAGCGGAAGAAATACAGCACCGTAATCCACACGGGCGTCGACCGTGCGAACAAGATCGTGGAGAACCTGCTGCTCATCGGCAAGCCGAAGGGCCAGCTGATGAAGAAATCGCTCAACCTGGTCGATACGGTAAAGGAAGCGCTTTCCCTCATATCCTCCCATCACAACGCAGACGGCATACAGACCGAGCTGAAGTTCGGTTCGAAGCCCCTGGAGGTGCTCGGCAACAGGGAAATGCTCGTGCAGCTTTTCTACAACCTCTTCACGAACTCTCTTGATGCCATGGGCGGCAGCGGATCGCTGCGCGTGTCCGGGGAGAAGAAGGGGACACATATCAAGATCCGCGTCAGCGACACCGGTCCCGGCGTACCCGACGATATCGTTGAGAACATCTTCGATCCCTTCTTCACGACTTCCAAGACAGACAAAGGGGTCGGTCTTGGCCTCACCTTGTGCTATTTCATCATGGATGATCACGAGGGACGCATCGATCTCGACACGGCCGCCGAATCCGGTGCGGCTTTCGTCCTCACCTTCCCCTCAGCCTGACCTGGACATTCCCGGCACACTCCGCGGCCCTTCATGCGTGCCGTCACAGCGAAACACGGATTGGTGCGTGCCATGCATCCGCATTCATGAACCTTTGGAAGCGCTTTCCATGAATCGTCCGTAATCCTCACCCCATTTTCCCTTATTCTTGCCTGTTATCTCGGGAATTCGTTTCCAAATCGCAACCTGCAAGGACACTATTCAATTCATTCCCTATGCAGGCCGCTGCATAATCCTGCAGTGTTCTGCATACTCTTCAGCGGAGTAGGACATCCCGAATGCAGCGAGTTCGGAATGCGCCACTGCTCGCCTGAATCACGGCATTCCTCAACCATC
>QKAF01000082.1 GCA_003246455.1 Bacteroidota bacterium
GAAATCGCCGTCCTCCACAACGGTCCCGCGGACGCCGGTGAACATCTCGTGTCGTGCGAGGCGTCGAAACTTCGTTCGGGGGTGTATATCTATCGCCTCAGTGCGGAGGGACACGTCCTCTCACGGCGCATGGTGGTGATGAAGTAGAAGAGGAACACGGATTACACGGATGGGCACGGATTTCCAAAGATGTCCACAACGCGAAGGGCTTCCCGACTGGGAAGCCCTTCTTCTTCATGATCTTTCGTGCTCTTCTTCGCGTTTTCGTGTTTTCGCGGTTTCTTCTTACACCGCGCCCATCACGGCGTTGAACACGGTCGTCACGACGATGTCGTTGACGCTGCAGCCGCGGGAGAGATCGTAGGCCGGACGTGCGAGTCCCTGCACGATGGGACCGAGGGCCTCGGCGCCGCCGAGACGTTCGGCGATCTTATACGAGATGTTGCCCGACTGGAGATCGGGGAAGACGAAGACGTTCGCATTGCCCGCGATCTCGCTGTCCGGCGCTTTCTTCTTGCCGATGGCGGGGATGATCGCGGCGTCGAACTGCATTTCCCCGTCGACCTTCAGATCCGGCCGTCGCGCGGTGACCATGTCCTTCGCCTCGTTGACCTTGTCGATCAGCTCGTGCTTCGCACTTCCCTTCGTGGAGAAGGAAAGCATCGCGACCAGCGGCTCTTCCTCCGTGAGGGCGCGGAAATTATCCGCGGTGGAAATCGTGATGTCAGCAAGCTGCGCGGCGTCCGGCAACGGCAGAACGGCACAGTCCGCGAATGCCCAGATCTTTTCCGGGAATTTCATGACGAAGAGACTCGAGACGGTCTTGATCCCCTCTTTCAGACCGATACAGTGCAGTCCGGCCTTGATCACGTCACCGGTGGTGGAGAGGGAGCCGGCGACGCTGCCGTCGGCCATGCCCGTGCGAACCATGAAATCACCGAAGAAGAGCGGATTCTGCACTGCCTCGGCGGCCTGTTCCGGGGTCATGCCCTTGTTCTTGCGCAGGCCGTAATACAGGTCGGCAAACTCCTTCGCCTTTTCCGGCATTTGCGCCGGATCGACGATGTCGATACCGTCGAGGGTCACGTTGATCGCGGCGGCTTTCTCGCGGATCACCGCTTCCGTCCCGACCAGCGAGATCTTCGCCAGCTTTTCGTCCGTCGCGATGCGCGCGGCCTGGATGGCGCGTTCGTCCGTCGCATCCGGATACACAATGTGCTTGTTGAGTTTTTGCGCTCTCGCCTTGAGATCGTCAATAAACGTTGCGGGGTTCATACTTGTCCTGAAGAAATGAGAAAAGGTGCGTTTTTATCCATCGGATAAAAATACCGGAAATATGCGAGCAGAACAAAACGGGTCCCGTTGGAACCCGTTTTGTTCTGCTCGCGCCGTAGGACGCAGGACGTAAGACATTAGACCTAGGACTTAAGTCCTATGTCCTATGTCCTATCTTCCTGCTCGCGGGGCGAGCCAGCGAATGATATTCACCAGCAATGGACCGTTGTGCGCCCCTTCCGGCGCGTTCATTCCCATGGGCAGCCCGTTCTCCGCGATCTGCGCGGTGAACATGGCAGCTTCGCCGAAGACGACGATGCGCCCCTTGCCGTACTCCATCGCCGCCCCCTGCCGCCATCCTTCGACGCGGACGCGATTGGTTTTCTCATCGAATTCCCACGCGACATTCGGTTCGAGCGAAACCATGCCGGCCCCGAAGACGAGGAGCGGATCGTGCGCGCGCTGGATCTGGAAGGCGCTGCCCGTGAATGTAACCACGGAATCCACCCAGGCACCGTCGAGCGGCGTGTCGGTGATCCAGTGGGCGCGGAGATTGTCGTTCCCCCGCGTGAACATCAGACCCCGCCCCGGTTTCCCGCCATAAAACGCGAAACCGTTGCTGAAGCGGATACTGAAGCGAATGGCAAGACTGTCCACGGCTTTCGGAAAAGGCATGTGGTCCGCGATGAGAAACAGCGACCCGCCCTCACTCACCCACCGCGCGATCGCATCGATTTCCTCGGTGCTGAACGCGTTCATCGTCTTGCCCGCCCCGTTCTCGTCATTCCCTTCCCCGAGCGCGTTGGCGATGACAAGGATGTCGCCCGCGGCGAGCGTCGGCGCGCTGCAAGGCTGCGTTCCTGGAAGCACCGTGCACCCATGCGCGCGAAGGAACTCGGCGAACGGACGGTAGCGTCCGGTCATGGTGTGGTAATTGTCATGCGCTTCGTCGATGACGATGATCGGACCGTCGTCGGCAGGGTAGGCTTTCTCCTTCACCACCGGCACGAAACGCGCATCCCCCCGCTGCTGTGCCCGCACCTCGCCAGCCCCCACCGCATACAGCAGTATCGCTGCAAGCGCAACGCGCAGCACTGTTTTCATCGAACGTATCCTCCGAGAATTACGTTGGGGGAAGATAGGAAGTCTCCGTGAGGAACGGAAATTCTTCCGCCTCTCTTCCCTGCGTGAATTTTCTTACATTGCTATGCTCTACGGAATCAGAACGGAAAGAAAAGCCATGAACCTGACACTCAAGAAACTCGACGCATACACGCCCGCCCCGGGGCCGCTTCTCCTGATCATCATGGACGGCTACGGAATCGGCCGGGAATACGAGGGCAATGCCATTTTCAAGGCGCGGAAACCGCATCTCGACCGGTATTTCGCCCAGGGTCTCTACACGCAGCTGGACGCGCACGGTCCCGCGGTCGGACTTCCCAGCGACGACGACATGGGCAACAGCGAAGTGGGTCATAATGCGCTCGGAGCCGGTCGCATTTTCGCGCAGGGCGCGAAGCTCGTCAATCGGGCCATCGCCGACGGCAGCATATTCGATACCGACCTCTGGAAATCCATTACCGCGCGTCACGCGAAATCCGGAACGATGCACTTCATCGGACTTCTCTCCGACGGGAATGTCCATTCGCATATCAACCACCTGTTTGCGATGATCGACCGTGCAGCCGCGGAAGGGGTGCGCCGCCTGCGCGTGCATGTGCTGCTCGATGGTCGCGACGTCGACGAAAAATCCGCACTCCGCTACCTCGAACCGCTGGAAGCCCGGCTCTCGGCTATTTCTGCGGAGAAGGATTTCGATTATCGGATCGCTTCGGGCGGCGGACGCATGAACGTCACCATGGACCGCTACAATGCGGACTGGGAGGTCGTGAAGAAGGGCTATGACGCTCACGTGAAGGGCATCGGCCGTGCATTCCCCTCTGCCGGCGAAGCGGTGCAAACCTACTACGCGGAAGACGCGGGCATGACCGACCAGTATCTCGACGCTTTTGTCGTCGCGGACGAACACGGACCTGTCGGCCGGATCATCGACGGCGATTCGGTGATTTTCTTCAATTTCCGCGGCGATCGGGCAATCGAAATCTCACGCGCACTGACGGAAACGGACTTCCATGAGTTCGACCGCGGTCCCCTTCCCGAAATCACCTTCGCCGGCATGATGGAGTATGACGGCGACCTGCACATTCCGCGGTATTACCTGGTCAATCCCCCGAGCATCGACAACACCATCGGCGAATACCTGTGCGCCGCCGGCGTCACGAGCTTCGCGATTTCGGAAACGCAGAAGTTCGGCCATGTCACGTATTTCTGGAACGGCAATAATTCCGGGTATATCGATGAGAAACTCGAGAAATACGTGGAGATACCCTCCGACCGGATCGAGTTCGACAAGGCGCCGAAAATGAAGGCAAAGGAAATCACCGACGCCTCCCTGGCGCTGCTGGATGAAGGATTCCGCTTCGGCCGCATCAATTTCGCGAACGGGGACATGGTCGGACACAGCGGCCGCCTGGATCCGGCGATCATTGCGATCGAAACCGTGGACGAATGTGTCGGCCGTCTCGTGGAGAAAGTGCTGTCCCTCGACGGCACGGTCGTCATCACCGCCGATCACGGCAACAGTGATGAGATGTTCACGGAGAAAAACGGCGTGCGAACGCCGAAAACCAGCCATACGCTCAATCCCGTTCCGTTCTGCATCCTCGACGCGCATGGGCAACAGGCATGGAAACTCTCCGGAATCGCGAAACCCGGCCTTGCCAACGTCGCCGCCACGCTGCTCAACCTGCTCGGCTACGAGAAACCGGCCGATTACGAACCGTCCGTCATCGCTCCGCGAGAGGCATAACAGTCTGCCCGCGTGTTCACCAACTGGCTGACATACTGCCGGATCGCAGAAGAACTCGATGCGCAGCTGCGCGGGGCTCGGATCGAGGATGTTTTCACACAGCAGAAAAACGAGCTGGTGATCGATATCGACACCGCGATGGGTCCGCGAGCACTCGTTTTTTCCACCCTTCCCCGCATGGCGTCTCTTCAGGTTAAGGACGATTTCGCGCGTGCGCGCCGCAATTCCCTCGACCTTCTCCCCGACCTGGCCGGCGATCAGATAACGGGCGTCGCAATCGCGGACAGCGACCGCATCATCCGATTTTCCCTCGGCTCAGGGCGCTCGCTGTACGCGCTGCTGTTCCCCGTACGCGCGAACCTGCTGCTCTATGACGGGGAGTCCCTCGTCGACAGCTACAAGCAGTACGACATCGCTGCCGACGCGCTTCGCCAGGCGTACGACGCCATCACATCGCCGCCGGCAGCTGATGAGCTGCGGACAGTTATCTCCAGCGAAGGCAACACGTTACGCTCCGTACTTCGTGCTGTCCGCCCATGGCTCAGCGGACGATTTGCAGATGAATTGTGTCACCGCTCCGGCCTCGACGTTGAGAGCTTCGCCGCTTCTCTCACAGCAGACGGGATCGACCATCTTCACCGGACGCTCACGGCCATGCTGGAGGAAGCGGATTCCGGGGTCAGTCATGTCTATCTCGACGAGCAGCGTCCTGTGGTGTTCTCGCTCGTGCGAATGACGCATCTGACCGATCTCCAGGAGGAGCGGTTCGGCTCCGCACTCGAGGGAGTCGGCTATTTCCTTCGCAGGCATTTCAGCGGCGGGGATTTCACTCTCACGCGCGACCGCGTGCGGAAAACCGTGCAGCGCGAAGCGGAACGCGTCGACCGCATACTTTCAAAGCTCACGCCTCCCGAACAGCTCAGACGGCAGGCAGATGAGTATGAGAAATTCGGCAATCTGCTCATGATCCACCTGTACGACATGCCGGAGCAGCCCGGTCGCATGACGGTGCCGGATATCTTCGTGGATCCGCGTCTCGTCGTCACGATTCCTCTCAAACCCCGGACCACCGTGCTCGAGAACGCGCAGATGTACTTCGGAAAGGCGCAGAACACGCGTGCGTCTGTCGACTACGTCATCGAGCGCAGCGCCGCGATGGAAAGGCGCAGAAAGCGTCTCAGCGAATTCCTCGCGGCCATCGACGCGGCGGAATCCACGCATGAATTAAAAGATTTGTTCAAGGAAAATACGGCACTCATGGATGATCTTGGACTTACTGCAAAGGGAGAGAAAAACGAAAACCCCTTCCCCTTCCGTCGCTTCGTCGTCGAAGGCGGATTCGAAGTCTGGGCGGGCAAGAACAGCGCGAACAATGATCTGCTGACCGTGCGGCATTCGCGTCCGAACGACCTCTGGTTCCATGCGCGCGGCGTGGGCGGTTCTCATGTGGTGATAAAGGTCGGCAGCGCCGCGGGAGCGCCGTCGAAAGAGGCGATACGCCAGGCGGCATCCATCGCCGCCTATTACAGCAAGCATAGGAACGCCAAACGGGTGCCCGTCGCATACACCGAAAAAAAATACGTGCGGAAGCCCCGCGGTGCGGCGCCGGGCAGCGTGATGGTGGACCGGGAGAAAGTCATCATGGTCGATCCGTGTCTGCCTGAGGGGGCGAAGGACGAGGATTGACTCTGGTCATCCCCTTCCGTAGTTTCCGGAAATACGCATCCGTTAATGGGCGGAGGACAAAATGAACAGTGGGAAGGTGCTGCGCGCTTTACTGCCTGTCGTTCTCAGTGTGTGGATCATGGCACTTCCCTGCCATGCGCAGTGGAGCAGGCTGATGACACTGGAGGGTTTCCGGGCGAGCAATTTCGCGGTTACGGACGCCGGGATCCTCTACACCTACGGGATGAACGACGACGGCATCCAATACTCCACCGACACGGGCGAAAGCTGGGTGCATCGGTCCGATCTCGATTCCCTGTCGATCTCCGGGATACAGGCGCACGGCAATAGTCTGTACATCCTCGCCTCGGGCGGCGTCATCCATCCTTACAATCAGCGCCTCCGCAAACTCGACGCACCGCAGGGTTCGCCCGAGGTGATTCCCTCACCCTACGACGGCTCTGTCGGGACATTCTTCATCACCAAAAACGGGACCATCTACATTACCCTGGTCGGGAATCCGGCCACCGATTCCGTTTATGTTTCGACCGATGCAGGGAGCAGCTGGCGTTCCATTTGCGCAAAATACTCGGATGTCGCCGGGAAAAACGCGTTGATCGTCGATCCGCTCGAACGCATCTGGTCGTACGACCTGTGGGGCATCGCCCGTTTCGACGTCGAATCGGGGCAATGGATCCGCTGGGGTGAATACGGAAGTTCGAAGACGTTTTCCCGGTGGTATTTTTTTGATGCCGACGCATCTGCCTATATTAACACGGGCTACCGCGTGGCGCATCTCTCGAAGTACGGGGAGACCGCATCGACCGTGTACGAGACGTCGTTCATCGCCTACCCGGTCATGGAATTCTGGCGAACCGGGAATGGCACGCTGCTCATCTCCGAACGCTCGAACGACGATGTTCCCTACCGCTTCACCTATCGCATTACCACCGATGACGGAGCGACATGGGAGTACATCGATACTTCCCGCACGAAAGCCGTGTATTTTCTCGGCGAGCATGGCGGCTGGCTCTATGCGACCAGTGGAACAGAGCTGCTCCGCAGCAATGACCTGGGCAGGACCTTCGAAGGCTGTCAGAAAGGAATCGCCGCGGCGGACGTCAACTCCTACGAAATCCGGGGCGAACGGATCAACGCCGTGACCTCGCGGTATTCGTTCAGCGGCGACGGCGGAGCGACATGGAATTATCGGGAGTTCGATGGAGACTCCCCCCCCTGGGACGTCCAGGTCATTTCCGACGGCACGATTTTCGAAGCGTGGAACGTGTTTCGCGTATCGCATGACAGCGCGCGTACGTGGGTCACACCTCTGCCGCCCGATTACGACAATTCGGTGCAGCAGTTTTTCGCGATGGACGATCTGATCGTCGGCCTGTTCGGTGACAACAGCATCCGACGATCCTCGGACGGCGGCATGAACTGGACCCCGGTCTACCAGGTGGACGGCACCCACAGACCGGTGAATTTCATCCGGGTGCACGATGCGTTCTATGCGCTTCACGACGACGCGCTGCTCCGTTCGACGGACCGGGGTGTCACATGGAGCACCGCCATGCTCCCGGCGATGGAAACACCCCTGCTGTTCGGCAATGCCCGGGTCCTGCTGCTCTCCGCGAGCAGCATCCTCTGGTCGTCGACCGACCACGGGGACAGCTGGATACCCCTGCCACTCGATACGCTGACGCGCACGCTGATGAGTGTCGCCGTCAGTGAGGAGGGCATGTTCGCGGCGATCCGACGGGCAGGACAATGGCCGTTCGGCGGAACGGATGTCGTGTACTCCGCGGATGACGGCATCACCTGGGGAAAGATCACCGGCAACCTCCCGAAACAGTTTACGGGAAGCGGCATGGCATCGAGATCGCAACTCGCGTTCACAGCGTCAAACAGACTGTTCGTCAATGTGAGGTCGCGGGGTTTCTATGTTTATGATGCCGCCCCGCTGGCCGTCGAGTCCCCGGCGCCTCGCGCTGCACCGATGGCGCTCGATCTGTGGCCCACGGCAGCCGACAGACAGGTCATTGTCAGATCGAACAATACGGAGACAGTGGATCTGACCATCACCTCCGTCACAGGCGAGCAGATGTACGCCTCCTCGCTCTCCGCGGGCGAAAGTACACGCGCCGTCGATGTCGCTTCCTGGCCGGCCGGAACATATTTCCTTCATGCGGTATCCGCCACTGCGTCTACTGTGCGCCCATTCGTGGTGGTCCGATGAACGTTTCCGGATGCACAGAACGAGTATAAAGAACGGGGTGTCACATGGAAGATGACACCCCGTTTCACATTTCATTCGCGGATATCAGTTCATCCGCTTCGCCGGCATGTCGCGGCCATTCTGATGCAGGATGAGTTTTGGTGAGGGATTGTCGCCGTCCTGCTCGAAGGTGACCTGGGCATCAACGACTTTCAGATAGAAGGTCGCTGTCGATGACGGGAACAGTTCGAAGCGCGACTGCCCCGTTGCCTGGCCGAAGAGCTGCGTCCCTTCGCGTGTTATCGCAAGTTCGAAGCCGGGCTTCAGTTCGTAGCGGCCGACATAACGGTCGAGAAGTTCGGGAGTGATGTTGATCGCTTTTTTTTCGACCTTTACCCCGAGTCGTTCGAGCGCGGCTTTTGCGCTTGTGCTGCCGGGATTGATCTCAAGCGCCTTCTGATACATTGTGACAGCCTCCTCTTTCCTGCCCGCTTTCGCGAGCGCCTCTCCGTAACTGTCATAGGGATTGAAGGCATTCGGGTAGGCATCGATGTTCATCTTGAAGACGTTGAGCGCAATGTCGATTTTACCCGCGCGCAGGTAGAGGTACCCAAGCGTGTTCAGCTCCGTTTCACCGAAGTTCCACGCGTCTCCTTCGTCCTTTTTCAAAACCGCGTAACGTTCTTCTGCGGCAGCGAGGCCCTCTGCATCAATAATCCGCTGCATCTCATCCGCGATCGACGGTTTCGGCATTTCCACTTCCAGCCCGTGCAGAACCCGGAATGCAGCCCGTGCAGTCAGGTCGGCGCGTCCTTCCGTGTTGTCGAGCACCACGATTGTGACCTCTTCATCCGGCAGGTACCAGAGTGCGGCGCGGAAACCGAAAATTCCTCCGCCATGCTCGACCACGCGCACATCCGTATCACCTGCTTTCACTGAGTACATCATCAGGCCGTATCCGTAATTCTCCTTGTACGCCGTCGTCATTTTTTCGAACGTCGCCCGGTCCGCGAACACCTGTCCGTCGTGCAGCGCACGTGTCCAGCGGAACAGGTCGTCGACGTTGGAGTACATCATGCCCGCGGCGAAGGGCACCGTCGCATCGAGATATGCCGCACGCTGATACCCTCCGGGAATGCGCACGTACCCGCCGGCGAACCCCGGAATCACATCCTCGTTGTGTTCGTACCCGGTACCGCCCAGTCCAAGCGGCCGAAGCAGAAACTCCTGCAGCACCGCATCATAGGGCTTTGCGGTCACATGCTCGATTACGGATCCCAGGATGAAATACCCCGAGTTGTTATACTGCCATCGGCTGCCTGGCTCGAAGTCGTAGGGCAGATCGGCAATTACGGCGAACATGCTGTCGGGCGGATACGGGAGGCGCGTTTCCCGCGCCATGAATCCCGGGAGGGACGTATAACTCGGTATGCCGGACGTATGGTTGAGAAGCATGTGGATGGTCACGTCGTCCGCCTGTTTTGACGGATATTCGGGTATGTATTTCCGGAGTTTATCCTGCAGGTCGATCTTTCCTTCTTCCATGAGTTTCAGGATTATCGACGCGGTGAACTGCTTCGTGACCGATCCGATACGGAAACGCGTCTCGGGGGTGACCGGGACGTCCCACTCCATAACGGCCGTACCGTAGCCCTTCCGCAGCAGAACCTCGTCCCCTTTCGCGACAAGGATCGCACCATTGAACACATGCGCGTCATGCAGTGCATTCATCACCCCGTCAAGCTTCGTTGCCGTATCCTGTGCCTGTGCAGTGCCGAGAAGCAGCACTGCGGCAAGAAGGAGGGAAAGAGCTTTCTTTCGTCCCATGTCATCATCTCCATTGGTCAAGAGTACGCCGCGCCCATGCACACATTCAGACTTCCGGAATACGAGGAAGGTTTCATTTATGGCACGGTTCGCGGCGGAATCGTACGACTGCAAGTGTATTATTTATTTTCGAGCTCCATCTGCCCCGACACTTTGCCGAAGACCGTGTAGTTCCGAAGATCCTGGTCGGCTTCGAAACCGTATCCCTGCAGCCGTTCCGCGGCCGATGTGATGGTCACGAAGCGGTCGCCACGCACTTTCTTCAGTTCGTTGGACCAGAAGATATACTCCGTTTCGACGACGGTGCCGCTGTCAGAGCGGAAGACGACATTTTCGAAGGCCTCGAGGTCGCGGGTGTTGTCATCGACCCTGCCCCGGCGCGCGGTCAGGCGCGAACTGTGCTTCCCTGTGCGGTCATAGAAATCCACGACCAGACCGGAATCGATCAGTGTCTCGACCTCCTCCTCGAACATGCGGATGTGGCCCGCCTGAAGGATGGCGCGAACGCGGCCCGAATCGCTGAAGGTGACCTTCGAATTCCAGCTCTCCTGCGTCGGCAGCTGATCCGGCCGCAGTCCGCTCAGCGCGGGCTTCGCCTTTTCTTCGCACGCGGAGAATATGAGCAGGAACGCAAACAGTGCCACCGGTATCGCGGCGTGCCGGTTATTCATCTTCGCCGCTCCCGTCCCCGAACAATCCCGTCTGGTCCTTCTTCCGTGGCCGCTTTCTCCCCAGCAGCCCGTAGGCCGCCGACGTGAGCTCGCGTCCTCGCGGCGTGCGATGGAGATAGCCCTCCTGGATGAGATACGGCTCGTAGACTTCCTCGATCGTTCCGGGTTCCTCCCCTACCGCGATCGCAAGAGTGTTGAGCCCGACCGGACCGCCCGCATACTTGTCGAGCATGCAATGCAGAATGCGCTTGTCCATTTCATCGAGACCGTGTTCGTCGACCTCGAGTGCGTTGAGCGCGTGGTCGGCGATCTCTCGCGTGATGACTCCGTCTCCGATCACCTGGGCGAAATCGCGCGCACGGCGCAGGAGCCGGTTCGCAATACGGGGCGTGCCGCGCGAACGGCGTGCGATTTCATCGGCACCGCCCTTTTCTTCGATATCGATGTCGAGAATGCGGGCCGACCGCAGGACGATCCGTTTGAGCTGATCGAAATCGTAGTAGTCGAGACGGTTTGTGATGCCGAAGCGCGCGCGCAGCGGCGCCGTCAGCAGTCCCGCCCGGGTCGTCGCGCCGATCAGGGTGAACGGTTTCAATTCGATCTGCACGCTGCGGGCATTGGGACCGGAATCGATCATGATATCAAGGGTATAATCCTCCATCGCCGAGTAGAGGTATTCCTCCACCAGCGGCGACAGGCGATGGATTTCGTCGATGAAGAGCGTGTCGCCTTCCTCGAGGCCGGTCACGAGACCCGCCAGGTCGCCGGGCTTGTCCAGCACCGGCCCGGAGGTCATCTTGAGCGAGGCTCCCATTTCGTTCGATATGATGTGCGCCAGCGTGGTCTTTCCCAGTCCCGGCGGTCCGGTGAGAAGCACGTGGTCGAGCGCCTCCCCGCGCTGGCGCGCGGCTGCGATGAACACGCGCAGGTTCTCGGTGATTTTTTTCTGGCCGGTGAAGTCCTCGAAGCGCATCGGCCGCAGGGTCTGATCGAGATCCCTGTCATCCCGGCGTCGGTCCGGCGCGGTAAGATCGGATGTCCGTTGTTTCTCCATGCCTTAATTTCGGCATTCGACGGCGAAGAAAAAACCGCGAAAACGAAAAAGGCCCGACGCTGTGCGCTCAGTACAGGGAAGCGCAGTCGAGAAGCCGGCTTTCCCCCTCACCGGTATTGACCGCGTACTGCTTTCCGGGATAGATGGACGCCGCCCCGTGCACGCCGCGCTTGTTCAGCGCATAGAAGTTGACATTGAATTTCACCCGTCCGTTCTCGTCGAGGAGACGCTTTTCGCGGGTCTGCTCCGCGATACGGCGGCAGGCGAAGAGACAGGCGTCGGTCGGCGCATCACCCATGCGCATCCGCTCGACGATGAGGAAGCTGGCGAGCGACAGCAGATTCGCCTCGCCGCGCCCGGTCGAGCCCGCGGCGCCCACGGTATTGTCCACATAAAGTCCGGCGCCCAGGATGGGACTGTCCCCGACGCGGCCCGGAATCTTGAATGCCAGACCGCTGGTGGTCGTGACGCCGGAAATATCGCCGGCAGCATTCACGGCCAGGCAGTTGATCGTTCCCGTGGGACGCGAGAGTTCGAGTTCCCATGGCGCTTCCTGCCGTCCAGGCGTTTCGCGCATTCCCAGGTCCCGCTCCTCCGCATCGTGCCGAGGCAGCCAGTCGTCGTGGGTACTGAGCGATTCCTTCCAGAGAAGCCATTTCTCCCGCGCTTCGTCGGTGAGCAGGTTTTCCTCCTTGAACCCATGCGCGCGCGCGAAGCGGAGCGCCCCCTCGCCGACAATGAGCACATGATCGGTACGTTCCATCACCTTCTGCGCGACGAGCGAGGGATTCTTGATGTTGCGGAGCGACGCAACGCCTCCCCCGCGGCCGGTCGGACCGTGCATAACGCAGGAATCGAGTTCCACCACACCATCTTCATTCGGGAGTCCGCCGTATCCGACCGAATCGTCGTTGGGATCGTTCTCCACGATATTCACGCCGGCGATCACCGCATCGAGCGTGTCCCGCCCTTCACGTATCAGCTGCATTGCACGCGCCGTCGCTTCGAGACCGTTATGACTCGAGATGCAGAGCGGCCGTGTCCCATTCTCCGCACGCCACAGCGGCGAGGCGATGGCCCGTCCGGGGCGGAGTGAAGCGGTGATTCCAAGAAGCGATGCTGCCTTGAGAAATACTCGGCGGGAAGGTGA
>QKAF01000056.1 GCA_003246455.1 Bacteroidota bacterium
GCTCGGCGACCAGGAATATCATTCCATGCTCGCCGTGTTCCAGGCGGGACCGTCGATCGCCTATGAACTCGCCCCTGGGATCGCCGTCGGCGCCTCGGCGCACCTCGCATACAGCATGATGGAATTCAAATCCCCGTACAGCCTTTCTCCCTCGGCGATGAAAGGAGTTGCCAATCCGCAGACCGGCATGACCTTCGGAGACATGTTTGCTGCTCCGCCGGCACAGGGCGGCTTCGGCTATTCCGAAGTGACGGCCGCCGCGGATATGACCGAACTCGCCGCGCTGACCTTCCAGGGCAAGCTCGGACTCGCCTTCGATCTTGGATCCGGCGCCACGCTCGGTGTTTCGTACACGAGCCCGATGCCGATGACCTATAAAAACGGCAAAGCCACGATGGACATGACGGCGCAGTTCAACGACGCCTTCGGCAAGGCCGTGCAGGGCTATATGATGCAGAATCCCGGTGTGACGCAGGAACAGGCGATGCAGGCCGTGGGACAGATGTTCGCCCAGCTCGGCATCGATCCTTCGCTCGGCTTCGCGGCCACGTATGATATCGAAGCGACCTTCGGCATGCCGCAGAGCATGGGCGCCGGCTTGCGGTATGAGTTCTCGAAGGATTTCCGTCTGGGGCTCGATGTCGAATACCTGTTCTGGTCGACGGCGTTCGATCAGATGGAACTCTCGATGACCAACGGCAGCAACGCCAATATCAACCGCATGATGGGCGGTGATGCGGTCGCGATGGATTTCCCGATGAACTGGGACGACAGCTTCATTGCAAAGCTCGGTTTCGAGTATGATGCGTCCAGCGTGGTGACCCTCCGTGCCGGATATGCATACGGCAGCAATCCCGTCCCCGACGAAACCGTCATTCCCACATTCCCCGCCATCCTCGAACATCATCTTTCCCTCGGAACCAGCATCTATCTGCCGGGGAGTCCGCTCGCGGTACACGCGGCGTTCGAGTACGGTCTGAACAATGCGCAGGACGCGGCCGCCGTGCACAGCGTCGCCAGCGAATTTGCAGGAAGCACGAGCGAACTTTCCACCATGCTTCTGCATGTTGCGCTCACCTGGACCTTTTGATTTCCTCCTTTTTCGATGAAAAAAGCCCGGTGATGAACCGGGCTTTTTTATTTCACGTATGAAGCGTGCTGCTCACTTGCAGATGCTTTCCAGAAGTTCCTCGATATCGCCGGGCGTCGACATAATCTTGGAGAAGGTTCCCATGCTCAGGTCGGGGAAAGAAAGCGCGATCCGGTAGCGCCCATGAAGCATGTGCACCTCGTTGCCCATGACAAGGAATTCATAGGGGAGAAAGGCCGTGTGCTTCGGTTTGGCGATGTCGATCGTCGGAAGGAAAGATGCTTCTCCGTCGGGACCAGAAAGTCCGACCCCATACAGCTTGAGTTCCTTGCCCGGGATCTCGATCGCGTATACGAGCGAAACGTTCTTCACGCCTTTCGCAAGACGGGTGTCGATGGTCTTGACTGCTTCCGCATAGCTGCCGAAGCTTTTCAGTTCATTCGTGTCGTCGAATTCCGGCATCATCACCATGTACTGGTAATCGCGCAGGTCATCGGCCTCGACACCCTCTTCCGAGCCGAAGCCGGTACCGACGGTTTTTCCGCATGCGGAAATCGCCTTCTTCAGACGAGACGAGAAGCGGCTGTAATGGCCTTTCACCGCATCGAAGTCGTCGCGGAAGTACGCATTTCCCCAGTATTCCGGCGTGGTATAGCTGATGAGCACTTTACCATCCTCGACGGTGAGTGCAACGCGCAGTGCGGCGGCGAAGCCGGTAAGACCGCCGACGGATTTCACTGCGCCGAGCAGATCATTGGAAGTCACGACGATGACCTGGCGATCCTTGTCCCCCGCTGGCGTATAGCTGCCCAGCACCTTGAAGCCGCCTGCGGTGAGTTTGTCCTTTACCAGTGTGGCGGTCTCGTTGAGGGATTTGGCGCTCTCCGCGCCGAGCGTATAAGGCTGGTAAGTCTGCGCCGCGAGGGAGCCGGCGAAAAGAAGAGATGCGAGAATGATCGTGGAAAGAAATTTCATGAAGTGCTCCGGGCTGGTGGAGAAGGGAAGTGGTGCAACCCGGTGAGATGCAGTCTTCATGAAAAAGATTCGGAGAATAGGATTTTCAGGTATTGATAAACGCGGACTTTCCCGGCAGGCAGTATCGTGACTTTCAGGCGGCGGGAAAGCCGATGCTCAGTACTGAATTTCCACCGGTTCTCCGACGAACTCGTACCAGAAGAAGCCGATACCGTCGCCGGTGACGTTGAAGGGCGGGTTCTTCTGCGGCGGATCGAAGGGGGAATCGCCGCCGCTCCAGTCCCAGCGCGAGTTGATGTAGTTCTGATAGGCGCGGTTGTGCGCGATGAGGGTCAGGCGGAAGGTGGGTCTCTTGGGAGTGCCGCTCCAGGGATCCCACGTCGTAGTCGAACCTTCCAGCAATCCGTCTGGTCGGTTGGTCTGGCTCGGCAGAGTGAATGATCCCACATCTTGCCAGGTACTGGTTCCCTGGATTCCGGACTCGATCCGACATTCGACATCCGAACCGATCCCGGGAGCGGGAATGCGATAATGCACGATATATATGGGATATCCGAAATCGTTGAATCCGCGTTCAAGCCACAGCGTATCGAATTTCAGGACCACAGATCGCACGTCGATGGCCGCCCCCGCAGTATTTCCTCCCTGACTGACGGTTAGCGTGAATCGATCGTCCGTGCCTCTCGCGGCTACCGCAGCGTAGTTGAAATCGAAGTCGTACGGATCGAAACCCTGTGCCCGGCTCATCGGGAATGACCTGTTTCCGTTGTCGACAATCACCTCGGCATCGTTGACCATGGCTTTCTGAAGGTCGAATTTCTCCCCCAGCGGCAGCGTGCGTCCGACGCGTGCGTATGCGAAAATGGAATCGTGTTCGAGATGCAGGTACGCCGCTACGACAAGTTTCTCCTCGTGCGCGGGCCATCCGTCGGTATCGACCGCCTGCTCGCAGGCTGCGAGGAGAAGAAGGGAGGAGATGACGATGAGTGCTTTTTTCATATCAGAACTCGAAGCTGAGGCCGAAGGTGGGAAGAAGCGGGAAGAGCGTGAGCTGCTTGAGCTGCCAGGCTTCACTCTGCCAGTCGTAATCGAGATAGCGCGAGAACGGGTTCATGCGGTTGTACGTGTTGTACACGTTGATGCTGGCTTTCCAGTCCCAGCCGAACCATTTGAAGGCGTAGCTGAAGTTCAGATCCAGCCGGTGATACGCGGGCATGCGGTACCCGTTGCGGTCGCTGTAGAGCAGTTTGACCGGATCCCATGTGCTGAGCTGATATTGCGCCACGGGAAAGGTGAACGCCTGTCCGGTGCCGTACACCCACACGGCGGTGAAACTCCCAACTCTTGCCGAGACGGTAATTCAGCACGAGCGAAATATCGTGCCGGCGGTCATAGCGCGGGGGAAAAGTCTTGCCGTCGTTGAGTTCCGGGAAGGTGCGGTCGGTCCAGGCAAGCGTATATCCCAGCCATCCGGTGAAGCTCCCTTTGCGCTTCTGGACGAACAGCTCGATGCCGTAACCCTTGCCGTCGCCGCGCGTGAGGTCGTTTTCCAGCGGCGCGAAAATGGAGAAATACGCGTTGTCGCGAAATTCGAGCAGGTTGTTCATGGTCTTGTAATACCCCTCGACGGAGACGTTGTACATACCGTCTTCGAAATCGCGGCTGGCGCCGAGCACGTATTGCAGG
>QKAF01000141.1 GCA_003246455.1 Bacteroidota bacterium
GAGTAGCGCGTGAATTCACCACCGGTCTTGATTTCATGCGTGCGGCCGATCTGGTGCACGAAGTTGATTTTTCCCTGGATGGAGTTGAAGCGCTCCTTGCCGTAGCTGGAGCCGATCGGGTAACCGTACGGCACGAAACTCGCACCCATCACGGTCATCGGCTGCTCGGGAATGCCATCGCTCAGGAAGTGATAGCCGAAGGCGGCGTTCGCGACCGAGTCACCGTATCCGAAGATGTTGTGCTGCAGATCGGGATCCATCGCGATACCGAAGGTGCCCATGAAACCGAGATACAGTTCATAGAACGTCGAGTTGCTGAGCAGATGCGTGAACTTGGCGTTGAGGCTGTAGTTCTCGCTCTGGTTCAGACCGGCGCGCTGTTCCGCGAGCTGGGTCGTGAGGCCGGCGCCGTCATGGCTTTCGCTGGTTGCGTAGGAACCGTCGAGGCGTACGTTGATCGGGTTGAGGTCGAAGGTAAGGTTGCCGTTGAGCGTGTAGCTCTGGCTGGCGGCGTTCAGGAAGTACCCGCCCGGGAAACGGTAGTCGACCACCTGGGCGGCGGAACCGAGCCGCGGGTCGAAGATACCCTGCTTCGCCTGCTCTTCGGGAGCGAGGAGCTTCCAGGCGTCCGTCTCACGGAGCAGAGGATCGTATTTGGTCGTCAGGTCGTAATCCTCGCGCCATCCCGAACTCGGGGTGCGGGAGAAGCTGTTCTGGCCTGCGACGAAGAATTTCACCGGGCCGAACAGCGGACCGCCTGCGGTAAGGATGTACGTGCTCGTACCGGTCTTGTAGGTCCCGAGCGTCCGTTCGCCGTAATCCGCCCAGGGGTAGTTGTCCGTGTACGTTTCAAATTCGATGCGGTGCTTGCGGCCGCCGGTACGCGTGGTCGTCGCGATGAGACCACCGTTGGCGCCGCCGAACTCCGCGGAGTAGCCGCCGGCCTGGAGGCTCTGTTCGGCGATGGCGTTGCTGATAACGGAAAGCGAACGACCGCCGTAGAGCGGGTTGTTCACGGGCATACCGTTGACGACGTATCCGGTGCCGTCAGCGCGGCTGCCGCGGACATAGATGCTGGAGCCGCTTGCAACGACGCCTGCCTGCAGGGCAGTGATGCCTTCAACACCGCGCACGGGAAGATTCTCGATGTCTTCCTGGGTGACGGTGCTCTTGCTGTTGGTGACATTCTTGTCGACGAGCGGTTTTTGAGCCACGATCACAACTTCCCCTTCGACCTGGTAGGAATCCGAGGGAAGCTGGATGTCCTTGTCAGTGGTTTCGTTGGAACGCACGAGGACGTTCTCGATCGTGATCTTTTTGTAGCCTATGTAGCTGGCCGTGATGGTCACCTTGCCGATAGGCACATTGAGTACAACGAAGCCGCCGTTGGCATCCGTTGCGGCGCCACGTGACGTGCCGCCCGAGTTCACAATCACGTTCGCTCCGATCAGCGGTTCTCCGTTTTCGAGATCCGTGACCTTGCCGGACACCTTACCGGTCTGCGCGAAGGCAATGGCCGGGAAGAGCAGCAATGGAAGCAGAACGAGCAGTAGCTTTTTTTGCATACGAGCCTCCAATGGGTTAAAAGCTATAGAAATTCGTAAAGCTCAGTTTCATCGAGAGTAGCGAGATCATGCGAAACAGCTGCATGAGGGGTAAAAAGACCGGACAGAACGGAGGTCGTTCTGCCACGGTAGACACGAATTCATGGAAATCGTTACGTCCACCGGAGCATCTGGCCGAGCAGCGCGCAAGCCGCACCGCTGCGTCGACGTACAATTCAATGGGTAATGCTCGCGAGAGGGGGAAAAAACGCTCACAAATCCTGCATTCGTACCTGTGAATCAATGGTGGCAGTGACCGAGGGCGGGACGCGCAAACCTGCGAAAATCCCGCGAAAAAACACCGTAAATGACTCGTCGGGTCAGCGAGTCAGATTATCGTTATAATATCAGATTTTCCAATCTGTTTTCCAAGCCGTCAATTCGCCGTTGCGGGAAGTTTTTCACGAATTCTGAGAACCGGGGCCGGAAGGGACTATAACGTCAAAGTAATAAAGAATTTGATGTTATCATAGCAGAGAGCGCGACTGCAGATTTCATGCGGATTTTGTATGTTCCGTTCTGGACGTCTGTACTCCGATAAAGGTCCTACGATGAATGCTCTCCTGATCATGCTGCTTTCGTTCTCGGGTTACCTCCTGATGTATCGTCTCTACGGCAGGTATATCGGCCGGCGGATTTTCGCCATCACCGACGAGAATATCGCCCCGTCGGTGGAACTGGAGGACGGCGTGGACTATGTCCCCACCCGGAAAGAGATCATATTCGGACATCATTTCACGTCCATCGCGGGAACGGGCCCCATCGTCGGCCCGGCCATCGCCATCATCTGGGGCTGGATCCCGGCCCTCCTGTGGGTATTCGTCGGAAGCATCATGATGGGTGCGGTGCACGACCTCGGCGCGCTGATCATCTCCATGCGCAACAAGGGCAAGTCGATCTCGGATTACACCGCCAAGTATATCAACGGGCGCTCGCGCATCTTCTTTTTCATCATCGTGTTTCTCGAACTCTGGATCGTCATCGCCATTTTCGGCATGGTCATCGCCATCATTTTCAGCATGTTCCCCACCTCGGTCGTGCCGGTGTGGCTGCAGATTCCGATTGCCGTCGCTCTCGGGGTGCTTCTCTACAAGCGCGGCGGGAATTTCGGCCTCTGGTCGCTTGTCGCCGTACTCCTGATGTACGCCACGATCGTGCTTGGCGCGTTCCTGCCTCTTGAGATGCCCACGGTGCTCGGCGTCCCCGCGACGGGCGTATGGACGATCATTCTCCTCATCTACGCCTTCGTCGCTTCCGTTCTTCCGGTTACCGTCCTCCTCCAGCCGCGCGACTTCATCAACGCCTATCAGCTCGTGATCGCCATGCTGCTGCTCACCGTCGGAGTCCTTTTCTCGGCGTTTTCCGGAAACCTGACGATCGTCGCACCGGCCTTCCAGGCTGCCCCCGCCGAGGCGCCCCCGCTCTGGCCCTTCCTCTTCATAACGATCGCGTGCGGCGCGATCTCGGGGTTCCATGCGCTGGTGTCATCCGGGACCTCGGCCAAACAGGTCCGCAGGGAAAGCGACTCCCTGTTCGTCGGTTATGGTTCCATGCTCGTCGAAGGCGCGCTCGCCACGCTGGTGATCCTCGCAGTCGCCGCGGGAATCGGCATGGGCTACACCAGCGCGAGCGGCGAGTACCTGACCGGCGTCGCGGCGTGGACACAGCAGTATTCATCCTGGGCTGCGGCCTCCGGAATGGGCTCGAAGATCACGGCCTTCGTCAACGGGGCGTCGAACATGATCGCCGCAACCGGCGTCCCGCGCGAAATCGCGGTCGTCATCATGGGCGTGTTCGTCGCGTCATTCGCCGGCACCACCCTCGACACCGCGACGCGCATTCAGCGGTACATCGTCACCGAGCTGTTCACGGAACTCCGCCTGAACGTCTTCCAGAACCGCTACATCGCAACGGGGTTTGTGGTCGTCACCGCAGCGCTCCTGGCCTTCGCTTCCGGTGCGAACGGCGCAGGCGCGCTCAGTCTCTGGCCGCTCTTCGGGGCCGTGAATCAGACGCTTGCCGCGCTTGCGCTGATCATCGTCACGCTGTATCTCAGACGGGACGGCGGAATGAAGTGGGTGTATGCGGGCATTCCCGCGGCGTTCATGAGCGTCATGACCATCTGGGCGGCGGTGCTCAATCAGGTGGAGTACGGCGGCTCCCACAACATTCTCCTGCAGGTGATCAACGCGGCGATCATCCTCATCGTCCTGTGGGTGACGGTGGAGGGACTTCTGCAGTTCTTTCGCCCGGTCCCTGAACGGGCGGTCGCCGCAGAGCATGGCGGGGACGCATGAGCGGCCCTGATCGTGACACCGCGCTGGAGCAGCTGCGGGTGCATCTTCGGAAGCGCTTTCTCATCCTGCTGCTTCCCCCGGGGCTCGTGCTCGGCGGACTCGAAGCCGCGCGCGCCGGCGGCGCTTTCACCAGCCTGCCGTACGTCGATCATCCCACGTGGGATGTGGTGCTGTTCGTCCTGGCCGCCTTCTTTTCCGTCGCCCTCCCCCTGCTCTATCGCATGCTCTTCGCCAATGCCCATCGCGACAAGACCGCGGTCGCCTTTTCCGCGTTCTACCGCTTCGAAAACAACAGCATGGTCGCCGCGCTCTTCACGCTGTGGATCGCGGTCGGCGCGTCGCTCATCGCGGTATCGGAACTCCACATGGCGGGGATTTTCATTCTCTCGCTCTACGCCTGCTACGTGTTTTACCCCTCCCGCCGCCGGCTCAATGCCGACGCGCGGGTATTTCGCGCAGGCAGGACATGAGCGCCGGCTGGCGCGGATGGTTCGGACTGCTCTCGGAGGTGCATCGCGCCCGTGCGGTGGATACACTGGAATGGGAGCTGCAGGAACTGCGGCAGATTTTCGCGCTGCTGCTGCTCGGACATGGCGTCGGCCTTCCCGCACCGCCGGCGGATCTGACGCTGTCGCTGCTTCCCGACCTCGAGGAGGAACTCCGCATGCTCCTTACCCATCTCGACACGGCACAGTCGCCGCTCTCACGCCTGTTCTCGTCCCTGCCGGTGGACTGAGGCAGATCAGTGCATCCCCGCTCCGCCATATCGCTTGACTGCTGAGTTGCCGCGTGCACTTTTCCATATCGGCAAGGGCGGCGTGGGGAAATCCACGCTCTCGGCCCTTACCGCCATGGCCCATGCACGCGACGGACGGCGCGTCCTGCTTCTCTCGCTCGATCCCGCGCACAACCAGTCGGATATTTTCGGACAGCGTTTCGACGACCGTGCCCGCGAAGCACTGCCCGGTCTCCGCGTACGGGAACCGGATATCGACACATGGATCGCCGGCTATCTCGAAGACGTGCAGAAGCGCATGCGGGAGAATTACTCCTACCTGACGGCACTGAACCTCGATCACTATTTCCGTGTGCTGCGGCATTCTCCCGGACTCGAGGAATTCGCCCTGCGCGCCATCTATCTCGATGCGCTGCGATCGCATGCGGACTGCGACATCATGGTGGTGGATATGCCCCCGACGGCGCTGGCGCTCCGTTTCTTTGCATCCCCGACTGTCTCCGGCGTGTGGACCGACGAGCTGCTGCGCCTGCGGAATACCATAAAGGAGAAGCAGGAAATCATCACGCGCATCCGCTTCGGGAAAAAGGAATTCGATCAGGATCGGGTTCTCCGCCGGCTCGAGGAAGAACGCGATGCGAATGCGATGCTTCGCGCGCATTTCGCCGATCCTGCCGCTGCGGGCGTCACCGTCGTGGTGAATCCCGACCGGCTCTCCTGGATGGAATCCGTCCGCATCCTCTCTTCCCTGTCCGCCCTCGCCATCACACCCCGGCGTCTTGCGGTCAACAAATGCAGCGAGGAAACGGATCTCTCCGCAATGCCTGCGGAACTGCAGCGCCTGCCGCGGATTCTCCTCCCTGCAACGGATCAGCCGCTGCTCGGGACGGAAGCCCTCGCCCAATACCTCGAGCGGGAACGGCTCGATTACCTCTCCGAATAGAAGTACCGCGTAAGCGTCCCGTGCTTTTTCCCTTCATCGCTGATGAGCATGTCTCCGTTCGGAAGAAACGCCAGTCCTTCAGGCTGTGGGTGCAGCGCGGGATCCAGGCGGCGCGCGCCGCGGAAATTGCCGTTCGCATCGACCTCGACGAGGCTGCATCCCACCGACGCCAGGATGAAAAAGGTTTTCCGCAGCGGGTGCCATGCGATCGCGGAGGGCTTGAATGATCTGCCGTGGATGAACGGACGAAGCCGTTTCTCATCCAGCAGGAACCGGGGATGCATGTCCATACGCCCTGCGGCCGGATGAAACGCGTAGACGGCCCGTTTGCCTGAATACCCGCGTCCCGGCGATCCCTTGCATGCCATGAGAAGATTTCCTGTGGCCGGATCGAGGCACAGCCCTTCGACGTCGTTGTTCCTGCCGAGAGGCGTGTTGAGGATGTTGTACTCGACTCGCCCGCCGTCCGCGCCCTCGCGGAAGACATAGAGCCGGCCGTCGCTGGTCAGGAGGTAAAGCAGGTCCCCGGCCGCGGCAATATCCTCGAAGTCCTCCGTGACCGTTGTACGCCCGAGTTTGAAGCGTGAAAGGATGCTGCCGGTCATCGCATCCAGGCGGTAGACGACGCCTTTTTCGTCATCATGCGCGAGGAGGTGGCCGCCCGGAGTGACCGTCAGCCCCGAGATTTCTCGCAGCAGTCGGTTGAGTTCCACCTGATGATGCCCCTTTCTGCCGAAATCATACCCCGAAATATCGTTCTGCGCCGCACTGTCGCATGCGGGGAGCAGAAGAAACGCCAGCAGCATCGAAAGGGTGATCTTCATGGGCATCTCCGTTGGAAAATCATGGCACTCCTTCGAATGTAACATTTTCTCAACGCTTCCGCCCCTTCCGCCCCTTCCGCTCCTTCCGCCCCTTCCGCCCCTTCCGCTCCTTCCGCCCCTTCCGCCCCTTCCGCCCCTTCCGCCCCTTCCGCTCCTTCCGCCCCTTCCGCTCCTTCCGCTCCTTCCAATTTCCGTCATCGCGCTCTTGAATTTCAGAAAAAATCTCAGTAGCATGAAAATCAGTATTCCATAACTCATTGTCCACCCATCCACTGTCACGCGATAAGAGGAACACACTATGCCCAACACTGTTCATGTCGCAGTCACCGGAGCCGCAGGCGCCATTGGCTACGCCATCCTCCCCCGCATCGCTTCCGGCCAGATGTTTGGCCCCGATACGAAAGTCGCACTTCACCTGCTGGAACTCCCGCAGGCAATCTCGGCGCTCGAAGGCGTCGTCATGGAACTCAACGACTGCGCATTCCCGCTGCTCGAGAGCATCAACGTTTCCGACTCGGCCGACGTCGCTTTTGAAGGCGTCAACTGGGCGCTGCTGATCGGTTCCAAACCCCGTACGAAGGGAATGGAACGCAACGATCTGATCCGTGAAAACGGACCGATTTTCGTCGGCCAGGGTAAGGCCCTGCTCAAAGGCGCCTCGGACGTCCGCGCCGTCGTCGTGGGAAACCCGTGCAACACCAACGCCCTCATCGCCATGTCGAATGCGAAGGATCTTCCGCGCAATCGTTTCTCGGCGATGACGCGTCTCGATCAGAACCGCGCCATGGCGCAGCTCGCAGGCAAGGCCGGCGTCGGCGTCAGCGCTGTCACGAACGTCACCATCTGGGGAAATCACTCCAATACGCAGTATCCTGACACGGAAAATGCGAAGATCAACGGACAGCCGGTCTCCGCGGTCATCTCCGACAGCGAGTGGCTTCAGGGCGACATGATCAAGAAGGTGCAGAATCGCGGCGCCGAAATCATCGCGGCCCGCGGTTCCTCTTCTGCCTTCTCGGCAGCGAACGCCGCCATCGATCACGTGCGCAGCCTGATCGAGAAGACGCCCGACGGCAACTGGTACTCCGCCGCTGTCCCAAGCGACGGCAGCTACGGCGTCGAGGAAGGCCTGCTCTTCTCCTTCCCGCTCGTCAGTGACGGCGCGGGCGGCTACAGCATCATTCAGGGACTTCCCTTCAGCGATTTCGCCAAGGAGAAATTCGCAAAGACCCTCGCGGAACTTCAGATGGAACGCGACGTCGTCAAGGATCTTCTCTGAGCTTCAGCCCCGGCAGTATATGCAGACGGCGTCCTCCATGGGACGCCGTTTTTCTTTCGCGCGAAATGCGAGAGACATCGACAGGCGGGATCTCGCTTCCCTCCGATTACCGCGCTGCAGCGAATACCTCTTCGATAATCCCTCCACCGACGACGTCGCTGCCCTCGTACCAGACGGTGGACTGCCCGCGGGTGATCGCCCGCCGGGGCTCGTCGAATACGAGTTCGATGCGTCCATCGGGGAGAGGCCGCAGTTCCGCGGGCGCGCCGGGATCCTTGTAGCGGATTTTCGCCAGGACACGAAGCGGTGCATCCGGAAAGGGGTACTTCTGCATGTTCACGTCCCGGACGATGCAGCCCCTCCGCTCGAGATCCTCCTTCCGCCCGACGGTGATGGTATTGTCGCCCGCATTGATCTCGGTAACGAACACCGGTTCGCCGATGGCCACGTTGAGACCGCGGCGCTGTCCGATGGTATAGAAAGGGTACCCGTCATGCTCGCCGATTTTCCTGCCGTCGAACAACACGTCTCCTCCTTTTACCCGGGTGTCGAGTCCGTCGACCGCTTCACGCAGAAACCGCGTGTAATCGTTGTCGGGGATAAAGCAGATCTCGTAGCTCTCCTGCTTCTGCGCCGTCCTCACACCGAGCCGTTCGGCGACGCGGCGCGCTTCTTCCTTGCTGATTTCCCCGAGGGGAAAAACCGTTCGCGCGAGGCTTTCCTGCGACACCGCCCACAGGGCGTACGACTGGTCCTTGCCGGCGTCCTCCCCGCGCGCAATCCAGTAGCGTCCGGTATCGGCGTCATGCCGCAGACGGGCATAATGTCCCATCGCGACGAAATCCGCACCCAGCCCGATTCCCTTGCGGATGAGTTCCTCCCACTTGATTTTCCGATTGCACACGACGCACGGATTCGGGGTGTTGCCGGCGAGATACTCCTCGACGAACATGTCGATGACATGCTCTTTGAAAGGGCGCGAAAAGTCGAGAACGAAATGCGGGATGCCGAGGTCCAGGCAGACGACGCGGGCGTCGTTGATGCCGTCGAGCGAACAGCAGCTGCTGTCATTCGCGGTGTTACCCCCGACCTCCTCATAGTTGTATGTCTTGATCGTGATGCCGATCACATCGTAACCCTGCTCGACGAGCAGCGCCGCGGCGACGCTCGAATCGACGCCGCCCGACATGCCGACAACCACGCGCGGCCTGTCAGCCGCGGGCATCTCTGCCATGGGATTTCCTTTCTTCTGTGTTATCGCGCCCGCATCCGGCTTGCGGAGATATGCGGATCGTCTTCGGGCACAACATCTCTGTAAATAAGAAAAATTCCGCGCGTGATTCCAGCCGGAAAAATCCCTCCGTGTGAAACCGCGGGAAACGCCGTATTCAGCCCGGATCTTCCAGCAGAAGATCCGCCGCCGTCTGCCCGCTCCGGATCGCCCCCTCGATCGTGGCGGGGAGTCCGGTCGCCGTCCAGTCTCCCGCCAGCAGGAGCCCGTTGATGCTGGTTCTCGGGCCGGGACGAAACGGATCCAGCCCCGGTGCGGGAGTGAATGTCGCACGTTTCTCGCGAATGGGCAGGATGCGCAGAATTTCCTCGTCCCGGAGACCGGCATCGAGCAGGCGCAGTTCCTGAAGCAGCATCGTCCGCATCGCGGTTTCATCCGCGGTTTCGTCTCCCCGCGCCGCCGAAACCGTGCACGAATAGTGGAACTCTGACGAACCCGTTTTCCCCTTGAAAAACACCCATTGCAGCGTGGTCCCGAGCATTCCGGTCATCGGCGCGCCGCCGAGATCGCGTGCGCACCAGATATGGATGGAGAGGATCTCCGATGGCGCGAAGCGCTCCGCCGCGAACGGGACGATCGGAGCACCGCTGCCGGACACTTCGATCCGCTGCAGCGCCCACGGAGGCACTGCGAGGATCACCGCGTCCGCGGGAACGGCCGTTTCGCCGCAGCGGACGCCGGAAACGCGCCGGGTGTCCGCTCCTTCAGCGGGCGCCTCCCCTGCATCGACCACCGAAACTGCGGTGACTCCGGAACCGGTATGGATGCGAACGCCCCGTGCCTCGAGTGTTCGCCGGGCGGGATCGATCAGCAGCGGGGAAAGGCCCGTTTCAGGCAGCAGCATGTCCGCGGCATCGGCAGGTCCGAGGAAAATCTCCCGCAGCACCACGGCAAAGAGCCGGGCGGAAGTCTGCTCCGCCTCGGCATTCATGGTCGCCAGTATGACCGGCCGCCAGAAGTGCCGGATTTCCTCCTGCCGCTGGCCGCATGCGCGCAGCCATTCACCGGCGCTGACCGCATCGAGCGCGGCAGGATCCGAAGCGTGAAGCCGGCGCAGGCACATCGAAACACGCAGAATGCGCAGGCGGCTCATGACCGGCAGGATGTCGTACCGAAGAAACGCCTGCACAAGCGAGAGCGGGTGCGGAAGACTGCCGGCCTGCAGCACGGCGCTGCGTCCGTCTCGATGGACAAACGGCAGTGCGAGTCCCTTCATGCGCCGCAGCGGCGGAACGGTCGTGCCGGCCTCCTCCAGGTACCGCAGCGTCGCCCGGTAACAGCCCATGAGCACATGCTGACCGTTGTCGATCTCGAGTCCCGACTGCCGGTCAGTGAATGACCGCGCGCGCCCGCCGAGCGCGGGGGCGGATTCACAGAGGGTGACGGTAAGACCGGGGGAAGCGGAGAGACGAAGGGCTGCCGCGAGTCCGGCAAGACCGCCGCCCGCGACGACGCAGTGTTTCATGTGAGCGTTGCGTACTGCAGCGGTGCGCGGCTGAAGTATTCGGCAGCGGCGAGACGCATCTTCGAGAAGGAGGAGATGGAAATCCGTTCGTCGAACAGGGCGAACTGCTTCTGCTCGATTTTCTGCAGGATGCGGTAGTAGATGCGATCCATGATCCGGGCGGCGAAGAACGCGGCGTGATCTTCATGCGCGAGTGAGGTCCGCGCGCGCTGATAGTATTCACGGGCGCGCGCGGTTTCGAAGCGCATCATCCGGACGAAATTTTCGTTGTAGGTCGATCGAAGGAGTTCCTCGTACGAATATCCGAAACGCACGAAGTCCTCGTGCGGAAGGTAGATGCGCCCGATTTCCGCATCGCTTTTCACATCGCGGACGATGTTGGTGAGCTGCAGCGCGATACCGAGGTTGACGGCGTATTCGCGCGTCTTTTCGTTGGTATACCCGAAAATCTCCGAGCACATGAGTCCGACGGTGGAAGCAACATTGTAGCAGTACTCGTACAGCTCATCGAAGCTTTCGTACCGTGTACGCTCGAGGTCCATCCGCATGCCGCGTATCAGATCGAAGAAATGCACGGCGGGAATGTTGAAACGGGTCGCGATGACATTCAGCTTGTTCAGCAGCGCGTGGCTGCTTTCGTTGCGGAGTCCCTTTTCCAGTTCCTCGCCCCAGCGCTTGAGCATGGCCGTCTTGCTCGCATGATCCCCCGCCTCGTCGACGATGTCATCGGTGCAGCGGCAGAAAGCGTACACGGTATGGATCGCGTCGCGCTTCTCTACCGGAAGCATGGCGAAAGAGACCATGAAATTGGTCTTGCTTCGTCGGGTGATATCTGCGGCGAGGTCAGCTTCCTGCATGGGGCATTCCTTTGAGCACGGCAGCGGATAACATGGACAGCGTATCCGCTGCGGACAGCGCGGGTCGGGATTGTATGACAGTATACCGCTGATTTTCTATTTTTTCAAGCACGCGCATCCCTCCGCGCCAGATCGCATTCAGTTCCAGCCGAAGCCGGCGTGGCACGAGAGGAAACAGCGGCAGCGCGTCCCGGAAGTACGCGCGCGTGCGATCGACTTCGAAGGCGATGACCGTCCGCGTGGCATGCGTGTCACTGCCGTCGAGGATGTCGGCGGCTGAAAGCCCGAAGCGCGCCAGGTCTTCGAGCGGTACGTAGAGGCGCGGTTTTTGCCGATCGACGGAAACGTCCTGCCAGAAATTCACGAGCTGAAGCCCCGTGCACAGGGCGTCGGACGGAGGACCGGTTTCCTCGTTGAGACAGCCGAAGAGTGAAAGGATGATGCGGCCGACGGGATCCGCGGAGCGGCGGCAGTAACCGCGCAGTTCATCGAACGTCTCGTACTGCTGCTGCTCCGTGTCCTGAACGAATGCGTCGAGCAGGTCGTGGAACAGCTGCGGCGGGATGTCGAATCGGCGAATGGTATCGCCGAGGGCGATAAAGAGCGGATGCAGGACCTCCTGCGTCGCTTCCCGCGCGTGACCGGCTGCCACCGATGCCTCTCCCCCGCCGAATGCCGGGTCCGTTGCCACGCCCGCCTTTTCGACGCGGCGAAGCTGGCTCCGCCATGCCTCGAGACCCCGGCGACGCTCCTCCGGCGAAGCAGTCCCCTCGTCGGCGATGTCATCGGCCAGCCGCGCAAAGGCGTAAACGGCCGCGATATGGGGACGAAGCCGTCGCGGCATCAGCATCGAGGCGACGGGAAAGTTCTCATAATGCGATCGTGCAAGCCGGAGACAGGACCGATACGCATCCTCCAGCGATATTTCGACCGTTTTCTCCATGGACAAAATTGCCGATTGCCGTCCCAAATTCAAAGTCCTGCCGATTTCAGGAACGCGCGGCGCTCTATCCGCCGCCATTTCTGTCCGGTGGACCTTGAGATCAGGCGTCGGCGAACAGCGGCGTCGAGAGATAGCGTTCGCCCGTATCGGGGAGAACCGTGACCACGTTCTGCCCGGACGGGAGCCGACGCGCGACTTCGATCGCGCAATGCGCCGCTGCCCCGCACGAGATTCCGACCAGCATCCCTTCCTCGCGCGCGAGTCGTCGCGCCATCGCGATCGCGTCGTCGTTGCTGACCGTCATGATTTCATCGATCACGGATCGATCCAGAATTTCCGGGACGAATCCCGCTCCGATGCCCTGGATTTTGTGCGGTCCCGGATCGCCGCCGCTCAGCACCGGTGAATCCGCGGGTTCGACTGCGACGATGCGGGGAGCGCTGCCGAGCCGTTCGCGCAGCACCTGTCCCACCCCGGTAATGGTGCCGCCCGTCCCGACACCGGCGACAAAGGCGTCGATCGAGAGTCCCTGCATGTCGGCCAGGATCTCGACGGCTGTCGTTTCGCGATGCGATTTCACGTTAGCCTGGTTTCGGAACTGCTGGGGAATGAAAACGCCCTCGCGCTCGGCGGCGATCTGTTCCGCTTTTTCGATGGCGCCCTTCATGCCGCGCGCGCCTTCGGTGAGCACCAGTTCCGCCCCGAGATGCGCCAGGATCTTCCTGCGTTCGATGCTCATCGACTCCGGCATCGTCAGCACAAGCCGATACCCCTTCACCGCGCACACCATCGCGAGACCGATGCCGGTGTTCCCCGATGTCGGTTCCACGATCAGGCTCCGGTCGGGTGCGATCAGCCCGGCTTTCTCCGCCTCCTCGATCATGAAGAGCGCGGGACGCTCTTTTACGCAGCCGAGCGGATTGAAGGATTCGAGCTTGACCCACACCGTGGCACCGCCCTCGGGCGACAGCGTTGACAGGCGAACGAGCGGCGTGTTGCCGATCGCGGCGTTGATGTTGTTGACTCGCATGAGAGACTCCTTTCCGGTCCTGCCGCTGCGGCGGACCCTGTTGAACAGTGTGATTGTTGGTCGTGGTCCAGTCCGGACTTCATCACGGCGATCGAACCGTCCGCCGAATCAGATGACGTAATGCCAGTTGCTGCTGCGGTCATTTGCGTGCGTGACGTTGACCCGCGGTTCGCTCGTCACGAGGGAGTGCGGCGGCACGGATTTCACGAGCCACACGTTCCCGCCGACGACCGCGTCGTGCCCGATCACGGTTTCGCCGCCCAGTATCGTGGCGCCCGCATAAATCGTCACCCGGTCCTCGATCGTCGGATGCCTGCGGACGCCGATCAATTCCTTCGCCACGCTCAGCGCGCCGAGGGAAACCCCCTGGTATATTTTCACGTGCTCGCCGATCAGCGTCGTTTCTCCAATCACCACGCCGGTGCCGTGATCGATATGGAAATACTGGCCGATGCGCGCTCCCGGATGAATGTCGATCCCGGTCCGCGAATGGATGTACTCGCTCATCATGCGGGCGATGAGCCGGACGTCGTGTGTCCAGAAGAAATGCGCCACGCGGTGAATGGCGATCGCGCGCAGACCCGGATACGAGAGGATGATTTCTTCCCGGGAGCGTGCCGCGGGGTCGCCGTCCAGCAGCGCATCCACATCGGTGGAAAGCACGCTGCGGATCGACGGAAGCGATTGAAAGAAGTAATCCACCGTCGAGCAGGCCTGGTCCCGGAAATGTGCTTCCGTATGGGCGGATCCGACGGAAGCGCCGGCATCCCGTGCCTCGGCATCGAAGAGGAGGTTCTTTTCCACCTCCCGGACCAGGCTTTCATAGACATGGACCAGTCTCGTCCCGGTGAGGTATCGGAGATTTCCCTGCCCGAGCTTCTCGTCGCGGAAAAACCCCGGAAACAGCAGGGCTTCTATGTCGCGCACGATGTCGATGATCCCGTCCCGGGACGGCAGCGTATGCCCCTCGAGATGATTGATCGCCCCTTCGCGGGCATACGATGCGAGCAGTCCTTCGGTCAGCTCATCCGTGTCCATATTTGCTTCCACAATGATGAATGGCGTGAAATCGCACTGCATGGCTGCGATACGCGAGCGTGAAGCGCGACAGGGACCTGGAGGCCGTCCTGTCCGCGCGAAACCGGAGTTGGAATGCGATCTACCCCCCACAACGCAGGAATGCGGAAGGAAATTCCTTCCGCAGGCCGTACATCCGCAGGAAAATGCGTCCAGAAGGCATCGCGACAGATTTGTACAAAGCCATTTTTTTTGTATGTTTTTCTCTCGACTCGACAGAAGTTCTTCCGGACCGTACACGGGATGTCGCACGTACCGGACAGACGCCCGCCTGCGTCCCGTGCGGCGTGATGCAGCATTTGATGATTTCGCCCTGATAGTGATTTACCATAGTGCAGGAACTACACCGTGCCTGAACAGGATGGGGATTCAACGCGCGTACAGGATGTTGGCGGCGTGAGCGATATGGCTCTCGCTGAAAGGGAATTCTACCGCGGGCTCTTCAACGCGGCAACGGATATGATCATCGTTATCGATACGGTGAAGCGCACCGTGGTCGAAACCAATCAGGCAACCCGCGACGCACTCGGCTACGATGACACGGCTCTCCGGGGTCTCCTCTGCCTGAGCCTGTTTTCCACCGACGATACCGAAGAGGTCTGCGCGCACATCACGCATCCGGAAGAAAACGGGACACTCCTTCAGGCGACGCTCCGCGCGCAGGATGGGAAACAGCTGCCTGTGGAGATTTCCATCGTCCATTATACCCTGCACGAACAGCCGCTCTGCGTCGCAATCTGCCGCGACGTCGCCGAGCGCCGCGCGTTCGAACGCGACCTGATTGAAGCCCGGGAAGCCGCCGAGCGGTCAAACCACCTCAAATCCATCTTCCTTGCAAGCATGAGCCATGAGCTTCGGACGCCGATGAACGCCATCCTCGGCTTCAGCGAACTGCTGTGCGAGGAACTGATCGATGCTCCGCAGCATCGAATGGCGGAGATCATCAATACCAGCGGACATCGGCTGCTCGAAACCCTCAATTCCATTCTCGACCTCTCGCTCATCGAATCGGACCGCATGGAGGTGATCCCAGAACTGGTGAGTATCAACGCCCTGACCGAGGAAGTCTGCCTGCTGTTCAAACCGCTGGCGAAACGGAAAGGGCTGCGCATCGAATGCATGGCCGAGGAAACCGACCTGCAGCTCTGGACGGATCCGCGGCTGCTGCGGCAGACCGTCAACAATCTGGTGAGCAACGCCATCAAGTTCACCACGCAGGGCTATGTCCATGTGCTGACCCGACTCGAAATCCTCGAAGACCGGCCGCATGTGCGCATCGAGGTCATCGATACCGGGATCGGCATCAACCAGGAAAATCTCTCCCTCATTTTTGAAGAATTCCGGCAGGTGAGCGAAGGTTACGGCCGCCGTTTCGACGGCAGCGGGCTGGGGCTCGCGATCACGCAGAAGTTCACCGAATTGCTCGGGGGCAGCATCCGGGTCGAAAGCACGCCGGGAAAAGGTTCACGCTTCACCATCCTCCTCCCCTACCTTCCCGCAGAAGGGAACGGCGAATGAAGTTCTTCGCCGTCGTCGCCCTGGTGCTGCTCGTGCTCTCCTTTCCTGCACGGGCCCAGGTCAACACCGAGAAACTCCGCCGCGCCGACAGCACGACGGGAGCGTTCTACAGCGCGGGACTCTCGCTCGGACTCGACCGCGGGAATTCGGAGTTCGTCGCCGCCGCGGGCGGACTGCGTTTCGACTACGCCCGGAAAGGCAACGACAATTTCATCGTCGCGCAATACGACTTCAAGGAAGCCCGCAAGGGCAAAATCACGAACAAGGGTTTTCTGCATGTCCGCTCCATGTGGGGTATGTCGGAATTGCTCACGCTGGAGGGATTCGCGCAGTCGGAATTCAACGAGTTCATTTCCCTGAAGAACCGCAATCTGATCGGCGGCGGCACTCGCTGGCATCCGCTGCGTCCCCGGGGCGAGCATGAAGGGTTCGGTGTGGAAATGTATATCGGGGTAGGCCTGATGTACGAGCATGAATTCTACGCGACCACGCCCGATGCCACCGTGCACGACCGGCTTCGGTCAACGAACTACCTGACGCTGAACGCGGGTGGATTCGGGACGGCGTCGCTGCAGATTACGACCTATTTTCAGCCTGTGCTCGCTTCTCCCGAGGATTTCCGCCTGTCCAATGAAACCGCGCTCGTGTTCAGCCTGTCGGAGTGGCTGACCTTTTCCGCAAGCCTGAACTACCGGTACAACAGCCGGCCGACGCTGAACGTCAAGCGCTACGATCTCCAGCTTCGCAACGGCATCGCGGTAACGCTGCACTGATGCCCGCGCTCACCTCGCACCGCCGGTACTGCCTTCGAACGCCCGTACCGCCGTCGCGGCGGAAATGCGGACGTCGTTCGCGCGAACATCTTCCCCTTCCAGCGTAATGGCATCATACCGCATCAGTCCATCGAACAGACCGTTCTCGTCCGTTCGATCGCGATGGTTGCGCTGGTAGATGCGGCGGCCTTCTTCTCCGCAGCAGAAACACCAGGTCCGTCCTTTTTCCACGAACAGCTCGCTGACGACGCGCAGGGGCGCATGATCCGCGCCTGCCGCTGTCGCCGGTTCCCTGCGGAGGACCATGCAGCTGAATTTCAGTGACTTTTTGATGTTTCCGATTTCCTCGTCGAGCCATTCGATATAGGCCGGACGCTCCCATGGAATATCGTGATGACACCAGTCTTTCTCGTTGACCAGGGCCGGGCAGTTCCCCTGCCGGAAACACGGGGAGACGACCGTCCACCCGTTTTCGACGGCGCTGTCTCGCAGCTGAAGCAGGATGCGCGAGGTGGTCCGCAGCGCGGGTTCGACCAGCAGCAGCGCACCCCGCGGCGCGAGGAGATCCGCGCTCCGGTCAAGGAAACGCGGCAACGCGTGATCAGGAAGTTCGTTCAGCACGTTCATCCCCATGATGAGGTCGACGCTGCCGGCCTCTCCGTCGAGGTGGCGGACATCGCCTGCAGCTGCGTCGCATTCGATCGGGTGGCCGGTCATTTCACGCAGCAGGCGTCCGGTCTCGCGATACAGGGCGGCATTCGCCTCGACGGCATCGATGCCGCGCACATGCATCGGCCGCGGATTCGGCTGGCGGTCCGCCCACGCATGCAGCCCGGCGACGCCGGTTCCCGGTCCGCACCCGACATCGAGTATTCGCAAGGGACCGTCACCCTCCGGGGGACCGTCAGGCCAGAGTTCCCCAAGCGGCCAGAGCAGCTTGGGGAAATTGACGGTCGCGTAATACAGGAGATAGGCCTCGCGCTGCCGCCGGTCGCGCATGTAGGTCATGGCCTTCCCCCGGCGTTCCTCGACATCGTTGAGATGCGCGGAAAGCTGTCGGAGGACAGGCACGTACGGCCGCATGGCGGACGCGTCAAAATCCTTGATGCCCGTCATGCGCCCGAGTGACTTCAGCCACCATTCCGGCAGTGTCTGTACATGTGGTCTGGAATCCATTGTCAGCATCGCCCCGTATCGCGGACCGTCACGGCACGTCGATACGGCAGCCGCCTGCCTCCCTTCAGTCGTCTTCGTCCGCGTCGAATTTGCCGCCGGCGAATTCGATCTCCTCGTTCGCGTCGATAATCACCTGCGCGAGATCGAGCACCATCGGCACTTTCTCCTTGGGCACGAAAGTGCCGAGCAGCGCGAGTCCCGCATCGAGGCGGACGGTCGGATCGTCGTCGTCGAACAGATCTCCGAGCAGTTTGTCCGCGTCGCTTTCTGAAATATTGAGAAATCCCTTCTGCATCGCTTCTTCGAAATTCATGGTTCCTCCTTGGTGGCGAATGATTTTTGAATATACGCATTCCGCTTCTCCGGCACGCAACATACACGGCTTTTTGTATATTGTTGCATCATGAATTCAGCGAAAGCCATACCGTTTCTTCTCGCAGCAGTTCTGCTGCTCGGTGCCGTTCCTGGCTGGGGCCAGACCGCGCCCGAGACCGCTGGACGCGGAAGCATCGGACCGCATTTCGCGGCCGGGTCCGTCAACGGGCTGCGTGTCGGACTGCGCTGTTTCGTGCTCCGGCCCCTGTCGCTGGAGGCCTCTGCCGGATGGATGCAGATTACCCTGCTCAGGGAGAACGAACGGAAGGAATACACTCCCGGATACTCGGTCACTGTCGGCGGGAACTGGTACACCCATCCCGATGCGTCCATCAGTCCGACGCTGTCCCTCCTCGGTGTCTACACGTCGAGCGGCACACTTCCTGACGGGTTCAAACAGACCCGCGTCGCGATCGTCCCGGCCCTCGGCAGCGAGTATTACTTTCATGAGGGGTTTTCCGTATTTTTCCGTTTCGGACCCGCTTTTCAGTTTTCCACGGAGAGCGGGCAGACGGAGTTCGAAACGGCTACGCAGTTTGACGGAGGCGTTTCCCTGCTCTTCTGATCTCGATTCACCAACCCTCCTCTCCCACCATTGCGCCATGCAGTCAAAACCTGAGCTGAAACACATCGACATTCGACAGGCCCGTGAAGACGACGCGGATGATTTTCTCGCGCTGATCGATGCGCTCGCCGATTACGAAAAACTCGACCGTCCCGATGCCGGCGCCCGCACGCGTCTCGTCCGGGACGGTTTCGGACCGCAGCCGCGCTTCGAAGCGTTTCTTGCGTTCATCGATGAACGTCCGGCGGGTTATGCCATCGTGTACGAAACCTATTCGAGCTTCCTGGCGCTGCCAACGCTGTACCTGGAAGATATCTTTGTCCTGCCCGCGTTCCGGAACAGGAAGGTGGGGCTCGGCCTTTTTCTCCACTGCGCCCGGCTGGCACGCGATCGCGGCTGCGGCCGCATGGACTGGACGGTACTCCACTGGAACGAACTGGCGATCGATTTCTACCGGCGTCTCGGCGCAGACCATCTGAAGGAATGGCATCTCTACCGGCTCTCGCGCGACGGGATCGCGGCACTGCCGCTCGACGGCTGATCCGGGATTCTCCGCTTTCCATTCTGCTTATCCGTTTGACTGTCCCATACACAAGGAACGCACCATATGCTACGCAAGGGTTCTCCGTCTCGCTTCCCGATCTTTCTGCTCCTGGCCGTTTTCGCTCTCACGGCGACGTCCTTCGCACAGAAGAAACCTGTGACGCTCCAGGATGTATTCATGAATCCGAAGTTTTTCGCTCCGCGTCTCGGCGCGCTCGCGTGGATGGCCGACGGCGAGCATTACACGTACATCAAAGCGGACAAAGGCGTGAAGAGCATCTGGAAGGTCGCGGCGAAATCCGGAGACGAAACGCTGCTGATCGACGGCAGCGACCTGAAATTCGCCGGAAGCGATGAACCGATCAGTTTCCAGGGCTACGAATGGTCGGAGGACCAGCGTTTCATCGTCTTCACACTGGAGGAACATTCGATCTGGCGCCGCTCGTCTATCGGCACATACGCCGTCTACGACGTGCGCAGCAAAAAGCTGATCGCGCTTCCGGAACATCCTGAAGGCGTGATGAACGTCAAGGTCGCTCCGGACGGCAGCAAGGCGGGATACGTGTACAAGGACAACATCTACGTGATGGACCTTGGGACGGGTGTCGAGACGCAGCTGACGAACGATGCCGCTACCGACGTGCACAACGGCCGGTTCGGCTGGGTGTACGAAGAGGAATTCAGTATCGTGGACGGTTGGCAGTGGTCACCCGACAGCCGGCACATCGCATTCTGGCAGGAAGACGAACGACAGGTCCCTGAGTTCACCATGACCGACTTCATGCCCCTGTACTATGATTTCGTCCGCATCCGCTATCCGAAGCCGGGCGAAAACAATCCTGTCGAAAAAATCGGGGTGATCGACCTCGCATCCGGCGACATCCGCTGGATGGACCTCGGCACCGATACCGACGTGTACATTCCGCGCATGCAGTGGACACGCGACCCGGGCACCCTGTGCATTTACCGGATGAATCGGCTGCAGAACCAGCTCGAACTGCTTTTCGCGGACATCGCGACAGGCAGCACCCGCGTCGTGCTGAATGAAAAGTCGGAAACCGGATGGATCGGCGTGGAAGACGGCGCATGGCTGCATTTCCTCGGCAAGAAGGACCAGTTCGTGTGGGCCTCCGAGCGTGACGGCTTCAACCACCTGTACCTGTACGACTATAAAGGACAGCTCATCCGGCAGATCACCACGGGAAAATGGGAAGTCGTCGACGTCCTCGGCATGACGCCCGACGAAAAGTCCCTGTACTACGTGTCCACGGAGATTTCCCCGCTCGAACGGCATCTCTACCGCATCGGCATCGACGGCGACGACAAGGAGCAGCTTACCGAGGAGAACGGCTCGCATTCGTTCTCGATGAGTCCCACCTGCGAAATGTACATCGACTCCTGGTCGAGTGTGCAGCGCCCGATGCAGCGGAAACTTTTCGACGGCGACGGCGACAAACTCCGCGACATGGCCGAAATGGATGCCGCGGTGTATGACGAATATTACTGGAGCGAAAAGGAACTGTTTACCGTCACGACGGAAGACGGCTGGTCGATCGACTGTTCGATGATGAAACCGGCGAATTTCGATCCCTCGAAGAAATACCCGGTGTTTTTCGACGTGTACGGCGGTCCGGGCACGCAGGCTGTCCGCAACAGCTGGCCGGGAACGATGCAGCAGTGGTACTGCAGCGAGGGGTTCATCGTGATCCAGGCCGACAACCGCGGCAGCGGCGCGAGAGGCACGGCGTTCAAGCATGCCGTGTACAAGCAGCTCGGCAAGTGGGAAGTGCATGACTATGTGGAAGTCGCAAAATATCTCGGCACGCTTCCGTACGTCGATGCAGGCCGTATCGGCATGTGGGGCTGGAGCTACGGCGGATACATGTCCGCGCTGACCATGCTGCTCGGTGCGGATTATTTCCATACCGCGGTCGCGATCGCGCCTGTCACGGAATGGACGTTCTACGACACCATTTACGCGGAGCGCTTCATGCAGCGCCCGGCAGACAATCCCGACGGCTACAAGGTCGGTTCCTGCCTCGAATTCGCCGACAGGCTCAAAGGCAATCTGCTCATCATCCATGGCGGACTCGACGACAACGTGCATGTGCAGAACACGATGAAATTCATCGACAATCTCGAAGAGGCCGGCAAGCAGTTCGACATGCGGATCTACCCCAACGGCAACCACGGGGTGGCTGGCGGATTCAAATCCCGTCTCGGCCTCTTCCAGTATTACATGGATTACATGAAGGAGCATCTGATCGGCGGATGAGCGGTCTCCATCCACGTATCGTTTTCACCCTTCCGTTATTATTGCTCTGTTTCGGAGTCAGCGCCGCATCGCGTCCGGATGAACCCGGCACGGTGCGGCGCTACGCCATTTTCGGAAAGGGACAGGAGGAAGTCGTCCTTCGCGACAACAGGCTGCGCGACGCGGTGTTTTATATCGTCGGCGGTCACGGCGGCCCCGACAGCGGCGCGCGAGGCGAGCGCGACGGGACAACGCTCTGCGAAGACGAGTACGCCTACGACGTCGGGCTGCGCCTCGCACGGAAGCTTCTGGAACACGATGCGAAAGTGTATGTCATCATTCGGGACCCGAACGACGGCATCCGTGAGGACAGCCTGCTTCTCTGCGACACCGACGAGGAGGCCTGGGGAGGAAGCGCCATCCCCGTCGGACAGCTCGACCGGCTCAAGCAGCGCACGAACATCGTCAACCGGCTTTCCCGGCACAACCGCAATATCAGGTATCAGCGCCTGATCGTCCTGCATGTCGACAGCCGACAGGAAGGCGACCGCGTGGATATCTTCTTCTATCACCATTCCTCCAGCGCCGCATCCCGGCGCACCGCCACCATTCTCCAGGAGACCATCGAGGAAAAATACCGCGCCCATCAGCCCTGGCGCGGCTACCAGGGCACTGTCGCCGCACGGGACGGTCTGTTCATGCTTCGCAGTACCCATCCCCGAACCGTCTACATCGAGCTCGGCAACATCCAGAATCCCCTCGATCAGCGTCGTTTCATCTCCGTCGATAATCGCCAGGCACTGGCAAACTGGCTGACGGAGGGCCTGCTCGAAGACTTCCGGCGCTCCCGCTGACCGTCCTCTCCCTCCCTTTCTCCCTTCCGTTCTCTCTGTCCCTTGAGTATCTTGCAACAAAGTACACACTCACGTGTCTCTTTCGTATGCGGTCACGGATTCGTTGAACCAAAGGACCCATGTATTGCGATTGCGCGGCAGCCATAAATCACCGGCTCGACTGACGGAATGCACCGATCTCGAACTCTATCTGAAGGTCCGGGAAGGCGGATCGGTCGGGGAGTCGGCCTTCAGGGAGCTTTACGGCCGACTCGCGGGAAATCTCTATGCGTATTGCCGCTGCCTGGCCTGGAGGCGTGAGGAGAGCGACGATCTGTTCCAGGAGGCGATCACTCGTCTCTACGAAGGAGCGCTGCAGGGCCGCGAGGTCAGTAACGTCGCGGGGTACGTCATAAAAATTGCCCGCAACCTCTATCTCAATATGCAGCGCGACCGCAAACCCGTCATCAGCATCGAGCACGACACCCTCGCGGTTGCCGTTCCTTCGCATGAAAAAACGGAGATGCTCGAGCTGATTCACATGGCCATGGAACTGCTTCCGGAAGATTACCGGGAAGCGTTTTTCCTGCGTGAGTTCGCCGATATGCCGTATGAGGAAATCGCGAAAGTCATGAATCTGACGAATGTCAACGTGCGCATCCGCGTCACCCGCGCGCGTGAGAAGATCCGCAAGATCCTCGAACCCTACATTGCCGAATACGAACACGAACAGAAGAAACAGTGAGTACTGTCATGTACACCGAACAAAGCACCCCAAACGAACTGCTGCATGCGTACATCGATGCTGAGCTTTCTCCGGAACTCGAGCAGCAGTTCTTTTCCATGCTGGCGTCGGACGGCGAATTACGGACGCGTCTGCGCCAGCTGCGCGGATTGCGTACCGAGGCGAGACGTTTCGGCGCCGTTGCCGCACCACCGCCGGAACTGACGGGCGCGGTGTTTTCGCAGCTCGGCTTTCAGACCGGTCCCGCGCTCCGTCCGTCGCACCTGGTCGGCGCCGCCCTCCTCCTGCGCAACGCCTGGGCTCCGCTGGCATCCGCGGCGGCCGCGGCTTTCCTCACGGCGACCATCATTTTCGGACTGCAGGGAACGCCATCCGGGGACGGGATCCCCACCCTCGCGGATCGGCAGTCGAACACCCGGATCGAAGCTCAATCCGATACCCGGGCGTCGGATCGCTCCTCGACCCGCGACCGTCAGTCTGATGCCGGGGAGGCACGTGCGACTGCAACTTCGCAGTCTCCGGCAAACGTGACGGCTCCCGCACCCCGTATGCGTGCCGCCGCGGCCGTTGATCCTTCTTTCGCAATGCAGGACGCAGCTGAAACACGCGTCGCACAGGCACCGCCTGTCACGGATGGCGCGAATTCCGCTGCATCGGGAACGGATTTCGCCGCGAGAACGGAGGAAGAGGCCTCTGGTCGCAATACTGACGAGACTCTTCCCACGACGCAGACCTCCGGAGAACTTCCCACCCTTGCCGCAAATGCGCAGCCCGATGCAGCCATCCCCTTCAGCGATGGCGTTTCCGTGTCCGGGAGCGGCGGTGTGACGCCTCCGTCCTCCGTCCGATCCGTCCCGGGCGAAGACGCCACCGTCCTCGCACAGCAGGGATTCCCCGGACAGGATGCCGTCGATACGCGCGGGTACTTCCCGGGTCTCAGCCGCGAACCCGTGCTGAGTTTCCTCTCCATCGAACTCCGTGGCGTCTCCGCGGCTTCCTTCCCTGCCGTGACGATCGGAACCCGATCGAATCCGTGGATGGAAAACATGGCGGCCGCCGTCTACTACACCGACGAGCAGAACGACTTTGGACTGGAATACGGGCAGGAGCCCTTCTCACAGCATTATCACGGCGTCGAGTTCGGCAAGCAGGTCACGTACGAGCAGAACCTGCTTACCTCGTGGCTGCTGCTCGGATACCGCCACCGCTTCGCGCCCATGATTGCCTACGGATCCATCGAGCCGTACATCACCACGAGCTTCGGTGCGACAATTCAGGCCTGGCCCCTTGCGCGCGCAGGGTTCGGACTGATGTACATGCCGGATCGACGCGTGCGTTTCCATCTCGGACTCGAAGGTTCCCTTCTCGCGTATCCGTACCAGAATACCTGGTTCACCTCGAAACGCGCCGGCCTGACCTACGGCATTTCCCTTCTTCTCTGACCGACTCGGAGCTGTCCATGACGCTGAGTAAACAAGGCATCGTCCTCACTCTTCTCGCAGCCGCGTTCCTGGCCGCCTGCGTATCGCCGACCGACCCGGATACGCCGCGCCGCCGGATTTATGAGCGCACCCCGTACTTTCTCCGTGCGGTGAATATGAGCGCACAGGACCAGGGCTTCGACGTGAAACAGCTCAGCGACAGCGGTTTTGTCATCGTCGGACATGCGTACTCGCCGCACATGGGTTCGCTCGATGTGCTGCTGATCCGTACGGATCCGGACGGCAATACGCTCTGGACGAAAACCTTCGGCGGCATATACGCGGATGAGGGCTACTCCGTCGTGGAGGCCCCCGACGGGGGATTTCTCATTGCCGGGACCACCCTGTCGTTTACCAACGGGCATACCGACATCTGGCTCATCCGCACCGAGGCCAACGGCGCCCTGCGCTGGTATCGCAATTACGGCGGGACGGGCACCGATTATTTCGGCAAGGTGATCGCATGCAGTACCGGCGGGTTTCTCATGACCGGTTCGATCGAGGATCCCATCGCCGGGAACTCCATGACGCTCGTGACCCGCCTCGACGAGGTCGGCGGTATTACCTGGGATTTCACCCTCGGCGGCAGCCAGCGCGATCTCGGCTCCGCGGTGATTGAAAAGGAAGACGGCAGTTTCCTCGTCGGCTGCACCACCGAGTATCGCGGGTACGGAAAATCCCGGATCCGCCTGTTCACCCTCACCGCGCGCGGGGACCTCGACACGACCGGCTTCGGATGGGAGAGTGAAATGATGACCACGGAGAGCAAGGGCATAGCGGATTTCGCCGTGTCCCGCTTCGGCACCTACGGCATCATCGGCGATGTCAACCCGAAACTCAATGTCACCAACATGCTGTTTATCACGCTGGATCAGAACGGCGAGGGCTACCAGGAGCAGATCCTCGAGAGGAACGCGCTCGGCAAGGCGATCGAAGCGACTCCGGACGGAGGCTTCATCGTCTGCGGCTACACGGATCCCTATGGCGGTGAAGGCAGCGATATCATCCTCATCAAGCTGGACGCAAACGGGACGGAAGAATGGCGCAAAACCATCGGAGGCCCCCATCTCGACCGCGCCTTCGGTCTCGCCAATACGCTCGAAGGCGGGTTCATTCTCACCGGGGTTACCGGTTCCTATGGGGAACTGACCGAGGGATCGACCAACCTCCTGCTTTTGAAGACGGATGCGGACGGACATTATGAGGACATCCTCTGATACGACGGCATGGTCCCTCGCCTGCATTTTTCGTAAATTGGGAGAATGAATTCATCTGCCGACAGCGCATTCTCTCAGCTCTCCGTCTCGATCATCGCGGGGAGCGAGGAACATAACATCCGCGACTGCCTCGCCTCGGTCTCGTTCGCCGGAGAAATCGTCGTTGTATGCTCCCAGCAGGACGACGCGACGATGGAGATCGCGCGCGAATTCACCGACCGCGTGCTGTACCGGCCGTTCGAAGGCTATGCTTCCCAGAAGGCCTTTGCGCTGGCGGAATGCACGGGCGCATGGGTGCTGAGCCTGGATGCCGACGAGCGCGTTTCGGAAGAACTTCGCAGGGAAATACGCGAAGTGCTCGGCGCCGACGGCCCCCTCGACGGATATTACGTTCCGCGTCGAAATCACTTTCACGGCCGCTGGATCCGGCACGGCGGATGGTATCCCGACCATCAGCTGCGCCTCTTCCGCCGCGAGCGGACGCGGGTGACCGAACGTCTCGTGCATGAAGGGTTTGACGTCGATGGCAGCCGCGGGCACCTCCGCGGCCACTTGCTGCATTACACCCTGCCGCGAGTCCGCCACATGCTGAAGAAGAATCTCGATTACGCGCTCTACGAAGCGCGGGAGAAGCGCGGCCGGCGGCGCATCACGGCTCTCGATTTCCTGCTCCGCCCCCCGCTGGAGTTCCTGAAAAAGTACGTTTTCCAGCGAGCGTTCCTCGACGGCTGGGAGGGATTCATCATCTCAGTCATCCACGCATCGAACAAACGGCAGATGCTGATCTACCTGTGGGAGCTGCAGTACCGCGGCGGCGATGGCGCGGGATCGGAAGAGGACCGCGGTTCGACGGAGAAACGGAGCGGAGACCGCGCGTGAAAGGGGCGAGTTCCGGACCTTCCGCCGCACAGCGCCGGCGCCACCGCCGCATCCTCGTCGTGCGCCCTGATCGCATCGGCGACGTCACGCTGGCGACCCCGGTGATCCGCGCACTGCGTGAAGGCTTTCCCGATGCATACCTCGCGGCGCTCGTCCGCCCGGCGACCGAGCCGGTCCTCCGCGGCAGCCCGCATCTCGACGCCATCCTCGTCGACGACTGGGAACAGACCCATGCCGGACGTGCGGGTTTCTTCGACCGTCTGCGCATGCTGCGACGCCACCGTTTCGATACCGCGCTGATGCTCCTGCCCACTGAACGGCACGCATGGATGACCGCGCTTGCGGGCATTCGCACGCGCATCGGCGTGGGAACAAAACTCTATCAGATCCTCACTTTCGCACGCAGTGTGAGCCGCAGGAAGTACATTCCGCTGCGCCATGAAGCGGACTACTGCCTGGACCTCGCCCGGGCGATCGGGGTTCGTTCGGACGATCTCCGCACCGAAGCGTTCCTGACCGACGCCGAGCGCTCCGCCGCCCGCGAACGGCTGACGGCCGCGGGTCGCGTGATCGGCAGGCCGCTGATTTCCATTCATCCCGAAAGCGGGCGCTCCGCGCCGAACTGGACGCTCGATATCTATGTCCGGTTCATCGAACGCCTGCTGGAAGTGATGCCCGATGTGCAGGTGCTCCTGAACATCACCCCCGGCAACCATGACGCCCGCGCGGCCTGCGCGCCGCTTCGGGAACGCGGGGTCATATTCCCCGATGCGTCGAACGACCTTCGCATGCTGATGGGAATGATCGCGGAAGCCGATGTGGTCGTCTCCGCAAGTACGGGGCCGATGCATCTTGCCGCCGCGCTGGGGACCCCGACGGTGAGCCTCTTCTGTCCCCTCACCGCATGTTCCCCGAAACTCTGGGGACCGCAGGGGAACCGCGCCGTCACGCTGCTCCCCCCCGACGATTATTGCCAGACACGCTGTCCGGGGGATCCGCATGTCTGTACGCTCGAGGGCGGCATTCTTCCCGAAGACCTCATCCCCGCCATTCGCGCGATGCTTCACCGATAAAAAAATCCCCGGCTGCCCGGGGATTTTCCTGTTTCAGGATATGCCTTCAGCTGCTCACTCGCCGCCGTTCTCCGCATTTTCGTACAGGCGCTCGAGACGCCGTTCGACCATGCCGAAAATGGTATCAGCGGGATAATGCCCGAACTGATCGCGCTCGCCTGCTGCCACCCCGGTCAGAAGTTCGATGCCCTCCTGCACGCGCGCGACGGACCAGATGTGGAAGCGTCCGCTGCGTACCGCTTCCACGATATGCGCCCGCAGCATCAGATCGTCGACGTTCTGCTTGGGAATGATAACCCCCTGGTCGCCGGTGAGTCCCCGCCGCTCGCACACCTCGAAAAATCCTTCGATCTTTTCATTCACGCCGCCAATCGGCTGAATGTCCCCTTTCTGATTGATCGACCCCGTCACCGCGATCGACTGCCGTATCGGGACATCCGAAAGGGCGGAAAGCAGCGCATACACCTCGGTGGAGGACGCGCTGTCGCCGTCGATCCCCGAGTAGGACTGTTCGAAGCTGATGCTGGCGGTCAGCGACATCGGACGTTCCTGCGCGAACTGTTCCCGGATGAAGCCCGACAGGATGAGCATGCCCTTGTCGTGCGTGCTCCCGCTCATGTTCGCTTCGCGTTCGATGTTGATGATCCCGGATTTGCCGGCAGACACGGTGGCCGTGATGCGCGTCGGTTTGCCGAAGGAGAACCGTTCGCCGCCATAGACGGCGAGTCCGTTGATCTGTCCGATCCGCTCCCCGCTCACGTCGATGAGAATGACCTCGTTATCGATCATCTCCTGCAGTTTGTCCTCGTACAGGGCGTGGCGATTGTACGTCTCCTCGATCGCCTTGTTGACATGCTCGTCGGTGACGTACTTGTTGCTGTTCTGTTCGCACCAGTAGTTGGCTTCCCGCACGATATCCGCGATTTCGCTGAACTGCGTCGTCAGCTTTTTCTTGCTTTCCACGAGCCGCGCCCCGTACTCGACGATCCCCGCGATGGCGCGCTTGTCGAAGTGCTTCATTCCCTCATCCGAAATCAGTTTCCGGATGAGCGCGGTGTACTGCTTGACGGCGAGGTCGGTGTTCGGCATCTCGTAGTCGAAGTCGGCCTTCACCTTGAAAATTTTCTTGAAGTCCCGTTCGTACGCGCTCAGTGCCGCGTAGATTTCGTTGTTTCCGATGAGAATCACTTTCACATTGATGTCGATGCCCTCGGGCTTCATCGCGCTGCCCGACTGCTGGGCGAACATCTCGAGGCTTTGGATCTCCAGTTTGCGGTACAGGAGGACGCGCTGCAGGTTCTTCCACACCCCCGGTTCGGTGAGCGCATCCGCGGCATTGAGCACCAGGAAGCCGCCGTCGGCCTGCAGCAGCGAGCCGCCCTTGATCATCGTGAAATCGGTGTAGTAGAATCCGTTCGCGTCCTGCTTGCGCTCGAGCGTTCCGAAGATGTTCCGGAACGTCGGCGCGGTTTCGATCACGACCGGGCAGCACGAGGTTGCACTGTTGTCGAGAAGCAGGTTCACTTCATACTCGGTCGGAATCCCGACTTCTTCTTCCTGGCGCACCTTGAACTGGTCCAGGTTTTCAAGGATGCTCTCGATCAGTGCCCGGAGATAAGACTGGACGTTCTCGTCCGTGTAGTCGTTGAGCAGATCGGTGAAAATCGCGCCGACGTAGAACTCGCCCACCCGGCGTTCATGGTCGGCGATTTTTTTCTGATACTCGCGTGAAAGCTTCATCCCCTGCCGGAAAACATCCTGCAGTTTGCGCTTGTACTCGCGGTACTTCTCGGTATACTTCTCGGCGTCCTCTTTTTTCAGAAGGTTCTGCATCACCGCGCCGGGGAGATCCGAAACCAGTACGGCCTTCTCGCCCAGCTTGATCAGAATTTCCGGGTGCAGTGTCTGTCCGTCCTGCACGCGGCCGAGGACCAGCCCCTCGGGCTCGAGCTCCTGTTCGAAGGCGGTGAACAGTTCGGCTTCCATCCGATTGTATTCGTCGACCAGTGCCTGCTTTTTCTTGAGAACTTCCTCTTCCTCGAACTGACCGGGGATGCGATCGAGAACCATCTGCATCGCCTCCGCGATGTCCGCCTGGAAGCGGCGTCCGCTTCCCCGTTCAAACACGAGGAGCTTCGGGCGATCCGGATCCTCGAAATTATGCACGTAGCAGTAGTCATGCGTCGTGACTTTCCGCGGCTGGATTTTCTCGAGGATCGTTTTAATCGTCGTGGCCTTGCCGGTGCCGGAGAGGCCGCATACGAAGACGTTGTACCCCGGACTGTAGAGTTCGACGCCGAGCTTCAGGGCTTTAAGTGCCCGGTCCTGGCCGATGATGCCTTCGATCGGTTCGATTCCTTCGGTCGTATCCGCGGGAATGCATTCCAGCGGACAGAACCAGCGGAGCTGTTCGAGGTCGAGTTGCTTGTGGGGTGCTGCGGGACGGAGAGGAGTGCTTTGCATGGCGAGGTGCGTGATCGTTATTGATGGGACAAAGTAGAGAGTTTGCGGCAAACGACAAAGCCGACGGATTGCTCCGCCGGCTTTATCATTACGTCGTGCCTTATGCTTCAGGAAGCACGGCCGGTTCCTTTTTCGCTTTCCCCAGGCGCCGGCGCACGAATCCGGAAATGGCATGCTGCCGGTCTTCCAGATAGGCATACAGCGTCGGGATTACGACGAGAGTAAGGAAGGTCGAAACGGAAAGGCCGGAAATGATCGCGATACCGAGACCGCGCCAGAAGTCGGAGCTTTCCGCGCCGATTACGAGCGTCAGCTGACGCCAGTCGATATCCACACCGGTCGCGAGAGGGACGACACCGAGAATGGTGGAGACGGCCGTGAGGACGACCGGACGCAGACGGGTGCGGCCGGCTTCCAGCAGCGCCTCTTCCAGCGGCATCCCTTCGTTCACTTTCTGCTTGGCGAAGTCCAGCAGAACGATGGCGTTCTTCACGACGATACCGGCGAGGGCGATGACCCCCACCCCCGTCATGATGACGCCGAACGGCTGGCCCGTGATCAGCAGACCCAGAAGAACGCCGATCAGCGAAAGCACCACCGAGATCATGATCACGAACGGGACCTTCAGGGAATTGAATTCACTGACCATGAGCAGGAAGATCAGGAAAATCGTGATCAGGAGCGCGCGGCCGAGAAACGCCGAGGCTTCGTCCTGCTCCTTCTGCTGCCCGGCGAAGCCGATGGTGTAGCCCTCTGGCAGAGGGAACGATGCAAGACGCACCTGCACATCCTTGAGCACGTCGCTTGCGAGACGCCCCTGCGCATCGGCCGTGATGCTGATCAGCCTCTTGTAATCCTTGCGGCGGATCGCGGACAGCCCTGTCGTTCTCACGACGCGGGCAACCGACGTCAGGGGTACCGAAAGCAGTTTCCCCTTCTTGTTCATGAACGTGATGTTCAGATTCTCGATGTCTTCCGGCGTCTGCCGCTGATCCTCACGCAGGCGGACCGTGATTTTATACTCGTCCTCACCCACGCGGAACTTGGCCGCCTCGCTGCCGTTGACCGCGGTACGCACCGCCGAACCGATCTGGGCGGTGCTCATCTCGAGCAGCGCCGCCTTTTCGCGATCGACGATCACCTGGATTTCCGGCTTGCCTGCGTTGTAGTCGTCGTCGAGATCCACGAGCCCCGGGATATCCCGAATCTCGTTCTGAATCGCGGCGGACAGCGTGCGCAGCTGGGAGAAATCCTCGCCGGAGAGTTCGACATTCACTGCCTCGCCGACGGGGGGACCCATTTTCTGCGCATCGACCTTGATTTCGGCACCGGGTATATCCGACGTCACTGCACGGATCTCATCGAGGGTCGTGAAGGAACTCTGATGGCGATCCTTTTTCGGATACATGCTGAGCGCGTAGTTCGCCTTGTTCGATATCGACGAACCGCCGAAATCGAACGGGTTGTTCGAGGAACCGACGCTGGTGACGCGGAACTCGATGTCGTCGTATCCTTTGATGGATTTGAGACGTTTTTCCACCATGTGCGTCAGTTCGTTCGTGACCTCGAGCGGCGTGCCGGGCGGCATGGTGACCGTCACCGTAAGCTGCGCCGGCTGCGTATTCGGAAAGAACTCCACGCCAGGGTTGAACATGCCGAACAGCACGAACGTGAAGATCAGCAGTCCGATGGTTCCGAAAATGGTCTTGCCCTTGTTCTGCAGCGTCCACCGGAGAACCTTGACGTAGCTGCCCTGCGCCCCGGGGAAGAAACGCTCGTCGACCCAGTGATACGCAAGGGTGAACGGGTTGTATTTTTTCCAGACCGAAGGATGCTCGAGATTCTGTCTCGCTTTTGCGATCTCCTTCCGGTAATTGATGAACACGGAACCCTGCACCGGGCTGATGACGAAGGCGACGACCAGCGACGAGAGCATGGTCGCGATCAGGGTGATCGGGAGATAGCTCATGAAATCGCCGACCACGCCCGGCCAGAACAGCAGCGGGAGAAACGCGGCGATCGTGGTCAGGGTCGCGGTCGTCACGGGAACCGCGACTTCGCTGGTCGCCTTCTTGGCGGCCGTGATCAGGTTCTCTCCGTACTCCTGCTGATGCCGGTAGATATTCTCGATGACGACGATCGCGTCGTCGACGACAATCCCCAGCACCAGGACGAGCGCGAAGAGGACGACGAAGTTCAGCGTAATCCCCATGATGGAGAGCACGATGAATCCCATCAGCATCGAAAGCGGAATGGCCGTGCTGATCAGCATGGCGTTCTTCACGCCGAAGAACATGAACAGCACGAGCACGACGAGGAACATGCCTGTCATGATGCTGTTTTCAAGTTCGTAGACGCGATCCTTGATCATGATGGACTGATCGTTGGTCACCTCGACGGTAACGCCTTTGGGAAGCTTGGATTCGTTCTTCTTGATGATATCCTTCACGTCGCCGGCGATGCGTACGAGGTTTTCACCCGCGCGCTTCTTGACCGGAAGTGAAACGACCTGTTCGTCGTTGAGCCTGGCGTAGGTGCTCCGGTCTTCGAAAGAAAAGCGCACATCGGCGACGTCTCGGACGTAGATCGGCTGTCCGTTCCGCATCTTGACGATGATGTCCTCGATCGGTTTGGGATCCTTGTACTCACCCGGGACACGCACCGTGTAATCGGTGGTTCCATTGTCGATCGAACCGCCCGGGATGGTCACGTGCTCGGATTGAATCGCCCCGAGGACGTCGCCGAAGCTGATGTCATATCCCTTGAGACGGTTGACATCGCAGTTGATCTGCACCTCGGGCTCGAGCGCGCCGGTGATATCGGCACTGAGCACGCCGGGAACGCCCTCAATCTCGTCCTGCAGGTTCTTTGCAATCTCCTTGAGGCGCGGAAGGCCCACATCGCCGCCGATGTTGACATACAGGATCGGAAATTCGCTGAAGTTGATTTCCGAAATCACCGGCTCGAGGATGTCCGTCGGCAGATTGCTCCGCGCCGTGTTGGTCTTGTCACGCACGCGACGGAGCGCCTCGTCGATATCGATGCCGGCGTTGAATTCGATGGAAATCGTCGCCAGGCCTTCCTTCGACGAGGAAGTCACCACCTTGATGTCTTTGAGCGTTTTGTATTCCTGCTCCAGCTGCTGGGTGACCAGGCCTTCCATGTCGGCAGGGCTCACGCCAGGGTACGGAACGGAAACGATGATGAGAGGAATCGTGATATCGGGCGCCGCTTCGCGCGGGAGTCCCATATAAGAGTCGAATCCAAACAGGACGATGATGAACACGAGGATGTACACCGCGACCCGGTTGTCGACTGCTAAATTCCAGAGTTTCATAATATGATATTCCTTTTTTCCGGTCTCGTGCGTCGTCAGTTCTTTACGATCACGCGCTGACCTTCAGCCACGTTCTGATGTCCGAGAGTGATAAGACGGTCGCCCGTATTCAGCCCTGCGGTGATCAGAAGGCTTCCGCGGCTGGAGGCACCGATTTTCACCTGACGTTCGTGCGCCACACCGTCGATTTCGACATAGGCGACGAACTCGTTCTTCTCAGTTTTGGACACGAAGTCTTCGGGGATGACGATGGACTGCGCACGCCCGCCGAGACGGATTTTCATTTTCGCGATCATGTCCGGCTTCAGCTGACCGCCGCTGCCGGCGACGTCGACTTCGACGGGGATGCTGCGATTGTCCTTGTTGACTGCGGCGCCGACGAATCGGATGCTGCCCTTGTACGTCACGCCCGGATACGCGTCGACCGTGAACTCGACCTGGTCGCCCAGGCGGAAGCTGCTCGCATACCGCTCGGGGATGCCTGCTTCGATTTTCAGACGGTCGGTGTTCACGACATGCGCGATCGGGAGACCCGGGGCGCTCATTTCACCTGCTTCGACCAGACGCGCGTTGAGGATTCCATTGATCGGGCTCTTGACGCGGGTGCGCTCGAGACGCGCGCGGCTCATGTTCATCTGGGCCCGGGCTGCGTCGCGCTGATACTGCAGGGTCTTGAGCTGCAGTTCGGAAATCCCCTGCTGCTCATAGACGTTCTTCTGTTTTTCGTAATTCGTCTGCGCAATGTTGTACTGTGCTTCGGCCGCATCAAAGGTGGATCGGACGATCGCACTGTCGAGCTGGACCAGCACCTGTCCCGCGCGCACGCGCGCGCCGAGGGGGACCAGCCAGCTGAGAACGCGGCCGCCTTCGTCCGAAGGCACCATTACGTCCTCAGGCGAGGCAAGCGTTCCGGTCACATCGATGATTTCATTGAACTCCGAGGGCTGCAGTTCCATAACGCTGACAGTCACCGCGGGGACCTCTTTGCCGCCGCCAGTCTGTGCGGAATTGGCATTATCCTTGGCGCAGCCCGCGAGGGCAAACATCGCCACCGTGGCGAGGAGCAGAGCGGAGAGAGTAGGGATGCGTTTCATTGCTGTTCTCATATTGATACGGTAATAATATTCGTCGTTCAGGGGTGATGGACGCTGAGCAGCTGCTCGAGATCCGCTTTCGCCAGCGAGTAATCGTAAATCGCCTGCACGCGGTTGACGCGCGCCTGCAGCAGGGCAAGGTCGGCATCGTTCACTTCGAGCTGGGTGCCCGATCCTGTCTGGTAGCGTGTCGTCGCAATCTTGTACCCTTTCTCGGCCTGTTCGACCGTGCGGGTCTGCGACTCGATGCGGCGCTGTGCTTCATCGAGACGGTAGCGTATGTTCTGCGCGCTGGTGATCATGCCGTCGCGCGCGGCGCTGAACTGCTCCTGCGACTTGCGGTAGTCGATCTCGGCCTGGTTGACGCGGGCACTCGTCTGCAGACCGTTGAACAGGTTGAAACTCAGCGAGAGCCCGACCTGGGAGGTGGCGATGAAATCATTGGAGGAAATCTTGCTCAATGCATCGTTCTGTGCCTGCCACGAGTAGTTTCCGAACGCGGCGAGCGTCGGCAGCGACTCGGAGCGATAGATGGTCGCGATTTTCTGATTCACGCGGCTCTGCTCTTCCAGCGCCTTGAGCGCCGCATTCTTCTCGACGACGAGCTGTTCCGCCTGGGCCATCATCACGTCTTCCGCGGGGACGAACTCGAGCTTTCCCTTGATCTCGATTTCCTCTTCCGGCGGAAGGCTCAGCAGCAGCTTCAGACCGTTGGTCGCGAGCACCACGTTGCGTTCCGCCTCGATCACGCGCGGACGGATATTGTCGGTCTGCACTTCCGCACGGATGTAGTCGTACTCGGAAACGATACCCTGCTTGAGCATGACGTCGACATTGTGCAGGTTGTCCTCGGCGTTCTTGAGGCTGGCCTTCATCAGGCTGTGCACTTCCCGCGCGAGCAGGACGCCCTGGAATGCCTTCTTGACATCGGTGACGGTCTTGTTGTACCGGTCGTCGTAGAGATAGCGCGAGGCATCCTGGTATATCCGGGCTGTTCCCACACCAGTGAAAACCGCGGCGTTGAAGAGTATCTGCGTTGCCTCGAATCCGAAATTATAGCTGTTGTCCGAACCGACTTCGATGGGCACGACGCCGTCGCCGGCATCAGGGTCCACGAATCTTTTCGGAAGAAAGAAGACCGGCTTCTTGAGCATGCGCGAATAGGTACCGGTTGCCGAAATATTGGGCAGCGCGGTTCCGATTGCCTCACGCACCTGGTAATCGGCCTTGTCCATGTCGAGACGTGAAACCGCCAGATCCCGGTTGTTTTCCACCGCAATGCTGATGGCTTCATCGATTGTCAGTGTTCTGACCTGCGCGGACACAAACGGCGAGCCCAGAAAACTCGTGAGCAGTGCCGCTAACACGAATAGTAAGCGCATTGGGAGTCCTGTAATGAAAGTAGTGTGCTGATTCATGTGTATCTTCAATTCCCTTTTTTCGTCATCGAGAGTACGCCGTTGAAATACACCTGCTGCATCATCGTGAGATTCCGTTCGATCTGATTCTCGATCTCCTCCTTGGAGAGCACCAGGTTCGTTTTCTCGTCGTGGCAATGTGTGAGGCCGAGAATATGCAGACTCGACCGGAACAGCGACAGAATCATCGTGATGAGCATGAAGCCCAGCTGCTCCGCCGCGTTGTTCTCGAGGTACTCCTCCCGCAGATTCTGCTTGAGCGGCTCAGCAAGGAGCATCAGGAGATTCGGGAAGAGCGTGGCGAAATGCGACTGCTGCTCCATCTTGTGAATCTCGCGCATGAGGAGGTAGTAAATGCCGTGATTCTCGAAGAGATGCCGCAGGAGCTTCGCGGCGAACGACGTGTAGCTCTCCTCCAGATCCTTGCCGGGATCAGAACAGGCCTCTGCCGCGATCGCAACGAATTCCTCGAAAATATCGGCAAGAACCGTTTCGAAGATCTCGTCCTTGCTCTGGAAATAGTTGTATAATGTGCCCTTCCCGAATTCCGCCCTCTCGGCGATTTCATCGAGCGTTGCCGCGTTGAAACCGCGAAGCGTGAACACCTGACGCGCGGCCTGGATGATCTCCTGGCGCTTGAAAAGGCGTTCGCGTTCCTTTCTGCTGAGCTGCTGAATATTATTTTCCATTCCTGCTGAACACTTGCGTAATACTGACCAGTTCCCGAAACGAACGCTCGGTCATTTTTTCGACTGGCTGGTCAGATTTTACGAACAACGTGCACAATTGTTGCGCAGGATGCAAGGTTTTTTTTCGGTAGTACTCCACCCGGCCCCGATTCGCCACCTGGACGGTGATCCGTGACGCTCCTCCATCTCATACCCGCGTGACCCCTGCGGTATGCAGGGTTTCTGCCGCACCCGCGCGGTGCGGATCCGACGACGCAGTTTAGCTGCTACGTCACCAGGAGAATTGAAACTCCACGCCGTCCGCCTTGCCCGCCCATGTCGTGACGCGAGTCTGCATGGAGGGCATGGAAGTGAGCCGCTCGCCGAGCGAGGCGTTATACTGCCGAACGGACGATGCGGCCTGGATGGCGCTCCAGATACGGTTCGCAACCATGCCGAGAACGAAAAAGGTCACCGCGTTGTGCATTTCGTCCGAATGGATACGCTGATCCTTGTAGTCGTTGCGATTTTCCTCGCTGTCCCATGCCCAGCGCCACGCGGTCTCGTCGGGATACAGTTCGTCCGTTCGCCGCTCGTTCAGGCGCTGATTGTTGTAATCGTAGATATCGCTGTAGTTTTCAATATTCACAAAGAAATCATCGTCTTTCCCGGTCGGATCGATGCCGGCATGCTGCCGCGCGAAAAGCCGCGCGTCATCCTGCACCCAGTTGCCGTAGGCATTTATCCCCAGGGCTCCTACCCAGAGGGCGATCTCCGTAACGAATGGGTATATGCCGCGGTCGAAACGGTCCGCGTACAATTCCCCCATACCGGGCAGGAGAAGCGAGTAGGCCACACCGACGAAACCGGATTTTCTTTCCCCTTCCGCTGCGGTGACGGCGGCCGGCGAAGGCTGCTGACTGCCTGCGGCATAAGTCTGCTCATACACCCGGGAAAAGGCCGGATCCTGCTGGGCCATGAGCGGCCGCTGCATCAGGAGGGGAAGGAGCAGCAGGGAAACGAACATGAAGCGGGAGACGGAGTGCATTGATTTTCCTTGCGTTAGCATCATTTAAGTGTCCAGCAATCTAGGGCGCCCCGGCGTGCCGAACAAGGGCAATATCGGGTCCCACGCGGCATCGCGTTTACGGTCATCCGGGTCCGGGGGCAGCGCACCGACGACCCGCACGGCGGTTACTCGGCGCGGAATATCGCGGGCAGCGGAACGAAGTCCTGTCCGCGTTTGCGCAGGCGGCTCATTTCTTCTATCAGGAACGGGATGACGCCGTCACGCAGTTCGACGACACCGATCGCGATGTTTTCGCGCGTGGCAGTCGCGGCAAGATCATTCATGCGTGCGGTCATGACGTTTTCCTGCGCACTGCGATCGAGATACGAGAGCATGGAGCTCTCAAGCGCCCTGAACTGGAGCGAACCCATGATTTCGTTCACACGGCGCATGTACGTCCCGAGGGCGCGCTCGGAGGTGACGTAGTAGTACCGGCTCCCGGGAAAGTTCTTGACGATGTAGCGCAGATGTGTCGAAAGGTCTTCGTCGCTCAGGTCCTCCGAAAGCTCGAAGCGGGATTCGTTCTCACCGAACGGGCGGAAATGCAGATGGAGCACCACCTCCTTGTCCGCCTTCCGCAGCCGCGTATTCATGGCGATATTGTCCTTGTTCGGCTCGAGAATGCATGCGATCGGCTCGCTGCGCGCAAGATATCGCTCGATTTCGCTGTCCGGCGCTTCGTCCACGCCGTCGACGAGCAGGACGATGTTTCCCGCCGCACGGTGCACTTCGCTCGTCGGCATGAAAAGCAGCGAATAGCGGATCTTCCCACGGAAAGTGATATGCAGCGCGATCTGTCCCAGTCGCGCATTTTCCACGGCGAAGGCCCGGCCTCCGTAATCCGCAACGACGGTCTTCAGATCGACGTTTACGGATGCGACCGGAAGATCATGCGGTACCTGAACGAGCCAGAGATCCCGCAGATGCCCCGCGCCTTCAAAATCGATCGATCGCTCCCGAATCCACTCCGCCTGGATGCCGTAGCTGTCGAGTACGTTGCGGACGTCTCCTTCCAGGCTCTGCACGGACTGAAGGTCACGCCGATCCTGCATCCGCGCGATGTTGGGCTGAACCAGCGTCACATACCGGTCCGCGACAAACAGGATGACGATCAGAGCGACAAGAAAGCCGGCGATCCAGATGCGCCAGCGCACGCCTCGGTCGCTCTGCTCGTCCTCGGCGAGCATTGCATACAAGTGCTCGCGTTCTTCTTCGTCGAAATGCCGTTTTCTCATTTTCCAGTGAACGCGGGCGCGCGTTTCTCGAGAAACGCCGCGGTTCCCTCCTTGAAATCGTCAGTGCCACAGGAAATGCCGAACAGCGCGGCTTCCGTCGCGAGTCCTTCACGCAGCCCCATCTGCGGCACACAGCGCAGCGCCTGCAGCGCGAGCCGGACGGCAGGCTGTCCTTTCGAGGCGATCTTCGCCGCCATCTCGCGCGCGGCCTGCAGCGCTTCGCCTCTCCCGACTACCTTGTTGGCCAGCCCGATGCGGTGCGCCTCGGCGGCATCCACCATATCCCCGGTGAGAATCATTTCCGCCGCGATTCCAGGTCCCGCGACGCGTGCGAGCCGCTGCGTGCCGCCGTAGCCCGGGATCACGCCGAGATTGACTTCCGGCTGTCCGAACTTGGCATTTTCAGCGGCGATACGGATATGGCAGGATAGGGCCAGTTCGCAGCCCCCGCCGAGCGCGAAGCCGTTCACGGCCGCGATCACCGGCTTCGACGACTGCTCGATGGTGCTGAACACATCCTGGCCGAAGAGCGCGAAACGCTGTCCGGAGACCGCATCCTGAGCGGATAACTCCCTGATGTCCGCACCCGCCACGAAGGCTTTTTCGCCCGAACCGGTCACGACGATGACGTCGACATCGTCGCTGGCTTCGGCCTGCGTGAACGCGGCCTTGAGTTCGACCAGCGTATCGTAATTGAGCGCGTTGAGCTTGTCGGGACGGTTGAGGGTGATCACGGCGATGCGATCCGCCGCTTCGAAAAGGATATTTGCGAATGACATGAAGCCTCTCCTTTGCACTTGGTGAGGAAGACGTAAACGGCGCTGCGGCGCTAGGGAATTACTAAGATACGCGCCCTCACGGTTCAAATCCAATGCCGATCGTATGCGTCGCACCGAGCTCACTGTGAATGGCGACGGCATACGCCACGCGGAACGACGATCTTCGTACGCCGAGCCCTGCCGTCCACTCCCCCGTCAGCGTCGCGGCGCCGCAGCGGACCTGGAAAAGTTTGAAAATGCGGTACTCCGCTCCCATCCGCAGACCGATATCCGCCCGTGCTTCCTTCTCCGCTTCCACCGCCAGGCAGAAATCGTCATCCTGCCAGGCGAGGCCCATGCTCAGTCCGGACGGGAGACGTTCATCACCGTCGATAGAAGGCATGTTGACGGCAAACGCCACGGCACCGGCGGACAATCCGTCCGCGATCCTGCAGCGCACGCCCGCATCGACGAGCGGCAGCATGGTGCTGCCGTAGCGCGCGATCTCGATGTGCAGCGCGGAAAGTCGCAGTCCCACGCTGAGATCTTCGGTCAGCGGGACGGAAGCAGCGCAGCCCAGGCGATGCTCCGCGTACAGCGCATATCCGAAACGCTGGAGCGACACCGCGACCGCCCCGCCGTCGAACGCCTGCACCCATACCCCCGCCGCGGATCCCAATTCCGTCAGTCCGAAGCGCGCGGGGGTCCAGAATACGCTCCCCCCGGTTTTCACCGCCGAGAGCGCCGCCGGGTTGAAGAGCGCCGCAGCGGTACTTCCCTGCAGCGCCGCAGCGCAGCCGCCCATACCCGACGCGCGCGGTCCGCGTTCCCGCAAATCGCCGCCGTCACTCAGGCACAGGACCCGCGCTGCCGCAATTCGCAAGTCCGCCCGCCCTTCCGTGGTGCCCCGCCCGCAGCGGACGATCGCGGCCGACATGTCGCAGGGGTTCAGCAGCGGAAGAACGAGCAGGACGACGAAGGTCATCCGCATTGCCTTGCCGCACCTGCACGTTTTTTCTATCTTGTTCGGATAATGTCCGTACATCATGATTGTTCTCCCTATGTTGAAATACGTTGCTGTCGTAATCCTACTTCTCCTTGCCGCCCCCGCGTTCGCCCAGGAAATCGAGCTGACGACGGAGGTAACGATGGACATTCTGACACCCGCGCAGAAAGACTACATCGCGGACTTCGAGGAGAAACTGAAAAACTACGTCAATGATCACCGCTGGTGCGACATCGAGTTTTACGGAGACAAGATCCCCGTCCGCATGAGCGTCAATTTCCTGTCCGGATCCGATGCAGGAGAGTTCAGCGCGCAGGTCGTGGTCGACGCACAGCGCCGCAGGTGGAAAGACGGGCGGCCCACGCAGCTGACATCCCTGATCTTCCGGGCGATGGATGCCAAGTGGTCGTTCAGCTACCTGAAAGGCACGCCCTTCGTGCATGACGAATACCAGTACAACGAGATCGCGAGTTTCATCGATTTCTACATGTACGTGATCATCGGCATGGATTTCGACAGCTACGAGCCCCTGATGGGAACCCCGTACTATTCGAAAGCGCTGACGATCGCCCAGCGCTCTCAGAGTTCGCGGCAGGCTTCGGAATGGCAGGGGCAGAGCAACCAGTACAGCAAGATGAACCTGATCTCCGAACTCCTCAACTCCCAGTATGAAAAGTACCGCGAGGCACTGTACTGGTATTTCTATGAGGGCATCGATTTCATCGATACGGAAAAGGAAATGGCGCAGACCGCGATTTCGAAGGCCATCGAAAACATCGCCGATATTCTCGCACGCACGAACGCGCGGTCGCTGCTGCTCACGATGTGGCTCGAGTCGCATTCCAATGAGTACTGCAAGCTTCTGGAAGGCTATGCGCAGCGTCCCCGCCTCATGAATCTCATGGCGCAGGTCGATCCCGCCCGCCAGCAGGT
>QKAF01000105.1 GCA_003246455.1 Bacteroidota bacterium
GCTGCGCCGCGAACTCCGCACCAAAGGAGTGCACGACGAGGTCATCGCGCAGGTGCTGGGTGAGGCCTTCGAAACGAAGGAGGAAATCGACGTTGCACGCGCCCTGGCGAAATCGTACTGCAGCAGGCATCCCTCGACGGGAGGGGAGGTCCTCAAACGCCGGCTTGCCGGATTTCTGCAGCGCAAGGGCTACAGCGGATCCATCGTCTACGAAATCCTGCGGGAGATTGAGTAGCGGGGAGAATTCACGAATTTGATCAACCGACCTTCAAGCATGAGAGCCTCGAGCATTCAAGCTTGTGGTGCGGGCTTCACGCAGGCCAAATCAAGTATTTGAAACGCGGTACGCAGGCGCCTACTGCTTACTGCCTATAGCCTACTGCCAACGTCTCGGCTGAATTTCGCAGATTATTTCCCGACGTCCCGATTGCTCACAAATCCGAAAACCCGTATCTTACGTGCTGGGCCAAGTCCCTCGCAATGTTTGGATACCCAACCCCGCCAGGTCCGGAAGGAAGCAACGGCCGGTATCACTGCATGTGACGGGGGTCGCTTGGCCCTTTTTTTATTTTCGCCAGGGTGATGCGCAGGATATCGATTTCCGCGCCCCATTCGAGCTGGACAATGTAGACGCCGCTGGGGAGTTCGGATGCGTCAAACTGTACCGAATGATCGCCGACGGTGCGCCGGTCGTTGACGATTTCAGCGACTTTCGCGCCGAGACTGTTGAGGACGCTCAGGCGCACGTCAGCCTCTGCGCCGACATGGTAGGTAATGGTCGTCTTGCCGGCGAAGGGGTTCGGGGAATTGCCGACGATGTAGGTGCGCGAGGGTTTCGCCGAACTCTGATGCAGCGCGCGTTCGCAGGTGCCGCTGACCGTGACGAGTCCGTTCGAAGATGTCGCGATGGTGCAGAACTGCTGGACCTCGGGTTCGGAAACCGAGATCTCGGTTTTCCGGCTTTCGAAGGTCGATGCGGCGCGGAAGGTCAGCTTGCACAGTGCCCCCGGGGTGGAAATGCTGCGTCCGCCGACAATGGCGACATCGCTGCCGCGACCGGTTGAGGTGGCGGTGACCGTGAAACCGGCTGTCAGCCCGGCGGCCTCCGCATTTACCAGCTGTAGCAGCGTCTTGTCGTAATCGACGCTGAACGAGAATCGAGACGGTGCACGGTTGGCCGAGACCCGCGTCAGATCCACCGGAATCGCGATGTCCTCTCCCGCCTCCACCACGAAATCCCTCCCCATCCTCACGTTGACGTACGAGAACGTGGTCGTATCGTAGGGAAGCGCGAAGCTGGTTATCCCGCGGACCACGCCGCGCGAGGTAATGGCCTCGACTTCCACTGTCACGATATCGCCGTTCCAGCAGTCGATGGGGGATCGATAGTTCAGTTCGCAGATGCCGGTCGTCTCGAGCTGCTGGATGATTTCCGCGTAAATCTGATCGAGATCCGTCGAGTTTGGCGCATGATAGTAGCGTCCCTGTGTCAGGTTCGCGAGCGTCATCATATTCTGCTCGTCGATATTGATCCCGAGCCCGATCGTATAGACGACGCAGCCCGCATTGAGCGCCGCGCTGATGGCCTGCGAAGCGAGGTTGATGGATGCGCCGTCGTGGCCGTCCGCAAGGACGATCATGACTTTCTTCTTCGTCCTGAAGCGGATCAGGCTCGAGGCAGTCACGACGGCATCCCACAGCGCCGTACCGCCGTCCGCGACGAGTGCATCGATTTTCGCCTTCACGAGCGCACGATTGTTCGTCCATGGCTGGTCGTAGGTCGGACGTTCATTGAAGCTGACGAGTGCGACCTCATCGTCATCCGTAAGTCTGTCGACGAAAGATTTCGCTGCTCGCTTGGCGTCGACGATGGCCGTCGGAAAAGGAAATCCGTTGTTCATACTGCCGGAAACGTCCATCAGAAGCAGCACCGACACCGGTCCGCGAGAGAGCGTGTCTCGGCAGTAGCCCGCCGTGATCGGCTGAACGAATCCGTCCTCGAACACGGTGAAGTTGTCCAGGCGCAGTGCCCTCACTGCATCGTTGCCGTCCATCACCCGAACGAGCAAACGGACATCGGGGTAGGCGGAAATATCGAGGCTGTCGATGAAAAGCTGCAGCTGGGCATTCGCAGCCCCAGGAAGCAGCAGCAGCAGCGCAATAACGGCATGGCGAAGGCGTGGCATAGGTACAGCTCCAGCCAATGAGGTAAGTACTGAAGCACAATAGTAGCACCTGTGCGTGACTGACGCAAGGAAAATGGTAAAGGGGTAAAGGGGTGAAGGGGTAAAGGGGTGAAGGGGTAAAGGCGGAAAGGGTAAAGGCGGTGGGACGCTCAATGCGTTCGCAGGAAGGGAACGATGGAAACTGCGTGCGAGCCATCCGGCTCGTACGCAACACCCCTCATGGGAACTGTCCCGATGACGTAGGTCCGAGCCAATCGGCTCGGACATGTTCGCATGACCGCGGCGGGGAAATTCGCATGACCGCGGCGGGGAAATTCGCATGACCGCGGCGGGGAAATTCGCATGACCGCGGCGGGGAAATTCGCATGACCGCGGCGGGGAAATTCGCGAGAGCGCGACATTAAGGAGCCGGCGGATTTAATATAGGGAATCCGTTTCCGCATACGGCGACCAGGGACACGATTCTGGAGGATCGAACAAAGGGTGGGAGCCGCGGTTCGGGAAAATCCCGCGGTGGAAACGAGCAGTTTTCAGGGAAATTGCACTTTTTTTGAACTTTTTTTCGTCTCGGGTGTGTATTGTATTCCCTAAATAAGGAACGTAAAAACAGTATCGTGTGGCGCGCGGCTATCGTAAGTGCTGTTATTGACGCGGTTTAGGAAAAAATAGGTACTTGACTCCATGGAATCATTTTCTTATTGTGGTCCGAGACAATAACAAGATCAACCGCTGTAATAATCCGATAATGAATACAATACACACATTGCAGGAAAGCCGACTTGTTGCCGCCCGTGGTTTTTCGCGGATGAGCGTCATCAGAGTCGGGCGTACAGCATCCTCGGGAGCAGCGGCGCAGGGAAGTTCGCGCCGCCACTCCATGCGGAATTCCTGGAATGTGTCCGCCGCCGGGGAGTTCCCGCGGTTCGCAGCACAGATCGACGGCTGGACGACGGACGGGGTTTCTGTCGTTCCGGGGAAGGCCGTACAGGATTCCGCGACTCGGTACGCTCGCGTAGTGCGTCCGTTTCGCAGCGGGATGCGGACCGCGGGGACAGGCGGAGTGTGGATCACGTGCCCACAGTCGACAGCGGGACACACGCGGACGTCCGGACGCAGGCAGGGAGCACGCGTCACAGGGAGCGGCGCCGTGGCTGTCGGTGCCTTGCGCGCCGGAGTGTCCGCGCCTGTCACGTGGGTTCGTTCCAGTGATCAGGAAGCTGAACAAAGGGAGACCGAAAAGGCGCGCCGGGGAAGCGCGCTCGACAGGGAGACCGAAAAGGCGCGCCGGGGAAGCGCGCTCGACAGGGAGACCGAAAAGGTGCGCCGGGGAAGCGCGCTCGACAGGGAGACCGAAAAGGTGCGCCGGGGAAGCGCGCTCGACAGGGAGAAAGAAAACAGCGGCGAGGTCCGGATCGACAACGGGGAAGCGGTATGCGACTCTGGTCCTCGCCCGAACGGGAACATCTCAATGATCGCAGGGAACACATGAAAACAACCCTCACCCTGGCTGCAAGCATCGCGCTGCTCTGCGCGATCTTCCTCGCCACCGGCCCCGACCCCGCTCCCGCACCGCTCGACACAACCAGCCACGACTTCGTCTGGGAGTTCGATACCGTGGGGATACAGTACTCTCTCATTAATTCCGTCGCCGCCGTCTCCGAGAACGACGTGTGGGTCACAGGCCAGTTCTTTCAGTATGACTCTCTCGGCCGGCCGGATTCGAAGCCCATCGGAAACGCCGCGCATTGGAACGGGTCCGCGTGGACGTACCATGGATTCAACAGCGCAGGAAGGCAGTCCTGGTATGAAATGGCGGACGCCTACGCATTGAATGCCGATAATATTTGGGTCTGCGGTGGTGGTCCGTTCAAATGGGACGGCGCTACGTGGACAACATATCGGTACGAAGGATTCTACTTCGGGAGTGGTATTATCGAAACCTGGGCCACACCGGATGCGAAGTGCGTATGCGTAGTCGGTCTGGACAGATCCTGCGCGTATTATCGAGTCGACGATCCGTACTTCCGCAAAGTGCATATTCCGTTC
>QKAF01000088.1 GCA_003246455.1 Bacteroidota bacterium
ATCGAGAGCGCAATAATGATGAGCTGATACGCGACTGTCATGCGTTTCCCAGATAATACGACTCTAAAATGGGGAAAAAATCCGCGGGGACAAAGCGGATGTTCCGTGCCGGCTGCGCCGAAACCGTGCATTCTCCGGAGGAAAAATAACACCCATGTTCCGTGCCGGCTACGCCGAAACCGTGCATTCTCCGGAAGAAATAACTCGCGATACTGCGGGCGAAGGCGGCGTGGGGCGCAGTGGGAGGAACAGATTTTCCGCGGATGGGGGAAACCTGCGCGGCAGCAGCGGTTTTCGGCCTCCGTCATCGCAATTAACCCCAATAAAACCAGCGATTCCAGCGTGTTTTCCCCCACTGTGAAATTTTTTTTCCCCGTGGGAGAAAAGTGCTTGACTCTGAGCAGCAAATGCTTAATTTTGGGTGAAAGTGGGTAGTGGTTAAACGTGGCGGCTGAGTAAATGGCAGGTTTTAAAGGCAAATACGAGCATTCTGTGGACGACAAGGGTCGCGTAAGCCTCCCGGCGAAGATCCGCAAGGCCCTCACCCCCGAGGCCAACGACTCGTTTGTCGTCACGCGCGGCTACGAAAGCAGTCTGAGCCTGTATCCCCTGGATGCGTGGACCCGTCTCGAAGAGCAGATGAAAACGGGATTGAACACGCATCGGGAGGAGGACCGGCTTTTCATCCGCATGATCATGATGTGGGCGCAGGAAGTGAGTCTCGACCGGCAGTCGCGCATCATGATTCCGCAGGAGCTGATGGAGATCTCCGGGATTTCGTCCCAGGTGGTTATCATAGGCACATTGGAAAAAATCGAGCTCTGGAGTCCGGAAAACTTCCGTTCCTATAACGATCGCTATGCCGACACCACGTACGAAGCGGTTGCGGCGCGTGTCATGGGAGGAGTGTGATGCAGCATGATGATGCGCGTTATCACATACCGGTGCTTCTCGAGCGTTCGATCGAGCTTCTCGTCACCGATCCGGCTGGGGTCTATGTAGACGGGACGCTCGGAGGCGGCGGCCACAGCCGTCTCCTGCTGAGTAGACTTGGAGAGAATGGTCGCGTTCTCGGTTTCGACCAGGACGACGACGCAGTACAATTTGCACAGAAGCTGTTCGCCGGCGATGCCCGCATGGTCGTCGTCCGCAGCAATGTGGTCCACTTGAGCGACGTTCTCCATCAACACGAAATCCCTTCGATCGACGGCATACTGCTGGATCTCGGTGTGTCATCGCATCAGTTAGATATACCGGAAAGAGGCTTCAGTTTCCGCTTTGAGGGGCCTCTCGACATGAGAATGGACCGCGAGACGACAGTGACCGCAGCAGATCTCATAGCGCGCAGTACGGAAGAGGAGCTTGCGAACATCTTCTTCACCTACGGTGAGGAGCGCAACAGCCGCAGAATCGCGCGTGCGATCGTCCAGGCCCGCACCGGCCGCGCGCTGAAGGACACTGCCGCCCTCGTCGATGTCATCGCCGGCGCATCGCCGCCGGTCCATCGCAACAAGACGCTCGCCCGGATATTCCAGGCGCTGCGCATCGCGGTAAACGATGAACTCGGCGTTCTGGAACGGACGCTCGCGCAAGGTTTCGAAGCGCTCCGCGTCGGCGGACACATGGTGGTGATCTCGTATCACTCGCTCGAAGATCGGATCGTGAAACAGTTTTTTCGCCATGAGGCGACCACCTGCGTCTGTCCCCCGCGTACACCGGTCTGTGTCTGCGGAAAAGTCGCGCGTGTCAAAATGCTCCACAGCAAGCATATCGAGGCAGATGAGAACGAAATACGTCGAAATCCAAGAGCCCGCAGCGCCCGCCTTCGCGCAGGTCAGAAGATTCACGCGTAGAAGGCTGCAGCCCGCACTCAGTGCGATATCGCAGGGTGCGATGCTGCAGGACGCTCCGCTGGACTACGTGCAGTCGGCGCCGGCCCGGAAGCGCAGGACGCGCGGCCTGACGACATTCAACATCGTCGCCGTGCTCATCCTGTTCGCCGTCCTGGTCGTCGTCTATATCTCGAACGTGGTGACCGTCGACAGCCTGATGATGGAACAGATCGGGCTCGAGCGGGAAGAACAGCTGCTGCTGCAGGAACGCGAAACCCTGCGCGCGGAAATCAACATGCTTTCGAGCTACAACCGAATTCAAGCGATCGCCACAGAGGAGCTGGGCCTCGTGCATGCGAATCAGCAGCCATACTCGCTGACCGTGTTCGGCATGACGCCGGGCGAAGCGAAATAACCATTCACAGGTGCCGTTGGAACCGTTCGATTACAGACCAGGGCGAAATGAGGATCTCCGGGTTCTGCAGAGACAGCAGAGCTCGGTGCGCATGTACATGCTCATCACCATCTTCCTCACCGGCTTTTTCGCCGTCCTGGTCAAGTTGTTCGTCATCCAGGTCCGCGATGCGGAGAAGCTCCAGGAAATGGCGCGCATTCAGTATGAGAGCCGGGAGATCATCCACCCGATCCGCGGCCTGATCCTCGACCGCAACCTCTCCATTCTCGCTTCCAATGTCACGGAATACACGCTTTCGGTCGATCCGTCCGTGATCGAGCGTCCCGACACCGTCGCCCAATTCATCGCGCAGGCGCTCGGGAAACCCTACAAGGTCATCGCGCAGCATTTCCGCGATACCACCGTGCAGTACGCCATCATCGAAAAGCGCATCCCCGAGGGAATCGCCAACCGTTTCGACGGCTGGTCGTGCTACGGTGTGCGCATGCGTTCGAATCCGCGCCGGCGTTACAATTTCAACGCGCTCGCGGGTCCGGTCATCGGCTATACGAATGTCGACAACCGGGGACAGAGCGGCATCGAACTGGAGATGAATAAAGAGCTTTCCGGGCAGGAAGGCTTCATCGTGTATCAGCGCAATGCGCGCGGCAGCCGCCGTCCCGAAGTCGATTATCCGAAAGTCGAGCCGGTCAACGGCCGCAGTGTCGTCCTGACGATCAGCCAGGTGTATCAGTCCATCGCGGAAGAAGAGCTGGCGCACGGCGTCGAACTGCATGAGGCCGAATCGGGCCGCTGCATCATCCTGCAGCCGAAGACGGGCGAGATCCTCGCGATGGCCAACGTGCCCAGCATCGATCCGAACAAGCTCGCGGAGTACTCCCCCGAAAAGGCGCGCAACCGCGTCGTCACGGATCTGTACGAGCCGGGCTCCACGTTCAAGATCGTTGCGATGAGCGCCGCCCTGAACGAAGACCTGCACGTCCCCGAAGACCGCATCAACGCGGAAGGCGGGAAGTGGTTCTACAACTCGAAGCTCAAACCCATCGTCGACGATCATCCCTACGCGTCGCTGACCCTGCGCGGGGCGTTCGAACACAGTTCGAACATCGTATCCGCCAAGCTGGCCAACGAACTCGGCGACGAGCGCTTTTTCAAGTATGCCCGCAATTTCGGCTTTGGCGTGAAAACCGGGGTCGAGCTTCCGGGTGAACTCCCGGGTGACCTGCGCAAGCCGCTGGACTGGGACGGCACGACGCTCAACTATCTCGCCTTCGGATACGGTCTCGCCGTGACGCCGCTGCAGATCGCCTGCGCCTACGCCGCGATCGCGAACGACGGCGTGCTCATGCGTCCCTTCATCCGCAAATGGCTGCTCGACGAGGACCGCAACATCGTCGACGAAAACGTGCCGCAGGTCGTGCGCCGCGTCGTTTCCTCCGAGACCTCGCGCATCATGCGCAGCTTCATGCAGGGCGTGGTGGACAGCGGCACCGCGAAACTGGCCAGGATCGACGGCATCAACATCGGCGGAAAGACCGGGACGTCGCAGCGGCTGGTCAACGGGTCGTATTCCGACAAGTCGCACGTGGCGTCCTTTGTCGGGTTTTTCCCCGTCGAAGACCCGGAAGTCCTGATTCTCGTCATCCTCGACGCGCCCAAGCGCGGCTACTATGGCGGATCCACGGCCGGCCCGATTTTCCGGAATATCGCCATGCGCATCATCAACTCGTCGAGCAACTTCGCGAAGAAGCCCGAGCCGCTGTACGCGTCGTTCAAGGGCAGCGATGAAGTGCGCGTTCCGAACGTCAAGGGAATGCGGGCCGACATCGCGGGACAGGTGCTCAAGGCCCACGGTTTCAACATGGAAACCGTCGGCCGCGGCGAGATCGTCGCGGACCAGGTGCCGGCGGAGAACGCCATGTCCGAGCGCCGCACACCGGTGACGGTGCGATTGATCAGCGCCACGCGGTCGGGGACGGGCGACCTGGTGCGTGTGCCCGACGTGGTCGGCATGTCGCTGCGGCAGGCGATGAACTTTATCAAGAGCATGAATCTCGAACCGAGCCCGATGGGCAGCGGGCTGGTCCGCTCCCAGACTCCGGCCGCGGGCGAATACGTCCCCCGAGGCACGCGCTGCACGCTCGACGGCGAAGCGCGAATCGTCACGGCAAACCTTTACTGATGCGGTATGATGTTTAACCAGGTTGCGCATAATCTCCAGGCCATTCCCGCCAGCGTGCGGCTGTCGGAGATCATCAATGATCTTCCGGTCGTCACCGTGATCGGGCCGTACGATGTCGACATCGTCGGCATCACGACCGATTCGCGGAAGGTGCAGCCGGGCTGGATGTTTGTCGCGACCCAGGGTGAGCACACCGATGGACACCATTTCACCCAGTCCGCCATGGAACGCGGTGCCAGCTGTGTCGTCGTTTCACTGCTTCACTACGAAACACACCTCCAGCATCTCCTTACCCCGGCCTACTGCCAGCACAACGGAACAGCCGTCCTGGTCGTGCACGATACGCGTGCCGCCGTTGCCCGGCTTGCCGACAGTTTCCACGGGTCGCCCTCGCGCGATCTGACGCTCGTCGGCATCACGGGCACAAACGGGAAGACGACCGTTTCGTACCTCGTCTCCTCCATCCTCGACGCTGCTGGCATCCGTTCCGGCGTTATCGGGACTGTCGCGTACCGCATCGGTGACGCCGTCAGGCCCGCGCCCTTCACCACGCCTCTCGCGGAAGACCTGCACGCCCTGTTTGCCGAAATGCGCAGTGCGGGCTGCAGCACCGTCGTCATGGAAGTTTCCTCCCACGCGCTGGTGCTCGATCGCGTCCACGGAATCCAGTATGATCTCTCCGTGTTCACCAACCTGACGCAGGATCATCTCGATTTTCACCGCAGCATGGCGGCCTACCGCGACGCGAAGGCGCTGCTGTTCGCGACGCATACGCGCGGCGTGGGACTGATCAACAGCGACGATCCGTACGCCGCCGACATGAGCGTCATACCCGCGCACAGGAAGAAAACCTACGGAATGAAGGGCCGTCCGACTTTCCGCATGCGCGACATCCGGCTGTCTTCGACGGGGACGACCCTGACGATCGACTACCGCGGCGAGGCGCATGTAATCACATCCGCGCTGCTGGGAGGATTCAACGCATACAATCTTGCCGCGGCATTCGCGACCGGCGTTCTTCTCGGCATCGATCCGGCGATCGTGATCAAAGGCCTGGAAAACATGAAAAATGTCCCCGGGCGCTTCGAGCGTATCGTATCCGCGGACGGTGTGACGGCGATCGTGGATTATTCGCATACGCCGGATGCGCTTACGAAAGCGCTGCAGACCGCGCGTGACCTGCTGGCCGACGGCAGCCTCATCACCGTATTCGGCTGCGGGGGAGATCGCGACCAGGTGAAGCGTCCGCTGATGGGGGCCGCCGCCGCGACGCTGAGCGACGAAACAATCGTCACATCCGACAATCCCCGCACCGAAGATCCCCAGGCCATCATCCAGGATATTCTCGCCGGCGTCGTGGAAGGACGCCGCGTGGTCGTGAAGGTGGAGCGCAAAACCGCGATCCACTACGCGCTTCGCAAGGCGCGTCCGGGCGATATCGTACTGATCGCGGGCAAGGGACATGAGGATTACCAGATCATCGGCACCAAACGCCGGCACTTCGATGACCGCGAAGTCGTGCGCGCATTCTTTGAAAGCAAGCGGGGAGGAGTTGCGGCATGACCCTTCGCATCGCCGATATCCTCCGGATCCCGCATCAGCGCGCGGCGAATCTCTCGCCGGAAAGCGCCGTCACCGCGGTGGTGACCGATTCGCGTACCGCGGGACGCGGTGACGTCTTCGTGGCCTTCCGCGGCAGCCGGGTCGACGCGCACGATTTCGTGAAAGAGGTCTGCGCACGCGGCGCGCTGTGCTGCGTCGTCGAACAGCGATGGTACCGCCGGAACGCCGATGCCGTCAGCGAACTCCCGCTTCTCGTCGTCAAGGACACGATGCTGGCCTACGGGGCGATCGCGCAGCAGTACCGCGCGCAGTTCGACATTCCCGTGCTTGCCATCACCGGGAGCAACGGGAAAACGAGCACGAAGGAAATGACCGCGGCCGTGCTGCGCACGAAGTACCGCGTCCTCGCCACCGAGGGTAATTTCAACAATCATATCGGCCTGCCAGCCACCCTGCTGCGTCTGATGCCCGAACACCAGGTGGTGGTCACCGAGATGGGCACCAATCAGCCGGGCGACATCGCCTACCTGTGCGAGATCGCACGGCCCACCCTCGGCATGATCACGAACATCGGACGCGCCCATATCGAAAAGCTGCTTTCCCGCGAGGGGATAGCAGCGGAAAAGAAGGTCCTGTTCTCCTCTCTTCCGGCCGACGGCGTCGCGCTGGTGAACGCGGACGAGCCCTTCCTGCGCGGCGGACTGCCGCGCCGTGTGCGCCGTATCCGCTACGGAACGCGCAAGGACAGCGATGTCCGCATCACGAATGTGACGCTCGACCGCGCCGGACGCGCACAGGTGCGCATCGAGGCGCCGGCCTTCACCGCGCGTCCGCTGACCCTGCAGCTTCAGGCCGTGGGGCGTCATGCGGCATACAATGCCGCTGCCGCGCTGGCCGCGGGTTTTGCGCTCGGCTGCGGCGTACGGAAGATGAAAGCCGCACTCGAGGCGGTCGAAAGCTATGACAAGCGGCTGCAGATCCAGGTGGTGCGCGACATCGCCGTGATCAACGACACGTACAACGCCAATCCCGATTCCATGCTCGCCGCCATCGATCTGCTGCAGAAGCTTGCGGTCGAAGGCGAACGCTGCATCGTGCTCGGCGACATGCTCGAGCTCGGAAGGGCGGCGCGCGAAGAGCACGAAGCGCTCGGCGCGGCCGTCGCGACGACCGGCATTCCCTATGTGCTCACCTTTGGCCGGCAGGCGCGCGCGATTCATCGCGCCGTGAAGGACGTCGCGAAAGTCGCGATGCATTTCACCGACAAAGCGGCCCTGTGCGCAACGCTCGATGCGCTGCTCGCGCCGGGCGACGCCGTACTGATCAAGGGATCCCGCGGGATGCAGATGGAAGACATCGCCGCGCATCTCCAGCGCAGTTTAACCAGCGAGGAGGCAAACGCATAAGCCATGTTCTACGAGCTGTTCGATTACATCAACGCCGCATTCAATCCCCCGGGCTTCGACGTCTTCCGGTTCATCACCTTCCGTGCCGCCGCCGCCGCGATCACCGCGCTGCTTATCAGCTGGTTCGTCGGTCCGCGCATCATCGAATTTCTGCGCCGCAAGCAGATCGGCGAGTCGGCAAAGCTCGAAGCTCCCGAGACGCATCTGATCAAGGCCGGCACGCCGACCATGGGCGGACTGATCGTCCTTACCTCTATCATCGTGCCGGTGCTGCTGTGGGGACAGCTCACAAACACCTACGTGTGGCTCATCCTCCTCGCCACGACGATGCTCGGCTCCGTCGGCTTCGTCGATGATTACCTGAAAGTCGTCAAGAAATTTCCGAAGGGCCTCATCGGCGAATACAAGATCGTCGGCCAGGTCGTCGTCGGACTGATCGTGGGCGGTGTGCTGTATTTTTCACCCGAGTTCCAGGATTACAACTCGGTGACGACCGTTCCGTTCTTCAAGAATCTCGTCCTCGATTTCTCCTTCTTCTACATCCCGATGATCATCTTCGTGATCACCGCGACGTCCAACGCCGTCAACCTGACCGACGGCCTCGACGGCCTCGCCATCGGGACGATTTCCATCGCGTTCATCGCGATCGCCATCATCAGCTATGCCAGCGGCCGCGTCGATTTCTCGAACTACCTCAACATCATCTACCTCCCGGGCAGCGGCGAGTTGACGGTGTTCAGTGCCGCGGTGCTGGGCGCAGGACTCGGTTTCCTCTGGTACAACGCGTATCCCGCGCAGGTGTTCATGGGCGACACCGGTTCGCTGGCCCTCGGCGGCGCGCTCGGCGTGCTCATGGTGATGATCAAAAAGGAACTCCTGCTGCCGATACTCGGCGGCATCTTCTTCGCGGAAACCGTTTCCGTCCTCATACAGAAGGCCTACTTCAAGTACACGAAGCGAAAGTACGGGCAGGGGAAACGGGTTTTCCGTATGGCGCCCATCCACCACCATTTCGAACTGCTCGGATGGCCCGAACCCAAGATCGTCACGCGATTCTACATCGTGGCGATCATTCTCGCAATTCTCAGTCTGGCAACCTTCAAGGTACGTTAATCATGCAGCGCGCATTTGACATCGCAAGTTTGAATGTCACCGTCATCGGAGCCGCCCGCAGCGGACTGGCCGCGGCGCGCTTGCTCCATCACAAGGGAGTAAGTGTCTTTCTCACCGAACTGTCTCCGGCGTCGAAATACGCGGAAGCCGCCCGCCTGCTCCAGCAGGACGGCGTGCCGCACGAATTCGGGCAGCACAGCGCCCGCGTGTTCGCCGCCGACCTGATGGTGGTGAGTCCCGGCGTTCCCTCCGACGCCCCCATCATCGTCGAAGCCGAACGCCGCGGTCTTCCGGTGATCAGTGAGATAGAAGTCGGAGCGATGTTCCTCGACGGTCCGATCATCGCCGTGACCGGTACCAACGGCAAGACCACCACCACCACGCTCAGCGGGGAAATCTGCCGTGCGGCCGGGAGGGAAACACTGGTGGCGGGCAATATCGGCAAGGCGTTCACCGACGCGCTGTTCGAGCACGAAGGCGGCATCGATATCGCCGTCCTCGAAATCAGCAGTTTCCAGCTCGATACCTGCGTCACGTTTCATCCGACCACCGCGGTCATCACGACGATCACTCCCGATCATCTCAACCGCTATCACGGGGATTTCCAGGAATACGCCGCGTCGAAGCAGCGGATATTCATGAACCAGAATGCACAGGACCACCTGATATACAATTGCGACGATCCGGTCGTGTCCAACGCGATCAAGACCGCAAGCGCCGATCTCTTCCCGGTCAGTTCCATGCAGCGGCTCAACAGGGGCGGCTGGCGCGAAAACGGTTCGCTCGTCATCGATGCCGGCTACGGGAAGGAGCTGCTGGCCCGCGTGGACGATCTCCAGGTGTACGGACGGCACAACTACATGAATGTGCTGATGGCGGGACTCGCCGCGCGGCTCGAAGGCATCGGCATCGATGTGATCCGTCACGCGGTCATGGAGTTCAAAGGCGTGGAGCACCGGCTCGAGTTCGTGTGCGAGGTGGACGGCGTGCGCTGGATCAACGATTCGAAAGCGACAAATGTCGACAGCGTGGTGATCGCGCTGCAGAGCTACCGTCAGCCGGTGGTGCTCATCGCGGGCGGACGCGGAAAGGGCGCTTCGTACGAGCCTCTTTTCGAGCACGTGAAAGAGAAGGTCCGCGCCATGGTTCTCATCGGTGAGGCGGCGGAGGAAATGGAACGCGAGTTCGCGCCGCTGACGCGCGTCACCCGCGCCCGCGACATGCTCGAAGCCGTGAACATCGCCCGCATGGCGGCACAGCCCGGAGACATTGCGATGCTCTCGCCCGCCTGCGCGAGCTTCGACATGTTCAACAACTTCGAACAGCGCGGCGTGGTGTTCAAGGAGTGCGTCCACACATTCTGCCGGGAACCGCTGGTGGCATGAAACAGCGCACCGGACATATCGATCTGTATGTCTTCCTCAGCGTCCTCGCGCTGATGCTCTTCAGTGTCGGCGTGGTGTACAGCGCGTCGGTTTCCATCTCCGGCATGCGTCACGACGGTGATTACAACTACCTCTTCCGCAATCACTCGATACGCGTGATCATGGGCGTGGGCGCGCTCTTCGTTGGAATGTTCGTCGATTACCATCTTTATCGCCACATCAGCAAGTATCTCCTGATCATCGGGCTGATCCTGCTCGGCTACACGCTTGTGGGCGGCACCGTGGTCAAGGGCGCTCAGCGCTGGGTCAGCCTGGGCCCGATCAGCTTCCAGCCTTCGGAATTCGCGAAGTTCGCCCTCGTGATGCACCTCGCGGTCCTGCTCGCGGCGAAACAGAAGTACATAAACGATTTTCGTGACGGATTCATGCCCCTTCTGGTCTGGATCATTGCCGTGGTCGGTCTCGTGTTTCTCCAGCCGAATTTCAGTACAGGCAGCATCATTCTTGCCATCAGCTTCATGGTGCTGTTCGTCGGCCGCATCCGCATCAAGCACCTCGTGGGCGTCGCCATCGCAGGTATCCCCGTCGTTCTCGTGTACGCCGTTTCGGCGACGTACCGATGGAATCGCATCATGGCGCACTTCACCGATGCCGGCGCGGCGACCGCGGGAAACTACCAGGTCGAACAGGCCGTGATCGGGCTGGGCAACGGGGGACTCTTCGGCGTGGGCATGGGGATGAGCAAGCAGCGCGAGCTCTTCCTTCCGGAATCGTACACGGATTTCATTTTCGCCATCGTCGGGGAGGAATACGGCTTCATCGGCGGTGTGCTGATCATGGCGCTGTTTGCCATCATCATGGTGCGCGGCATGAAAATCGCCAAGCGCGCCACCGACGATCTCGGGCGGTATCTCGCGGTGGGCATCACCTGCACCATCACCGTGTACGCGATCATCAACGCGATGGTCACCACGGGACTGCTGCCCACGACGGGACTGCCCATGCCGCTGCTCAGCTACGGCGGTACGACCATCATCTTCACGGCCTATGCGCTCGGCATCCTGATCAACATCTCGATGTACACGCGCATCAGACCGCGCGAAATCGTCCATCAGGAAGAGCCCGCGGGACCGCGGGTCGGAGATCTCTACCAGTGAGCAAAGAACTCAGCGTCATATTCGCCGGAGGCGGCACCGGGGGACACCTGTTCCCAGGCATCGCCATCGCCGAAGCGCTCCGTGAGCTCCGTCCCGGGTGCAGCATCAGCTTCGTCGGTTCGCGCAACCGGATCGAGGCGCGCGTGGTGCCGAAATACGGCTACCCGTTCGATGCGGTCTGGATCGCCGGTCTGCAGCGTCGGTTCTCCTTCCGCACTGCGCTGCTGCCGCTCAAGCTGCTCGTCTCCCTGGTACAATCGTGGAGCATCCTTCGCCGGCGGAAACCGGATGTGGTCGTCGGAACGGGCGGATACGTCTCGGGGCCGCTGCTCTATGTCGCCGCGCGCACCGGACGCCGCACGCTCATTCACGAGCAGAACGAATACCCCGGCATCACGACGCGCAAGCTCGCACCGCTGGCGGACGAAGTGCACGTGACCTTCGCATCCAGCGAACGGCTGCTGGGAGCGGCGAAGCGCCTGGTCCGGAGCGGCAATCCCGTTCGACTGAGCCTGCAACGCAGCGATGCAGGCGACGCCCGCGTGCATTTCGGCCTGCATCCCGCGCGCACGACACTGTTCGTCTTCGGCGGAAGCCTCGGCGCCCGCGCGATCAACCGCGCGCTGCGTCCCCTCGTACCGCGCCTGGTCCGCGAAGACTACCAGCTGATCTGGCAGACCGGGACCGCGGATTACGAAGAATTGAAATCGCTCGGCGCGCTCTACCGCGAGCAGGTGATCGTACGGCCGTTCATCGATGAGATGGATCTCGCGTATTCCGCGGCGAACCTCGTCCTCTGCCGCGCCGGTGCGACTTCCATCGCGGAACTGACCGCGCTCGGAATTCCGTCGCTGCTCGTTCCCTTCCCGCATGCCGCGGCCGATCATCAGTACAAGAACGCAGTCGCACTCGCACAGAACGGTGCGGCCATGGTCCTTCGCGAGGAAGAACTGGGACGGATCGAGCGCGAACTGTTTTCCCTGCTCGACGACGGAGCGGCACTCACGCGCATGGCAGACGCGGCAACGGAAGCGGGACGTCCCCGCGCGGCCTTCGATATCGCGGAAGCCGTCATTCGACTTGCGGAACAAGGAGCAGGAGACTGACATGATGAAGCAGGAGCACAGCTTCAAACGCCGCAACGATCTCTACTACGTCACCCTGCTGGTGTACGTCGCGTTCGCGGTACTCTACATCGTGATCACCGGGACCATCACCAGCGAGAACGTACAGTTCGGACTGCAGGACCCGGTCGTGTACATCATCGCCGCATTCATCCTGCACGCGCTTATCATGCTGCTGACCAGCGTCGTCCGAAACCGCAAACTGGTGATCACCGAGGCCGACCTCGTATTCGCGTCGCGTTTCCGCGAGCGCCGCATACCGTTTTCCGACATCGAGCGCATCACGCTCAAACGCGACCGTCGTCGCATCAACAACGGGAAGTTCGCGGTCATCAAACTGCACGTTTCCGGCCGCCGGCGCGTCCTGCGCCTCCGCGTCGCCAACTACGAGCGAGAGAAGGAACTGTATCAGCTGCTCAAGAAGCTGAAGCAGGAGAGGAAGGTGTAGGAAGCAGGAAGCAGGAGAGGAAGGTGTAGGAAGCAGGAAGCAGGAGGCAGGAGGCAGGAAGCAGGAAGCAGGAAGCAGGAGGCAGGAGGCAGGAAGCAGGAAGCAGGAAGCAGGAAGCAGGAAGCAGGAAGCAGGAGGCAGGAGGCAGGAAGCAGGAGGCAGGAAGCAGGAGGCAGGAAGCAGGACGTAGCACGTAGGAAAGAGAAGAAGTTTCATCGACCTGGTAATAGCTGGAAGACAGAATGAAATTCGCGAACATCAATCACATTTACTTCGTCGGTATCGGCGGCATCGGCATGAGCGGCATTGCAGAGATTCTGCTCAACCAGGGGTTCCGCGTCTCGGGATCTGATCTGACGATGACGGAAGTAACC
>QKAF01000023.1 GCA_003246455.1 Bacteroidota bacterium
CATGGCATTGTACCCGGTTGCCGCAGAATGTCCCGCTCTGAATATTGCTTTTCACTCAGGTGTGTTGTACCTTTGAAATCAGTCTTTTAGGCTCCCCCGGAGAGGTGGGTGAGTGGCTGAAACCAACGGTTTGCTAAACCGTCGTAGTGGGAAACTGCTACCGAGAGTTCGAATCTCTCCCTCTCCGCGACCCGAGACCCCGTCAACTGACGGGGTCTTGTCGTTTCCGGCCCCCGTGTCGCCGGTTCATCGGCGAGACGGACGGCGCAAGGTTCTATCGGGTATGCAGTGCATGCAGGGAGAAGATGCCGACGAGCATGACCACGGTGGCAATTGCAAACAGACTTTCTCTCGATGGCCTCTTCGTGGGAAGCGTCCTCACGTAGCGAAGCAGCGGACGCCAGTTATACGCCAGATGCACGAGGGTGAAAATGGTGAAGAGGATGGCCGTCATGTTGTGGATCGCCATCCACAGGTGCCTGGCGGCGGTAAGAGGATCCGTCTGCAGTTCGTGGTTCATGATTCCCGAGATCGGCAGGAACAGCAGCGAAGTTACCATTCCGTAGGAGACGAAAGCTCTTCTGTTAAAAGCCTGTTTTTCCCGTTTCATTAGCAAGCCTGCCCTTGGTTGATACAAACATTCGACGCGAAGATGCAGAAGGAAACATAAAGAAAAGCAGTATAAGGTGGCAATTCTCCGGCACCATTCGCCGGTCCGAGGCAACCTGCCGCGACTTGCTTCCTGCGGTGATTCCGGATACATTATGTCCGTCTATCCTGAATAAGCAACGGTCTGATCACATCGGAATCCGTGAGGTGCGCATGGTGTCGTATTGGAATACAGGACGCTTCACTTTACTGTTCTTGCTCTTCGTCTTGTTCGGTGCCGCCGGCATGGCACAGGGAAACCGTGACGGGGAGATCGTGGAGAGGAAAAGGGTGGTCCTTTCAGAGGAGGAACGCAGCACGTTCCTTGAACGCAACCCGGGGCGTGACGGACTGCTGGATTCGATCAGGGTGGAGGCGATTACCTATCTCAGTGACGGACTGCGCGTGAAAGGGTACCTGGTCGTCCCGATCGGGGACGGACCGTTTCCCTGCATCATTTCGAATCGCGGCGGGAACCGGGAATTCGGTGCCATCTCGAACGTGATCGCGGTGAGCCGGCTGGGCAGGATGGCGCAATGGGGATACGCGGTCGTCGCCAGCCAGTACCGGGGTGTCGCCGGCGGCGAGGGCACGGAGGAATTCGGGGGAGCCGACGTCGACGACGTGCTGAACCTCATTCCCCTGCTGGAATCGCTCCCCGAAGCGGACGCCACGCGGATCGGAATGTGGGGAGGAAGCCGCGGCGGTCTGATGACCTACCTTGCGCTGACAAAGACCGATCGGATTCTCGGCGCGGTCGTGTCCTCGGGAGCGAGCGATTCATACAATTCCGTTCTCCGCCGACCGGAGCTGGAGACGAACGTGTTCGCGGAACTCGTCCCCGGCTGGGAGAATGATCGGGAAGCAGCCCTGACCGCCCGCTCGCCCGTTCGCTGGGCCGAAAAACTCCATCCCTCCACACCGCTTCTCCTGCTCCACGGCACTGCCGACTGGCGCGTGGATCCGATACAGGCCCTCGGCATGGCCAATGCCCTTTTCGCGTTGAAACACCCGTTCCGCCTGGTCCTCTTTGAAGGTGCGGACCACAGCCTGAGCGAATTTCGGCCCGAGGCCGATCGCGTCACCCGCGAGTTTCTCGATCGCTACGTCCGTGACAGGAGCCCCCTCCCCGATATGGAGCCGCACGGGCGGTAACGTCCTTCCTGATGAAAACGCGTCCATGACCGGGTCGCCGGGCACGGCGCTCGCGAGGAGGGGGAAAGCCCGCAGGGGTCGGGGAGCTAGACGGGCGGCGTGAATTGCTTTCGCCGGAACAATTCAATAGGTTGGCGGAGCCGAGAGCAGGGCAGCGGCGGGGACGTGATTCCAGGAGGATACGCGTCGACGCCTGTCTTAACTGCCATGTCACTGTCCTGAACAGGGGACAGCTTACATCCATAACGCAAGGGTCATTGTGAAAAACGAAGATCGGACCATCATCAAGGATGACATTATCAAACTGTATGATGACGAGGCGGCATCGTATGATAACGCGGAGTGGATGGCGCGGGGCGACAGCGCCCGCGTTCCGGAATCGGCGGCGTCCCTCTATTTCATCGGGAGAAAAGTGGAAAAGGCCCTCGAGCTGAGTCCGAAGAACCGGGCAGCCCGCGCACATGAGATCGGGTGCAGCTTCGGACACATGACCTCGCTGCTTGCAAAGGAATATGACCGGCTGACTGCTTCGGACATTTCGCCGAAAAGCATCGAGATCGCGAGAAAACGTCTCGCGCATTATGGCGTTTCGAACGTGACCTTCGAAGTCGCGGATGCGGAAGCACTGACCCCGTTCCCGGATTCTTCATTCGACATTACCTATTCGTTTTCGACCATCCGGTTCTGCCCGAACCCGGAAAAGGCGCTCACCGAGATTCATCGCACCCTCGCTCCCGGCGGTACGCTCGTGGTCGATTTTCCCAACAGGTACTCGCCGTGGCATTTTCTGCTCAAACCGCTCTCGGGCATCAGGCCGCATATGCACGATACACTGTATTCGAAGCGCACGGCGGCTGATCTCCTCGCGTCCGCCGGGTTCGTGGATATTGCCGTGGTGCCGTTTCTGTTCACCACGAAACGCCTGCCGAACGCCCTGCTTCCCCTGTTCCGCCTGATCGATCGAGTGTTCGAGCGTACGCCCCTGCGGAATTTTGCCGGTATCATCATGGTGCGCGCGAAGAAACCATGACGACCGTTCGTTTGATCTGGCCGCCGGCTCCTTTCGCCGCCGGATTTACGATTGTCGACGATACAGACGCGGCGACCCGCGAACAGGTCGTGGCGGTGTACGACTTCCTGACGGAGCGGAATTTCCGGATTACGAAAACGGTGTGGGCATTCGCACCGGAGGAGAAATGCGGCATCCCCGCGCTGCCGGATTCCACCCTGCGAGGCGTCACGCTGGAGGATGGGGAGTATGCGCGCTACTGCAGGGAGCTTGTCGCCGGGGGATTCGAGGTGTGTCTTCACGGCGCCTCCGCGGGCAACAACGATCGCAGCCGGCAGCAGGCGGCCCTGAAACTCATCCGCAGCGAGTACGGTGATCCCGGGGCGTTCATCTGTCATTCCAAGAATGCCGACAACCTGTACTGGGAGGAGAAGGTGACGGCGCTACAGCCGTTTCGCTTTCTCCTGGGAAGGTACTCGAAGCACCAGTGCTCGGGAGAAATTCCGGGCACGAAGTATTTCTGGGGCGATCTGTGCCGGGAGCAGGTGCGGTACATCCGGCTGCTTCGAACGCGGAACACCAACACCCTGGCGGCGAATCCGTCGATGCCCTACCACGATCCGGCGAAGCCCTTCGTGCGGTACTGGTTCTCGGCGACGAAACGGTCGCTCCGGGATTGCGCGACGGAGGAGGCCCTCGGCCGCCTGCGACGGGAGAGCGGACTGACGGTACTGTATCAATATCTGCACCGCTATGCCGATCCCCGCACCCTGGCCCTGAATCCGGACCTGGTGGAGGCCGTCGATCGAATCACGGAACGCGGCGATATCCTGGTCGCGCCGGTGAGCACCGTGCTGGCGCGGCTGCAGTCCATGCAGCGCGTGTTCGTCTTCCGACGTGACGATGAATACTGGCTGGCCAATCTGAACGATCATGACGTTTCCGGAATTCAGCTGGCAGGCGATCCGCCAGCGGACGAGCGATGGGAATTGCCCGTGATGAAGGCACAGGCGCTGACCGGACTCGAACTTCCCAAGCGGACAAGAATTGCCGGTAAGCGGGTGATTCCCCTGAAAAACAACGGCACGGCGGCGTACCGAATGCCATCGGGAACGCTGTACGTGAACTGCTCCGGCGAGAGCCGGCGCGTCGCGGGGAGGAAGTCCGTGGCCCCATACTCCTTCGTCCTGGAAATGACGGACCGCGCGGGGGACGAACATCTCTCCCTCCTCCGAAGGTCCGAGGAAGCGCGGCTGCTGCTCGGACAGTCGGCGATCATTCTGCGTGAATTCCTGTTCAAGGGACGCAGCGTCCATCCGGATAAGTATCTCGGCAGCGAAAAAATCACGCTCGAAGACCACGCAAACTGGTAACGCCTCTCGCGATCAAGAGCCCATGCTCCATGGTCCGGGCAAACCCGGCATCGGCATCGAGGTGAAGAAATACTTCCTGCACGATCGCGCCGCCGCCGCCATGTTTTTTCAATTGTATCGTTTTCGGACAGGAAGAGCGAAATACGATTCGCATTGCGGACGGATGTCCGCGAAACGGGAGCCGCGGAAAGGGAGATGATTCGCGGTCGGCTTTCCGTATCGACCGGGAACCCGCTGTACGGCGGGGCGGGGCCGGGGCGCCGCCGCGATTCCCCCGGTCGGTCCCGATGAATATTCAAAAAAGGTCAGAGAATCCGGATCTGCATTAAAAATTATTGCTTTCGTCAAGAATTAATACTGCAGGGGCTTGTCTTAAATCGAAAATTCTCGTAGCATTGCGGTATAAGGTTCCATACATCGTTCCCATAGCCTAATCTCGCAAGCAGGAGGTGTTATGTCCTATTTGTCGCTCACGGTTCGCAGACAAGGAGCGTGGCCGTGCATTGCCATCGCGCTTCTTCTCCTCGTCCTGGCCGTACCTGCCTCGGCGCAGAATATTGCCACGAACTATACGTTCAGCCAGAGTACCGGAAATACCTACACCCCGATCACCGGGGGAACGGTGTACGGTACGACCAACAATGACGACGAAGACTGGCCCAACGTGCCGATCGGGTTCAATTTCAACTTCAACGGCACGGTTTTCGACCATGTGAGCATCCAGACCAACGGGTATGTTGTCATGGGACCCACGATCGGCGGCTACAACTATCAGAATCCGATCTGCTGCGGCTCCAACGACAACCTGGTCTGCGGTCTGTTCCTGGATCTCCAGGCCCAGCCGGGATCGGAAATCATGTCGAAGACGGAAGGGACCGCACCCAACCGGGTGTTCGTCGTCCAGTGGACGAACTACCGCAATTACGGCGCGACGCCCGGGCTGGATAATTTCAATTTCCAGATCCGGCTTAACGAGAACGCGCTGCATACCATCGAGGTCATCTACGGGACGATGACGAACGGCTCCAATTACACCCATATCAATCCGCCGCCCGCGACGGTGATCCTCGATCCGCCTGTGGGACTGCGCGGCATGGGCAATACGGACTACAACGTCCGGAAGGCCTCCAGCGGCGTGAATACCTGGGCGACCTCGACCGCGGGAACGACCGTCAACGATGTCTGCCAGTTCACCAATACCTATGGTCCTCCCTCGGGACTGAAATACACCTGGGATCTGACGACGATTCCGCCGCCTCCTCCTCCGACACACTGGGTCACGATCGCGCATCCGATCGGATCGATCACGCCGGGGAATCCCGCGACGCTCATCTCATGGCCCGTCTACTATTTCTGGTGGAGCAGCAAATCCGAGTCCATCTACCGCGACAATGAGTTCGTGCTCGGCGGCTGGGGCGGCGGCGACGGAATGATCACCAAGGTCGGATGGTCGGTGGGTCAGACGTCGACCTTCCAGAACGGCATGCTGTATATCTATTTCGCGAACATCACCAACGGCACGGCCAGTGCCGGTGTCACTGCCGGACCGGAAACTCCCGATAACAACATGACGCTCGTCTACTCCGGCGCTTCCCCGGCGTTCAGCACGTTCGGCTGGAAGGACTTCACCCTCCAGACACCGTTCCTCTATACAGGAGAGGGTCTGCTCGTCAAGGTAGTGCACGACGGAACAGCGTGGAGCACGGCTGCCTATTTCCAGGCGACCAATACCGGGACAACCCCCTATCTCCACCGCTACGCCTACAATGACGTGCCCGCATCGTCCCTGCCCACGCTGCCGTACGTGTACACCTACCGTCCGGATATTCGTTTCGACGTCTGCATCGACCCGGATCCGACCGTGGTCGACTGCACCGTTCCCGCATCGCTGGAGATTCCGGCAGCGATTCCCATCACGTACAGCCTGCTGGACCCGGACGACGACTATACGGCGGATCTCACCTTCAATTTCCGCACTCCGGGCGGCGTGCTGGCCTATACGCATGCCATTTCGGTGGATGTCCATGCCGGTGTTCAGCTCAACGGCACAATGAACATCCCGAGCAGCGTCCTCAGCCCGGGATATTACGTGGTTGAGACGGTGTTCCACGTGCTCGACAACTGCAAGGGCATGACGGATGTGACGGTACGGCGGGTGGTCATGGTTCTCGCTCCCGGAAATGTGCCCTGCCTGGTTTGGCCCGGCGACGTGAACAACGACGCCATCGTCAATTACGGAGACCGCAGCGCACTGAACACCTACATCCACGACGCCAACATGAGTCCGATCTGGCTCCAGGGTCCCGCCCGCTACCGCGCGGATGCGGCAACGAACCCGCTGACCTACCTGACGTGGGAAGCGCAGCCGGCGATTCCGTGGCAGACCGCGATGGGGTGCTACATGGATGCCGACGGCAACGGTGTGGTCAACAACTTCGACTATATCGCGATCAAGATTAACTGGTACCGCTACACGGGCGTCATTCCCCCGAAGCAGAATCATGCCGGAAGCACGATCGACTTCGAACTGGGGCAGAACTACCCGAATCCGTTCAACCCCAGCACCACGCTGGACTTTGGCGTACCCGAGCGCAGCGACGTGCAGCTCACGGTGTACGATCTGTTCGGCCGCGAAGTCACGAAGCTCGTCAGCGGCGAGAAGGCGGGCGGCATGTACAGCGCGACCTTCGACGCACAGAATCTGCCGAGCGGACAGTATCTCGCGCGGATCTCCGTCACGGGTCTCGAAAGCGGCATGACGTACACGAAGACCGTGAAGATGACGCTGTCGAAGTAAGTCCGCAGTTCGATAACGACTCAAAATCCCGCCGGAAACGGCGGGATTTTTTTTACGCAGAGATGTTCTCCGTCCAGAGACTCATCTGGTTCATCAGCGCATCACCTGTGACGCCGTTGATGAAGCTGATCCCGTCGAGATGGAAGCCGGCGCGGACCACGTGGCGCATCCACTCGTCTGACTGCTGCATGGCCCCCAGCTTCTGACCGTCACCGAGGATGAGGAAGAATCCGTTCACGGCATTGGGGCCGCTGGGGGTAAGAAACACCGGGATGAAGCTGTCTATCACGCCGCTCTGCTGCTGGGCTGTCAGCCAGCCGACGAACTCGTCGAAGTGGCCCCTGCTCAGTTGTTCGCGACCCGGAATGGACCGGTTCCAGGAAAAGAAAATCGCGTAGTCACTCATGGCGGCTCCTTGAAATTGTTGGGTGGAAAAAGACGTGGCGCGAGGGCACGCGATCGGGCTGCCGCGCCGGTCGGGTGCATTCGTGCTGTAATTCGGATAGGAAATATCGGGTTACGTCGGGATAGTACATAAACCCGGAGGGAATGTCAAGGGAATGCAGGGGAACCGCGAGCCATGAATGGCTGCTCCCGACCGGTGGGGACGGGGAAGTGCCGTTGCGGTTATCATACGATAACCAGATATTGCGATCAGCATATCTCCATTCGTACGCGACCTCGATGGGCGGGATGTGGACGCAGCGCTCAGGGTGCCGCGCGGGGAGAGGAACTTATCCATTTACTTCGCGGAGTTTCCATGACACGAAAGACTGTTCTCATGTTTCTGGTCATTTTCGCCGTTTCAACCGCGGCGCTCACCGCGCAGACCTATCTCGGTATATACGGTGGGGCGAATTTTGCGAATGTCTCGGTGGACCCGGACGTAACACACGATGGTTCGGTTCTTCCCGTGGCGGGGCTGCTCTGCGAGTTCACCGTGGCCAGCAATCTGACGGTATCGCTGCAGCCGACGTACATGCAGAAAGGGTCGGTTGCGCTCGATCAGGGGTGGTATGACGAAGTGCCGTTCGTGGCCGACTATCTCAGTCTCCCGGTCATGGCCGCGTATCGCTTCGATGCCGGCTGGGTGAAGCCGTACGTAACCGCGGGATTCAGCGTGGATTTCCTTCTGGCCGCCAGGGAGAAACTCAATACGAAATGGTACGCGATCGACGACTACGTCGAGAAAACGGATCTGACGCTCAACATCGGCGCGGGCGCCATGCTCCCCATGGGCGACAACGCGCTGTTCGTCGAGCTGCGCTATCTCCACGGACTTCCGAATCTGAACGCGAAAAAGGGAGAGAGGATCTGGTTCGGACCGTCACTGGATTTCGAACTGATGTCGCGCAACGTGGTCGCGCTCGTCGGATATAAAATCGCGCTTTGATGAGGAAGGGGGGAAGGGAGCGGCATCACCGCGGGCACGGAAATTCTGATCCGCAAGGTCATCCGTCGATGATGAGATAAAATCGGTTTCGGCTTGATTTCCCATCGCAGACGGAGTACTTTGTGCGCACAGTCACTGCCATCACATACATTCTCCAGGAAAGGAACGAGCCATGATACTCGTCCGTGATGTCTTTCGTGTCCGTTTCGGACAGATGAAGGGCGCCCTCGCCTCCCTTCGCGAACTCTCCTCCACGCTTGCCGCTGCCGGCGAAGCGTTTCCCATGCGCGTGCTGACCGACCGCAGCGGTCCGTTCTATACTCTCGTGCTGGAAGGCCGCTTCAAGGACCTGGCCTCGTACGAAGCCATGATGAGCACGGAGATGGCCACGCCCGAGTGGAAGGAATGGTACAGTACCTTCGCGCCATTTCTCGAGGACGGGCATCGGGAATTCTTCACCATTGAAATAGACGACTGACCGGGAGCGCTCGCCGCGGTACGGAAAGCAGTGAGCACTTCGGCGGGATTTGCCTCCGTGCCGATTCTCGTGTATACTTCCGCGCACGGAGGCCGCTCATGAAATCTTCCTTCCCGGTACTGCTGTTCCTGCTCACCTGCACGCCGCTGTCGGCGCAGCGCATTCTCGTCGATCATAACGCCGTCGCGCTGTTCGAGCATATCCCGCCGCAGTACGTCGACGCGGCAAAGGAACTGCGCATGCTGTTCATGGACCGCTCGGTCGGCGGCAACATCAATGACGCGCTCAGCTGTCTCTCGTATCCGCACGTCGCGGCGCCCAATTCCTGTAAACGCTACCAGCACCGGGATTCCGCGTACGCGGTGAGTCCGTCCGAAGTGTACTGGGAAGGAAGCTGGGACCGCAGCCGCTGGCGCTACGAATTCTGGCCCTCGGGCTGCAGCGAGGACGCCGACTGTTTCGTCGATTTCATCGAACCGCGCATCGACTCCTTCGATGTGGTGGGATTTCAGTTCAGCTATCTCGCGGTGATGCCCGGTTCGAACATCATTCATCCCGTGGACGGATTTTTCGGATCCCGTCTTGATCGCGGCACGGCGACCAGCTATTCCGCCTTCGCGGACAGGCATCCCGGGAAAACCATTCTCTGGTGGACCACCTCGCTCGCGCGTGGTATCGGCAGCGAAGAATCGCAGGTGTTCAACGCGGCCATGCGCGAGTACGCGCGCGTGCATGACCTGGTGCTTTTCGATGTCGCGGACATTCTCTCCCACGATCCTGCCGGGAACCCGTGTTTCGACAACCGGGACGGCGTGGAGTATCTCGACGAGAACCATCCGGACGACGGACTGGACATTCCCGCAATCTGTCCGCAATACACGACGGAAACGGAGGGCGGGCATCTCGGTTCGATTTCCGCGGGCGGCATCCGCGTCGCCAAGGCATTCTGGGTGCTGATGGCCCGGATCGCGGGCTGGGACGGCGCAGTGAACGCGGTGCGCGATCCCGCGGCATCCGCCTTCCCCACACGCTTCGACGTTCAGCTTTCCCCGAACCCGGTTTCAGAATCCCTGACGGTTTCCTTCTTTCTCGCGCACGGGACGTTTGTCACGATGGAACTGTTCGACCTGCTCGGGCGACGCGTCGCGGAGCTGTACGCCGGGCAGCGTCCTGCCGGTGCGCAGCAGCTGTTTTTCCGACGCCCGCCGTCGCTGGCTCCGGGAAGGATCTACTTCCTGCGCGTGCATTCGGCGGTCGCGAGCGGCGTGGCCAGGATAGTGACCGACCGCGATCCGCAGTAGACAAAAAAAAGGCGACCCCGCGGGGCCGCCTTTTCGATTCTGATCGCGCGCGCATCAGCTCAGGATGCAAGCTTCGCGATGGCCTTGTTCCGGATCAGTGCATACTCGAGACCGTTGAAGTCCCAGTCCGCGACTTCCTTGAAGAGCGCGTTGGCCGTTTCCATGTCACCCAGCGCTTCCTGCGCGAGCGCCGTGTAATATTTCACCGTGATCCAGTCGTTGCTCGACGCCTGGAAATGTTTCAGGGCCGCCTGTGGATTTCCCTCGCGCAAGGCGATGATGCCGCGCAGGTAATGCACGCCGTTGAGAGCGCCCGGGTTGTTCAGCCCCTGCGCCGCTTCCTCGGCTTTATCCGCCATGGTCACCGCTGCGGCGTAATCGCCTTTCGATACCGCCATGAGTCCTTCGAGCTCCGCGAGCTGCATTTCGTTCGATTTCGTGAACGCGGCGTTGTTCATGTTCGCCGCGATATGACGCCGGATCGCGGCATGCTTGGTGAAGGCGTCCGCGGCGAGATCGAAGTCTCCCGCTTCGCAGGCGATGCGGCAGCGGTCCTCATAGCACGAAGCCAGCGCCTGCTTCTGCTGGTTCTCGTCGGCCGTCAGCATGGCGATGTCGTCGATGACCGCCTGATTGGCCGTGAGCGCAGCGGCCGGATCTCCGGCATACAGCCAGGTGTACACGCCGAAGTTCTTCGCTCCGACTTTCCATGTCTTCGCGGTTTCCGCGGCCTTGTCGAAATCCGCGCGCGCCGCGTCGAAATTGCCGAGGAAGGTTTCGACATGTCCTTTCTTCGTCAGCGCCACCGAACTGGAGGGATCCGCTTCGGCGGCCTTCTTGTACTCGACGCGCGCCTGCTCGAGATTGACCTCGGCGCGATAGACGTCGCCCAGCATGATATGCGCATCCGCCTCCTCGGGCTTCAGCTCCACGTACTTCGCCGCATACTTCTGTGCTTTCGCCAGATCACGCGGGTCTTCGAATACGTATGAACTGGCGAGCGCGCGCTGGGGTACCGGCCATGACGGATCGAGTGTCATGGCTTCTTCCATTTCCCTGCGGGCTTCCGCAACGTTCTGCATTCCGTCGTATGTTTCCGCAAGCGTCTGATGCGCCCGTGCGGACTTCGGGAATTCTTTTACCAGCTGTTGCGCGAGATCGAGTTCCTTGTCGAGGTCATTTTCCATGATCGCGGTGAGCATGTCCACGAGTTTCTGTTCACCCGGACTCGCGTTTTCCCGGTTCGCCACGGCCAGATCGGCATAATGTTTCCAATCCGGTGCAGAGGTGCCGCAGCGCGCCCGCATCATGTATGCCATGGCGAACGAAGCGTCGGCGGCGATGGCCTTGTCGAAGAGCGCGCGTGCATCGTCGGTGCGCCCGACTTCAAACGCGGCGCGTCCTTCGATGAAGGCTTCGCGGGCTTCATCCGAAGCCGTGGTGATGGGGATATCGTTGCTCTCCGCTGCCGGACGCCCGCATGCCGCGACGAGGACGCCCGCAGCCAGGCAGAGGGCAAGACTGAACATACGTAATGGTCTCATGGTGCATCTCCATGCTGTTGGATAAAGGATCAGGCACCAACTCCGACCCGGGGAGGGCGGGGAGGACTTCCGGCCTGCTATCGTATTTAATTTGGATTACGTCTCAATATCGCGATTTCGCCCCGTCATGTCAAGCGCATGCCGGAGAAAAACCGGGATGGCCGCTTGCGGTCCGGCAGGGCGCCGGATTGGCCTGAAACGCTGAAAACCGTACATTGCTTCACAGGCGTCAAGGTTTCCCTCATCGGAGCATCGAGGCTGATGCCGTCCATCTTTCCATGACGGGAGGGAAGAGAAACACCCGAGGCGCGTGTGATAAGTTGGTATACGTTCATTTCCGGGCTGCTGAGCGGCCTGTTCCTCCTGAGCGGTTTTTTCAGCCTGTTCCTGTTTTTCCGCCGCGTCGAGCGGGAAATCAACATTGCATACTTCTATCTCGCGCTATCCCTGGGAGGCGCGCTCACCTTCGGGCTTTTCGGGAGCGCGAGCGCGGAGGTATCCGTTTCGGTCCTTTACGACAAGCTGGTGAACAGTTTCCTCTGCTTTTCCGGTATCGCGTTTCTCGCGCTGACCGCCTCCATTACCGGCTACCGTCCGCGCTGGCTGATACGCGCATTCAGCGGGGGGCTCCTGGCATTCCTGATCATCAACTGGCTGCTGCCGTACGGCATCACCTTTTCCCGCGTGCACGGTGTCGTGACCACCCAGCTGATCTGGGGCGAAACGCGGCATCAGCTGAGCGGAGAGCCGGGCCTGACCAACATCATTGCCATCGGCTTCATTCTCGGCATGCTGCTTTTCACCGGGCTCGCGGTGCGGCATCTGCTGCGCAACGGCGAGAAAAAGCACGCATGGGGACTGCTGGGCGTGCTCGGTGTGGGGATCACGGGGATCCTCGTCGATACGATCATGATCGAGCTGGAGATTCCGACCATCGGCATCCTCGACGACATCGGCTTTTTTGCGTTCGTGTTCCTGATCGGCCATCGCAACTTCCATAACCTCATTCGCTCGAACGAACTGGTGCGCGAGAGCGAGGAGCGTTCGATCCGCCTCACCGAAGCGGCGTTTGAAGGAATCGTGTTCTCGGAAAACGGGACCATCGTCGATGTGAACCGGCAGCTCGCCGACATGCTCGGCTACGACGCCGCGGAGATGATCGGGCGTCCGGCAGACGATTTCGTGGCCCCGATACCGGTGGCGAGCCCTGCCGACGGGGATGAGGGCATCACCGAACAGATCGCCAGGACGAAGAACGGAAGGCACGTTCCGATCGAAGTGCGGGTCAAGAATATTTCGACCAAGGACGGAATCGTGCATGTCACCGCCGTCCGCGACATTGCGGACCGAAAGCGCACCGAGGAACAGAACCTCCTCCTCGCGCAGACCCTGAAGTCGGTGCGCGACTGCATTTCAATCACCGACCTCGACGACAATGTCATTTTCGTCAACGACGCGTTTCTCACGACCTACGGCTACACCGAGGAAGACGTGCTCGGGCGGAACATCACCATGTTTCGTTCCCCGAATAACTCCCCGGTATCGACCGACCGCATTTTCCCGACGACGCAGGAGGGAGGCTGGCACGGGGAAGTGCTCAACATGCGCAAGGACGGGACGGAGTTCCCGATCGAGCTGTGGACTTCGGTCGTCACCGATCCGTCGGGAACCGTGCTCGCCCACGTCGGCGTGGCGCGCGACGTCTCCGACCGCAAGGCCGCCGAGGAGGCGCTGATCGCGGAGAAAAACCGCGCCGAGCGGTCGGACCGGCTCAAGGATGCCTTCATCGCCAATATTTCCCACGAGGTGCGCACACCGCTCAACATCATTCTCGGGTATACGGGACTCATCTCCGAGAGTGTGATGCCGAAGGCGACCGAGGAGGAAATTTCCTATTTCGACAGCGTGCAGCGCGGGGCGCACCGCCTCATGCGCACGGTGGACATGATCCTGAGCACCTCGCGTCTGCAGGTCGGTGATTTCGAAATCACCCCGGTGACGCTCGTGCTCGGGGACATCGCGGGACAGATCGTGAGCGATTATCATTCGGCCGCCCGGCAGAAGGGGATCGAGCTTTCTCTGCAGACGGATGCGGAAGGCGTCTACATCGTCGCCGACGAACACAGCGTGGTGCAGTCGCTGCACAACCTGCTCGACAACGCTCTCAAGTACACCCACGAGGGCGCCATCGCCGTCCGCGTGTTCCGTTCGGAAACGGGCAACGCCTGCATCAGCGTCACCGACACCGGCATCGGGATTTCCCGCGAGTACCTCCCGGCGGTTTTCAATCCGTACACCCAGGAGGAATCCGGGTACACGCGCGGGTACGAAGGAATCGGGCTCGGGCTGTCGCTGGTGAAACGCTACGCGGAACTGAATCACGCAGCCGTGGAGATTTCGAGCGAGAAGGGGAAAGGCACCACGGTGACGCTTGCTTTCGAGAAGCTCGCATCGGCGCCCGCTCCCGAAATCCGGACGGATGAAGAAGCCCTACCCGTGCCGATGCACGTGCGGGCCGCCGGTAAGGAACAGCGCTGTTCGCTGCTGGTCGTGGAAGACGATGCGCTGACCATCGAATTCATGCGCACCATTCTTGCCCGCGAGTACACCCTTCGCATCGCGCGTTCCGCGGATGAAGCGATGGCGGCGCTCGAAGCACAGCCGGTGGATGTGATACTGATGGATGTCTCGCTGAGCGGGGAAAAGAACGGACTGGAACTCACCGGTGAGCTGAAAGCGTCGCCCCGGTGGGGACGGATACCCGTGGTGGCGACGACGGCGCACGCCTTTCCCGGGGATCGCGAGCGCTGCCTCGAGGCGGGATGCGACGCCTATCTGAGCAAACCTGTTCAGAAGCGGCGTCTGGTTGAAATCATCGATCAGCTCCATGAATCCGTCACGGGGGAGACGTCATCGAGCTGACGCCGGCATCAGTACGGACCGCTTCCCTGACGGTCGCGGTCTTCGTACGAACAGGGCTCCAGTTCACGATGCCCCTTGTACTGAATATCCAGCGTTTGCTTGTAATGCTCCTCGAGGGCGTGGCAGATTTCCGGACGCTCGAGCCATCGTCCGTTCCCGTCGACGCAGAACTGCACGTCAAGCGGGATCTCCCGGTCGAGATACAGACCGCAGAGGTGGACATCCGACGGTTCGACGTTGTTTGCGTCGAGATAGTCGATCAGCCCGCAGATCGTGTCGGCGAAGAAGGCGTTGGTCAGATCGTCCACACCGTCGATGATGCGGACGCGTGCCACGTAGGTATAGGGGAGCGATCGGTCGTACTTCGAGCGCGGACCGAAAAGGGAACTGTGCAGGTTCATGAAAACCTCCCGTCAATGCTATCGGCGATGGCCGCACGCGCCGGCGCGGCCAGAATTGTCCTGTGACGTTGGTACCCGGAATATAGAACCCGGGTGGAACGGAATCAAGGGAAAACGGATAGACAACTCCGTCATAGCCAGTCATTCTCCCGATACCACGCCAGCGTCGATTCCATCCCGGCCGCGAGCGACACCGCGGGTGCGTAGCCGATGCGATCCCGCGCCTTGCCGATCGAACAGGTCCACGCCTTCTGCACCGCCTCGCGCACTTTCTGCGCGTTGAAGAAGACCTGGCGCCGCGCCAGCCGGCCGAGGGCCTCGCCGGTGTAGCCGACGAGATAGAGGACGGGTTCGGGCAGGTGGAGCACCAGCGGCTGTCTGTGCATCGCCTCCGCGATCGCGCCGCACACCCTCTCGGTGCGGTAGTTTTCCTCGCTTCCGATGAAGAACGCCTCGTTCACTGCCGCGGGATGTTCCGCCGCGCGGAGAATGCCCTGCACCACGTCTTCGACATGCACAAGGTTCACGAGATTCGACCCCGATCCCATCAGGAGTTCGAGACCGGATTTGATCATTTTGAAATACCGGTAGAGATCGCGATCCCGCGGCCCGTACACCGCGCTGGGACGAACGATGGTGACGGGCATGTGCGCGGCGGCCTCCATGACTTCGATTTCGGCCAGCATCTTGCTGCGCCCGTAGTGCGAGACCGGGTGGTAGCGGCTGTTCTCGGTCAGTTCGGCGCTTCCCAGCCGCGGACCGACCGCGGTCAGGCTGCTCACGTACACGAAGCGCCGCAGTCGTTCGCCATGCCGCCGGCAGGCACAGAGCAGATCGTGGGTAGCGACATGATTCCCGGTGTAATACTCCGTGTTGCGGCGCGCGCGCGTCAGTCCCGCGAGATGAAAGACGACGTCGACGTCGCGCAGGAGCGGCGCGAGCGCATCGCAGTCGCGGAGGTCCGCGTATACGATATCCGCACCCAGTCCGTCACCGAACATCCGGTCCCTGGCGATGATGCGCAAGTCCCAGTTTCTTCGAATGAGCGCTTCGACGAGGTGGCTTCCAATGAAGCCGGTTCCTCCGGTCACGAGGGCTTTCATATGAACCTCCAGGCTGGAATGCGAAAGGACGGGCGCAGTCGGGTTCTGATCGGGAGAAGGCCACGCGCGTCGACGCGGGACGCGGATGGGGCGCGGCGCAGGGCGGTGGTCAGTGCGAACACCGCGATGCCGATCGCGATGCCGAGAAGGCCGTCGGAAATGTAGTGGAAGCGTCCGTATACCGTGCTCGGGAGTATGCACACGAGCATCGGCAGAAAGGCATACGCCCAGCGGCGGTGGTGACGCCAGAGGGTCAGGAGCACGACCGTGCCTGCCGCATTGTGCGGGCTCGGCAGACTGCCGCCGGGGAAATGCTGCGTGGCGCGCACCCACTCCGCGGCCATGGTGAACGGGCCGCCGGTCAGCGCCACCGAGTACTGCCCCGGGTCATAAAAAAGCTGACTCGCGACCGGGAAGAGTACAAAGCCGGCGTCGCAGAGGAGATTCACTCCCAGCAGGGCGAGGATGTACTCGTACACCGCGTGCTCCCCGGCGCAGCGATAGCAGATCCATGCCGTGAACGGCAGCAGCGGGATGTAGATGACGTAGGAGAACATCATCCATTCGGTGAGCGCGGGGTGCACGAAGCGTTCGAGCCAGTGCGACAGCTCGATTCCCGTGAATGTCGTTTCGAAGCGGATGATCGTGTCGTCGAACCAGCCGTCGAACAGCAGGTGCTGGACTCCGGACACGGCACCAAAAAGGAAGGAGACGAGCGCGAGTCCTCCGGCCGCGCGCACGGCGGTCCTCCACCGCTCCGGAAGACGGACGCTGACGGCGGCGACCAGCATCACCAGGGCCAGCGCCAGCGCGCAGGAACGCAGCAGCGCGGGAGCGTCGTCGATGCACGCGGGAAATGCCAGCGCGAGGACGACGAGCAGCGTCAGCGCGGAAGCCGCGAGACGCACCGCTGTGCGGAAGGGCCGGGATGCCGGATTCCAGGGTGTCATGTCATGCCTCTACATCGAGACGGAAATGGACAGATCGGTGACGACCCCGATGCCCGCATGAAGGAGCCATGGCCAGAGAATCGAACGCGTGCGAATGGCCAGCCAGCCGAATAGCAGTCCGGCCGCGATCGATGCGTACAATTCCCCGGTCGGATACCCGACGTGCCACAGCGCGGAGGGGAGCACCTGGATGCAAATGGCCGTGATGTCGCCGACAGAATCGCGGAGTCCGAAGAGCAGGAAACCGCGGAAGAAGAATTCCCAGGCGATGAAATAGAGCACCACGCGGCCCGCGGCATACGGGAGGAAGCGTGCCAGGGAATCGGCGGCGGCCTTGTCGATCGGATAGAAGGCGCGCATGTCATCCATCTGCGCGGCGGGGAGAAGGAACGCAGCAGCGATGATCGGAAGCAGGACGGCGTTTGCCGCGAGCCCGAAGCGCCAGTCACCGACCGACACCCCGAACTCCCTCAGCGGTTTTTTCCAGACGCGCCGGATGAGCACATAGGGCACCGCCCCGAACAGCACGGCGGTGCAGAGGAAGTACAGCCAGACGCGCGCGGTTTCCGTCGTGAGAAGTCCCACCACCGGCAGGTTGTCGACTCCGCAGGCCTGCCGGTGGAGCGTGGTCAGGGTGACGCCGCAGAGAATGGCGACGGCGGAGAGCATTTCTTTTCGCTGCATCGTCGCAGCCTGGGGAAAGAGCGACAGGGCATTCATGACCGCTCCTCCGGGTCTTCACGGCCCGTGCGCAGCCAGCGCATCGTGGCCAGGACCGCGTCGGCAATCGGGGTCGTTTCGTAGCCGATCTCCCGCTCCGCGAGCGCGCTGCTGCAGAGCCAGTCGTCGTAGAACACATCGACCCACGCCGGCGTGATGACCGGGTTCATGATCCCGAGGCGGCCGAGTTTTTCCTGCACGACCGCCGCCCCGCGTGCCAGCGCTTTCGGTACCGGGAGCAGGCGGCGGCGCTTACCGATGGCCGCGGCGAGGATGTCGAAAAATTCGGTGAAGGTGAGATTCGCGCCGCCGAGGATATAGTGACGGCCGGGATGTCCATGCTCCATCGCATTGATGCAGCCGCGGACGACGTCGTCGACGTAGACGTAATTCCCTGCCGCCGTGCCGTCCCCGGGCAGCAGGCGATAGGTGCCGCGCAGGTACTGCCGCATGAGAATCGTCGTCGAGTTTGCCTCGGAAAGCAGGCCGGGACCGAACACCCGCGACGGATGAACGGTCACCACGTCAAGGCCGTCGGCGATGGCGCGATCGACGACTGCTTCGCCACGGATTTTCGATTCCTCATACAGCGTGCCGCAGGGCACGGAGCGCTGTGTCTGCTCGTTGACCGGCCGTCCGTTGGAGGGACCGTACACCATGACCGTGGACGTATAGAGCACGCGCCGGACCCGCAGCGTCAACGCCGTAGTCAGTACGTTTTCGAGTACATCCCGGTTGACGCGATGCACCTCCTCCGGATAGCGCGACCAGTTTTTCGCAAACGCCGCAAGATGGTACACCACGTCGCAGCCCGACATGGCGTCGCGCATGTCGTCGGGTGAGGCCAGGTCGCCGCGGAATATCCTCACCGGGGTGTCGAGGAGCTGCGCGGTGTCGGATGTCGGCCGGCAGATGATGGAAACATTCACCCGTTTCCGCTGAAGCGCGCGGACGAGTCGGGCGCCGATGAAGCCGGTCGCGCCGGTGACCAGGGCGTTCATCATGCACCTCCCCGGCCCGGCATCGAGAACGGAAGGTACGGGCAGTGCTCCGGCCCGGGATGCGCGCGCTCATTCATGGCGCACCATCCTTTCCCTGTTTTCTTCCTGCCAGAGGAAGGCACAGGCACCGGACCGGCGTATGGTGCGGCATATCACGCAGCCTGCGCTGACGATGATCCCCAGCGAGAGGATCGCCGTGATCGCATATGCCAGAATCGTCACGAACGAATTCGAGAAGAGGTTTTCCATGACCGATCTCCTTCGCGAGTGCTGTCTTTTGGGGGGACTCACGAAAAGCTATGGATCCGGGCACTCCCTTATGTCATGGAATTGTCACGGTTTCGCGGGAGGACAGCGATTCAGGTCCACTGCGGTGCAGGCCGTCCGAACCAGAGCCAGCCGATATAATCGACCATGGGCGGTTCGCCTTCGAGTTCGCGAAGCCGCGCGTTGACCTGCCCCCGATGGTAGGTGCTGTGCATGATCACCTGGTGCATCGTTTCATGCAGGGTCGTGTCTTCCGGCGCATGCCCGTACTGTTTCTCCATGAACCGGGACCAGGGCACCGAAACGATACGCTCGAGATCCCCGGAGTCGATGCTCGAGAGAACCGAGGGAAGTTCCGCGTGGTAGGTCCGTCCCCAGTCGGCGATCTGCTGCATGGACACGAACTGGTCGCGTTTCGGGAGGGCGATGGGAGACTGGGTCCAGACCGCGAGAAACGCGCGCTGGACGGAGTGGATGTGATAGAAGAGATTGCTGATTTTTTCGTCCGCAGCGGCGGTTTCCGTCGCGAGCACGGCGGTCCAGACCTTGGCGTCGGCCCAGTGCATGTGGTAGAAGAGGTCGTTGAGAGTATTCATCCGTTTGCGGTACAGCTGGTGGTGAAACGGTTGCGGATTCGGCGAAGGCGGTGTGTCTGCTTCCGTGGAAACGGGAGAGCACTGGAAAATGATCGCCGAATCCAGTACAATGTAGGCATTCCGCGCATCTTTTGCCGCCCCGGGCGGGAAAAACGCCAGCAGACGCAGTCGCCCGGCACCCGGCAGGAGTGTTTTTTGTGCTTTCTTCGCCTGATTCGTAAGTTTTTCCAAATTCAGAACAGAGGCTCCATGCGTACGATTCTCCCATGTGTGATGACGCTGATGCTGATTTCCGCGGCGACCGCGGCGGCACAGCCGGTATGGGAGTATGAAAACGGTCCCTGCGGCGGGACCTTCCGCTGGATCGTGCCCCACGACGGCGGCCTGGTCGCCGCGCCGTATTTCCGGTCGTACGTGCTGCTTGGAAATGCCGAAGGGGATTCGTGGCGGCAGGTCGATCTTCCCGACCCGGCCGCGCAGCCATTCAGTCTGTATTCGGCCGGAGGGCGCCTTCTGGCCGGGGGCTTCGGACGGGTCTACCGAACGGACGACGACGGGGCGACGTGGCGCGAAACGGCGATCCCGGAACTGCAGAGCGCGCAGATCACGCGCCTGACCGGAAGCGGCGACACGGTATACGCATGCGGGGGGACGCTGCTCCTGCGCAGCATCGACCGCGGGGTGCGCTGGGATACCGTCGGCACCGGACCATGCCGTGATGTGCTGATGACCGGCGGCGGACATGTCGCGGTCGCGGAGGATCAGCGGATTCTCGAAAGTACGGATGGGGGTGAGACCTGGTTCTCGCGCGAGGGGAGTCCGGCCGGTATAGAAAAACTGCATGTCGGCGCGGGCACGATCTGGGCGGCCCGCCCGGTATCCATCCAACAGCCGGCAGCGGCTGCGCTTTTCCGCCTGAACGGCGGCGCGGCGGACTGGGACGCGGTGTCGCTGACCGAGCCGTTTGTCACCTCGATGACCGAGCGCGACGGAATCCTTTACGCGGGAAGCGATGTCGCGCCGGGACCGCAGCTGCTGCGGTCGTACGACGGCGGCATGCAGTGGCAGCCGATGGATCTGACACAGCCGCCCTTTCCGCGTCCGCAGGCGATCTCCGCCCTCCATGCCGTCGCCGGAGGGATACTCGCGGGGGTGACGCATCTCGGCATCTGGCAATTCGGCGAGAATGCCCCGCGCTGGCGATACGTGACCGACGGCTTTTTCCCCGTCGGCGTCGCACGCGTGGGATTCATCGGTTCGCGTGTCATCGCCTACAGCATGAAAGAAAACTTCGTCGCGTATCACGACGCCCGCGATGATCCATGGCAGCTGCTCCCGTATGCGGAGGAGACGCGTCCCGGCGATATGCTCGTCCGTGACGGTCGGGTAATGCTCGGGTCCGCATCGGGTGTCCGCTCGACATCCGACTTCGGTCTGCAGTGGGAATTCGGCGCGGTCGGCGACGGCTCACGCAGCGTACAGGCCCTCGGAGCCGTCGGGCAGCGGTTCATCGCAGGCGCGGAAGAAGGAATCGCCGCGTGGTCCGACGACGGCGGGGTGAACTGGAGTGTCACGAGTGCCGCCGGGGTGCGGACGTGGTACACCTTCGCGGAAGCGCCCACCGGAACCGTGTTCGCCTCCACGGCGCCGATCGGACTCCTGTCATCGGGGGACGGCGGCGAGAGCTGGAGCCATGTTCCCCTCGCGACCATGGATGGCGCGATTTTCGATGCCGTGTGGTGGGGCGGCCTGCTCTACGTCGCCTCGAGCCGCGGCATTGCCGCATGGTCTCCGTCCGCCGGGGCGACTCCTCCCGTGTATTCGCATCCCGCCTACCGCCTCTGCGCCACACCGCACGGGCTCGTGGCAGCCACGCAGGACGACGGCATCATCCTCTTTCCCGACTTCGGACCGCAGTGGGGAACGCTGAACCAGGGACTGCCCGAGGCGCATTTCGCCACACCGGATGTCTGCCGGATCGCCTTCGCGTTCGCCGGCGGCCGCCTTTACTTCGGGAACTGCGGTATGCCCGGGCTTTGGTCGATTGCGCTTGCCGGGGCTGTGGGTGTCCGCACCGCTCCGGCACCGGGAGCGGCGGAAATCGCCGCGGTGTTTCCGCTGCCGCTCTCGTCGCATGGGACGATCGTGCTGCGCACTCGCGAAGGCGCCGCTTGCCGTCTCGTCCTATATGACATGCTCGGCCGCCGTGTCCGTACCCTGCATGACGGCGCCGCGGCCCATCCCGCGCTGCGCCTCGCATTCGATGCGTCAGCGCTTCCTCCCGGCCTTTACCGTCTCGAAATGGACGGGGGCGGGAGGCACGATACAAAGATCATTTCCGTCATCCGCTGAGGAACGATGCATTACCTCCTCCGAAAAGCAGTTCATGGGATCAGTCCCCTTCCGCGCGGTGCGGACAGGTATTTCTGCCCTCTTGCTCCATTATCGTCTGAACGTTATATTCCGGGCAGTCTCAATTATTACACACAGTATTTCATGCGCGGTACGGACTGCATGTTACCCATGTGCCGGATACTTCCTGCGTTTTTCAGCGCCGGGATGTTTTTTCTGTCGACGATGCGTTCCGCAGCGGCACAGGTTCCGACCGCGATGAGAAATGGGGATGACGGATCGATGAACACCATGCTGCTGATTGTTGCTGCTGCCGCGGTGCTGCTGAGTGCGATATGTCTCTGGTTACGCTTCACAGGGCAGCGCCGGCGCGAGAATGACGAAGAACGCGCCCTGCTCCAGAAACGTCTCGAGGCGGCACAGCGTCAGCTGATCGAGCGGGAGAAACTCGCATCGCTCGGACAGCTGACCGCGGGAATCGCGCATGAGATAAAGAATCCACTGAATTTCGTGACGAATTTTTCCGATCTTTCCCGGGAGTTTTTACAGGAGCTTCGCTCAGCCGTATCGGAAGAGGAGCGGGAAGAAATTCTCATCTCCCTGCAGCAGAACCTCGCGAAGATCTCGGAGCACGGCCATCGGGCCGATGAAATCGTGCGCGGCATGATGCTGCATGCCCGCGGAGGAAGCACCGAACATGAAGCCGCGGATCTGAATGCGCTCATCACCGAGTCGGTGCATCTCGCATATCATGCCATGCGCGCGCAGCAGGACGGCTTCAACTGTACCATAGAGCTCGAACTCGACGAGAAGCTCCCGCATCCGCCCATCGTTCGGCAGGATATTGCACGTGTGCTGCTCAACATCACCCAGAACGCGATGCAGGCAGTCCACCAACGCAAAAAAGGAGGCGATCCCGGGTTCGCTCCCATGGTCTGGGTGCGCAGCTCGATGAAAGACGATATGGTACTCATCAGCATCCGCGACAATGGTCCGGGAATCCCCGATGCGCTCAAGCAGCGCATCTACGAACCGTTCTTCACGACCAAGGCCGCGGGTACGGGCACGGGGCTCGGCCTGTCGATTGCCGCGGACATCGTGACCAAGGGCCACGGAGGTCATCTCCGCATCCAGGATGCCGTGGACGGGGGTGCCGAGTTTGTCATCGAACTGCCGCTGCAGCGTCCGGAAACGAGTTGACCGGCAACGCCGTTTCCGTGGGAGACGCCAGCCGGCCTTGCGGATGGGTCTCGAAATCCGTACTGTATGCATAGTCGTCATTTCTCAATTTTCATATTCATCGTATGCGTGCCGCTGCACTGAGCCGTGCCTGTGTCATCATCGCATTGTGGGGACTGAGTGGAATTCTCGTTCCGCCCGTGCGGGCGCAGTCTCCGATTCCGTCCGCCGGAACCGCTGCAGTGCAGTATGCGGACGTGGGCGAACCTCTGATCGAGAACATTTCCACGAGTGTTCTGGGCTTCGGGGCGATGAACTGGTCCGTCGCTCGCGATGCGTCAGGCATCCTCTACGTCGGCAACAACGAAGGAATCCTCGAATACGACGGTGTGTCCTGGAACATGGTCCGGTCGGTCAACGGTTCAGCGGTATTCTGCCTCACAAGCAGTGACGACGGGACGATCTATTTCGGACTGTACGGAGGATTCGGGCGTCTCGTCACCGGACCGAACGGGCGACATCAGATGGAACTGCTCAGCGATCTGCTCCCGAAGAAGGAGCAGGGGTTCACCTACGTGTACGGTGTCCACGCCATCGGGAACACCGTCTGGTTTCGGAGCGAGGAAGGACTGTTTCGATGGGACGGATCCAATCTGACGACTATTCACGCGCGTGGTCCGTTCAAGCAGTCGCATGTCATAGACGGACTACTGTACGTGCTTGTCGAGAATGTGGGATTGCATCTCGTCGGCCGGAACGGCATCACGCTCGCGCCGGGGGGGGGGCAGCTGAAGCAGGAAGGCGAGCGCGCCTTCTTCATGCTGCCTGGTCCCGATGGCAGGATCCTGGTCGGCACGAAGTACCAGGGACTTCTCTACTACGATTACAAATCATTCACTCCCGCCTGGTCGGCTGCCGTCCGTGCAAGGCACCCGAAGGAGATCTACTGCGGTACGCTCCTCTCCGACAGCAGCTGGGCCATCGGCACGCTGCGGCAGGGAATATGGATCCTCGGTCGGGACGGCATGATCCGAAAGATCATCGACGACAACAACGGTCTTCAGAACAACGCCGTCGTCGCCCTGCTCGCCGATCGGGAGGGCATGCTTTGGGCGGCGCTGGACAACGGTCTGAGCCGCATCGAATGGCCCTCCAACATCACGGTCTTCGGCCGCGACAGCCGGCTGACGGGAACGAACCTGGACGTGACGTACTTCAAGGACCGCCTGTACGTTTCCACCACCCAGGGACTGTTCCGTCTGCGGCAAGGCGACAGGGGACCAACCGAAGGAGGGCACGGGGCGAACAGGGTATTCGAACTGCTGGAGTCGCTGCCCTGGCAGGGATTCGATCTCCAGGTCTGCCACGATCAGCTTCTCATCGCCGCGGCTGCCGGCGTCTATTCGTATGACGGCAGGAATGCAAACCGGATCATCATGAGTCCTTCCCGGAGACTGCATCGCATCCACGGATCGAATGACAGCATCCTCGTCGGGATGGAAGACGGCATCCTGCTGCTTGTGCGCAGCGGTGCGAAATGGAACGTCGTGACGCCCGCGGTTAAGGTCGAGGGATTTGTCATGGCCATCCGTGAGACTCCGGACGGTACGATCTGGCTCTCATTCCTGGGCGGGAAGATCACCTCGCTGGAGACCGGCGCCGGTTTCAAACAGTGGCGTGCGACCAATTTCAACGGATTCGTGGACGGGAGGCTGAATCCGCCGACCGGTCTCAGCGTGATTCGGGGCACCCTCTGGTTCTGGACGGAAGATACCCTGTGCATGTACGATGCGAAACGGAAATCCTTCCTGCCGAATCCAGAGTTCTGGCATGATCTGGGCGTTCCCCCCGAGTGGACGGTGCGACTCCCCATCGAGGACGGAAACGGGAATGTCTGGATGCAGCTTTTCACCCCGGAACGTCTCTACGGCTGTTCCTTCCGAGGCGGCAGGCGGGACGACGAACTGACGCTGCTGACGCAGTTGAACATGAAAAACGTGGTCATGATCCGGTCGACCGTCGACGATGTGATCTGGTTCGGTACGGACTCGGAGCTGTTCCGCTTTCAGAGGATGGACGGGGAATCACCAAGGCGTTCATTCCCGGTATTCGTCCGTTCCATCGTCAGCGTGAACAACCAGATCTATGTTCCAACCATCAGGAGCGAGGATACGACCATCGAACTGCGGTACAGCGATCAGGGAGTACGGATCAATTTCGCCGCTCCGTCGTTCATACGCAGCGACCTGATGCAGTATCGGTGGAAACTGGTCGGACTCAATCAGACCTGGGGTGAGTGGTCGCATCTCCGGTCGATGGATTATCCTGCGCTCTCCGAAGGGCTCTATACTTTCCACGTTATCGCGCGGCGCGCCGACGGCGCGGTGTCGGACCAGGCCACCATCCAGATACGCATCCTGCCGCCGTGGCAGCGAAGCTGGTGGGCATATCTCCTCTATTTTTTCATCGCGTCCCTCATCTTTGCCGTCGTCCTCCGCTACCGCACACGCAGCCTCGAGGAGCGCAGCCGGGACCTCGAGACGACCGTGCGGGAGCGCACCCAGGAGATCAGCAACCAGGCGGCGAAGATCCGCAGCCAGGCCGAGGAACTCGAAACGCTCGATTCCATTGTCCGCACGGTGAACAAGGAAGTGCGTCTGACCGATCTGCTCTCCGCGCTGCTGCAGCAGACGCTGCTTCTTTTCCCGCATGTCGACGTTGCCGGGTATTTCCAGAGAAGCGCGGAGGACGGTCTGTTCCGGCTGGTCGCCACTGTCGGGGTTTCGCTCGAACACATCGAAGCGCATGCATTCTCCCTCGCGGAGCTGATCGACGATCCCAGCAATTCGATACAATCCATACAGGACGGTGTGTACGTCCTCCGCGGCCTGGAAAAGCACTGGAACCTCCACGAAGAGTCGCTGCTGGTGCGGCAGAAGGCGTTCATGGGAATGAGCGACATGCAGCACGGTCTCCTGCGGGGATTTCTCATCCTCGGATCCGAGCGCATGCAGAATTTCTCAGCCGATGACCTGCGCCGGCTCCTGCGCCTGCGCGAACACGTTTCCTCGGCCGTCGCCAAGGCCGTCGCGATTCGGGAGCTCGAAACCAAAAACGCGCAGCTCGATACGTCGAACAAGCAGCTGCGGGAAACGCAGCAGCAGCTGATCGTCCACGAGAAGCTTGCCGCGCTGGGTGAACTGACAGCCGGGATCGCGCATGAAATCCAGAATCCGCTGAATTTCGTCAACAACTTTTCCTCCCTCTCGCTCGAACTGCTCGACGAACTGGAGGAGGACCTCGGCCGCGCGCTGAAGACGGAGAACACCCCGGTGTTCAATCTCATCGCGACGGTGCGCGGGAACTGCGAACGTATCCGGGAGCACGGGATGCGCGCGACGTCCATCGTCAGCGCGATGCTCATGCACACCCGCAAAGGCAGCGCGCGGCGGGAGATGATCGCCTTCAACGAATTCCTCGACCAGTTCGTCATGCTGTCGTATCACGGCATGCGCATGCTGCATCCGCAGTACGAACTGAAGCTGCATACCGAGTATGACCGCAGCATAGAAGGCGTGCATCTCTCCCCCCAGGAGATGAGCCGCGTCATCGTCAACGTGTGCAACAACGCCTGGGAGGCCGCGATCGACCATGTGGGCGTCAACGGCGAAGTGCAGTATCCCGAGGTGACCGTCCGCAGCGTCGCCGCGGGAGAAAACGTGCGCATCCTCGTGCGCGATAACGGCGCGGGGATCCCCGACGAGCTGCGCGGGCGCATTTTCGAACCCTTTTTCACCACCAAGCGCAGCGGCAACAACGCCGGGCTCGGACTCTCGATGAGCTACGAGATCGTCACCCAGATGCACAAGGGCAGTCTGGTCGTGGAATCGGAAGCGAACAGGTATTCCGAATTCATCATTGAAATCCCCCTGAAGTGAAACGGACGGTCAATGACCGTCCGTTCGTAATCCCGCTGTCCCTCCGCCGGTATATCTATCAGATGTCTTTCCGCCAGATGACTTTGACCTTTTTTCCCTTGGGGCTGCCGTCATCGGCCCAGGAGAACACCGCAGGATACGCCCCGACGGTCGTTTCGCCGCCCGTGCTGTCCGCCTGCGTAGCCTGATCGTTTTCGCACGGCGCGGCGGGAGGACTGTCTATGCAGGTGAAATAAAGCGTCACTGACCGGTTCCCGCTCTTGTCGAGCGGCAGCCACGCCGAGTCCGGTGAGACGACCGGCGAGGTCACCCGGACACTCACGTCATTGTCCACCACCTCCTGAGTGCCGGAATCTCCCGAGGAAAGACAGAACTGGCCATCGGAACAGAGCGCGAGAGAACTGCCGTCGCTCGCCTCCATGCGGCACTTGCTGACGGTACCGTCACCCTCCGGCAGGGGAGAGCCTTTGTCGACTTCCATTTCCAGGATGACTGCACCGTTCGCAATACCGCTGTAGTCCGAAACGGATACGAGGATAATGTCCGGTTTGGGTTTCGATGAAAACGCGATTTTATACCACGTGTCCAGTGACAGGGCCATGATGCCTCCTCTGAGTGTGAAGTATGTCGTGTGGAAATGTGGATTACAAGGTAAAGATATCGCATGTGCGTGTCAAGGCCGAAGGGAGGCCGCGGGCGGTACGGGGCGGATCAGCGGCGCGCTTGCATTTCCGTGTGGAATACAATAGGTTCCGCAGTAGGAAATCCTGTCCTCCGGAATAGAGGTATTCACGGACGGATGGATCCCGGGGAGGGAACAGGGGAACGGACGGCGGAGACCGGCGAACCGGTGTAACGGAAAGTGCCGCGTCGTGTCCAGTGTGCATCAATCCGTTTCCGTCATTTCAGGTGCATCCACAGAGGAGGGGACCATGCGTTTCTTGATTGCCGTTCTCATGACGATGTTGTCAGCCGTCTGTTTGGGACAGAGCCGCGGGGGAGCCGAGGGTACGGGCACGATGAAGAACGATCAATGGGATTTTATCAGTACCAACAGAATGCTGATGTGGGTCAGCAACAACGGGCGGCTCTCGCACAACCCGCTGACGTCCGGACCGGGGTTGATCTGGCCTGCGGGCACCGGGAAGTCTCTCGCGTATGCAGAGGGACTTGTCTACGGCGGGACCCCGTTTGGAGAAGTCCGTGTCGGTGGGGCGACCTACATCGCAGGATGGCAAGCCGGGAGCATCCTCGCTGACGGTGGCGCGGAGGATCCGAGCGCGCCCGGGGTCCGGATCTATCGCGCGCATCGTTTCGACGCGGGATGGTGGGACACACTCGCCCAGTACAAACGGACGGTCATACTTACAGACCTGATCAACTGGCCGGTTGCATCCGGCGCCCCGTGGACGGACGCGAATCACAACGGGGTGTATGATCCTGACACCACGGTCTGGCTCAATGGCGGGGGTGGCGATTCCCCGAATATTCCCGGCGATGAAGCGTTATGGTGCGTCAGCAACGATCTCGATTCCCGCAGGGTGCGGGATCTGTACGGAAGCACGCCGATCGGAGTGCAAATTCAAACCATGATCTGGGCATCGGCGGGACATCCGCTGCTGGACAACGCTGTGTTTCGTGAGTATACCCTGATTATCAAAGGAATCGGAATCGCGGAGAATTTTACCGTCGGTGCGTGGGAAGACGTCGACATGGGCGAACCCTTCGACGACTTGTGCGGGGTGGATACCGCCCTCGGGTTGGCGTATGCCTACAACGGGAGAGGCGATGACGATACGTACGGCCTGCCTCCCGCGACGGGGACCCTCTGGCTGCAGACGCCTGTCGTCCCGAAGCCCGGGGCGACGGCGCGCTTCGGCACCGGTTCGCGCACGGACTATGAAAATCTCCCCCTCTCCGCATTCGTCCATTACATCGGCGGCAGCAGCACCTATCGCGATCCCCAGCTGGGGAATCCCGACGGTGCACTACAGATGATGAACAACCTCGAGGGCCGCATGCATGACGGCGGCACATTCCTCGATCCTGTCTCGGGTCAGACGACGCCGCTGCTGCTGGCCGGAGACCCGGTACTGGGGAAAGGGTGGATCGACGGAATCGTGAATCCTCCCGGTGACCGCCGCTTTCTCTCCGCCTCAGGTCCTGCGACACTCGAGCCGGGAGATACTCAGAAAGTCGTTCTGGCGCGTATCGCCGCCGAAGGAGGGAATCGCCTGCTCAGCGTCCGCGCGCTGCGCAAGGCCGCGCGGCAGGTGAAGGACATCTACCGCAACATGCCGCTCGGATCCGAGGCCCCGGTATTCTCCTCCGCCCTGGCATACGGGGTATCGCCGGGATATTACGAAGTACGGACCACGGGCGGGCCGTTTCCCGCGGGGACAACCTCCGCCGCTGCCATCCTGCGCAATTCTTCCGGCAGGGAAATCCAGCGCGGGATGATGTTCGACGACGGCCAGCATGACGACGGGGCCGCGAACGACGGTGTGTACGGCGCGATCCTCCACGGTTCGGATCAGTCGTCCGGTGCGGATCTCTTCGTCGTCACAGAGGATGCCGGCGGAGAGAAGGAATGGTTCGTCGAAAGCGAGATCGCGCTGCCGGGTCCCGTAACGGTGCGCTTCACTGACATCGTCCTCGACAGTCCGAAACTCGACGGCAGGGCCCAGCCCGGCGAGTACGTTCGCCTGCGCCTGCGCATCGACAACGGGACCGCGACGGATATGGGACCGCTGCATCTGTTTTTCCGCGGCGAACCGTCCCTGAACGTCGACCGGGTGGTTGCGCGTTACCCCGGAACCGTTCCCGCAGGCGGATCTTTCGAGCCGGAGTACGATCCGAACACGTCGGAAACCTGGATCGGTGTCGACATCCCGGCGGACGCGGCGCCCGGCAGCTATGTCATCCCGGTCACGCTGATCAGCGAACAGCACTGTCTCTGGGAGCAGGATCTGACGATCGAGATCGATTCGCTTCCCTCCGCCACGGCGAACGGACTGCTGGCGCATGTCGAAGGCCTGGCCTCGGGTTCCCTGGGATATACGCTGCTCAATCCCGAGGCTCTCACCGACCACGATTACCGCGTGAGTATCGAGGGAGAGGATGCGGGTGCGAAGACGATGTTCGTCGAGGATGTCACCCTCGGCACGACACTGTACCGGGGCATTCCCGTCCCGAATTCCTTCGCACCCTATTCTCCCCAGATCGACGGATGGGCGGTCACGATCGGTACCGCAATAGACGAACTCGTGTACGATGCGCAGGGACAGCGTCTCGAATCCTTCACCCACGATTACACGGCGGCATTCTCTGAGCCCTCGCGCGAGTGGTTCCGTCTCTATAACAGTGAAATCTCCATGGCCGGAGAATCCTATCTCCCGTCGCTGAGCACACAGTATGATCTCTTGCCCGTGCGCCTTGTCTTCGACCGCATGAACGGGCAGAAAGCTCCACTGTATGTGCGCGGCGCGAATCCCAACTACTCCTGTGTAGGAGTATTCGATATTCCCGTGCGAGCCTATGACATGAGCGATACGGCAAACCCGCGGCAGATCATGCTCGCCTTCGGAGAGCAGGTGAACATGCCCTCCAACGACAGCGCCTACATGCCGACAGACAATGTCAATTCCCGGGAATTCCTCCTCGTCTTCGCCGATGACTACCATGAGCAGCCGGATGCGAAATTCCTCGTACCGTTGAACACCAGGAATCCCACGCTGGAGCTGCTCTATCTCGTCTGGGCGCTGCGCGACAGCACACTGCCGATGTTCGAAGACGGGGACGCGTACACCATCATGCCGCGCGTCCCGGTGAGCCGCCGCGACGTATACATCCTCGCCAGGCCGCGTCTTCTCGACGTGCGCAGCGAAGCTGCGCAGCCCGAGGCGATCGCCCTGCACCCGAACTATCCGAACCCCTTCGGTCCGGGAAGCGCGGGAAGCAGCAGCGGAACGAATATTCGCTTCGACACCCCGCATGCGGGCCATGCGCAGCTTGCGGTTTACGACATGCTCGGCCGAAGGATCATGATGCTCGTCGATCAGGAACTCCCCGCAGGCACACACACGGTGCGTCTCGACGCCGCGGGACTGCGCGGGGGAAGCTACGTCGTCGCGCTCGATGGATACGGGTCGCGGCAAACGATCCGGATCTGTGTGCTGCGCTGATCCGGAACCGCGGTGCGGACGAACAAGGACTTCGCCCTCGTTCGCCCTGGGTTCGGCAGCTGATGAATGGCATTCCATATTACAAGCAAGGACAAGGAGGTTGGCATGCGTTTTTTGTTGTTCGGAATGATGCTGCTATCGGCTGTATGGACCGGACAGGCGCAGGGGACAAAGGGCGGGGACGAAACCGCCGCCGGGGTCAACGATCAATATGATTTCATCGACGTGAACCGGATGCTGATGTGGATCAGCAACAACGGGTCGACATCGCACGATCCCGGGACCGATGGGAACGGATGCGAATGGCCGCGAGGGAGCGCGAAATTTGTTGTGTACGAGGAAGGGCTCGTGATCGGCGGTATGGTATCAGGTGAACCCCGTGTCGGCGGATCGACCTATCGGCATGGTCTTCATGCCGGGCATATCATGGCGGACGGTTCCGCATCCGATCCGGGAGACCCGACGTCGCGCATATTCAAGGCGCATCGCTTCGACGCCGCCTGGTGGGACGGACTCTCCCAGGCCGAACAGGATCGCTTCCTTGCCGATCTGCGCGAATGGCCGGTGATGCGCGGCGCTCCATGGGTAGATGCGAATGCGAACGGAATCTATGATCCGGATCCCGTGTCGTGGGCGGTGGGCGGCCCGAGCGATACGCCGTTTCTGCCGGGGGACGAAGTGCTCTGGTTTGTAAGCAATGACCTCGATCCCGCCCGCACTGCGAGTCTGTATGGCAGTTCTCCCGTCGGACTGGAGGTGCATACGATGGTCTGGGCAAGTACGGGACACCCGCTGCTCGAGAACGTCGTGTTTCGGGAATATACCATCATCAACAAGGGCGTCCCCACCCTCGAAGATACGTATCTGGGACTTTGGGAGGACGTGGATTTAGGCAGTCCTTTCGACGATCTCGTGGGCGTGGACACCACGCTCGGACTGCAGTACGACTACAACGGAACGACGAATGACGGGGTTTATGGAATCCCTCCTGCCACGGGCGTCGTATGGCTGCAGACGCCGGTCGTTCCCGCTGCAGGCCGGACAGCACGCTTCGGTCTTGGTAGCAGGGACGACTACCGCAACCTGCCGCTGTCGGCTTTCGCGTTCTACGTCAATTCGAGTCCGGTGTACCAGGACCCCGATCTCGGGAATGCGCTGGGGAGCCGCCAGATGCTGAACCAGCTTTCCGGTCGGACCTATGACGGCAGCTCCTATGTCGATCCGGTTGCCGGAGGATCGACGACAATGCCGCTCGCGGGCGATCCCGTGCTCCATCATGGTTGGATCGACGGCATCGTCGATCCCGCAGGGGACCGTCGCGGCATGTCAAGCAGCGGCATGTTCACCCTCGCTCCGGGCGATACGCAGAAAGTCGTTGTCGCCAGGGTGGTCGCCGAAGGACAGAACCATCTCCTCAGCGTGCGCGCCTTGCGCAACGCCGCGCGGCAGCTGCACGATATCTATCGCAACCTCCCGGTGGGTGCGACGGCGCCTGTATTCGCGTCGACCGTCCGGTATCCGACGTCGGATTCCTACGCGGTGCATGTGAGCGGCGGACCCTTCCCCGCCGGGATGACGCAGGTCGAGGGCGTGCTCCGCGGTGTCGGCGACATTGAAATCCAGCGCGTCACGCTGTTCGACGACGGCACGCATGGCGACGGCGCCCCGGCCGACGGCGTGTACGGCGGGACGCTGTCCGGTACATCCCTGCCCAGCGGGGCCGATCTGCTTGTCGTCACCGGTGACGGAAGTCTGAACCAGGAATGGTTCGTCGAAGGCGAAATCGCGCTTCCCGGTGCGGTGAGCCTGTCGGTCAGCGAGGTCTCCTCCGACAGCCGCAATTACGACGGCCACGTCAATCCCGGCGAAAACGTGCGGCTGCGTCTGCGCATCGATAACCACAGCGGGACGGGACTGGGTCCCTGGCATCTGTTCCTCCGCGACGATATCTCGCTGCTTGCCGATCAGACGGAGTTTCGCTACGACGTCATGACTGGCGGCGGCAGAAGCTTTGAACCTTCATATGATGCGAAGGACGGAAACAGCTATCTCGGCCTCACGATCCCGGACGACATGCCGCCCGGAACCGTTCTCCGGATCCCGATCACGATCATCTCCGAAAACCGGTGCCTGTGGAATGACACGCTCACGGTCGCAGTGGAAGAATTTGCCGCCCCGCCGATCGAAGGACTGCTGGCGCACGTACAGGGCAAGGCCAGTGGTTCGCTGGGCTATCGCGTCGTTGATCGCGCGGCGCTCACCGACCATGATTACCGTGTCAGCGTCGAGGGCGAGGATTTCGGGACAAAGACGCTGGTGGTCGAGGATCTGACCCTCGGGACTACCCTGTTCACCGGGCTTCCGATGCCGGACCGCCTCGCGCACGACGGGAGTACCTTCGACGGGTGGAGATTGAATTCCGGAACGGCCATGGACGAACTGTATTATGATCAGGCCGGCGAGATTCATCCGAGTTTCGAACCGACGGTGACCGGGGAGTTCTCGGAACCGTCGCGCGCCTGGTTCGCGCCCTATGCAGGATTTCTTCTCACGGGAGAAGAATTTTTCGGCTCGACCGTCAGGCTCTACGACCAGGTACCGGTGCGGCTGGTCTTCGACAGGACGAACGGTCAGCAGGCGATGGCCTGGCTGAGGGGAGTTTTTCCCAATTATGCCTACCAGGGGTATTATCCGATCCCCGTCCGCGCCTATGATATCAGCGACAGCACGCAGCCGCGGCAGCTGATGGTCGGTTTTGTCGAGCAGGTTGATTCTCCCGAGCGGGACAATACGTGGCGGCCGTCAGTGTTGGGAGGCCGGGAATACCTTTTTGTTTTTGCAGACGATTATTCCGCCACCGTCGATCCGAAGTTTCAGAATCCGCTGCTTGCCAACTCTGAGGGACTCGATGTGCTCTATGGGCTGTGGGCTGTGAAGTCATCACCGGAAGTGGAGTATCAGGACGGCGATTCGTACACGATCACGCCGAATATCCCCGTCAGCAACCGTGATGTCTACATTTTCCCGAAGCCCCGTCTGCTCGGCATCGAAAGTGCGCCCACGCATCCCGCCGCGATCGCGCTGCATCCCGCGTATCCGAATCCGGTCGGGTCCGGCGCGGCGTCGGCATCGGCAGAGATCCGTTTCGACATCCCGCGTGAAGGCAATGCGCGGCTCTCCGTGTTTGACATGCTCGGACGCTGTGTTGCCGTGCTCGTCGACCAGGCGCTTCCGGCGGGAACGCACACGGTGCGTCTCGACGCGGCCGGTCTGCGTGCGGGAACGTATGTTGTCGCGCTGGATGTGCGGGGAGAAAGGGTGACCAGGCTTCTGTCGGTTGTCCGATGAACCCCGATTCCTGGTACGGCGCGTACCAGGCAGCATCGCGCCGGGCGTGAGTGCCCGGGTATGACAAAACCCCGCGGAGTCCGCGGGGTTTTGTCTGTCATGCCGATTCGTGGATGAGGGTCAGGACTTCTGTCCGACGGCGCTGCCGCTTTCTTCTCCGGTGCTTTCCTCCACTGCGCCGGCCTTCCCGGTGTTCTTGAAATACCAGAGCGACACCCCGAGAAGGACGATCCCGAGGACGATGAACGAAATGATCCTGTACGTGGGTTCGAACGACGTCGTACCGATGATCATCACGTGCATCACCGCCATGAGCAGGGTGGCGATGGCCATCCAGCGGTACTTGAAATTGGAAAGCAGTTTGCTCAGTGCGTAGTACGCGAGCGCCACGCCGGCCCAGGAGAGACTGACCCAGACGCCCGGGAGTACGTGATGCAGCGCCCACGGGATGACGAAGAGCGCCGTGATCAGGTAGGAATTGCGCAGCATGTCCGCCCGGAGTTCGAGCCGGTCACGCTGCCAGTTCATGATGCGCGCGCTCATCAGGGCGACGACGCCGAAGACCATGAGGATGCCGTTGATATTCGGCGCCATCACGATGTAGGCGATGAGGATGCTGATGAAGATGCCGAAGTTCGCGATCACGATGAAGCGTGAACGGAACCAGATGGCGAGGGAGATGACGAGAAAGCTCTGCAGACACAGCCAGAGAAACGCCGAGGGCACGGCGAAGGTCGTGAAGATCGCCACGCTCAGCGCCAGGTTCCCCGCCATCGTGTAGAAGAACGTCGCGAAGCGCGCCGCGGCACGGATCCAGAACGCCTGCGCGAGGGCCAGGAAGACGACCGCGAGTGCGAGGTGGAGTCCCCCGATCGCATCGGGCGCGGAGGCCAGCGCCAGGCCGAACAGCAGGAGGAAGGGCATCGCCGTGTTGAGAAGCGACGCGATAACCTGGCCGTTCTGTTCCGTGCCCGGTTCGGCCATCTGCCATGCCGCGAGTCCATACACCAGCGTGTACAGCAGGATGAAGACGAAATGCGCGAAGGGTTCGGTCGCGAACGCCGCGGCGCCGCTGAAGAAGGGATTGCCGATGCCCCAGAGCAGGTGTGCGAAAATCGTCGTCACGATGCCGAACGGCAGGAGAAACGGCCAACGGTAACGCAGGACGATCGCCACTGTGCCGCCGGCGACCACGAGATTGCCGAAGAGAATCAGCCAGGCAGAGGGACCCGTGAGCACCGCGGCGCACGCCATGGCCAGGCTCAGCGCGGCGAGGTATGACGAGCGCGTGCGCAGCGCGAGGAAGATGTTGATGCCGGAGATGGCCAGCAGCAGCACGAAGGTCAGCATGCCGTCGGCGATGACGGGATTCTCGCCGAAGTAATGCAGGCGCATCGCCGAGAAAAACAGCAGCAGCAGTGCGCTGCCCGACATGTAGCGGGAAAACTGCTCCATGGTCTTCGCCCAGTAGCGGGAGAGGAGCAGAAAGACCCCGGAGAGCAGGAAGCCCAGCGTATTGGCGACCAGCGCCGGAAGGACGCTCAGCGGAAGCGTGAGCAGGAAGGCGACACCGGCGGTGAGCACGATGACGCCGAGCTTCGGAAGCCAGTTCCTTCCGATTCTGTATTCAAGCGACTCGCGGACGACGGGCGGGGCTTCCGCCGCCCCGGCCTCGTCGGCGGGCAGGGAGCCCGGCTGCTGAAGGCGCTCTTCGATTGCCTGCAGGCGCCGCTCGAGGGCTGCGAGTGTATTCAGGATGCGTTCGTCCTGTGAACCCTGGTATGCAGTCGGCATATCCGGTCCTCCTGGATGGATGTATGATCAGATTTTTCCTTTCCGTAACCGTCTGGGGAGAGGCGGCGGTCAGACCGCCGCCTGTTTTTTCTCGATGTGCCGGATGAAGAAGAACAGCAGGACAATGGTCAGCGTGATGATCAGCGTCACCACGGCCAGCCCCACCCGGCGGTACACGTACTCCTCGTTCGCGGCGTTGGCGTCGCTGAGCGACGTCGTGGCGATGCGGAGACCGGGGTCGAGCACTTTGCTGAACTCTTCGAGGTTGAATGCGTGCACCGCCGTGCGCGACTGCAGGCGGGCCTGGTTGGCGTCGCGCAGGGCGAAGCGGATGTCGTCCACTTCCATGCCTTTCTGCTCCGCTTCGTCAATGCGCCGTTCGGCCATGGCGATCGTGCCGACGAGACTGTCGAGCATGGAGCGCATCTTCAGCGCCGTTTTGTAGCCGACGGGGGCGCGATCGGGGCCGTGGCACTTCCCGCACACGCCGTCCCGGTCAAAGGAGAACATCGCCTGCGTCGCGGGCTGGACGCCATGATTGCCGTGACAGGTTTCGCATTCGGGTTTGCCCATGCGGTCGAATTCCACCTTGTGACGGCTCTGACGGAAGAGTTCCGCGTTCAGCGCGTGGCAGGTCCCGCAGACGTTCGAAATCGACTCGACGTTCGGCGGCGCGGCACCGTGATTGCCGTGGCAGTCGTTGCAGGACGGTGCGCTCGCGTCGTGTTTTTCGAGCAGCGCCTTGCCGTGCACGCTGGATTTGTATTCGGCGAGCTGCGTCGTGGGAATGCCGTAGGGTTTCATGCGGTCGGCGTCGGAGTGGCAGCGTCCGCAGGTCGTCGGAATGTTGAACGCGTTCACGCTCGAGGTGGTCTCTTCCGCAGGACGGATGGAATGGCCGGTGTGGCAGTCCGCGCAGGTCGCCACGCGGGTGTCGCCCGCGCCGTTCTTCATGCCGTGCACGCTGGTGCGGTATTTCGCGAGCTGATCCGTGGCGAGCGCCGGGTTGAAGCGGCGCATGTAATCCGGATTGCTGTGGCAGGAGGAGCAGAGTCCGACTACGCGCAGCGGCGATACCGGCGACTCCGGATCGTCGTGCCTGCGCACGCCGTGCGCGCCGTGGCAGTTCGTGCACTGCATGATCAGGGCATCTGTGGCCTTGGTGCCGAAGCTGTGCGCGCTCGCGCGCAGGGCCTTGAGCTGGCCGGTTTCGCCCTTGAATCCCGCCTTGCGCATGCGTTCTTCGTCGTCGTGGCACTTGCCGCAGGTTTCCGCGATGGCGTTGCCCTTGGGCACGCCGACGAAGCCCTTGTTCTTGTTCATGGCGATTTCCATGTCGTCGCTCCGGCGGTCGCCGCCGTGGCAGTCGGCACAGCTCAGGCCGGCGGACCGGTGCACGTCGCTGCGGAACGCAGCGGACGGTTTGTCGTCCATCGACGCGTGACAGCTGATGCACTGATCCTCGGTCTGTGCGTGCGCCCCGAACTGCGGCAGGAGAATGAACATGACGAGTGCCGTGAGGAGTGGTAGGAGTTTTTTCATCACATCACCCATCCGAGTATGGTGAAAAACAGGATAAACACGATGACGAAGATCCCGAGATACGTGATCAGTCTGTTGTTCTGTCCCCGCTGCGAGGCGCGGTCCCAGAACGGCACCAGCACCCAGAGCAGTCCGGCGACGCCGAAAAAGAGGATGCCGAAGACTTCGCCTTCGATGAACCAGATATGCGCCGGCAGCAGCTTGAGGATCTGGAACATGAAGAGGAAGTACCATTCGGGAAGGATGCCCGCGGGTGCGGGAGCGAAGGGATCCGCCTTGACGCCGAGTTCCCAGGGGAAGAACACGGCAAGGATCGCCAGGATGTTGAGGACGATCAGCCAGAGCAGGAGATCGCGGAGAACGAAGTTCGGGAAGAACGGCATCGACTTCTCCTCTCCGTGTTCCGCGGCGCCGATCGGCGAACTCATGCCCTGTTTCTGCACGAGCAGGAGGTGAATGGTCAGGAGCACGGTGAAGATCGCCGGGAACAGCGCGACATGGAAACCGAAGAAGCGGGAGAGGGTCGCGCCGCCCACGTCGGGTCCGCCGCGCAGGAGCTGCATGATCGGCTCTCCGACCAGCGGCACGGAGCCGGCGATGTCGGTGCCGACCTTGGTGGCGAAGAACGCCAGCTCGTTCCACGGCAGCAGGTAGCCGCTGAAACCGAAGGCGAGCGAGAGGAAGAACAGCAGCATGCCGCTGACCCAGGTCACTTCCCGCGGTTTGCGGTATGCCTTGGTCAGGTAGACGCTGAACATGTGCACCGCCGCGGCGAGCACCATCAGGTTGGCCGACCAGCTGTGCACCGAGCGCATCAGCCAGCCGAACTGCACCTTGGTCATGAGAAAGCGAATGCTCTCGAAGGCCGTGTCGGCACCGGGGCGGTAGTAGAACAGCAGGAGGATGCCGGAGATGACCTGGACGATGAAGAGGAAGAGGGTGACGCCGCCGAAGTAGTACCAGACGGAATGCCGGTTTTTCGGGACGCTTTTATGCTGGATAAACTCCTTGACGCCGCTCAGGTCAACGCGTTCCTCTACCCAGCCGGACAATGCGGTACGAATGGATTTCATATGCAGCTCCCGTTGGTCAAGTTTGCGTTACATGAACTTCGTCGCCCTTGACGACCACCTCGAACGGATCCAGCGGGCGGGGCGGGGGACCTTCTATGTTTTTCCCGTTCAGATCGTATTTGCCGTTATGGCACGCGCACCAGATCAGGCCCATGTCTTCGCGGTACTGTACCGTGCAGTCGAGATGCGTACAGGTGGCGGTGAAGGCCTTGAAGCTGCCGTTCGGAAAACGCAGCAGGATGCCCGGTTTGTTGCCGAAGCGGAACAGCGTGCCGGAGCCCGGGGCAAAGTCCTCGACTTTGCCGACCAGGACGCTCGTCACCTGTTCACCGGTCACTTCCGGCGGTTTCAGGTAGGCGACGATAGGATACACGATCGCCGCTCCGAGGGCCGTGGCGCCCGTTCCCAGCAGCGTTTTCAGTGTTCTCCGTCTGCCTTCCGAGGGTGCAGGATCAGCCATACGAAATCCTCCTGTGGTGATGAAAGATTGCGGAACCGCGGCTTGCGCCCCCCGACCGCCCGTACAGGATCAGGGATCCGCCTGAGGCGGATCGCCGACCCTTTGGGTTACCGACGCGTGTGTTGGATCACTCTTTCGGGCGATAGGTCACCTGGATCCGGGTGCGGTAGTTCTTCAGAAACGCCGGATCGACGTCCTGCATCTCCGCTGCCTCGGAATTGAGGTGCATCACGCTGACGAATGGGGTGTTGTGCAAGATGAATTCGTTTCCCTTTCCGGGTTGAAAGACGTGGTATTGATCTTCGTAGGTCCAGCCGCGGTCCTTGCCGAGCCGGTCCTGGTAATAGTCGATCACCGCTTCGTATGAATCCTCGCAGATGAGCGTGACGAAATGCAGCCTCGCCGCGCCCTCTCCCAGTGTGCCGCTGCGCACGATATGCGCGCCGGGGAAAGGCGGAATGTCGATTTCATTTTTTCGGGGCGCGTCTTCCGGGTGGACCGACGGATAGGCGTCGCCTTTCATGAGCGCCCAGGGGGCGTAGGCATCGGGAATGACGGTCGGGAAATCGCTCGCGGCCGCGGTGTAGCCTTCAATCTCCGACGCGGAATCGATCGGCTCCGCTTCCTCGCGTGCCGAATCGCCGCAGGCTGCGGTAAAAAGGACTCCGGTGCAGAGAATGACCAACAGCTGTTTCATAGGTATGCCTCTGTATTGGAAAAGGTGCGGTTGTGTCGCAGGGAGCGAAACGCGGGCGGCGCATGCTGCGCACAACGCCGTCGGCGGTATCGCATGCGGTCAGGTCACGCGGACGAATGTGCGGGGCGTCGCGTCTGTTCCGGTTCCGGATCTACTAGATACAAAAAGGTGCGGTTATCTTAAATAATGGCGCCGCGAATCGCGCCTGATGTACAGCGTGCGCATGTTGCGCGAGGTGCTCGATGAGGGGGGAAGGTGCGTATTTGAACTATTTGCCTTGTAAATACCAAAAAATCATGTCGTTGTCAAGTGCGGCGTTCGGCGGGCGCACGGCGGGCGCACGGCTCGCCAGGGAAGCCCTGCCCGGGCGCCGAACGCGGGCCGGGAGAAACGCCCGTGTCCGCGCGCGGTTGACATTCAGGCGGATAATGCGTAATTAATGCCCACCGTGAGAAAATTCGGTCAATA
>QKAF01000109.1 GCA_003246455.1 Bacteroidota bacterium
TATACAAACATCGAGGTCAGCTCGAATTTCTCCGCGTCGACCAGGCCCATGTCGGTGACTTTCAGGGCCGGGATGGGAGAGAGGGCGAGGAAGGACAGGGTCATGAAGGGATCGGGAAGCTGGCAGCCGAGGGATGAGGCGGCCGCGATGAGGGCGTCGACTTTTCGGCGCACGAATTCCAGGGGCTGGTCGGATACCAGTCCGGCGATGGGAAGCGGCAGTTCCTCGATCACGCGGGCATCGCTGACGACGCACTGACCGCCGCCGAGACGGATCAGGTGCAGCGCCGCGGCGTACATGTCGAGGTCGTTGGTGCCGACGACGATGATGTTGTGCGCGTCATGCGCGACCGTCGAGGCGAGCGCGCCTTTCTGAAGGCCGAATCCGCGCACGAAGCCGAGGCCGATGTTGCCGGTCGCCCTGTGCCGTTCGATCACGGCGAGTTTCAGAATGTCGCGGGCGGGATCGGCTTCGACGTAATCGTCCTCGACCCGCGGATCCAGGATCGCCGTGCGGGTGATGATCTGCCGCGGAACGAGTTCGATGACCTTGAGGCGGCTGTGGGGAACGACGGGAACGAGAAAGCTGTCCTTCCAGAATTCTCCGACGCGCATCGTATCGGTCATATGCGACATGTCCGGCTGCGCGGCGGACGGCGGCAGGTACTTCCCGTCACGGGCGACCAGGCCGCCCTGGTAGTAGACTTCTTCGGCGCGAATGTCCTGGAGATCGGAGAACACGATCATGTTGGCCCATCTCCCCGGAGCGATTGCGCCGAGCTCTTCCATGCGGTAATGCCGAGCGGTGTTGATCGTCGCGATCTGGAGGACGGTCATGGGGTCGAGCCCGAACCTGATGGCCTCACGCACGTGATGATCGATATGCCCTTCGTCCTCGAGATCCGCCGGATGCTTGTCGTCGGTCGCGAAGGAGAACTGCGCCGCATTCTGTACCGTCACCAGCGGGAGGAGGTCGTGCAGGTTGCGCTCCGCCGTCCCTTCCCGCATGAGGATCTGCATTCCGCGCCGCAGCTTTTCGCGTGCCTCGTCCGCCGACGTGCACTCGTGATCGCTCCGCACGCCGGACAGGATGTAGGCGTCGAGCTTCGGACCGGTGAGCCCGGGTGCGTGTCCGTCGATCCGTTTGCCGCGGGCAGAATCGATTTTCGCGAGTTCGGAATCCATGCCGTTGAATACCCCCGGGAAATTCATCATTTCCGCGACGCCGAGCACGTTGTCGCGCCCGGTGTACAGCACGATGTCCACGGCGGTCAGCTGCGCGCCCGCGGTTTCGAGCGGCGTTGCCGGCACGCACGATGACATCATGACGAACACGTCGAGCGGGAGTTCCTTCGCGGCGTCGAGCACATAGTCGATGCCTTCGAGACCGACCACGTTCGCGTATTCGTGCGGATCGACTATCACGGCGGCGCTCCCGTGGGGCACCACCGCGCGGACGAACTCCGCAACCGTCAGCATCGTGCTTTCGACATGGATGTGCGCGTCGATGAATGACGGGGCCAGGTAGCGCCCGCCGCAGTCGATGACGGTTTTCCCCTCATAGGATCCGATTCCGGCGATCATCCCGTTCGCGACTGCGACGTCGCCTTCATGGATCTCTCCGCTGAGGACGTTGACGATGCGGGCATTGCGGAATACGACGTCGGCGGGTTCGTCGCCCCGCGCCATCGCGAGTTTCTGACGGATGTCATCCATGTGCGTTCCTCCTGTGGTGTGCAGGATTATTAGGGTTTTTTTTCCACGAAATCAAGGTCTTCCGCCTTCGGCGGGGCAGTATGCAGGATGCAGCAGACGGCAACATTCAGCGTGAGAATGAGCTTCCCGGATCACGAAGATTGCGCCCCGCGATCGATCACACGGGCAGATTGATGCGGAAGGTCGTGCCTTTCCCCGGCGCGGTCTCATGAACGAACAGCTTCCCGCTGTGATAATCCTGCACGATGCGCCGCGCGAGACTGAGGCCGAGCCCCCATCCGCGCTTTTTGGTGGAAAAGCCGGGACGGAAGATGTCTTTTTTCATCCGCTGGTCCATCCCTTTGCCCGTATCGCGCACATCAATGGTGACGTGACGGTGTCCGGGTGCCACGCTGAATTCGATGCGCCCCTCGTTCTGTTCCATCGCATCCAGGGCGTTTTTCATCAGGTTCTCGAAAACCCATTCCATCAGCTCGCTGTTGTAATGCGCGGTGACGATCTCGATATCGGGGACGATGATTTCGACTTTCTTCCCGAGCTGCGGCGTGCGGCGGCGGTAGTAGTCCGCGCTTTTCCGGATCGTGTCCATCAGGTTCTGCTCGTCGAGCTGCGGCTTCGACCCGATCTTCGAGAACCGGAGCGCGATGCGGTTCAGACGGTTGACGTCCTTTTCCATCTCATCGATGGTCTGGTCCATCTCCTCCGGGTGGTCCCGCTGCGCGCGGAGAAGTTCCAGCCAGCCGAGCAGGCTCGACAGCGGTGTCCCCAGCTGATGCGCGGTCTCCTTCGACATTCCGACCCAGATGTTCGCCTGCTCGCTGCGCTTGATGTAGCTGAAGCCGATATACCCGATGAGGATGAACATCGTCGCGACGAGGATTTCGATATACGGCAGCGCACGCAGTTCCTTCACCAGGTCCGATTCGTCGTAATACACGTAGTTGAGAACCATCGTGTCGTTGTAGGTGACGATGATCGGAGGATTGACCTTGGCAAACTCGTCCCGTTTCTCCTCGAGGATCGCCCGGATCTGCTCTGGTGTGAGCCGGGCCGAATCGATATCGATATTCTGAATGCTCACCGGAACCATTTTCGCATCCGTCATGAGGAGCGGAAAATCGATGTTTTCGATGATATTGAACTCGAATGTATAGTCGCCCGAGGGGGAGAAGTCGTTCACGATGTACTCGAATGCGTCCTTGTAGCGGTCCGCGCTCATGTGCTCCCGCTCCTGCAGTTTCTGCACGATGGTCTGCGTGTAGAAAAGCACGCTGATGACGATGGCGATCGCCATGAACACCATGACGATTTTGAAGTTCGTAGGGAGGGGTTTGCCTTTCATTCGGTCACGTATCCTGTAAAATGTACTTCAACCATACGAAAATGCCTGTGCGAAAAAAAGGCAGGAAACCGGGAGGCCAGCCTCCGCCCCCTTCCGCGCTGTATGTGATTCTGCATTGTATTCCACACCAAAGGTCCGTATTTTACCAGTTCGTAACGAGTTGCGCACTTTTACAGGTGAATGCGGATGCTGATCAGTATGACAGGTTTCGGAAACGCGACACTCTCCGGCGACGGGATGACGGTGTCGGTGGAAATTCGTTCGGTCAACAGCCGTTTCTATGAATTTTCCGCGCGGGTTCCGAAACATCTGCAGGGCAGGGAGCTCGACCTGAAGGAAATGGTGCGCGCCCAGCTCAAAAGAGGCAAAGTCAACCTGACGGTCAGCATCGACAAGGCGGACGGCGAAGACATGCCGCTGCATGTCGACGTCGAAGCGGCGAAAATGTACCATCACCTCCTCACCCAGCTGCGCGACGCCGCGGGGCTCACCCAGGAAATCACCCTCGAGAACCTGATGCAGTTCTCCGACGTCTTCACGACGGAAGAGAAGGAGGAGCTTCCCGACGAGGAATGGTCGCTCATTACCGCGGGCGTGGAGCAGTCCGTCTCCGCGCTGTTCGACATGCGCCGCAAGGAAGGGGAAGAACTCACGCGTGATCTCGAGCAGCGGGTTCGTATCATGGATGAAACCATCGACCGCATCGAGGAAATGTCGCGCGGACGCGCGGCGCTGGAGCGCGACCGCCTGACCGAGCGCCTGCGGAATCTTCTCGCCGACGAGAAAATCGATCCGGCGCGGCTCGATACGGAAATCGCCCTGCTTGCGGATAAAATGGACATCACCGAAGAAATCGTGCGTTTCCGCAGTCATACGAAATTCTTCCTCGAGACGCTGGAGTCGGAGGTGTCGGAAGGCAGGAAGCTTTCCTTCCTCCTGCAGGAAATGAATCGCGAAGCCAACACGATCAGTTCGAAGAGCTACGACGCCAGCATCGCCCACATGGTCGTGGGCATCAAGGAAGAGCTCGAACGCATTCGCGAGCAGATTCAGAATATCGAGTAGCCGTCATGCTGTTCGTGCTGTCCGCTCCGAGCGGATCCGGTAAGACCACGATTGCACGGCGCATGCTGCAGCAGTTTCCATCGCTGCAGTTCTCCGTATCCGCCACCACGAGGACGCAGCGTCCGCGCGAGGTGAACGGGAAAGACTATTTCTTCCTCTCCCGCGAGGAGTTCGAACGGCGCGCGGCGCAGGGCGGGCTCATCGAGTGGGAGGAAATCTACGGCAACCTCTACGGCACGCTGAAGTCGGAAGTCGATCGTGTGCTGCGAGAGGGCGGACACCTGCTGTTCGACATCGACGTCAAGGGCGCGCTTTCGATCAAGCGTCTCTACGGCGATGCCGCGGTATTGATTTTCATTCGTCCCCCGAGCATGGACGTGCTGCGTGAGCGGCTCGAACATCGGGGGACGGACAGTGCGGAGGTCGTCGACCGACGCATGCAGCGCGCGGCCTGGGAACTCGATCAGGCCCCGCTGTTCGACCATGTCGTTCTCAACGACGATCTGGCGCGTTCGGTCCCCGAAGTCGCCGGTATCGTCACGACGCATATGGACAGGAACTGAAGCAATACTTCCATTTTATAAAGGAGCTCCCATGTCTCTCAACCCCTTGGATTTGACGGTCATCGATTCGCATGCCGAGAACATTTACGAAGCCATCGTGGTGCTTTCGAACCGTGCGCGCCAGATCAACGAAGAGATGAAGATCCGTCTCAACCAGGAACTGGAAATGTTTTCCACCCGCATGGATTCCGACGAGGAAATTGAAACCAATCCCGAGCAGATGCGCATCAGCATCGAGTTTGAGAAACTGCCGAAGCCGACCCAGCGCGCGGTGGACGATCTCATGACCGACCGTATCTCCTACCGCTACAAGGAAGACTGATCCTGACCGGCACACGGATATGACCCTGCGCGGGAAACATATCATCGTGGGCGTCACCGGCAGCATCGCCGCGTACAAATCCGCCCTGCTGGTGCGGGAGCTGGTGAAGGCCGGCGCCGAAGTGCGCGTCGTCATGACCCCCTCGGCATGCGAATTCATCACGCCCCTGACCCTGGCGACGCTCAGCCAGGCGGACGTGGTGCTCGACATGTTCCCGCAGGATCGCGCAAAAGGGACCTGGCATATCCATCTCGGCGTGTGGGCCGATCTGCTGATCATCGCCCCCGCCTCCGCCAATACCATTGCAAAACTGGCGCACGGCATGGCCGACAACGCCCTGACCTCCCTGGCGCTCGCGGTGCGCTGTCCGCTCATGGTCGCGCCGGCGATGGACACCGACATGTACGTGCATGTCGCCACGCAGGCGAACATCGATGTCCTCCGCCGCCGCGGGGCCGCCATCATTGAACCGGAGAGCGGGGAACTGGCGAGCGGACTCGTCGGTCCCGGCCGGCTTCCCGACATGCCCGTCATCATGGAAGCGGTCACCGCGCATTTCGCCGCCCGCGCCGGTGATCTCGCCGGCCTTGCAGTCCTGATTACCGCGGGGCCCACGCAGGAAGCCATCGACCCCGTCCGCTATATCGGGAATCGCAGTTCGGGGAAAATGGGCTTCGCCGTTGCGGAAGCTGCGGCGCGGCGCGGGGCGGCCGTCACGCTGGTGGCGGGACCCGTATCGCAGCCGACGCCCGACGGGGTGGAGCGAATCGACGTTTCCAGTGCCGGAGAAATGCACGCGGCGGTCATGGAACGTGCCGCATCCCAGGACATCTGCGTGCTTGCTGCCGCGGTTGCGGATTTCACACCCGAGGCACCGGCGGAACAGAAAATCAAGAAAAGCGCGGACAACGACGCGGGGCTGCACATCGCGCTGAAACGAACCCCGGACATCCTTCGATCGCTCGGCGAGCGCAAAGGGGAGAGCGTCCTCATCGGCTTCGCCCTCGAGACGGAAAACGAGCGCGTCAACGCGGAACGGAAGCTGCGGGAGAAGAACGCAGACATGATCGTGCTGAACAACCCGCGCATCGAAGGCGCGGGCTTCGGCGGCGACACCAATGTCGCGACGCTCATTCACGCGGACGGCCGCGCCGAGGAACTGCAGGTCATGGCCAAGTCGGCACTGGCGGACATCATCCTCGACAGGGCGCTCGCGATTCGCAGCCTCCGGACGGAGTGACGCGCAAGCTGTTTCTCCGTTGTCGGATTGATGCCGTCTTCGTACCTTACCCATCCCTTTCATAATCACCCAGTACCGTGTCTGACCTGTACCGCTATTTTCGTCAGCAGAAAGAACAATACGGCGACGATCTGTATATCGACGGCGATGTGCTGCATGCGGCTGCCCTGGCTGCACAGGGACTCACGGAGATCGGAGGAACAGTGAAGGAGTCATGGACCGCGGCCACGACCCTCGAGCAGCTTGACGGTCTCATCCATGACTGTCAGAAATGTCCGCTGGGCGCCACGCGGAACCACTTCGTCTTCGGGGTGGGCAACCCGAACGCGGATGTCGTGCTCGTCGGTGAAGCGCCGGGCGCGGAAGAAGATAAAAAGGGCGAACCGTTTGTCGGCCGTGCGGGCCAGCTTCTGAACAAGATCCTCGAAGCGGTGGATTTCAAGCGGGAAGACGTGTTCATCTGCAACATTCTCAAATGCCGTCCGCCCAACAACCGCGATCCGCTCCCGTCCGAAGTCGAGCAATGCGAACCGTACCTGCACAAGCAGCTTGCGATACTGCAGCCCAAGGTAATGCTCGCACTCGGCCGGATCGCCGCCCAGACCCTGCTGCGGACGAACGATTCGCTGACCAAACTCCGCGCGGATGTCCACACGTATCAGGGAATTCCCCTGGTCGTGACCTATCACCCGGCCGCGCTGCTGCGCAATCCGAACTGGAAACGCCCGACCTGGGAGGACGTACAGAAATTCCGCGCACTCTACGACGACATCATCGCAAAGGAACGAGCGTAATTCCGTGAACCCTCCCGACATGCCCATACCGCCCGAAGTCCCGACCCGCAGCGATAGCCCGCGATCCGATGTGCCGCGCGGCGACAGCGACGACCGGCGCGGCCGCGTACCGCCGCAGGCGGTCGACGTCGAGATGGCAGTGATCGGCGCGATGCTGCTGCAGCCCGACGCGACGGTGTCGAACGTGCTCTCGCTCATCTCCCGGGAGGCGTTTTACAAGGAAGCGCACCGCACAATTTTTGACGCGATCACCGAACTGTTCGAGCGGCAGCAGCCCATCGACCTCATCACCGTCGGTGACGTGCTGCGCCGGAAGGAAGCCCTGGAAGCCGTCGGCGGTCTGTATTACCTGACGGAGATGACGAATGAAGTCGTCTCTCCGGCGCATGTGGAATATCACTGCCGCATCGTTCTGGAAAAGGCGATCAAGCGCCACCTCATCGAAATTTCCACGGGCATCGTCGGGGACGCCTACCTCGACAGCGCCGATGCGTTCGAACTCATCGACGAGGCGGAAGAAAAGATCTTCGCCCTCTCCGAGAGCTACATCAAGCAGAGCTTCACCGAAATCCGCCACATCGTCAAGCCGATGATGGACCGGATCTACAAGATTTCCCAGGAGCACACGGGCGTCACCGGCGTTCCTTCGGGATACGACATGCTCGACACCAAGACCGGCGGCTGGCAGCCGACCGATCTGATCATTCTCGCCGCGCGTCCGTCGATGGGAAAAACCGCCCTCGCGCTGTCGATGGCGCGCAATGCCGCGATCGATCACGGACAGCCGGTGGGCGTTTTCAGCCTGGAAATGTCGAGCGAACAGCTGGCGCTTCGTCTCCTCTGCGCCGAGGCGCGGGTAAACATGCAGCTTGTGCGCACCGGCCGCATCCGTGAAGAGGATTTCAGCAGGCTGGCCAAGTATGTCGGCAAGCTCGAGCGCGCGAATATCCTCATCGACGACACGCCCGGCATTTCGATCCTCGAACTGCGCGCCAAGGCCCGGCGCATGGTGCACGAACACGGCGTGAAGGTCATCTTCATCGATTACCTCCAGCTGATGACCGCACCCTCGGTCCGGGAAAGCCGCGAGCGCGAAATCGCCACCATCAGCCGTTCGCTGAAGGGACTGGCGAAGGACCTCAAGGTCCCGGTGATCGCGCTTTCGCAGCTCAACCGCAGTGTCGAACAGCGGACGGGCGGCAAGCCGATGCTGGCGGATCTCCGTGAATCCGGTTCGATCGAACAGGATGCCGACGTCGTGATGTTCATCCATCGCAACAAGGATCAGGATGCGCCGCCGGAAGAGCGCGGAAAAGCATCCGTCATCATCGCGAAGCAGCGAAACGGTGAGATCGGAGAAATCGATCTCGCGTGGATCGCCGACTATGCGCGATTCGAGAACCTCGAGACCCGATTCCCGGGACATGCGCTTCCGCCTCCCGAGGAAGAGGTCGCCTTCTGACGTCGGACCGCATTCGGGGGGAATCAACCGTCTTCAGCAGCCGGTATGAATTCAGGCATTGTATGACGCCTGCGGGCGTTGTAGTTTTTCCTTACTGTTCACATTTGAAAATGGCCATGCGTCACATCATCCTCGCCGCCTTCCTGCTTCCGTCGCTGCTGCTCGCTCAGCAGCCCGCATCCATAGCTCCCCTTGCGGACGGTTCGAGCGTCATCAGCAACGCCGTCTCCGCCGAGGGAACGGGAGCCCGGGCTGTGCCCGGCGCCCCGGTGTCGCTTGCGCTGGAGATGCGAGGTTACGGGGCGGATTTTCAGCCCGCCGCCGATCGCGGGGATTTTTCTTCCGCGCTGCTTCCGCCGGCACCCGAATCGCCGTACTCGAAGAAATCCCCGGTGCTCGCGGGTCTCTTCTCCCTGGTCATACCGGGGACCGGCGAACTCTATTCCGGCAGCTACTGGCTTGCGGGACTGTTTGCCGCGCTTGAAGGCGCTGGTTGGTATTTCAATGCATCACAGACCGGGAAGGGCGACGACAAGACCGCGGAATTCGAGGTCTACGCCGATCAGCACTGGAGTGCCGTGAAATATGCCGAATGGCTGAACGCCAACGCGAAGAATTTCCCCGGCGGTGAAAATGCCGTCCAGATCGACATCAACTCGGATGAAAGCCTCCCGCACTGGCAGCGCGTCAACTGGGACCAGATGCATGAGACGGAAATGGCGATTCCGCAGTTCTCTCACAAGCTGCCGCCGCACGGCGATCAGCAGTATTTCGAGCTGATCGGCAAATACAATCAGTATTCCTACGGGTGGGACGACAAGACCTCCGGGGACTACTGGTATCCCTCCGCGCGTTTCGAGTACTATTCCGGTCTGCGCGGTGACGCCAACAGCTTTTACGACACCGCCGATACCATCCTCAACCTGATCATTCTCAATCACGTGCTCAGCGCCATCGACGCCGCATGGGCCGCTGCGCGATTCAATCAGTTCGTCGACCTCTATGCGCACGCGCAGCTTCAGCGTCTGCCTGACGGCCGTCCCGACCTTGTCGCATCCGCGCAGTTCTCGTTCCGATTCTAACGCAAATCCGATGACCGTTTCTCGCTGGATACATTTTCTCGCCGTGATTCTCGTCCTGGGCACGGCGTCGATTCTCCGTGCGCAGGAGGACGGGCAGCCGCTTCCCCCGGCCCCCGCGCCCGTGATCAACGGGTTTGCGGTGCTGGGGAATGAAACGACCAGGCCGGAAATCATTCTCCGCGAGCTGTCTCTCCGTGTCGGCGACACCATCGACACCGAGGCGATCGAGTTTGCGAAATCGCGCATCTACAGCCTGGGCCTGTTCAACCGGGTCGACATAAGCTGGCCGCCGCTCGATTCGACGATCCTCCTGATCGAGGTCGACGAACGCTGGTTCCTCTACCCGGTCCCGATCATCGATCTTGTCGACCATGACTGGGATAAATGGAATTTCGGGCTCGGGGTGAAGCATGAAAACCTGCGCGGGCGGAATGAAAAACTCTTCGTCGGCGGCGCGCTCGGCTACAACCCGTGGGCATCGATCAGCTACGGGAATCCATGGGTGTTCGGCGAGGACGGACGATCTGCGTTTTTCTCCGAAACCTCCCTTGGCTACTCCAGCGTCGCCAACAAAAGCGCGACCTCGCGGGGCGAGGGTCCGAACTTCCGCGAAATCCATTTCGCCGGATTCCAGACGATCGGGAAACGCTTCAGCCCTTACCACAGCGCATGGCTGAGCGCGGGCTATTCGTATATCGAGGTCACCGACAAGCGGGAAGGGCGAACGCTCTCTCCGGGAGGAATCGATCGTTACCTCACGATAAGCGTCGGCGCGAAGCATGACACGCGGAATCTCGCCGAATATCCGACCAGCGGCATATACGCGGGCGCCGCGATCGCCAAGAAGGGGGTGGGCGTCGGCGACGTCGACATGGTCGCCTACGCCGTCGATCTGCGGTTCTACACCCCGCTGTATAAAAGCGTGTCGCTCGCAGTGCGGACGCTCACGCAGCTGAGCAGCGGACCCGCCATACCGAACTACGAGCATTTCTACTACGGATATTCCGAGCGGCAGCGCGGTCATTTCGAGGAAGAACGCGAGGGAGAGGATCTGTTCGGCGCCTTCGCCGAGCTTCGGATTCCCATCGTCCCGCAGGTCTACCTCTACGTCCCTGAAGTTCCGATCAAGCAGTTCCGCACTTGGAAGCTCGGATTGTACGGAGCGCTATTCTTCGATTCGGGCATCGTCTGGAACCGTGACGACCGGCCGTTCACTGGAAAAATTCCGCACGGGTACGGCGCCGGTCTTCATTTTCTGCTTCCCTACGGCACCGTTTTCCGCATCGACCGGGCATGGAACGAATCCGGACGGGGCGAGTGGATCTTCGACGTGGGGGCATCGTTCTAATGCACCTGTTTCTCTGCAGCGATATCGCACTCCCGACGATAACCATCCGCGGTGACGAGCATCACCACCTTTCCCGCGTGCTGAGACTGAAGGCCGGAGACGTCATCTTCGCGACCAGCGGCTCGGGCGATGCAGCCGAGGCCGTCATCGAGCACATCGATCGCGACGAAACACGCTGCCGCAGGGTGGCGACACATGCGCAGTTCAACGAACTCCCTGTTGCGGTGACGCTCCTGCAGGGGATGCTGAAGAATCCTGGGAAGATGGACTGGCTGGTGGAGAAGGGAACCGAGCTCGGGATGACCGCGTGCGTCCCGCTGCGCACCGAATACACCGTGGCGCACTCGGTGAAGACAGAGCGCCTGCGCAAGCTCGCGGAGACCGCGACCAAGCAGTGCCTCCGCGGGCGGATACCGGAGATTCACGAACCTGCCGGGCTCGCCGATGCGCTCCGCATCTGCGCCGGCGCACGGCTGCTGCTGTTTCACGAAAGCGCGCCGCTCGTCGCGACCATCGAGGCGCTGGTGCCCGATGAGCGCCCTCTGGCAGTGTTCATCGGTCCAGAAGGAGGATTCAGCGAGGAAGAGGTCGCGCTTCTGCGCACGAGCGGCGCCGATGTGCTTTCCCTCGGCTCCCGACGCCTGCGGGGTGAAACGGCGGGACTGGCGGCACTGGCGCGGATCAACGGGCACGTCGCCTGACCGCATCCGGCCGCGTCGGAAAAATCGCGGCATGCGTTGTTTCCCTCTTCCTGTTTTTCCATTTTTCCTTGCGGTCCGTGTTGTGCAGCAATCCAGGGTATGAGAATGTCCTACTCCCAGATTCTTCGACGGCTTAACCGTCTCATCCAGAGCACCATCAACGATGCGCTCGATAATCTCTCTCGCGGCGATGCCGACGAACTCGATGATTTCGATCGCGAGCTGCGTGGGGAGAAGCGCGGCGGAGAGGGATCAGCCGGTGCGGGCGGCTCGCGCCAGAGCGGAGCGTCGTCGCAGTCGGAACGCAGGAATGCGGGGCAGCAGGGAAGTCGGCAGAGCGGAGAGCGCTCCGGACCGCAGGAAGGCAGGAGAAAACCCGGCGAGAAAGACGATGCGTACTATTTCAGCGTTCTGGGACTGACGCCCTCGGCGACGGAAGCGGAGATCAAAAAAGCATATCGCAGGCTCATGTCGAAATACCATCCTGACCGTGTCGCCACACTGGGTGAGGACCTGCAGAAGGCCGCCAGCGAGAAGGCGATGGCGATCAACGAGGCATACCACATCATCGAGCGCCGTCGCGG
>QKAF01000104.1 GCA_003246455.1 Bacteroidota bacterium
GCCAGGCGCACCCCCGCGCCGCAGGCGCCCCCCCGCGCCGCCAGCGCCCCGCCGCGCCCCCAGGCGCACCGCCGCGCCGCCAGGCGCCCCCCCGCGCCGCAGGCGCACCCCCGCGCCGCAGGCGCCCCCCCGCGCCGCCAGGCGCCCTTGCGCGCCGCAGGCGCAACGCCTATTTTCCCGCATGGAGCGTACCATTCACCTGATACTCAATCCCGCGGCGGGGAAGGGCCGCTCGGGACGGCGGCTCACCGCAGTGCTGCATGCGCTGCAGGACGCCGGCTATGCGGTGGAGGAGTATGTCACCGCGCGGCGGATGCATGCGGCGGAGGTCGCCGCGTCCCTGCCCGACGACGGCGCGCCGCTGTGCGTGGCGGGGGGCGACGGCACGCTGAACGAGGTCATGAACGGCCTCTCGCCGGGATCGCACACGGTCGGCGTCCTGCCGCTGGGAACCGGAAACGATTTCGCCACGCTGCTCGGATCGCGCTCGATGAAGGATACGCTTTCAGCGCTGCTCGGCGATCGAAGCATCGCGGTGGATGCGGCGAAAGCGGACGTGGTGGACGAAAACGGCCAGCTGATTTCGCGCCGCTTCATCAACGCGATCGGCATCGGCTTCGATGCGGCGGTGGCGATGGACGTATCGAACGGAAGCACCGGACGCGGCATCATCCCCTATCTCATCTCGGTTTTCCGCGTGCTGCGGCATTACGCGGCGGTGCCGTCGCGCACCGTGTTCTGCAATACCGAACTCGACGCGACGCTCTTTCTCGCCTGTATCGGCAATGGCACCACCAGCGGCGGTGGCTTCCGCCTTACTCCGAAGGCGGATTTCTCCGACGGGCTCCTCGACCTCTGCCACGCGCGGCAGCTGAGCACCGGCCGCGTGCTGCAGGTGCTTCCCCGTGCCCTCAGCGGCTCGCATCTCTCCGCTCCGGAAGTCACCTACGCGCAGGCCGCGCATTTCGACATCGAACTCGATTTCCCTCTCCCCGTCCATGTCGACGGCGAGATCGTCACCGATCGCGCCCGCCGCATTTTCGTCACCTGCATGCCCGGCGCGTTTTCGTTTTATTCGGGAGGGTAGAGAAACGGAAGGGGCGGGAGCAGCGCACCCCCGCGCCGCAAGGCGCACCCCCGCGCCGCAGGCGCACCCCCGCGCCGTCAGGCGCACCCCCGCGCCGCCAGGCGCACCCCCGCGCCGCAGGCGCACGCTTGTTCCCGCGACGGATATTTCTGTATCTTCACCGATCAGGCATTATCGAATAAGAGGAAGCAACTTATGGATCTGCAAGCGATTCAGACCGCACTCCGCGAAGCCGGTATCGACGGCTGGCTCTTTTATGATTTTCACAACCGCGACGCCATTGCCGCGCGCATCCTGAACATGGATACCAGCCGCTTCGCCTCGCGGCGCTGGTTCTATTTCATTCCCGCCGAAGGCGAACCGCAGAAGCTCGTGCACCGCATCGAGCCCTGGCGCTGCGACCATCTGCCGGGCGTCAAGAACGTGTACCTGCCGTGGAAAGAGCAGCAGGACATGCTGCGCGCGATGCTGGGTTCTGCCAGGAAAGTCGCGATGCAGTATTCCCCGAACAACAATATTCCCTACGTGTCGATCGTCGACGCGGGCACGATCGAACTCATCCGCAGCTTCGGCGTGGAAGTGGTGTCGAGCGGCGACCTGGTCGGACGCTTCGAGGCGCATCTCTCGATGGAGGACTGGGCCAGCCACCAGGAAGCCGGCCGCATCATGCAGATGGTGAAGGACGAAACCTTCAAGGAGGTCGCCCGCCGCATCAAGGCCGGCGAGGCCCCGCGCGAAGTCGAGATTCAGAAGTTCATGCATGATCTCATGCGCGCCAACGGCATGATGTGGGAAGACGGTCCCATCGTCGCCATCAACGAGCACGCCGCCGATCCGCATTTCGAACCGACGGAAGAGAACAGCGTCGCGATGAAGGAAGGCGACCTGCTGCTGCTCGACCTCTGGGCGAAGAAGAACGTCCCGGGCGGCATCTATTATGACATCACGTGGATGGGCTTCATCGGTACCGAGGTCCCGGCGCGCATCACCGAGGTCTTCAACGTCGCGCGCGACGCCCGGGATACGGGGCTCAACATGGTGCGCGATCGCTTCGCGTCGGGAACGCCCGTCGCGGGCTGGGAAGTGGACGACGCCGTGCGCAAGGTGATCGTGGACGCCGGATACGGCGAGTATTTCGTGCACCGCACGGGACACAACATCGGTCTCGAAGTGCACGGCAACGGCGGTCACATCGACAACCTCGAAACCATGGACGACCGCGCCATTCTCCCGGGCACCTGCTTCTCGATCGAACCGGGCATCTATATGGAACATGAGAAAATCGGCTTCCGCACCGAGATCGATGTCTTCGTCACTGACGAAGGTGCGGTCGAAGTCGTCGGCGCGATTCAGACGGACGTCATTCCCATCCTCACACTGGCATAAGCGTATGTACACCTACATCGTTATCATTCTCGTGTATCTCGCGGCGCTGACGGTCTATAACTTCATGCAGGCCCGCAAGGTCAAGACGCAGGACGACATGATGGTCGCCGGCCGCAGTCTCGGCGTCACCAAAATGGTGTTCACTCTCGTGTGCACCTGGATCGGATCCGGCACGTTCATCGCGGGCGCGGAATACGCCTACCGCGCGGGCTGGAGTTCGATGTGGATGCCCGCAGGCGCCTGGGTGGGCATCGCGATCATCTACTTCCTCGCCGGGAAAATCCGCACGTTCGGACAGTACACCATCGGCGACATTCTCGAAGAGCGCTACGGGAAACTCGCGCGGCTCTTCGGCGCCATCGCCCTGATCATCGCCTTCACAACCATCGTGTCGTACCAGTTCCGCGCCGGAGGATATATCCTCAATGTCATCACCGACGGTGCACTGAGCGTGGAAGCCGGACAGGCGCTGGCCGCGGGCTTCGTCATTCTCTTCACCGCGATCGGCGGCATGATCGCCGTGGCGCACACGGATCTGCCCAACGGCATCATCATCATGCTGGCCTGCATCATCGCGGTGCCGTTCGTGGTGGCGACGGCCGGCGGACTCGGCGCTCCCGCCGCGACACTGCCCGCCTCGCACATGATGCTCATCTCCCCGGATTTCGGACAGTATCCCTTCCTGAAAGGATTCAGCTACTTCCTCGCGACGATGTTCCTCCTGCTCGGCGTACAGAGCATGTACCAGAAATTCTACAGCGCGAAGACGCCGGCCGATGCGAAGAAAGCCGTCGCGCTGTGGATCGTCGGCACCATCGTCGTCGAGACCGTCGTGGTCGTCATCGCGATCTACGCATCGAGCTACTACTGGGGCGACACGACCATCGATCCAGCAGCGATCGTGCTGCACGCCGCGCGCACCATGGTGCCCGCACCGGTGGGACTCCTGCTTCTCGCCGCCGCCGTGGTGGTGGTACTCTCGACGGGAATGAACTACCTGCTGAGCCCGTCCACCAACATCATGCGCGACATCTACCAGCGCTTCATGGCACCCGACGCGCCACAGTCGCGCATGGTCGCCCTGCAGAAAGTGCTGATCGTCGTGCTGGGTCTCGTCGCCTTCCTGATGATCTTCATCCCGACGGTCCTCAAATCCGAGATCTCGGTGCTCAAGTACGCCTACTTCGCCTACACGATTTACGGCGTGGCCATCACGCCCGCGCTGTTGGCTGCGCTGGCCTGGAAGCGCGCGACCAAGGCAGGCGGTCTCACCAGCATCATTTCCGGGGCGTTCATGGTCATCGCTCTCGATATCGTGCTCCCGTACGCCGCGCCCCAGATCATGATCGACGGCGATCCATGGGGCATCCCCAGCATCTACCCGGCACTGCTCGTCTCCATCGGTACACTGGTCATCGTCAGTTTCATGACACCCAAACCGGATAAGGCGGTGCTCGCCAAACTCTTCCCGGAAAAGGCGTAGGAACGGGACGAGCGGAAGGGACGGGAGGAGCGCGCTTGGAGTGGCGCGCTCCAGCGCTCCAGCGGCGTCGATCAGACGCTCCATCGCTCGCACCCACGAAAACGCTCCCTACGAAACTGGACGCCCGGGATAACACCTGGGCGTTTTTTTGTCCACGACCACGGCATCACGACGCACAAAAGTTCCTCCCGAAAATATTGACCTGGTCATTTCTTGAGAAAAAGATGTGAAAGGCGTATGTTGAAGGGGCAGTCTGAAAAATCCCTGGAGGAACCATGAGGTTGGGTTTGGTAATCGCACTGCTGCTTTGTGTCAGCGGGAGCGCGTTCGCGCAGTTTGAAAAAGGGGATATGGAAATGATGATGCTGGGAACGGCAGGGTGGTACGGGGAGACGTTCACAACCACCGACCGCTGGCACTCCAATCCGTCGGAAACGTCCGAATACTCGAGGAAATTCGCGATGGTGGCATTGACGCCGGCCTGGTATTTCCTTGACGGGTTCGCCTTGGAACTGGAGTTCGGATGGCATACCTCGGAGCATGCGAAACCGTCGTACGCGATCATTCCCAATCTGGCATTCAATTATCGCCTGCCCGATCTGCCGCTCGCCGCCTATGCGCGCGGAGGGTATGGCGCGGCCATGGGGTATGTTATGCCCGGGATGGCCCAGTCGTTTCTGATGCTCCGTACCAGCGATACATTCGATCATACGTTGATCAATGCGGGAATCGGTCTCAAATACCTGGCGGGGGGAAGCGGGATACTCCGGGCGGAAATAAACTTCCGTCGGGAAATAGCGGACTACGACGCGACATTTGATCACGTCGATGCGACGGAAGATCAGGTGGCGCTGATTGTCGGCGTGGGGATCCTGCTGCAATAGTCAGGGATCCACACCGGCTCCGCAGCGCGGCTCTCTTCCGAACGATCGGATGCCCGGGCGATCATCGCGGCGCGCATGCTGCATCGTCCCCCTTCGTCTTTGATTATCGGAGGAGAATAGTGTATGTTGCGCGCACACCCCAACATTACCAGGAGGAGCCGTGAGAGCAACACTCATCGTCGTATTGATGCTGATTATCACCGCAGGCGCGGACGCACAGTTCCGGCAGGGGGACTTCGAGTTCATGCTGTCCGGGACCGTCGGTTCTCTGTCGGAAAACTTCAAATACACATCGAAAGTCAACCCCCAGTTCAGCGACGAAAGCGACGACTCGCATTCCTATGCGTATTTCTCCCTGCTGCCGTCCTGGTATATCATCGACGGCCTGGCCGCGGAACTCGAACTCGGCCTTCGGGCAAGCGAGGGAAGCAAGCCGGTGCAGGCGGTTGTGCTGAATGCCTCGTACACGCATCCGCTGCGCAGGAGTGCGGTCGCGCTCTTCGCCCGGGCAGGCTACGGTGTTTCCAACGGGTACACGATTCCGCTTTATGCCGACCTTGTTCCCCGCACTGACGACTTCGATGTGAACATCATCAACCTCGGCGCGGGCGTGAAAATCCGTCCCGGGGGCAGCGGCCTCATCCGCGCGGAGATCAACTATCGCATCCAGAGCTACGAGCGCGACACGGAGCTGAGTACCTACGAATACAGTTTCGGCGCGCTGAGCGTGCTGCTGGGCGTGGGCATCATCCTGATGTAGCGTTCGTCTCACGACATGCGTTCATGTCCCGCGTGCCCTCGGAAAGGGCGGCCGCGGTCATGAAACGGAGTTTCGGCGTCCCGCATTGCGGGACGCTGCCGTATTGGAGGTTTTATGCGGAGGCGCCTGAACCCGTGTCCTGTGCTTCCGTCCCGACGGCCGCCTTCCGCAGCGCCTCGTCGATGTTGCCGCAGAGGTTCTCCTCGCCGATGAGGGCGATGAGTCCCGACGCGCGCATGGCGACCATCGGCTGGGCGTGCACGCCGGAGACGAGGAAGCGCACGCCTTCTTTCTGCAGGCGCGTGACAAGATCCTCGATGGCCTGCAATGCGGTGGCGTCGATGGCCCGCACGTGCCGCGTGCGGAGGATGAAGACGCGGGGACGCGAACGGATGTCGCTCAGCGTTTCCTTGAACTGCTCGACGGCGCCGAAGAACAGCGAGCCCTGCACTTCGAACACCGTGACGTCGTCGGGCACGTCGCGCGATTCGATGTGGTAATCGTCGACTTCCTCTTCTTCCTTTTCTCCTTCCGCGATGCCGCGCGTGAGTATCTGCATCGTCGTGGTGTCGGACATCCGCTTCATCAGCAGCAGGGCAGACAGCACGATTCCCACTTCGATCGCGACGGTCAGGTCGATGAGCACGGTGAGGATGAACGTCGCGAGAAGGACGATGACATCGCTCTTCGGATAGCGCAGCAGCTTGCGGAACGTGCGCCACTCGCTCATGTTGTAGGCGACGACCACGAGAATCGCGGCCAGCGCGGGCATGGGGATCAACGCGGCCCAGCGGCCGAAGAACAGCATGATCAGCAGAAGTACGATGGCGTGCACGATACCGGAAACCGGCGTTTTCCCGCCATTGCGGATATTCGTGGCCGTGCGCGCGATGGCGCCGGTCGCGGGAATGCCGCCGAATATCGGGGAGAGCATGTTGCCGATGCCCTGGCCCACCAGTTCCATGTTCGAACGATGCCGCGTGCCCATCATGCCGTCGGCGACGACGGCGGACAGCAGCGACTCGATCGCGCCCAGCAGCGCGATGGTCAGGGCCGGGGCGAAGAGCTCCCGGATCATCTTCCAGCTCATCGCGGGAAAGTGGGGCGTGGGAAACGCGGAGGGAACGTCGCCGAAACGGCTCCCGATGGTTTCGACCGGCAGTGCCAGGAGCTGCACGGCCGCGGTGGCCGCGACGATGGCGATGAGCGATCCGGGGATACGCCGGGTCACTTTCGGCCAGAAGACGATGATGAGAATCGACGCCGCGGATATGGCGATGGCGGACGGATTGATGCTGCCGAGGCTGCCGGCGAAAAGGATCCACTTGCCGATGAATTCCGCCGGGACGGTCCCGGTCTCCAGGCCGAGCAGATCCTTGATCTGCGAGGAGAAAATGATGAGAGCGATGCCGCTGGTGAATCCCACGGTAAGGGGATAGGGGATGAACTTCAGCAGCGTTCCCATGCGCAGCACGCCCATGACGATGAGCATTGCGCCCGCCATGAGCGTGGCCACGGCGAGTCCGTCGTACCCGTATTTCTGCACGATGGCGTAAATGACGACGATGAACGCGCCGGTGGGACCGCTGATCTGGACGCGGCTGCCGCCGAGTATCGAGATCGCCGCGCCGGCGATGATGGCGGTGTAGAGCCCCTGCTCCGGCTTGACACCGGAAGCGATGGCAAAGGCGATGGCCAGCGGAAGCGCGACGATCGCGACGATCACGCCGGCCGTGAGATCGGAAACAAAGGTTTCCTTGCTGTATCCCTCACGGAAAACCGTGAACAGCTTGGGTTCGAGTCGTTTCGACATTGTCCTGAATATGTGGCGCTGCCACGCAGGGGCACGGAGGGTGTGTTTCACCGCGTGCGCGGCTGTGGGCGGGGTGCGTCTATGCGTTGCCCGTGATATCGTCCAACAGTCCGGCGAGGCGGCGGGCGACCTCACGGCGTTCGTACTGGTGCACGGTCTCGCGCTTCTGTTCCGCGCCGAGCGTGCCGTTCTCCCATTGCCGGTAGAAATCGAGGAAGATGTCGGCGATGCCGTCGATATCCGCGGAGCGCGCGCAGCGGCCCGATGCGGTTTCCTCGATCACCTTCGTGACGGCGCCTTCGGGCGCCAGGGTGATCACCGGCTTCCCCGAACCGATGTACTCGTAGACCTTGCCCGGCACGATCTCCTCGTTTCCCTTGAAATCGTCGACCACCATCAGCAGCGCGTCGCTCTGGAACAGGTGCCGCACGCTCGCGGCATGCGCCATGTAGTCGTGCACGACGATGCTGGGCCTGAGCAGCGGATGATCGAACATCGCGCGGACCTCGGCGCCGAAGCGCCCGATGAACTGCAGGCGGATGCGGGAGGGATCGACCTGCCCGGACTCGACGAGCTTCGCCACCGCCGCGAAAAAGGTCTCGGGATTGCGCTTGCCGTACATCGAGCCGGTGTAGGTGACCGTGAAATGCTCCTTCGCCACGACCTCGACTTCCGGGAAATCCGCGCTGTCGAAGCCGTTCGGAAGGTGATGCACCTTGTCGGTCGGAATGTCAGGATACTTCCCGTGGAAATCCTTGAGGATGCCTTCCCATGCGACGTCCATGCGGTCGCACTCGGCGAACACGGCCTTCTCGAGATGGCGGTCGATCATCGCGGGGAGGAACCAGCGGTTGGGCGTGGAAAGAAAGCCGGTCCATGGGTCACGGAATCCCGCGATCCACGGGAGGCCGGTCTTCCGCTTCAGCGCGCGCGCGATCAGCGAACAGGTGTAGGGCGGCGAAGAAGAATAGATGGCCTGAATGTCGTGTTTGCGGATGATCTCGAGTCCCTCGGCCACGGCCGATTTCTTCCAGCCGATGCGCGCGTCGGGAATGAAGAAGGTCGCGCGCACGAATTCCGCCAGCTGTTCCTGCACCGAACGCTTCTCGCCCGGCTTCGGAATCGTATTCACGTCCACCGGCGTCCCTTTCTTCTTCCCTGTGAATTTCCGATAGATATCATAGGGTTCGAAGATCGGCGTGCGGTACACCACCGCCTCCTGGGGAATTTCATCGAGCAGCGACTCGTCCCGTGCCGGATAATCGGCATCCTTCACCGTCAGAATGATCGGGCGCCAGCCGAACTGCAGCAGGTACGTGCAGAATTTCAGCACGCGCTGCACTCCCGGACCGCCGGATGGGGGGAAGTAGTATGTGACGATGAGAACGTTCTTCATTATTGCAGTAGGCAGTATGCAGGAAGCAGGAAGCAGTATGCAGGAAGTAAAATGCACAAGGCACTATCCACGATACAGCATCGGCATATCATTAAAAATACGCACATCACGAGTAAGGATGAAACGACCCTCAACGCCTCCTGCTCCCTTCTTCCTGCTCCCTGCCTCCTGCTTCCTGCCTCCTGCTTCCTGCCTCCTGCTTCCTGCCTCCTGCCTCCTGCGCTACCTCACGGGCAGCCAGCCCCGGCGGCCGAGCAGCACGCGATACAGGGGAGCGGGCAGGGTGAGATCCGCGGCACCGCCTTCGGCGGGAAGGGCCGTCCGGATGTCGGCGGCGTTACCGCTGCGGACTTTCTCCACCCATTCCGGCTCCATGAGCAGGATGCGTCCAAGCGCGACGGCGGCACAGCCGTCGTCGAGGGCGAAGGCCGCGTCGTCGGGGGTGTACATCAGGCCGACGCCGATGACCGGCGGACGTTCGGCCTCCGGCAGCGCGGCAAGCCGGTCGATGACCGCGCGCGTGGGACGCCGATCATCAGCGGAATCCCGCATGCTGCCGGCTCTGTAATCCCGTACGGACACATGCAGCCAATCAAGCCGCTTCTCCGTCTCCCCGCCTTCCCGCTTCTCCGTCTCCCCGCCTTCCCGCTTCTCCGTCTCCCCGCCTTCCCGCTTCTCCGTCTCCCCGCGAAGGGCGGCGAGGGCGTCGACCAGATGCAGCGTGTCCTCCAGCGTGATGCCCGGCTCCTCGATTTCTTCCGGGGAGAAGCGGTAGCCGACGGCAAACGGCCGTTCCGCCTCATTCGCGGCGGTGAGGACGGCGCGCGCGACCGCGAGCGGGAATCGCATGCGTTTCTCGAGCGTTCCGCCCCAGGCGTCGTCGCGCCGGTTGGAATGCGGGGAGAAAAACTGCTGAAGGAGGTAGGTGTTCGCGCCGTGGATTTCCACGCCGTCGTAGCCCGCGGCGATGGCGCGCCGGGTGGCGTCGCCGAAAGCGTCGATGCATTCGAGGATTTCCGCTTCGGTCATCGCGCGCGGGGTGTCGGCGCCTGGCCGTTCAGCCGCGACGGCACTGGCCGAAACCGGGGCATGACCGAGGATCGAGGCGTGGCACATCCGTCCGCCATGGTGGATCTGCAGCACGGCGAGCGCCCCTTCGGCGTGGATGGCATCGGCGGCCGCGCGCAGGGAGGGAATCATCGCATCGGAATGGCAGGACCACTGTCCGTCGAACGCGTGGCCGTCGGGCTGCACATAGCATGCCGCGGTCATGACGAGCGAGGGTCCCCGGGACCTCCGGCGGATATACGCAATTTCATCCGGGTGAATTGTGCCGTCCTGATGCGACGACCAGGTCGTCATCGGGGCGATGGTGATGCGGTTGGATAGGGTGAGTCCGCAGCGCAGCGGCAGCGGTTCGAAGAGTCTGTCAGCGATCATGGAATTTCTAGGCTTCCGCCCGTGCGCGGACCAGCGAACCGACGGAAAGATTGCGGGTTGCGAGATAGTAGATGCCGATGACGATCGGCACCAGGTAATTCACGAAATGCGTCAGCGTGGCATACGCGATGGCGTCGGCTTCGGAAAAGGACACGAATTTCATCAGGGCGATGCGCGCGGTGACGTGAAAGACGCCGAAAGCCCCCGGCGTGGGCGCGATGGCGTAGCCCATGGCCGTGACCGCCCAGATCTCCAGCGCGGCGAACAGCGTCGCCTCGGGATTCGCGCCGCTCGGGAAGGCGTTGAACATGATCCACAGCGGCACCATGTACAGGAAATACAGCAGGGCGGTATGCACGACGACCAGCAGAACCTGGCGCGGCGTGCGCACGGCGCCGAAGCCCAGCTGCAGTTTGCGGAACATATCGAGCACGCCTTCGCGGAATTTCGAAAGCCGGGTCATGCCGGTGCGGCGCGCCAGCCAGTCCAGAGGACTGCTCGCTTTTTCCGCGATCCACAGACCGGCTCTGCTCGGCGCGATGAGGATGAACACGATGCCGAGAATGATCGCCATGTAGATGATCGGCCGCACGACCTCGGCATTCACCCCGACCTCCTCGAAGCCGTCGAACATATGCTGATCGACGAGAAGAATCACCGCGATCATGATCAGGAGCGCGACGGTATCGATGAAGCGCTCGACGATGATGCTGCCGAGGAGGGAGCTGTAGGTGGTATCCTTTTCTTCCTGCGCCGTGAACCACGGGCGCACCAGTTCGCCGCTGCGCGGGATCAGGTTGTTCATGAAATACCCGATCATCACGCCGGCAAAGAGGTTGCCCGTGCGCACGTTCGGATGGATGCGCTCGAGAATAACCTTCCATCGCACCGCCCGCACGTAATGCGAAAGGATGATGGGAATGATGATCAGCAGCGCGTACCAGTAGTTGGCCGTCCTGAAACTGCGTCCCAGCTCGCTGAAATCCACTTTCCAGATCGAAAAGTAGATCGAGAAGGCCACGATCAGGAACGTGATCGTGACTTTCAGAATGGAAATGAGGCGCTGCTTGTTCATTGCTCCCGGGGGCGGATGGGCTGGGGATAATTTTCCTGAATATAAGGAAAAAGCCGATGCGCTGCGCAGGAGGCAGGAGGCAGGAGGCAGGAAGCAGGAGGCAGGAGGCAGGAAGCAGGAAGCAGGAAGCAGGAAGCAGGAGCAAGGAAGCAGGAAGCAGGAAGATATTTAGACTGCGTTCTTGAGTAGGACTTCCCGAAACCTGAATAGTTTGCTTTTTAACAGCTGGATCTGCTTGTCGAAACCCTCCCGTTCATCTGCGGTGAGATATCCAAGATCCTGTGAGATCAGAAGGAGATATTCTAGTTCACAAGTTGAGCCGATTGACTGGGTCATGAAGTGAGCAAAATCCTTCGCTGTCTTTCTGCCGGCACCTTCAGCGATATTTGCCCCAACCGAAACCGCTGCGCGTCGGATCTGTTGGCAGAGAGCATACTGTTCCTTTTTCGGGAAGTTTTCGACCATCGAATAAAGGCTCACTGTCAACTGACGCGCCAAGGCCGTTACTTCATAATTGGTGAATTTCCGCATCGTCGTTACTCCCTATAACACGTTGGTTCAATATTAAAAACGCTTCGTCTACCGAAAAGGCAATCTTTCCTCCCCTCCTGCTCCCTGCTTCCTGCCTCCTGCCTCCTGCCTCCTGCTTCCTGCCTCCTGCTTCCTGCTTCCTGCGCCCCGCATTGCATCTTCCATTTCAATTCGCTAAATTTGTAACGATTGGGAGATCAACAACGTTCGCACCTGAAACTCGGGAACATTGCCGTACGGCAGAGTATCGCATCGAGACATATCCCCTCCAAACGTATTCACCCCGCAATACCATTTCCCCCTATAAACAATCCAATCGTCTGAAGGACGTAATAACATGGCAATCGAAGACAAGATCAAAGAACTCCTCCAGAAGCGCGAAGAAGCCAGGATGGGAGGAGGCGAGAAGCGCATCGAGTCGCAGCATGCCAAAGGCAAGCTGACGGCCCGCGAGCGTCTCGACCTCCTGCTGGACGAAGGCAGCTTCGAAGAGTTCGACATGTTTGTCAGCCACCGGTGCATTGATTTCGGCCTCGAAAATGAGGCATATCTCTCCGACGGCGTCGTCACGGGCTACGGCACGATCGACGGTCGCCTGGTGTACGTGTTTTCGCAGGACTTTACCGTGTTCGGCGGCTCGCTGTCCGAAATGTACGCTGCGAAAATCTGCAAGATCATGGACATGGCAATGAAGGCCGGTGCGCCGGTCATCGGGCTGAACGACTCGGGCGGCGCCCGCATCCAGGAGGGTGTGAAGAGTCTCGGCGGATACGCGGATATTTTCGAAAGGAACATCCTCGCATCCGGTGTGATTCCGCAGATCTCCGGCGTGTTCGGGCCCTGCGCGGGCGGCGCGGTGTACTCCCCCGCGATCACCGACTTCATCCTCATGACCAAGGAGACGAGCTACATGTTCGTCACCGGTCCGAAGGTGGTGAAATCCGTCACCAACGAAGACGTCACGACCGAGGAACTCGGCGGATCGTCCATTCACACATCAAAGTCCGGCGTGGCGCATTTCGCATGCGAGAGCGATGAGGAACAGATCATGCTGATCCGCAAGCTCTTCAGCTTCCTTCCGCAGAACAACATGGAAGAGCCGCCGCGGCTGGAGGTCAGCGATCCGATCGACCGTCTGGAAGACGCGCTGAACTACATCATCCCGGAGAACGCCAACAAACCGTATGACGTCAAGGATGTCATTCACGCCGTGGTCGACAACGGGGAATTCCTCGAGGTGCACCGCAGCTACGCGCCGAACATCATTGTCGGTTTCGCCCGCTTCAACGGACAGTCCGTCGGAATCGTGGCCAACCAGCCGAGCTATCTCGCCGGCGTGCTCGACATCAGCGCATCGCGCAAGGGCGCGCGCTTCATCCGCTTCTGCGACGCGTTCAACATTCCCATCGTGACGCTGGTGGACGTGCCGGGATTCCTGCCGGGAACGGCGCAGGAATACGGCGGCATCATCATCCACGGCGCCAAGCTGCTCTTCGCCTACGGCGAAGCGACGGTGCCCAAGGTGACGATCATTCTCCGCAAGGCCTACGGCGGCGCGTACGACGTCATGGGTTCGAAGCATCTGCGCGGCGATATCAACTACGCGTGGCCGACCGCCGAGATCGCGGTGATGGGTCCCCGCGGCGCGATCGAAGTCCTGTACGGACGCGAACTGTCGAAAAAGGACGCCGAAGCGCGCGCGCAGTTCATCACGATGATGGAAGACGAATACCGCAACAAATTCGCGACCCCGTATGTCGCCGCGAAATACGGCTACATCGACGACGTCATCGAACCCCGTAACACCCGCTTCCGCATCATCCGGGCGCTCCAGAGTCTGAGCACCAAGCGCGATTCGCTGCCGATGAAGAAGCACGGCAACATTCCGCTGTAAGGAGAAGGCATGCAGGAAACACTCACTCAAACGACGGCCGCGGTTGACACCGTCGCGAAGGGTATCGCCGATACGCTCGCGCAGGGGGCAGCGGCCGCCAGCTGGAAATACACCGGTCTCGAAAGCATCGTGCAGGGCGACGGTGTGATGATCAGCATCGTCGGCATCATCATCGTGTTCGCCGCGCTGACCATCATCACGCTGCTCATCCGCGCGCTGAAGGTGCTGTCGGCGCCGAGGAAGCGGAAAACGGACACGGCGGAGGAGAAGCCGGTGACCAACGGCGTCACCGGAGCGACCGTCGCCGCGATTGCGCTTGCGCTGCAGACGCACCTTTTCGAGCTCCATGACGAAGAGAGAACCATCGTCACAATTAAAAGAGTGTCGCGTCCGTATTCCCCGTGGAGTTCCAAGCTCTACGGCATGACGCCCTCGCCGATTAATCAGATCACCAAACGCTGACAGAGGCTGCAACGATCATGGATTCCACAAGAACATTCAAGATGAAGATTCACGGCAACGAATATGCCGTGGACATAAAGACAATCGGCGAAGGTGTCGCATCGGTCGAGGTCAATGGCACGATGTACGACGTGCAGTTCGAGGCCGAACGCAAGGTGTCGAAGACGCCCACGCTGACGCGCAAACCCGTCTACACCAGCGAGGCCGAAAGACCCAAGACCACCGCATCGCCGACGGAGAACAAGGGCAAGATCATCAAGGCGCCGCTTCCGGGCGTCATCCTCGAAATCAAGGTCCGCGAGGGCGACACGGTCAAGGCCGGCGACGTGCTCCTGATCATGGAAGCGATGAAGATGGAAAACAACATCGTCGCTCCGGCCGACGGACGCATCGCGGCCCTGAAAGTGGGCAAAGGCGATAACGTGCTCGAAGGCGATGCGCTCGTCGAGATCGGAGGATAGCGGGCATGGAAGGATTTTTTCACTTCCTGTCGTACAGCGGCTTCGCCAACGTGACGATAGGACACATGGTCATGATCGCGGCCGGATTGTTTTTCATCTACATCGCGATCAAGAAAGATTACGAACCGCTGCTCCTCGTCCCGATCGGTTTCGGCATTCTCCTGGGCAATATCCCGTTCATGGAAAACGTCGGCCTGCAGATCGGCATCTACGAGCAGGGGAGCGTGCTCAACTATCTCTATTACGGCGTGGTCAAGGGCATCTATCCGCCGCTGATTTTCCTCGGCATCGGAGCGATGACGGATTTTTCCGCCATGCTCTCGAACCCCAAGCTGGTACTGCTCGGCGCCGCGGCCCAGGTCGGGATCTTCCTCACGCTGCTCGGTGCACTCGCGCTGGGATTCAGTCCTGAGGAAGCCGGCGCCATCGGCATCATCGGCGGCGCTGACGGTCCGACCGCGATTTTCATCGCTTCGAAGCTCGCGCCGCACCTGATCGGCGCGATCGCGATCGCCGCGTATTCGTATATGGGACTCGTCCCGATCATTCAGCCGCCGATCATGAAGCTGCTGACGACGAAGAAGGAGCGCCTCATTCGCATGAAGCCGCCGCGTGCGGTATCGAAGAAGGAGAAGATCATGTTCCCGATCGTCGGATTCATCGCGACGGGATTCATCTCCCCGGGAGCGCTTCCGCTGCTGGGCATGCTCTTCTTCGGCAACGTGCTGAAGGAAAGCGGCGTCACCAAGCGCCTGATGGAAACCGCGCGGAATCCGCTGATCGACATCGTCACCATTCTGCTCGGCGTGACGGTCGGTGCCTCGACGCAGGCGACGACCTTCCTTACGCCGCAGTCGGTGCTCATCTTCGTGCTCGGTGCCGCTTCGTTCGCGGTCGCGACCGCGGGCGGCGTGCTCTTCGCCAAGTTCATGAACCTCTTCCTCAAGGAAGGCAACAAGATCAACCCGCTGATCGGGGCCGCCGGCGTCTCCGCCGTTCCCGATTCGGCCCGTGTGGCGCATAACATCGGTCAGATGTTCGACAAGGACAACTACCTGCTCATGCACGCAATGGGACCGAACGTCTCGGGTGTTATCGGCTCCGCCGTTGCGGCCGGTATCCTGATTTCCTTCCTTCTCTGACGCGGCCTCGCGCCGTGCACGCTTCCGTGCACCGGTGCATCGTTTATGGGCCTGTCGTCAGCGGGTATTCGCAGATCGATCATTCCCGGATCGATAACCCCCGGATCCGTGTAGGGGCGCAGCATGCTGCGCCCCTACAATATTTTTTCCGCTGATGGCCTCTCGCCCATGGACGAGCCGTTGGCTCGCATGCCGACGGATCCTTCCCGCTTCCTGCCTCCTGCTTCCTGCCTCCTGCTTCCTGCCTCCTGCCTCCTGCCCACCCGCCTCTTGCTTTTCCCTCCCCCAATTCCTATTCTACGTGCAGATTATCCCAATTCAATTCTGTCGAGGAGATACGTCCATGAAGATCAAGGACATCGTGAATATGAAGGGAGCAACTGTCTTCAGCATTCACCCGGAGAAGTCGGTCAAGGATGCGATCGACATGCTCGTACTATATAAGGTTGGCTCGATCCTCGTCGTCGACGAGGCGCGCCCGGTCGGCATTTTCACGGAACGGGATATCCTCCGCGTGGTCGCGGACAACGCCGACCGCCTCTCCGAAATACGTGTCGCCGAGGTGATGACGAGAGAACTGATCATCGCCGAACTGGACGACGACGTCGAGGATGCGATGACGGTCATGACCGAGAAGCGCGTGCGCCATCTGCCGATCCTTGTCGACGGACATGTCGCGGGCCTGGTGTCGATCGGCGATCTCGTCAAATCCCAGCACGACGAGAAAACCGTGACGATACGCTATCTGAAGGATTACATCACCGGCAACGACATGCGGTAAACGCACGGGCTTCCGCCGGCACGATTATTCTGAAGGATGGGTTTTATACTCATCCTTTTTTTATGGGGGAAAGCCGTGACGGACAGCGCGGCGAAAGGGGGCTGGCGCGCTGTCAGCGCTTGGCGAGCCAGGAAATCGGATTCTGTTTCTGCTTTCCGTACCACAGCTCGAAATGCAGGCGCGAACCCGACACCGCTTCGCCTGACCGCGCGATCACCTGGCCGGCCTTGACGGATTTTCCCTCGCGCACGAGCACCTCCGACAGATGCGCGTACACGGTGATGAACTCGTCGCCGTGGTCGATGAACATCAGGTTCCCGAAGCTGGGGATGAACTGGATCACCTTCACGATACCGTCGGCGACGCTGCGGACGGGGGATCCTTCCTGCAGGGCGATATCGATGCCGTTGTTCAGCGTGATCGTACCGAAGCGCGGATTGACGTGCTCGCCGAACTCCTCGACGACGGCCCCCTGCGCGACCGGCCACGGCAGTCGGCCGCGCAGCTTGCCGAAGGTCGTATTCGAAATGGGGACGCTGGGCAGGGCGCTGGGGGCGGCCGATCCTTTCTTCTTCGCTTCCGCACGCCGCGCGGTCTCCATCTTCTTGCGTTCCCGTTCGATCAGGTCCGCGATGACGCGTTCGATTTTCCGCGCCGCGGCCTGTTTGCGGCGGAGCTGCGTTTCGTAGGATTCCTTGTCCTGCCGCACCTTGTCGATAAGCCCGCGCTGTGCGGTCACCTTCTTGCGCAGCATCCCCTCCTCCGAGCGCTTCTCCTGTATGGTCTGCTGCTGCAGCTGCAGTTTTTCCTCGAGAATCATCTTCTGGATCTCGATCTCCTTTTTTCGCTTGCGGATCTCCTGCGCCTGGATCCGCTGTTTCTCGGAATAGGCCTTCAGGTATTTCGAGCGGATGAACATCTCGTTCACGCTCCCCGCGGAGAGCAGCAGTTCTGTATCGTGGGTGCGGCCGCGCTTGTACATCCCCACGACGATGCGCGCGAACTCACGCTTGAGCTTGCGCAGTTCGTTCTCCGCGGTGGCGAGATTGAGCTGCGCGATGGCGATTTCTTTCTGATTTTCCGCGATGTCTTCGGTAAGGCGGGTGACCAGCGAACGGATGAGCGAGGTCTGCCGGTCGTAATCGTCGAGGCGCTGCAGCGCGCTGCGCTCGCGCTTTTCGCTCTCCTTGATGCGCTCCTCGTATTTCTGGATCTGCGACCGGAGCGCGTCGAGTTCCTTCTGCTTGGATTTGACGCTCGTCGTGGCGGTGCGCGATTTCTTCTTTTTCTGCGCGTACAGCGAATGCCCCGCCCCGCCGCCCATGAGCAGACCGAGGATCAACGCAAACCAACCGATGTACCGCAGCAAAACGCTCATGCAAGCCTGGAATTCGTCCGATTACCAAAAACATACGTATTTGGCAATGGAAAACCAATGCGACGGCGCAAGTTAGAG
>QKAF01000099.1 GCA_003246455.1 Bacteroidota bacterium
GATGTATCCCCGATCCTCCAGCTTGCGCAGACGGTCGCTCGTCGCGGGCAGCGACAGCTTCACCACCTCCGCCAGCTCGCTGCGCTTGATGCGGCCGTTTCTCTGCAGGGTGTCCAGGATCAGAATATCTAATTCGTCAAGCATCGCAAGCCTTAATAACTAAGGTATATTTTGCAATATACGACATTAATTTAGGCGACGCAAGAGGCCGGGAGTAACCACAGATTACAGTGAGGGCAGAGATTGTTTTTTTAGGGGGGCGTCTTGAACATTCCGCACGACTATCGTTAAACACTGACTGTTCGGACAGCTGGGCGTAAAACCGTCAATCTGCGTAATCCGTGAAATCTGTGGTTACTTTTCTCTGCGGATCAACTGGTACAGCCCCACGCCGACCATGACATAATAGCACCCGGCCATCAGGAAACCGCTGGCGGCGATGAGCCACCCCCAGGCGGGATCGTGATAGCGCACGAGCCACATGCCGCCGAAGGTGATGATGAGGCTCACGAAAGGTTCGACGATAAGGAAGGATTTGATTCCGGGCCGGATCCCGGTGCTGAGGGAGAAGATGGCCCCGGTGAGAAGGAAAAGCATGGAGAGGGCGAGGACGTGGGTGTGCGTGAGGTTCAGCATTTCGGAGGGCGTTTTTTCATACTGGATTTCCTGGTCCGCGGGAAGTTCCTCGAGAGCCGTATCCGTCGCCTCGCTGCCGCGAAATCGTTCGGCGATTCCGGATGGTGCCGCTCCCGTCGTATGGTCGACGAAGAATGCGCCGAGCGAAAAGCCGACCATTCCGGTGATGAGAAACGCGGCGAACAGCTGGCGCATCGCACGCGGCAGTTCATGCAGCGCCGGCAGCGTCCCGAATGCAGATGATGTCGGTTTCATTTCCTTTCCCGTTCCTCCAATGTGCCCCGCTGCTGCAGGAAGTGGTACAATGTTGCGAGCGCATGCGCTCCGCTGGTCACGGATCGGCTGCTGATCGTCGCTCCGCTGATGTTGCGGATATCGCGCCCGATGCTGATCGGATCGCCGTGCTTTTTCCCCTCGAACTGCCGGCGGAAGGTCTCGGACTGCACTTCGCCGCCGTGGGATTCCCGGTACTTGAGAATTTCGAGGGCGAGAATGCCATGCTTCCCGTCGAAGGCGACGGCATACGTGATGGGACGCGCTTTCCCTTTGACGTTGTCGACGAGAATCGTGCCGGCGGACTTCCCTTCTTTCTCCACCAGGTAGGCATGAACGTCAGCCCAGGGATGTTTCACTCCGTTCGCTTCGTTGAGTTTCGCGACGTCTTCGGCGGTGAGGGAAATCCTGATGTCCTGGACCGATGCGCCCTTTCCGTACAGAGTCACAGAAAGGGCGTCAAGCTGCTGCCGGGACTGCCCGAAGGCGGTCCCGGCACACAGCACAAGGATGAAAATGATCTGTTTAGAAAAAGGCATAGCCGATACCGGCGTTGAACTGTCCTTTCGGATCGGCATCACGCGCATCGTCGAACAGCTGGTAGTCGATTTTGAAGGCGACATCGGGGACGGGCTTGTAGGTGATGCCCGCGGTGATCTCCGTACGGTCGTACGCATCGTTGGGGCTGAAGCCGGTCACGTCGGCCTGCGTGTTGTATTTCTCGTACCTGCCGAAGAGGAAAAGCTGCTGTGCGCTGCTCTGCGCGATATGCGGAAGGATATTGTAGGCCGCTTCGAGATACCACCCGTTCAGATTGTCCGCGACCCCCTTGTCGTAGGCAGCATTGATCTTGTCCGCATCGGAAATGCTGATCGTCGCCGCTTCACCGCGGAGTGCCAGATTCCCGATACCGTACTGCACGTCTCCGGAGAGCAGGGTCACGGTACCGTCGCCGAGGGAGGCGTTTCCTCCGGTGGTCGCGCCGGTGAAAAACGATCCGCCGATGGAGAGTCCGAGAATCGGAAGGTACTCCACGCGTCCCGTCAGCGCCATGTCGGCCGTGGAGGAGAGAATCCCCTTCTGACGGGCACCGCGAAGACCGCTCGACCCGGAAAGCCCCTCCGCCGCAAGGCTGCTCATCACGTACAGCTGGTAATTCAGGTTATGAACGGGAGAGCCGAAGATTCCGGCTCCCGCCTCACGCCAGGTGGTGGGGATCAGGTTGCGGTGATAATTCGGGCGTTCGACGCCGTGGAAGGTCGGGGGTTCGTGATATTCGTTGATGAGCGAAACCGGGACCAGGAGAATACCGGCGCGGACTCCGATGGCATCCGAAGGACGCAGTTCGATGTACGCCTGCTCGAGCGACAGTTCACCGGAATTTTCCTCGGGTCCGACGAACGTATGCTCGACCTCGAGTTCCGAGGTGAAGCTCACCCAGTCATTGAACTGGTGGTTGACATACAGGACGAAGCGATGAAAATCCAGCACGCCCTTGGTGTGGCCTTCCGGCTCATTGTAATGCAGTTCACCGTATCCCCCGATACTGGTGGAGGACTCCTGCCCGTATGCGGGCCCTGCGGCGATCACTGCCGCAAAAAGAAGAGTGCTGAAAGTGAGAATCGAACGTTTCATATGAAGCTCCAAAAAAAACCAAATGTTAGTTAATTAGATTTGGTATAAATAAACATAAGATCTCGATTCCTAAAAAACAACCCCCGTACCCGAATATTTTCCGCGCACTGACCTGAGAGCCGAAACGTGCATGATTCGCGTGTACGAGCCTCCGCACCACGGGGTCCCCGCTCCTTTTCCCATTGCTCCGCATCCTATAGCACAATAGATTACATGAATATCCTTTCGCCTTCACCGGAGATAACCATGAAGCTGTTCCGAACCGTGTTAGTACTCACGCTGCTCCTTCCGACTTTATCCGTTCTGGGGCAGGATGCCGAACATCAGGCCCTGCACGAAATCGAACTGCGCCGCTACGCTCAGCTGGCGAAGCGTGCGGAGCACGTATCCGCCGCCGCCGAGCAGTACGACGTCCATTACTACCGCCTCGACATCAATCTCCCCTACGATCCTGTGGCGCGTTTCGGCGGCAGCGTTGTGATGGGACTCACGAGTCTGGTCGACGGCCTCGACGTTCTGGAATACAATCTCGGCACCGGGGCGCGTCTCGACAGTGTGGTCGTGCGCGGGAATAAAATCGACGCCTCGTCGCTCACGCGCAGCGTGGATGTCCTGGCGGTGACGCTGCCGTTTTCCCTGCAGAAAGGGGAGCAGCTTGACGTCACCACCTACTACTCCTTCGCATACGCGGGAAGCGCCATCGACGTGACTAACGTCAACAACGTCGACCTCGGGAAGCAGATTCTGAGCATCGCATCGCAGGCCGAGCCGTACGACGCGCGGAACTGGTGGCCCTGCAAGGACGACCCTGCGGACAAGGCGGATTCGGTGGACCTGGTGTACACGACGACGGAGAACGTCTTTCCCGTCGGCAACGGCGTGATGACAGCCGATGTCAACAACGGTGACGGCACGCGGACGGTGACCTGGAAAACGCGCTACCCGATCGTGACTTACCTCGTCATGGTCGCCGCGGCGGAGTATAATTCCCGCGAACGCACGTTCACTTACGGCGGCTATGACATGCCCTTCGGCAGCTGGTGGTACGGCATGTCCGCCACGAACATGGCCACGCACGAACTGACCGCGCTCGAAGGTCTGCAGGTCTACTCCGACATGTTCATCCCCTACCCCTTCATCAAGGAGAAATACGGGATGGCAGAGTACGAGTGGGGCGGCGCGATGGAGCATCAGACGGTGACCTCGATGGGCTTCTACGGCACGGGCGTGGTGGTGCATGAACTCATGCATCAGTGGTTCGGCGACAAGGTCACCTGCGCCACGTTCGAACACATCTGGCTGAATGAGGGTTGGGCCACGTATGGCGAGGCGCTCTTCTACGAGGCGCAGGGCGGTCCCGAGGCACGGAAGGCGGAGATGTCGACGACGATGTATTTCGGACCGGGCACCATTTTCGTCCACGATCCGGAAAACAATCCCAACCTGATCTTCAGCGGCTCGCTCAGCTACAACAAGGCATCGTGGGTCGTCCATATGCTGCGCGGAGTCATGGGAGACGACAAGTTCTTCCCCGCCGTGCGCAAGTATCTCGGCGGCGAGGACCTCTCCACCTACCGCAGCGTCACGACCGAGGAATTCCAGGGATTCATGGAGGCGGAATACGGCGCCAGCCTTGACTGGTTTTTCCAGGAATGGATTTACGGAGAATATTTCCCGACCTATGAAATGGACTGGGATGCAGTCGAAAACGGCGGGACATACGATTTCACCTTGAATGTCGGGCAGCTGTACCAGGGTGAGCGCCAGATGTTCACCATGCCGATCCCGGTATACATCCGCTTCGCCGACGGCAGCGACACGACGGTGACGGTGTGGAACGATCAGGCGGTGCAGCAGTGGTCGTACAATTTCGCCGGACAGCCGGAGTCGGTGCAGATCGATCCCGACAACTGGATCCTCAAGCGCGTTTCCGAGAAGATCAAGAATCCGACGTTCGACAGGGGCATCCTGATCGTCAACGGCGTCGACTGGGGCGAAACAGCATACAGCGCGGATCTCGAAGCCGCGTTCGCCGACAGCGTCTACAGCGGCGGCCTCCCCTACACGCTGTGGGACCTCTTCCCGCAGAACAGCGGCAGCTACCCCGCGGGCGTTCCCGAGCCCATCGGCAGCGGCGCGGTGCCGGGAAGCGTGCTCGGCCGCTACTGCACGGTCGTGTGGCTCGGCAACGTGTATAACGGTGACGAGAGCGCCTGGGCCAATACCTCCATGCTCGGATATCTGAAGGCCGGCGGCAACGTGCTGCTCATCACCCGCATGGGCACGGTCTTCGTCACCGAGGAATTCCGGCAATTCCTCGGCATTACCTGGGCAGGGAATTTCGTGACCGCGAACAACTGCACCGCCAACCTGGCGTCGCTGTTCGATATGCCGTTCACCGGCGAGCAGAACCTGGTGAACACCTTCAACACCACGCTTCAGCGGCCCGAGAATGAGCTGCTCTTCACCGAGGCCGAGTCCTTCCCGCAGCCGCGGGGTATCGGCGTCTGGGGCAAGCCGATGGACTTCGGAGACGGCGAAAGCGGCCATATGATGTACATCGGGCTGCGTCCGTACCGCATCGATCGTGATGTTCTGAAGAGCAACATGGCGACGCTCCTGAATGAGCTGCCCTGCGTCTCGGTAAATGATGTGGACGACGTTCCGACCGCCGTCACGGGTCTCGCACTCGAGTCCGGTTATCCGAATCCCCTGCGCGGCGGCGATACAGGGACCCTGCGCTTCCGTATCGGCTCAGACAACAGTGCGCCCGTTTCGCTTCGCGTTCACGATATGCTCGGGCGCACGGTGCGGAACATTGCTTCGGGCTTTTATCCCGCGGGAACGCACGACGTGCGATTCAACAGCAATGGCCTCCCCGCCGGCGTCTACACCCTGACGCTCACCCAGGGACTCCAGACCGCATCGCGCCTCATGGTCATCGTGGAGTAACACACGGCACAAAGCCTCGAAGGCACAAAGACACGAGACTGGACTAAACGAAAAGGTCCGTCAGCATAATGCCGACGGACCTTTTCTCATTTCACAGTGTCTTCGCGTCTTTGTGTCTTTGTGTCGAGCAGTCTCTTACCGGGCTTCGGGGAGGAAGGGATCGTTGACAGGGACGGCGTGATGCCGGCGGAACTGCCAGGCAGTCGCGAGAATGAATATTCCGCCCAGTGCGATGACCGGCGCGAATTCCATCCATCCCAGCGTGACGGTATCGTGACTGAAGTTCGGCATCACCAGCCAGTACATGTCGAGGAGATGCGCGAACAGGAGAATCACCGCCCCGGCGAGCAGGGTATTGAGATTGCGCTTGGCGTCCTCGGAAAGCAGCAGGATAAGGGGAACGATGAAGTGGATCACGAGAAGCAGCAGCGATACGACTCCCCATCCATTCGCGAAACGATGGGTGAAGAATATCGTTTCCTCCGGGAGATCGGCATACCAGATCAGGATGTACTGGGAAAAGGCGATGTACGCCCAGAACACGTTGAAGGCGAACAGCAGCTTCCCGAGATCATGCATCCGGTCCGACGTGAGCCAGTCGGTCAGCAGCCCCGCCCGCACCAGGAACACCGCGATGATGGTAATCACCGCCAGCGCTCCGACGAGCGACGCGGAGAAATAGTATACGCCGAAAATCGTGCTGAACCAGTGCGGATACAGGGACATCAGCAGGTCGAATGCCGCGAACGTGATCGTCACGCCGTAGAAAATCGTGATCGGGGCGCTGAGCACCCAGTTGCGGCGGGTGGGAACGATATCGGTCCGCTTGTCCTGCCGAAACGAATTTCCCACGATGACGAAGTACATCACCACCCAGATGCCGATGTACACGAACAGCCGCGTAATGAAAAAGGGAACATTCAGCCAGGCCTGCTTGCCGGCGAGCACGACGTCACCCGGTTCGGGATGCACCCAGTGATGATACAGATCCCCGACGCCGAAAACGATCGGCAGCACGAGGACGGCGAGCAGTACCGTGAAGCCGCCGGTGAGTTCCGGGATGCGCCGGACGGCGACACTCCACCCCGAGCGCGTCAGGAACTGCAGCATGCTGAAGAAAACGCTCGTGACGCCGATGCCGCCCCAGAACACGAATGCCAGCAGGTAGTCGAAGAGAAATCGGTGCATGTCCATCATCGCCGCAGCCACGCTGAGCGCGATGCCGACCGCGGCGGTTGCCGCGCCGATCAGCTGAAGGCGTTTGACGAAGGTGGTTTCCGCGAGAAGTGTGTTGCTCATATCCATGTTAGTTTCCTCCCGTCGCCCTGGCGGCGGAAGCAGTGTCCGTGACAGCCGCCGTGGCGGCCGGGGCGTTTTCAGGGTACTTCAGCGGCGCCTTCTGCAGTTCGCGGACATAATTGACGATCGCCCAGCGGTCCTCGGGTTTGATCTTGTCCGCGTAGCCGGGCATGATGTTCTGTCCCGCGCTGATGACATGGAAGATGTGCGCGTCGGAATAGCTTTTCGCATTCGCGCCCGCGAGATTGGGCGGCTTCTGCAGGCCCTTGCGCACCACTTCGGTGGTGTCCTGCCCGCTGACCGAATGACAGGGCGAGCAGAATGCATTGAAGCGGTTCTTCCCTCTTGCGAGCACGTCCCTGTTCCCCGCAACGGGATTGGTCAGTTCGGCCTCCGCCTCCTGGAACGTGGTGTACGGGTACAGGCTGCCGTTTCGGGGCACGGTGCCCGGCACGTGATCGCGCATCGTTTTCCGGTCGGCGAAAAATGTGCTCGGCTGCTGTGCCCCGACTTTCGTCTGGTACTGCATGTCGTAGCGGATCTGCATCGGCGGCTCCGTCGAGCGCAGCGCCTGGAAGTCGTTTCCGGCCCACAGGATAAAGAGCACCACGACAATGATACCGGCCGTGGCCAGCGTGAAATAGAGCGGACGCTTATTCTTCATCATAATCCACGGTTCGTACTTGTTCGGCACCTAGAGACTCCAGCAGAGAGCGGGTTTTTTCCGCGTGGTACAGCGGATCCTCCGCATCGACGGTCACGACGAACGCGTCGTCCATCGACCGGCGGAAATGCGGATCGTTCTGCCATTTCGAGAACCATTTCGGCAGGCCGTTCAGGGCGAACATGCCGACCACGGTCGCGATGGCCGTGAGAAGCACGGTCAGCTCGAAGGTAATGGGGATGGATGGCTCGAATGCGAAAAAGGGCTTGCCCCCGATCACCAGCGGATAATCCACCGCGCCGGTCCACCACTGGAGATGCAGCGCGACTGCGCCGCCGACGATGCCGCCGGCGAGAGAAATCCACGGAAGGACCGTGCGCTTGATCCCCATCGCCTGATCCAGGCCATGCAGCGGATAGGGCGTGTGGAAATCGAACCGCTGGTATCCCGCGCGACGGATTTCCGCCGCGGCGGCGAGCACGCGATCAGGATCCTGAAATATTCCGGATATTCCGGCCGTTTTCTTCATTTCTCACGCACCTCCTCAATGATGCCCGTGCTTCGGCTGCGCTCCGGGAAGGATGCCCTTCACCTCGGAGATGGCCAGCACGGGGAGATATTTCGCGAAAACCAGGAACAGCGTCAGGAAGAGGCCCACGGTTCCGGCAAAAATGGAGACGTCGACCCAGGTCGGGGTGAACATCCCCCAGCTCGACGGCAGGAAGTCGCGGTGCAGCGACGTGACGATGATCACGAAGCGCTCGAACCACATGCCGATATTGACGAAGATCGAGATGATCCAGGTGATCAGCAGGTTTCGTCGGATGCCGCGGAACCAGAACAGCTGCGGGATGAAGACGTTGCAGGAAACCATCGTCCAGTACGCCCAGCTGTAGGGTCCGAACGCGCGGTTGATGAACACGAAGCGCTCGTAGGGATTGCCGCTGTACCACGCGATGAAAAACTCGATACCGTAGGCGTACCCGACCATCAGTCCCGTTGCCATCAGCACCTTGCTCATGTTCTCGATGTGCTTGACGGTGATGAACTGCTCGAGATTCAGGAGCTTGCGGGCGAGGATCATCAGGGTCAGCACCATGCCGAAACCGGAGAAAATCGCTCCCGCCACGAAATACGGCGGGAAAATCGTGGTATGCCATCCGGGGATCACCGAGACCGCGAAGTCGAACGAAACGATGGTATGCACGGAAAGCACGAGCGGGGTGGAAATGCCGGCCAGGATCAGGTAGGCCTTTTCGTAACGATGCCAGTGGCGGTTGGCGCCGGTCCATCCCATGCTGAAGAAGGTGAACGCGATCCGGGCGATCTTGTTCTTGGCGCGGTTCCGCAGCGTCGCGAAATCGGGGACGAGGCCGACGAACCAGAACATCGCCGACACGGCGAAGTAGGTGGAGACGGCGAAGACATCCCAGAGCAGCGGCGAACGGAAATTCACCCACATCTCCATCTGGTTGGGCAGCGGCAGCAGCCAGTACACCGCGACCCACGGACGACCGGTGTGAATGATCGGGAATATCAGCGCGCATATGACGGCGAAGATCGTCATCGCCTCGGCGGCGCGATTGATGGCGGTGCGCCATTTCTGCCGGAAGAGGAAAAGAATGGCGGAAATGAGCGTTCCCGCATGACCGATACCGATCCAGAAAACAAAGTTCGTGATGTCCCACGCCCAGCCGACGGGCTGGTTGTTGCCCCACACGCCGATACCGGTGAAGACGGTGTAGAGAATCGTCAGGATTCCCCAGCCGGCCAGCGCGCCGGTCACCGTGACCGTGGCGTACCAGAGCCGGGTGGGTTTGCTTTCAACGACACGCGATACCGTTTCGGTAACGTCGGCGGGCTTCGGCGTTCCTTCGACCAGCGGCTCGCGCAGATCGTGCGGATCGACCGCAAGCGCCCCTCCGCCCTCGATATTCCAGCTGTCCTGACGATGCTTGTCAGTCACAGTCCTCATGCGTTTCCTCCGTTGGTATTGCGGATCTTGGCCTTGTAGGTGATCGAGGGCAGCACGTTGAGCTCACGCAGAACATGGTATCCGCGATCCGACGCGCGGTGCTTCGAGACGGCACTCTCGGGATCATTGGTGTTGCCGAACACGATCGCGTCGGCCGGACATGCCTGCTGGCACGCGGTCACGACCTCGCCGTCGTGCAGCATGTCGCGTCCCTCGTTCTTTGCGTGGAACTTCGCCTCGTTGATGCGATGCACGCAGAAGGTGCACTTCTCCATGATACCGCGCATGCGCACCGTGACATCCGGATTGAACACCATGTTCACCGGCTCGCGGTCGTCCTTGTGGTAGTTGAGGTAGTTGAAGCGCCGCACCTTGTAGGGACAGTTGTTCGAGCAGTACCGCGTACCCACGCAGCGGTTGTAGGTCATTTCGTTGAGGCCTTCCGGACTGTGCGTGGTGGCGGCGACAGGACAGACGTTCTCGCACGGCGCCTTCTCACAGTGCTGGCAGAGCATGGGCTGCAGGAGTGTCTCCGGACTGTCGTCTGCGCCGGCGTAATACCGATCGATACGAATCCAGTGCATCTCGCGTCCGCGAAGCACCTGCTCCTTCCCGACCACGGGAATGTTGTTCTCCGACACGCACGCGATCACGCAGGCGTTGCAGCCGACGCACGCGGACGTATCGATCGTCATGCCCCAGCGGTGCCCCTTGCTGTAATCGTGCTCCGGCATGATGCTGATCGGCCGGTCGGTATTCTTCTCCGCGCCGTAGACCGGAAGGTCGTTTTTGTACAGCGAGGCGGGGTTCTTCAGGAACGCGGCGAGCGTCCCCTCTTTCACAATCTCGGTGCGATCGATGTCGTAGAGGTCATCGCCGGAGAGGGAATGATGATCCTGCGTGGTGGCGATCTCCAGGGTCTCTCCGGTTTTCTCCACCGATACCGGCAGGTACCCGATGGTGTCGGGCCCCGGCATCAGGGAAAACGCATTGACGCCTTTGTCCGCCGATACGCGGCCGCCCTCGCTGCGTCCGAAACCGGTCTGCGTGAAGATCGTATCATCGGCCACGCCCGGCTGTATGAATGCGGGGAGATGCACCGCGCCTGCTTTCGTCTTCACGTGCAGCAGATCGCCGGTTTCGACGCCGAGGCGTACCGCGGTGGTACGGCTCATGATGGCGACGTTGTCCCATGTCACCTTGGTGACCGGATCCGGCAGTTCCATGAGCCATCCGAGGTTGGCATAGCGTCCGTCGTACAGCGTACTGCTGGGCAGCACGCCGAGGGTCATCCCCTTCTGCTGCGTGGAAGCTTTCCCGACCGCCGTGCGCAGCTGCGCGGCGGCAGCCGCGCCGTTCCACGAGACGGAACGGGGCACCGGTGAGGCATCGATGCGGCCGCTGCGCAGCGCATCGTTCCAGAAACCGGTGAAGGACGGACGTCCGCTTCCCGCGAAGCGCTCTTCGCGCCAGCGTTTCTGCACGTATTCGTACCACGTCGGCGTGGCTTCGAAATTTTTCGCGTCGAAGGCGCGGGCGATCCCCATCAGGGTATCGGCCATCGAGGGCTGTCCGTCGTTCAGCGGTGCGATCTGGGGCTGAACCACGGCCTCGGAACCGTCGAGCATGCGCACGTCGCCCCACGACTCGAGATAATGATTCACCGGGACGAAGATGGAACAGAATTTCGAGGTCTCGCCTGCATATTCCGACAGAGAAAACCGGTACAGGACGCGGGAGATGAGCGACCGGAAGGTCTCGGAAGGAAGCGCGTACGCGGGATTGACATCGGCGAAGATAACGGCGCCGACACTGCCGCTCTGCAGTTCCTTTTTCAGGGCTTCGATACCCGCGGTTTTCGCATTGCTGAACGGAAGCGCCCGTTTCGGATCGATGATGCCTCCGTCCCCGATCGCACCCAGCGCCTGGTTGAGCATGATTCCGAGCGCGTGGGTATGCACGGGCAGATGACGGCCGACCATCACCACCGACGGCTTTGACGTGAGATCTTCGGCGATGCGCCGGATCTCCGGGAAACGGCTGTTATCCGCACCGGAAAGCTGTGAGACGATCGCGGAGTCGAAACCCCCGCGTCCTTTCGCTGCCACCACCTCATGCAGCAGAGCGAGCAGGAATTCGTCGATTTCGCCGGGCCGGATGCGAATGCGCGTATCCGCGTTCGAACCGGTCATGGTCATCGCTGCTTCGGCCGAGTAGAAGCGGCTCATGTCGGGCGCCCCGGTCTCGGGTTTGCGGCGTTTCGCGAAATTGCGGATGTGGTACAGGGCCTCGGGATCCGTCCCCATGAAATCGGATTCGACGCCGAGAATCACATCGGCGCGCGAGAGGTCGGGCACGAGAACGGCATCGATGCCGAGCAGCTGGCGGCTGGCCTCGGCGGCGCCTCCGGCCGCGATCGCCGGCCACGTCACCACCCGTGTGTTCGGGATCATGGCTTCGAGTTCACCGTAGAGGCGTGCCAGCGACGGCGACGCGTGTTCGTCCACGATGATGCGAACGCTTTTCCCCTTCCCCGTCACCTCACGCACGGCGTCGGCCATCCGCCGCATCGCATTCAGCGGAGTGGAGTCGCTGTCGTGCACGGTCGGACGCAGCATGCGGTCGGGATCGTACAGGGAGAGGAGTGACGCCTGCGTCAGCGGCATCGCCTTTCCGCCGCTGATCGAGCACAGATCGTTGCCTTCGATTTTGACCGGACGACCCTCGCGGGAACGCACCAGCAGGCCGGCGGCGAAATTCTGATGGGTGAACGCGGTCGTGAACTGGTCGGCGATGCCGGGCGTCAGGTATTCGGGTTTCCTGACATAGGGAACGATCTGCTGTTCCGGCCGCCGGCAGCCGGTGGCCGCGAGCGCGGCCGAAGCCGCCATCAGGCCGATAAAGGTCCGCCGGGTCATCGACGACGCACCCGATGACGGTTCGTCGTAATCCGCGGGGAATTCGTGCTTGAGCTGCTCCAGAACGTCCGGGTCTTTCCCCAGTTCTCTGAAACTCTTCCAGTACGTTTTGTTTGATGTATCCGTATCAGACATACAGGTGTTTCGCAGTGTTATTGACTTGGTGTCCGGAATTCATTTCGATCGTCGGTCAGTGGTGACAGGTCGAACAGTTCTGGGGTCCCTTTCTGAGGGGACTGCTGAGCACGGCGGGATCCACGTCGACACCCGTGATCGGACGCGTACGAACGACAAACGCGTCGGGATCGCGGTGACAGTCGAGACACCACCCCATGGTCAGGGGTTTCTTCTGCACGATGACCCCCTGTTTCTCCACTTCGCCATGACAGGAGGCGCAGTCGATGCCAGCCGTGATATGCCGGCTGTGATTGAAGAAGGCGTAATCGGGCAGGCGGTGTATCCGCACCCACTGGATCGGAGTGTTGTTTTCATAACTGTCGCGTACCAGCTGCAGCTTGGGACTGTCGCGCTTCACCGAGATATGGCAGTTCATGCAGGTCTGCGTCGGCGGAATGGTGGAATGCGGAGAGGTCTCCACGCTGGTATGGCAGTAGACACACGAAATGCCGAGGCTGCCGACGTGCACGCGATGATCGAACGGCACCGGCTGCTGCGGGCGGTAGCCCACGTCCATGACGCTCGGGTGACGCAGAAAGTAAAACGATCCCGCTCCAGCGGCCGCCAGTATGAGAATGCTGACAATGCCGCGTTTGATCCGTTTATCCTGGGTTGCAGTAAACATGCTGTCCGTCGATCGTTAGAAAGCGTTGATTAGGCCTGCGAGCTTTCGGCTTTCTGGCGCTTCTGCGCCAGCCAGAGCCGCAGGGTGAATCCGCCGAACACGAGGAACGGCATGACCATCATGAAGTAGATGCTCGTATTGAAGCCTGAAGAAACCGGGGTCTGGCCGTCGCTCATGTAGGCCTCCTTGCAGTTCGGACAGGCGGAGAGAAGTTCCGGCAGCAGGAGCAAGGCCGCTGCGAAAACAGCATAGGTGATCCATTGCTTTTTCATCGTGCCTCACGCATAAATGTGATAGAGCATGAAATACACCGCGACGCCGGTGACGGACACGTACAGCCATATCGGCAGCGTCCAGCGGGCGAGCATGCGATGTCTGTCGACTTTCATTTTCAGACCGCGAAACAGCGTGACGAACGCCATGGGCGGCACGGCCACCGCCAGCACGGAATGCGAAATGAGGATCGCGAAGTAGACGATGCGGGCGATCCCCTCACCCTGGAAGCGCGTGATGAGATGCGCGCTGAAATGATAGGTGAGATAGGACACCAGGAACAGTCCCGACGTGATGAAGGCGGCGAGCATCATCGCGCGATGCTGCGGAATCATCTTCCGCCGGATGAACAGGAACGCGACGATCAGGAAGACCGAAGCCAGCCCGTTCAGGAACGCGTTGAGTGTCGGCAGATCGCTGGCGCTCATGATTTGTCTCCAAGAAGGAAATCGATGGCCTCGCGCAGTTCCTGCACTTTTTCGTCATCCATTCCGTCGTAATAGCCCCGGATCATCCCGTGCCGATCCACGAGCGCGAAGCGCGTGCTGTGCAGCGCGGGGACATTGGCGTCGCCCATCATGAAACCGTGGGACGCGAGGTCCGCGACGACTTCCCGGTCGTTGCGCATCATCGCCCACTTGCCCGGCTTCGCGGAATACCGCTCCGCGTACCTGGCGAGCCGCTTCACCGTGTCCCGCTCCGGATCGACGGAGAATCCCGCTATGCGAAAATCCGCCTGATCTGCGTATTCCGCCTGCAGCACGTTGACTTTCGAATTCATCACGGGACAGGGACCGCCGCAGGAGGTGAAAAAGAAATAGGCGATGTACACCTTGCCGGCGTAATCCGCATTGGTGACGGTGCGACCGTCGAAATTCGTGAAGGAGAACGAGGGCGCGGGCTTTATTTCCGGCAGCGTCAGCTGTTCGGCGCCACCGCGCTGCGACTGGCAGCCTGCAGCAAAGAGCAGGACGACGATCGTCAGCGGTATGATCCGGAAGCGTTTCATGATTTGCGTACAAGCCTCAGCGAAATAACGAACAAAACGATGAAGAGACCGCCGAAGACGGCGACGGAGACACCGACGGACGGACCGCCCGCAACGGCGACGCCGCTGCCGATGAAGAACGCCTTCTGGAACAGGGTGGTCACGTAGTACAGCGGGTTCAGCCGGATGATGGCGGCGAGCCAGGACGCGGTGCCTTCCGGCGGGAAAAACGCCCCGGACAGCAGCCACATCGGGATCAGCAGCAGGTTCATGATGGCATGGAACCCCTGCGTCGATGTCATGCTCCAGGAAATCAGGAATCCCAGGCCGGTCAGGGTCATGCCCGTGGCGGCGAGAATCAGAACGCTGAGTCCGATTCCCTCCCACGAGAGCGAGAGTCCGGTGAACGGCAGCAGCACCATGAAGACGACCGACTGCAGCAGCGCGATCGTCGTGCCCGCGAGCATCTTGCTCCATACGATGGAGGCGCGGGGAGCCGGGGAAGTCAGCACTCCCTGGAGGAAGCCGCTTTTGCGATCCTCGATCACGGAGATGGTCGAAAAGATGGCCGCGAACAGCGCGATCAACATGATGATGCCGGGGAAAAGGTACACGCCGTAATCCGCGCCGCCCGCATTCACGCTGTTTTTGAACCCGGCACTGAGGAAAATCCAGATGACGAACGGCTGACCGACCGCGCCGATCACCCGGCTGCGCTGCCGGATGAAATGTTTCAGGTCGCGGACCCAGAGACTGTATGTCGGAAGCAGAATCGCTGTCATGCGGCTTTCAGCTCCTCGACCGCGGACTGCAGTGCATGTCCCGTGCGGTCAATGAAATAATCCTCGAGCGTCGGACGGCGCGCCTCGATGTCGTCGATGCGTCCGTCGCGCTCGTCGACGGTCATCAGCACCTCCTGCAGCGTCGTGTCCTTCAGCAGCAGCGCGTCGTCTGCGAGGCGCAGTGTCGCGATGCTGCTTGCAGCTCGGATGCGCGCATCGATCGCGGAAAGATCCGCACCGCGGATCACGACGACCATGCGCCCGAAATCCTTCAGCAGATCCGCGGGACGTTCATCGGCGATGACTTCTCCCTGCTCAAACAGCACCACCCGCTCCGCGCGTGTCGCGATCGACAGTTCATGCGTCACGAGCAGCGTGGCCAGACCGCGATCCGCGGTGATGTGCTGCAGCACGGAGAAGAACGCGTCGCGCGCGTTCACGTCGAGACCGGTGAAGGGTTCGTCGAGCACGAGCAGCTCCGGATCGGTCAGAAGGGCTTTCGCAAGCTCGACCCTGCGCTGGAATCCCCCGGAGAGTTCGTCGACCCTGGCCTCGAGACGCCCGCGCAGGTCGAGGACATCCAGCAGCGCGGCGGGAAGGTCCGCTTTCTTCAGCCGACGACCGTACAGCATGGCATGATGGGCGAGGTTCTCGAACACGGTCAGCTGCCGGTCAAGCGCGGGGGATTGAAATACGACCCCCAGTCTCGCACCCGAAGGCGCCCGGTCGTCCAGGGTGATGTGCCCCTGCTGCAGTGCGAGCGCCCCGGTCACGAGACGGAACAGGGTAGATTTCCCGCTTCCGTTCGGTCCGATCACCGCGGTCACCTCACCCCGCGCGGCCTCGAACGAGACAGCCCGAAGGGCACGCACCGCCGGACCTTTCCGGTGGCTGTAGGTGTGCGATATGTTGCCGATGCTCAGCATTCGTCGATCACAGCCCCAGTACCGTGAGAGTCATGACGAGGGTCACGAAAAAGAAGATCGGTATCCCGACGAAATACCGCAGACGCTTGTTGTCGAATTTCAGATGCATGAAGATGTATGCCACCAGTCCGGCTTTCGCCAGGGCGATGACAACGCCGATCACGATGTTGGCGACGTCGCCGAAATGAATCGTCGTCACCGCGACGGTGAGGGCCGTGAGGATCAGCAGTGCGATGAACACCTTGAAGTAGGATTTCTGTATTTCCTGGAAGCTCATTCCGGATGCCATGGTGTGCTCCTTTCGGTCCTTAGAAAATCAGGTACAGCGTCGGGAAGAGGAAAATCCAGACGAGATCGACGAAATGCCAGTACAGTCCGAGCGCTTCGACCCGGTGATGCATTTCCTGCGGGTATCCTTTGACGAGGGATTTGCCGAGCATCCAGATCATCGGGATGAGTCCCCCGATCACATGCAGCGCGTGGAAGCCGGTCATCGTGAAGTAGGTCGCGAAAAAGGTGTTTGTCCACGGATAGATGTGGTGACCGAACTTCGTCGCGTATTCGAACGACTTGATGCCGAGGAAGCCGAAGGCGCAGAGAATGGTGATGAACAGGAACAGGCGAAATTTCCCCTGCTCCCCGCGCTCGAGCGCGAGGTGTGCGAGCGCCATCGTGAGGCTGCTGGTGATCAGCACCGCCGTGTTGACGGTGGCGACCGTCTTGTCGAGCATATGCGCGCTGGCGGTGAAGACCTCGATGTTGAGATTGCGCAGCACGATGAACGCACCGAAAAATCCGGAGAAGAACATGATCTCGGATGCGAGGAACACCCACATCCCGAGCTTCCCGTGGTAGATGCCGGTGCCGAACCGCGTATGTGTTGTTGCGAGGGTAGACATGCGTCAGGCCTTGTCAATGAACATCAGGGTGATGAGAGCGAGCAAATAGAGATACGACGAAAGCAGCACGGTGCGTGCATTGCTGTTCGAACGGTCGAGAAAGAACCGCACACCGGCCGCGACGAACCCGGTACCGAGTAACAGCGCGCCGGAGAAGTAGACGACGCCCGTCACGGAAAACACCGTGAGCAGAAGGCTGAAAAGCAGGAGCATCAGCGTATAGCTGATGATGTGGCGCGCAACCACGAGCCCTGAGCCATCGAGCACGGTGAGCATCGGGAAGCCGCCGCGTTCGTAATCCTTGCGGTACATCCATGCGAGCGAAAGGAAATGCGGCATCTGCCAGAGGAACAGGATCATGAACAGCACGAACGCTTCCACGCTGACGGAGCCCGAAACCGTGGCGTAGCCGCCGAGCGGGGGCAGCGCGCCGGGGATGCCGCCGATCAGCGTGGCCAGCTGCGTCTTCCTCTTCATCGGCGTGTAGACGCCGAGATAGAGCACGACAGTGAGCGCGGCCAGCGCCGCGGTCAGCGGCTGGGCCCACAGCAGGAGGGCAAGCCCGGCAGCGGCGAGTCCGACGCCGTAGACCAGCGCCGAAGAGAAGCTGATCTTTCCCGAGGGAATGGGACGAAACATCGTCCGCTTCATTTCCCTGTCGTGATCGTGTTCCATCACGTGATTCAGCACGCAGCTCCCGGCCGAGACGAGCGCGGTCCCCACCACGGTGAGGACAAAGAGCAGGGCGTACTCGAGCGTGAGGAAATCACGCGGAAGCGCAAGGTAGAATCCCGCTGCCGTGCTGATGACGACCATCAGCGTGATCCCCGGTTTGGTCAGCTCGTAATAGGCGGACAGCGTTTCGCGCAGCGAAAGCGCATGCATCGCACCGTGAGGCATCGCGCCGTCCTGTGCCGTCAGGATATTTCCTTTCGAATCGTTCATGCGTTGCTGCCCTGGAATTGAACATGTTCGCGGTGCTCCGCGGCACCCGAAAAGCGATAGAAATGCACGCTGCGCAGATAGGTGATGAAGACGACGGCGAAGGTCATCGCGCCACCCATGACATGGAGGGTATTCGGGACGATCGCCTCCCGCGTCCAGATCACGGTCGCGCCGAGCAGGAACTGCACGGTCACCATGACCATCGCCAGGATCGCCGGTACGCGGAGTGCGAGCAGCGCGCGATTCCGGAGAATGCGTACCCCTTGTGTGATGATCATTGTCGACAGGATCACCGCACCCACGCGATGTGCGAATTGAATTGCGACGCCGAACGTGGTGAAGTCGGGAATGATCTTGCCGTTGTTGAGCGGGAAATCCACGATGGCCGGACCGCTGTAGGTATGCCGCGTGACCGCGCCGAGCAGGATCTGGATGAAAGTGAACACGAACGTGGCGAGCAGCAGCTTTTGCAGTCCGTTGTCGACGCTCACCGGAACAGGCCGCGGCGTCTGTCTCCATCCCCGTGCCGTCGCCGCAGCAATAAGCATCGTGGCGATCATGAACGACTGGGCGAGCATGGCGTGACTGACGGAAACCGCGGTGGGCAGCTGCATGAGAACGGTGAGTCCGCCCAGGAGTCCCTGCACGATCACCGCCCCGAGCGCGCCGACGCTCAGCCAGCGAAGCCAGCGGCGGTCGTCGAACATCCAGACCATGAAGACCATGACGATCGTCAGCATGCCGATCCCCGAGGCCAGCAGGCGGTGGCCGTGTTCGTACACGATGCCCCCGGTCCATTTTTCCACGGGGAAGGTGAACATGTTCTCCCCGTAGGTGGTGGGCCAGTCTGGGACGGAGAGGCCGGCGCCCGCACTGTGCACGAGACCGCCTTTCGCGATCAGCAGGACGGTACCCACCGCCAGGATCACGGCGACGCGGTGCAGCCAGCGCTGGGCTTTTTCCGAATGATTTCCTTTCATTTTCGATTTCATGCTATGTGCCTACGCGACCGGTTGTGCGTGTTCCTGTTGTGCGAGTCGTTCTTCATGCCGCTGGCGCTGTGCGAGCAGTTCCTCGGGGGAGACGGTCTGCGGGAGATAATCCTGCACCGATTCCGGCGAGGAATATTCGTACGGTCCACGGTACACCCGCAGCTCGGTATCGAAATTGCCGTGCGGCGGCGGTGACGGCGCCTGCCATTCCAGCGTGTTGGCGCGCCAGGGATTCCGTTTGGCCTTCTTGCCGTAGAACCAGCTGTGCGCCAGGTTGTACACCAGGATGAACTGCGCGAAACCGAGCACGATGGCGCTGATGGTGATGAACTCGTTCATCGGCTGGAACGGCTTGAGAAAATCGTAGACGGTCGGATCATAGATGCGGCGCATCATGCCGCCGATGCCGAGGATGTGCATCGGGAAAAACGTGGCGTTGAAGCTGATGAAGGTGATCCAGAAATGCAGCTTCCCGAGACGCTCGTCGTACATGCGGCCGCTCATCTTGGGGAACCAGTAATGCAGTCCTGCGAAAATCGCGAAAAGGCTGCCGCCGAAGAGCACGTAGTGAATGTGGCCGACGATGAAATAGGTGTCGTGGATGAAGACGTCGACCGGCGTCGATGCCATGAATATGCCGCTGAGGCCGCCGATGACGAACATCGACACGAAAGCCACGGCATTGAGCATCGGCGTCGTGAATTCCATTTTCCCGCGCCACATCGTGCCGAGCCAGTTGAACGTCTTGATCGCGGAGGGAACGGCGATCACCATGGTCGAGACCATGAACGTGGTTCCGAGCAGCGGGTTCATCCCGGACTGGAACATGTGATGACCCCAGACGATGATGCCCAGGAAGGCGATGGCGATGATGGCGTACACCATGGCCTTGTAGCCGTAGAGCGGCTTGCGCGAGAAGGTCGACAGCACGTCCGACACGACACCCATGCCCGGCAGGATCATGATGTAAACGGCGGGGTGCGAATAGAACCAGAACAGGTGCTGCCAGAGCAGGGGCTGTCCGCCGCCCGCGGTGCGGGACATGTCGCGCGTCGCGACGGTGAGATGCGCCGGGACGAAAAAGCTGGTACTGAGAAAATTATCCATGAAAAGCATCGACAGCGCCGCGGCCAGCACGGGGGTTCCGATGGTGATGATGATCGCGGTGATGAACACGGCCCAGACGGTCATGGGCATGTCGAACATCTTCATCCCCGGCGCACGCATGTTGAGAATGGTGGTGATGTAATTCACCCCGCCGAGAATGGAGGAAAAGCCGATGAGAAAGAGCGCGACGATCCAGAGCGTCTGCCCGGTGGACGCAATCGCGCTCAGCGGCGGATAACCGGTCCATCCCGCGGCGGCGGACCCGCCTTCCATCAGGAAGCCGCTCATCATGATGACGCCGGCAAGCGGAAAGAGCCAGAACGAAACCATGTTGAGAAACGGGAACGCCATGTCGTCGGCGCCGATCATGAGGGGAATGGCGAAATTCCCGAAGGTTCCGACAAGCAGCGGAATGATGACCGCGAAGATCATGATCGTCCCGTGCATCGTCAGCAGCTGGGTGTACCATTCCGCGGTGACGGCCCCCTGGGCGTTCACCCAGGTCGACGGCAGAAGCTGGCCGATCAGCGGGATCGGCTGCCCGGGATACGCGAGCTGCCAGCGGATGAACAGCGCAAACGCGCCGCCGATGAAGAGGAAGAAAATCGCGGTGAACATGAACTGTTTCGCGATCATCTTGTGATCGGTGGAAAAGATGTAATGGCGGATGAAGGACTCGCCGTGTGCGTGTCCTCCCGCGTGTGCATGCTTTTCTTGGCTCAGTACTGCTTCCATGAGTCGGGGATACCTTAATGAGTTGGAGACACCGCGGGGGCGGACTGATCGTTCTGTGAGGCGTCTGCGTTCGGCGCCGACGCCGCGGCCGGGGCGCTGAGGGCTGCCAGCTGGCTGCCATACTGTTCGTCGATCCATCCGTCGAATGCACTCTGCGATTTCACGTCGAGGACGGCGCGCATCAGGTAATGTCCGCTGCCGCAGAGTTCGGCGCAGGCAATTTCATACTTCCCGGTTTTCATGCTGTTGAACCAGACATCCACCCACTGCCCGGGCACTGCGTCCTGTTTGACGCGCATGTTGGGCAGGAAAAAGGAATGGATGACGTCCATGGACGAGAGGTGCACCAGCACCGTCTTGTTCACCGGGATGGTCATGCTGTTGATCGTGGTATAGTCGTCCTTGCCGTTGGGATCGTCGGGATCGATACCGAAGGGATTGGTGGTCCCCATGAACTTCGCGTCGCGGCGGCCGAAAATGCCGTCGGATCCGGGGTATCGGAAATGCCACATGTAGGTCTGGCCCATCACCTCGACGACGAGGTCCGGATTCGGTGTTCTGTCGGAGTATTTGATGTCTTCCCAGATACCGTCGCTGTAGAACGCGAGAAAGAGAAACAGCACGAAGGGCAGCGCCGTCCAGGAGAACTCCAGCAGGTTGTTCCCGTGGTAATGATAGGCGCGCTCGCCTTTCCGCTTCCGCCGATACCGGATGATGAAGGCGACGTAAATGACGTTGACGAGAATGAAAATGGCGACGGTGATATAGTAGATCAGGGTGAAGAGGTGATCCACGCCCTCGCCGAAGATGGATACGTTTTCAGGAAGCCAGTCAAGCATTGCGGTCGTGCCTCTGTTCAGATGCGTGCGGATTCATGTTTTCTGCGTTTCGATTCACGATGATGTCGTCCGGCATCACAGGGACGATTGAAGCTCTTGCTCGGTGTAGGCACCGACTTTGCGTTTGGTGGCCGCGCGCTGCTCCTTGACCTGTTCCGCGGTGACGGCGGCGGCGGTGTTTCCCCAGCTCGACCGGACGAAGGTGAGCACATCGGCGATCTCCTGATCGGTGAGATCATTCTGCCACGGCTGCATGACACCGTTGAACTTCGCACCCCCGCGCTCGATGGGACCGTTGAACCCATGCAGGACGATGCGGATGGGCAGGACCGGATCCCCGGTCGCGATCGCCGAGCCCGCGAGGGGCGGATAGACGTTAGGGATGCCCTTGCCGGTCATCTGATGACACACCGCACATTTTCCGTTGAAAACCGCGGCCCCGGGTCCACCGCTTCCCGCGGCGATCGCGCCGACGTCCTGCGAGGCGCCCGCGGGATCGGTCCACTCCGGGGGCGTTTCGTCGTGAACAAACGCGTTGCATGCGGAAAGCGCCATCGCTGCCGCCAGGATGATTACGGTCGGTATTTTCATTTTACCTGGACCAAGTACAGACTTTGATGGGCGTAGAGAGAGGTCGTCACAAGTGCTCATGGAGGCTCAGGACCTGTTGTGATGCCGAAAAAGAAATACTCACACAGTGAATCAAAACAAGCTAAGACATGTCCGAATTTCTGTCAATAGCGTATAAAATATTTCTGCGATTTTTTCTTTTAATCTCCCAACCCCCGGCGCGGTATTTGCGTTCCCTGGCGGCGGAAATAATTTGCGAAAACGGGCTGATTTCGAGGATTTATCGGAGTTCCCCCTCCCTTGATCCTGTCGCGCTGCGCGGCTCAGGGGCGCGTTCCAGGTGCTTGTTTCTGTACGATTTATCCCGTCAAAACAAATGAAAAAAGAGGGGCCCGAAGGCCCCTGACAACGCTGATTTTTTCTTTCCGCAGGAGAAAGAAATTATCACCTACGCAATCTGTCGGACGTATTTGACGGCGCCCTCGAGAGAGAGCACGTGCTCTTCGACGACGAGGTCGTCGCGACCCGACATGGCCAGCGCCTGCTCGACGATCATGGAGAGTCCCCGGCAGCAGGGCACCTCCATGATGACGACGATCACCCTGGGGATGCTCGCTTCCTGGAAAATGGCTGCCAGCTTCTGCGCGTAGGGCGCGGTATTGTCGAGTTTGGGGCAGGCCACGACCACGGATCGTCCGCGGAGATAGCGCTGGTGGACCTCGGCGGAGGCAATGGGTCCGCAGGTGCTCATCACGAGCATTTCACGGTTGCGGAAAAACGATGCGCCGGGCTGGACCAGGTGCAGCTGTACCGGCCATTGCCCGAGTTCGGAGGGAATCAGCACCGGTTGCGCCCCGGCCATCGGCGCTGGTGCCGGCGCCGCGGCGGAACGCGGAATCTCGCGCGCGGCGGAACCCGGACAGCCGCCGCTGATCGCGCCGGGGTGTCCCTGCGGCTCCATCAGGGGGATGCGCACCTCGCGATGCAGTTCGCGGGCGGCGGAACCCGGACAGCCGCCTCCGGCGTGATGGCCGGGTGCATGCGCATGGGCGTGATTCCCCTCATGCCTGCGCTGCGCGTCTTCGTATTTCCGGACGGCCTCCGGTCCCTGCGTCGCCAGCAGATGCGCGCGCGTCGCCTCATCATCGAAGGCCGCGGCCTCGCGCCGGATTACCTTCAGGGCTCCGGTGTGGCAGACGGCCATGCAGTCGCCGAAACCGTCGCAGAAGTCCTCCCGCACCAGTTTCGCCTTGCCGTCGACGATACGGATGGCGCCTTCGGAGCAGCCGACCGCGCAGTCGCCGCAGCCGTCACAGAGTGCTTCGTTGATTTCAATGATGTCGCGTGTCATGAGTATCTCCGGGTTCGTTTGAATTACCCGGTCAATCTACGAAGCTCCCGTAATGCGTGCCTTGACTTATGTCAATGCGGGAGACCGCTGTTCATTCCAGGGAATATGCCCGCAGGGCCGCGGGCTCAAGGAGGAGAAACCCGCCCTCTCGTTCGTCGATCAGACCGCGCGATTTGAACTCCCGCAGGGTGCGCGAGAGCGTTTCCGGGATGGTTCCCAGCAGGATGGCGAGTTCTTTTTTCGAAAACGGCACGGGACAGAAATCTCCGTCATCCTCCGCGTCACGGTTCCGAAGGAGGTAATTGGCGAGTCGCGCCTTGACGTCGCGCGTCGACAGATCCTCGACCGCGGTCACGAAACTTCTCAGACGGCGGGAATATCCGTGGAGGAGACGAAGCGAGATGGCGGGTTCCGCCAACAGCAAACCGACAAAACGCAGGCTGTCGATGCGCAGTACCGTACAGTCTTCCATCGCCATGCATGACGCGGGATAGCGGCGCACGTCGAACATCGCCGCCTCGGCGATGACGTCGCCGGCGTTCTGGATGTGCACGATGAACTCGTCTCCCGCGGGCGTTACGCGGTACACCTTGCACTGTCCCTGCAGCAGGGCGAAAAACGCGAGCGCATCGTCCCCCGCATGATAGAGATGCTCGCCCTTTTCGAGCACGCACAGCCGCGTACATTCCGCGACCAGCGCCCGCTGGACGTCATCGAGGGATTCGAAAAGGAATATGCCCTGCAGGGCTTCGGAGAGGTTCATGACGCCAATATACGACGGAATCGGAATTTCCGTCGCAGCAGCCGCCGGGAAACAGGATGGAACGCTTCAGGGGAAGTCCACGGCCGACATGAAGGGCCTGAAAATGCCGAGGGCGGATTCCTGAATCCGCCCTTCGTGCGACAATCGGTACCGGGATCGCGGTCAGCGCAGGATCGCGAGGACGTCCGACCGCGAGAGGATGAGATATTCCTTGCCGTCATGCTTGAGCTCGTCGCCCGCGAATTTGGCGAAAAGGACCGTATCTCCGGTTTTGAAAGTTTCCTGCATCAGTTCGTCGGTTCCGACCGCGGCAACGCGACCCATCTGGGGCTTCTCCTTGGCCGTGTCAGGAATGATGATGCTGCCGACCTTCTCCTCTCCCTGCTCAACGCGTTCGATGAGCAGACGATCGTCGATGGGCTGGATGTTCATTGATGTACTCCGGTGTTATTTCAGATGAAGTAAAGAATCGATCTTGGCGCGGTCGAAGCCGACCACGGGACGGTTGTTGATCCACAGCTGCGGCACGCCCTGCTGGCCGGTTTTCCTGACCATTTCGGTGGCGGCGCGCGAATCGCGGCTCACATCCACATCCTTGAAGCGGATGCCTTTCTCTTTCAGATAGCGCTTGACGTTGACACAATGCGGACAGGTGGGCGTGGAAAAAACGACCACGCGAGCGGGTACGGACATGGTTACTATCCCAGATATTGAGCCGCGACGAGCATCCCCAGGAAGGCGAAGTACGGCACGGCGATTTTCGTGTTGCACAGGATCGGGCAGGTCCCGGTGATGCGGCCGAGGTTCTTGCTGACAAGCCAGCCGACGCCGCCGCCCGCGGCCGCGCCTATGACGGCGGCGAGAATCACGCGGCGACCTCGTCGACGACCTGCTTGAGAATTTCCTCCACATCCTGCGGCAGCGATCCGAGGTCGGCGTCCGGCATGATTTCGGACATGAGGGTCGGTTTCATCAGCATCACCTTGTTCACGCCTTCTTCCTCGAAGACGACGATGCGGCACGGAAGCATCATCCCGATCGGCGTGTGCGCCGAGATGGCCTTGTACGCAAAGCCGGCGTTGCAGACCTCGACGATGCTGTACGGCGGAATGTCGAATCCCTTTTCCGCGAGCGTCGCCTGCACGTTGTGGATATGCAGCGTGCGGAAGCTGCGCTTCATGGCTTCCTCTTCCACCGCCTTCACGACGTCGGCGAAGGGCCTGGTCGTTGTTTTTGTATAATCGAGCTGCATGCTATGGTATCCTTCTGTATATCGACACGTATGGGTTTTTCCTGATCGGGAACGCGGGCCTGCGGCGCGCTGAGAATCGCCGTTTCCATCCGGGAAACGGCTCCTCGATCAATAGCAATGTGATGCGGAAAAAGGGGGAAGGATTCAGTCGCGCTCGCTGATGCCCAGCGATTCGAGAAGGATGCGACGCGCTTCTTCGGTGAAGCACGGGGAGGTTGCCCGGTAGAGGCCGATCATTTTTTCGATCGAATCGCAGTAGCTGCTGCAGTCGGGACATTTCGAAAGATGGTCCTGCAGTTCGAGACAGCGTGCGGAATTTTCATCGTCGCCGAACTGCGCACAGATGTAATCCATCACCTCCTGGCAGGAATGGAAATGCTGTATCTGTTCATTCATGACTCTTGCTCGCTGAAAATCGGTGTCAGTTCATTGCGAAGGAACGCGCGTGCGCGATGCAGCCTGGATTTCACCGCGGGAATGCTCAGGTTGGTGATGTTGGCCACTTCCTCGGTGGAGAGGCCCTCGATGTCGCGCAGGACGAAAACGACCTTGTACTCCGGCGCCAGCTTGTCGATCGCAGCGTCCAGATGCTGCTTCAGATCCGCGCTCTCCACCGTGGCCCCGGGATCGTGCTGCCAGTGATCGACAGGAATTTCCGGAACCGTATTGTCGTCATCGTCGAGCGAAACCGTACGCCGGGTTTTCTCGCTCCGCGCCAGCATCAGGCAGTGATTCGAAACGATCGTATACAGCCAGGTGGAAAATTTCGACCGATTGTCGAACTGGTCGAGTTTCTTGAGGATGCTCAGAAACGTTTCCTGCGTGGCGTGCTCGGCGCGATCCTGGTTCCGGCAGATCGAGTACGAGAAACGAAAGATCACCGGAGCGTATTCGTCCACCAGCTTGCGGATGGCGTGCGCGTCACCCTGCTTCGCCTTTTCGATGATTTGCGTTTCTTCTTCTTTGCTCATGGTGTGATGCGTTTCGAGAACGATTGATTCAACCGAGAATATAAATTACGATTTTTTCGCGTGTGAATCACCCCGGAAAGCCGTCCCTATGGCATTTCCAGCAGCCAGGTGTGATCCCGGAGCCACGCCTGCCGTTCTCTCCTGTCGGGACAGTAACGATCGACCACCCGCCAGAACCGGGGGGAGTGATTGAGTTCACGAAGATGCGCCAGTTCATGAATGATGATATAATCGATCACTTCGGGTGTCGTGTACATCAGGCGCATGTTGAGGTTGACGCTGCCCTCCGCGTTGCAGCTTCCCCACTTGCTGCGCTGGGCGCGAATCGTCAGTCTCGAGGGCGCGACATGCATCCGTTCGGCATGGAGGTCGACGCGGCGGCGCAGTTCCTGGTCGGCCCAGCGGCGGATCCACCGGTTGAAAAGAGTGGCCAGGATATCCTTGTCCTGCAGGTATCGGAAGGGGACGCGAATCACGACTTCCCCGTTTTCGAGCGAGACTTTCCCGGCGTTCCACTCCCAGCTGATCACGCGCAGGGTCCGCCATTCCCCCATGATGAGAATCCGCTGACCGTCGGCAAGGGTCCAGCGCGGCTGCTGCGACTCCATGCGCCGGAAATGTTCGAGACGGTCGAGAATCCAGGCGCCTTTCTCCCGTACCATCGCATGCAGATCCCGTTCCGGGACCCCCCACGGCGCGGAAACCCGCACGCCGTCCTTGCCCGATACCGTCAGGCGGATGTAGCGATTGAGCCGCGTCTTGAGGACGCGGTACTCGATTTCGGTACCCTGGATGCGCACGCGTGGCATGGACGTCAATCAGGCTGGTGGGTGCACAGCAGCAGTCCGTCGCGAATCGGAACGAGACTCGCCCGACAGTGCGGCGTCGAAAAAGCGAGGCGGTTCAGTTCCTCCACCCCCCGGGTATCGGGACTGTCGTCGCCTTCGAGCATGCGACCCGACCACAGGGCATTGTCGAACATCAGGATTCCCCCCGGACGGAGCCGCGGCAGGGCGGCGCGAAATGCGTCGGGATAGCCGTGCTTATCGATATCGCAGAATATCAGATCGAAATCGCCGTCGATGCCTTCGAACACCGAAAGCGCATCTCCGGTATGAAAACGAATGCGGTCGGAAACCCCGACACGGGCGAACGCCTCTTCCGCTCGCCGCCGGTTGTCTTCGTCGCCGTCGGTGCAGATAATTTCGCCGTCCGCCGGAATGACACCGGCGAACCAGAGTGCCGAGTACCCGAATCCGGAGCCGAGCTCCATGACGCGCCGCGCACCGATGAGGCCGGCAATCTGCGCAAAGAAATTTCCGACCAGCGGACCGACGATCGGGAACCGGCGTTCGCGGGCATACTCCTCCATCTCCGCGAGAACGCTTTCCCGCTCCGGGAGCAGCTGGTGCATGTACGTGTTGAGTGCGGGAGTGACGACATCCATCGAGGACCACCTTTCATCAATAACACCATTCCCCCGTCACTGATCGCCTCTGTCCTCTCCCCTGGTGCAAGTAGTGAGGAATAGTGGATTAGGCGACCCTTTCCTTTGTGACGGCGGGAATGGCAAAGGGAGAGGACGTTTTATTTCGCAAGCATCATTTTTCTCGTCAGCACCCGGCTGCCGGCCTGCAGGCGATACAGGTACATGCCGCTGGGCAGCGTGCTGGCGTCGAAAATTGTCTGATGGGCCCCTGCACGGAGCCGGCCTTCGTGCAGCCGGGCCACGGAGCGTCCGTGGAGATCGAGGACGAGCAGCGTCCCTTCCTGTCCGTCGAGCGAAGCAGGAATATTCCAGCTGATGACCGTCAGCGGATTGAAGGGATTCGGCGTGTTGCTCAGCTGCAGTGCTTCGGTCGCATCCAGCGGAACCACGCAGCCGCCCGAGGTGAATATCTGGCCGTCGATGGTGATCGCGGCGATGCCGGGTTCAAACACCATTTCGCCCGGAACGAACGCGAGCCGGCTCTGGAACACGCCGAAACTGCCGTCCCAGCCGCTGAGCTGCAGCAGGCGGCAGCGCAGGAACGCCAGGACACCGCTCGACAGCAGAGGCGTGTCGCCGGTGAAACGCAGTGTCACTTTCCCTGATTCGGGATGCGTCAGTACCGGTGAAGGCCAGGTGCGTGTGAGCGTTCCCACCTGGTCGATCGCGTCGATCGCAACGAGCTGCGGATCATAGGCGATGGTGATGGTAAAGTCCTTCATCGGAAGCGCGAGCTGATTGAGCAGATCGATCGGGACATTGACGGTCTGTCCCATCATCCCGACGTTGTCTTCCGGAATGCTGAGCTGAATGTTGTCGAATGGCGGTTCGACATGGACACATTGCGTGCAGGTCAGGGTACCGATCCCGGGAATGGTGACCAGGGCTTCGAAACAGGGATTCAATGAACCCGAGGAGAGCACGCGGACGGTCCAGCCCACGGCGACGGTTTCACCGGGGATGATTTCCGCCGGAAATTCCTTGATGGCCTGCTCACCGTTCTCGAGAGCGAATCCTTCCGGCAGAAGCAGGGTTCCCCGCAGTCCGCTGAGGGCGATGCTGCCGGTATTCGTGAGCCGCACCGAGAAGGTGAAGGGTGACGGACGCCAGCCGATCGATCGTCCATAGTATCGCACCGTATCGGGCGCCAGGCAGGCGATTTCCGCGGCAAGCGAATCATCTGTTTCCGGATGCACCATCACCGTGACCGCGTCGCAGCTCCGCGCATTCGCTTCGTCCGCCTCGACACGGATGCGCGATACGGCGGTCACCGTCGCAGGCTGCGGAATGCCGCGGCAGCTCCACGACAGCGACGCCTGCTGACCGGGACCGAGGTCGAAACCGAGCAGCTTCGTCAGCGTCTCTCCCGATTCGAGCGACAGCTCCGCGGCAGGCGTGATCGTTCCGCGAATGTTCGTCAGTATCGTCGATCCGGTGTTCGTGATCGTCGCCGACACCAGGAATGGCGCGGGCGAATACGCGTCGAGCGCATGCTGATAGACGATGGTGTCCGGCGCGGCGCAGGAAATGATGAAATCCGCAGGCATCTGGGGTGGCGGTGCGAGGATGATCGACCGGCTGCATCGTTCGATGGTACCGGCGCCGATCAGGTCCACACGAATATCACGTTCGCGGTAGACGGTCGACGTATCGCGTACGACACGGAGACGCCACTGCACGGTCTGGGGGACGCCGGGCTGAAGTGCGCGGACGATTTTTTCCTCCGGCTCGCCGACAGCGAGAAGGATCCCGTTCGGCAGCACGATCGTGCAGCGAACAGAGTCGAGCACCACGCTCGTCGGGTTGCTCAGCGTCGAGGTGAACAGCAGTTCGCCGTATTCGCCGCTCCCAGGATCCACGCGTACCGTGTCAGGCGAAAGCGCGCAGGAGTATTCGAAGGAGGCGGCATCGGCCGGCGGAATCCGAACGCTCGTGCAGCAGGTCTGCGGCGCGACATAGTTCGCTTCGGCGGTAAAGCAGACATCCACACTGTCGAGACGGACGCCCCGCTGCACGGTAAAACTCCAGGGGAACAGCCGCAGCGCTTCTCCCGGTTTGATCTCGTCGATGCGCTGCAGCAGCGCTTGCGATGCCGGAGCCAGGGCCAGCTTGCTCGGGAACTGCACACGGACGGTCACATCGTACGCGGTGGCCGTGCCGGTATTGACGATCCCCGCTGCGACGACGACGCTGTCGTCGCCGACGGCTTCCTTCACGACCATGCAGGTCAGCTGCAGTTCCGGTTTCCGCGCTGCGGGAATGTAGATGGGAATCGCGCACGGAGCCGTCTGCTGCAGCGTCTTCCCTTTCGACTTGACCTGTACGTAAATCGTATCGGTGCGCGCGATGTCGCGCGGCACGGCCCGGAGCATCCATGAGGCGCTGCCTGACTGTCCGACAGCCAGCGATGGCGGAGCGAGCAGCTTCGCTGCAGTCTCACCCACCGGGAGAGTGATGTCCGGCGGCGGCAGGAATTCGGCCACGACCGAGTCGGCCGGGGCGGTACCGATGTTCTGCGCGGTCAGCTGGATCATGAAAGGATCGGGCTGATAGCGGTTCAGAAAATCAGAGAATACCAGGGAATCGGGTCCGCTGCAGCTCAGCTGGAGGACGGGGCCGCGCACGGCCTCAATGTACACCGGCAGGTAGCAGACCACCGCGCCGCCGTTCGCCGCGTACAGGGTAATACGGATGGTATCGATGCGGGAGACCGCCCGGTCGAGGATGCGAACGCGGAAGGTGGTACTCACGCTGTCCCCGAATGCCAGCGAATCGGTCACGAGTTTCAGTGCCTGGTCGCTGCCGTCGATAGAAAGGTCCGCTCCCTGGAGCAGGGCGGCATACAGATCCTTCGCCGGGGTGTTGCCCCTGTTGTGGACGGTGACATTGAGGACGATGGGGTTGGGAACATACCCGCTGCTGATGTACAGCACCGTATCGGGCCCGCTCAGCGAACACTGCAGGTCCGGAATCGCGTTGACCATTTCGATGTCGAGCGGCGTACAGCACTGGGCCCCGGGGAAATTCTCCGCGGTCACGCTCACGCAGATATCCGCAGGCACCTTCGGGTAGCCCGAGGCCTGCACCACCCACTGGATGGTGGCACTGTCGCCGGGAAGTATCACCGCGCTGTTCGGAAAATCCTTTGACGGAAAATCTCCGGGCGTGACGGTGAGGAACGGCGGCAGTTGGATATGCCCGCGCGTGTTCGACATGATAAGGTTGGAAATGTTGCGCACCGTCGTCGCAATGAGCAGACGTTCGGGATCGTATTCCCCCGTCCCGTCGTCGTAGACCATTACCCGCGTATCGGCGCAGCGCATGACCGCCCGCACCGGGGATGCGGTGATGAAGACATCCTGACAGCAGACCGCGGTATCCGGACCCGCCGCAACCTTGACGCAGAAGCGCACAAGATCGGAAGTCGGCCGCTCGAGGGGACGCACCCACCAGGTCACCGACCCCGTGTCATTGCGTCCCAGCAGTGTCGGGTTTACAATCGTATTGATCGGCGTCGTGGTATCGACCACGAAGCCCGGCGGCACATGGATCCAGGCGGCGATATTTTCCGCCCGCAGTTCACTGCGGTTCGTGACGTGCACGGTCACCGGGAAACGATCCGGAACAAACTGTCCGAGGCTGTCGCTCCACTCGATCCGCGAAGGCATGCTGCAGTCTGCTTCGAGAATCGTGCGGGCACGTTCGACGATGATGGTACGGCAGCAGGTGGTCACCACGCCGCTGTCCGGCTGCACTTCAACGCAGAGCTGATACGTCCGCGCGTTTTCCCGCGGCAGGACGCGCAGCTTGAATTCCACATATCCCGCCCCGCCCGGCATGAGCGGATTTATCGGCAGGGTGACGCTGTCGCTGGCCGACAGCAGTTCCATACCTTCAGGGACGGTCAGACGTATGCGCGTATTTTCGACCTGGAACGTGCTGTTGTTGCGCACGCTGACCCCGATGGTCACCTCGTCGTTGAAGAAGTCTCCGGTCTGTTCGTCCCAGTCGACATACAGCGTATCGTCACAAAGTATTTCGAGGGCAGGACGCTTGAGGATCTGCAGATAGGTATTCCGCGCTTTCAGCTGCAGGCAGTCCTGCGTGCGTTTGTCCAGGAAGAACACCGGGTAGATGAAGGTCGTGTCTTTCGTGAGCGGCGGCGTGGCATAACGGATTTTCAGGAGGGTCGAAGAGCCGCTGAGATAAATAGGACCGATCGCCTCAACGAACAGCGTGTCGCCGATCATGGACTGCGAAACCTGCATGGATTCTCCGAGCATGCCCTGCGTGATCAGTTCGCGGAACTGCAGCGGCGGACGCTCCAGCACCTTGAACTGGATCTTATCGAGCATGCTCCCGCCGCCCTCGACTTCAACCGTCACAGGCAGATAGAGATCGCCTTTTTCGTAGGCGTATGTCGAATCGAAGGAGACCTTGAAGGCGGGGAGGGATGGGTCGAGCGGCGCGCGGAAATGGACGTGCATGGTATCGGCGAGGCCGCAGGCTTCCGCGATCACCGTGAGATCGCGCCAGGAACCGTCGGGGCAGCTCGAGATGTACTGCATGTCGCAATCGTTGACGCCTCCCGAAACAATGGAGACCATGGCATCGAACGCGGGAATGATATCGTCGGGATGCTCGACGATCACGAATTTCCCGCCGGTCGAATCGGCCATCTTCTTCATATTCTCGAGGCCGGGCTGACTTCCGTCATAGGTCACGGCAATGGAATAGATCGGGATCGACAGCTGGTTTGCATGGGCGATCACGTCCTGCAGGGACGCGAAGCTGTTGTTGTCGTCGCCGTCGGAAAACACCACCACGGCTTTCAGGGGATTCGACCCGTTGTTGGCGACTTCGTTCAGCGCCTCGATCACGGCATCGAACATGGTGGTGACACCGAACGGGTAGATTTTATCTATCGCGCTGAACAGGGCGTTCAGATTCGTCGTCATGCCGATATGCTTGGTGACATCGTCACCGAAGCTGAAAATCGCTCCCTCGTCATCGCCGGTCGTGTGCGCTTCGAATAATTCCACGAACCGCCACGCTCCCGCCTTGATCCGGTAGATGCTCGTTCCTGCGACGGAACCGCTGCGATCGAGGGCGAGGGCGACAGAAACGGGAACGGTCTGCGTGGGACAGGTCAGCGAGGTCATCGAGTGCACAACCCCGTTCTCGAGGATGCGCACGTTGATGGGATTGATGTTGCTGCTGGGCTGTCCGGCGCACCATGCGCGCACCTTTACATGGACGGTGGGAAAATGGTCGGTGTCCACGTGCAGAATGCGGATCTCGTTCCATGGCTGGGCAGTTGCCTGATGGAAAAAAACGAAGCCGAGGGCGATAATGAAGGGAAGCAATCGCTTCATACGCATTGCAGGATATTGTCTGAACGGTGCCTTGTAAGATACATCGGAAGGCCTGCACGCCTCCGGTTTGCGGAGGTGCAGGGCGTCAGAGCTGGGAGGCGGTGTCGCCCCAGGGAACTATGGTATCAGAGTCAAAATACGAAAAAATCTTCCCGGCGCGAGGGAATTCCTCGTACCCGATCACGAAGCACTCCGCGGCCGTCTGACGGTATGGAATCAGGTCGAGAACCGTGGAACTGTAGAGTCGACAGAGCACCTCTTCTTCCTCCACCCGGTCACCGCATTTTTTGGCCAGAACGACGCCCGCGGTGGGATCAACGCTGTCGGCCACCTGTCTGCGTCCGGCGCCGAGTTCGCCCGCGAGAAGGCCGATCCGCCGCGCATCGACCGCCTGGATGTATCCTGCGTGTTTCGCGACGACTTCCACGATGGCGGCGGGATTGCGGTAGCGAAGAGTCTCCTCCACCACGGAGGTGTCGCCCCCCTGCCCGCGCACCAGTTTGACGAACTGCTCGAAGGCGAGTCCGCGCCGAACGACATCGCGCGCGATGGCCGCACCTTCGCTCACGCTCTGCGCTTTCCGTCCGAGGTGAATCATCAGGCCGGCAAGCGCATAGGTGACTTCCATCAGGTCCGGCGTCTCCCGTCCCTGCAGGCAGTCGATCACTTCGACGACCTCGAGCCAGTTGCCGACCGCGAGTCCGAGAGGTTCGTCCATGTCCGTGATCAGTCCGACCGTGGGCAGATCGAAGTGACTGCCGACTCCGGCAAGCAGTAGCGCAAGTTCCTCCGCCTGGACCCGCTCCCGCATGAAGGCGCCGCGGCCGGTCTTGATGTCGAGGACGAGCGCGTCCGCTCCCCCGGCGACTTTCTTGCTCATGATGCTGGCGGCGATGAGCGGGAGGATTTCCACGGTGGAGGTAACGTCACGCAGGGCGTAGATCCGCCGGTCAAGCGGCACGATGCCGTCGCTTTGTCCGGCCATGACCATGCCGCTTTCGCCGAGGGTGTGCTGAATCTCCTCCGGCGTGAGCTGGACGCGGAATCCCGGAATGCTTTCGAGCTTGTCGAGCGTCCCGCCCGTATGCCCGAGGCCGCGCCCCGAGATCATCGGAACGTGCACGCCCGCCGCCGCGACGATCGGCACGAGCAGCAGCGAGGTCTTGTCGCCGACCCCGCCTGTCGAGTGCTTGTCCACCTTCACCCCGGACACCTTCGAAAGATCGAGACGTTTTCCCGAGCGAATGAAGATGTCGGTGATGGCAAGGGTTTCGTCCATCGTCAGCGGCGCGTAATACGATGCCATCAGAAAAGCGCTCATCTGATATTCGCTGACGGTGTTCTCCATGTAGGACCGGAAAAACCATTCGAGTTCCTCCCGTTCCAGTTCGAGCCCGTCGCGCCGCTTCCGTATGATTTCCTGTGGGAGCATCGTTCTGCGTTGCCTCTGAAGTTCGTCTCATGGTAAGAAACGGCAGGGGGATTTGCAATGCCGCCTCCCTGCGGCGGCGGAGCCTGCGGCGGCGGAGCCTGCGGCGGCGGAGCCTGCGGCGGCGGAGCCTGCGGCGGCGGAGCCTGCGGCGGCGGAGCCTGCGGCGGCGGAGCCTGCGGCGGCGGAGCACTCGATTTCGACAGCGATTCGTCCTATATTGACTGCGTATTCATCTACCCCCGCAGGAGTTTCCCCCATGCGTCATCTGTCGGTGTTTTTTCTCGTGGTACTGCTTTCCGCGGCCGCGTCGGTCAACGCACAGTCGCCCCTCCCCTCCCGTTTCGATCTGCGTGAAGTGAACGGTGAGGATTATGTGACGTCGGTGAAGTCGCAGAGCGGCGGCACGTGCTGGACGCACGGCGCGTGGTCCGCGGCGGAAGGAAATCTGCTGATGACCGGGGCCTGGGCGCAGGCCGGAGAAGTCGGCGAACCGAACCTGGCGGAATACCATCTCGATTGGTGGAACGGTTTCAACAAGTTCAACAACGACGACGCGCCCGGAACGGCCGAGGGGCTCGACGTACACCTCGGCGGCGACTATCTCGTCACCGCGGCGTACATGTCCCGCGGAGAGGGCGCGGTGCGCGACATCGACGGCCAGTCCTTCGAAAACGCACCGGAGCGCTGGCAGCCGGGGTATCACCGCTACTATGCGCGGGAAATTCTCTGGATGACCATGGACGATCAGCTCAACGGGATCGAACGCATCAAACGCGCAGTGATGGAGTACGGCGTGGTGGGCACCGCGATGTGCTACTCCGCGCTGTTCATGCCCTCGACCATCCATTTCCAGCCCCCGAACGACCCCAGCGACCCCAACCACGCGGTCGCCATCATCGGCTGGGATGACGAGAAAACCACGCAGGCGCCGCTTCCCGGCGCGTGGCTCGTGAAAAACAGCTGGGGGACGGCCTGGGGAGAACAGGGATTCTTCTGGATCTCGTACTACGATAAAACTTCCTGCCGGCATCGCGAGATGGGCGCCGTATCGTTCCGCGGTGTCGAGCCACTCCGCTACAACCATATCTATGCGCATGATTACCACGGCTGGCGCGCGACGCGCACCGGCGTATCCGAGGCCTTCAACCGTTTCGTGGCGACCGCTACGCAGCGCATTTCCGCGGTCAGCTTCTACACCGCAGCAGACGACGTCGATTTCACCGTGAACGTGTACCGGCATTTCAACGGTGACGCGCTGTTCGAAAACCGCAGCAGCCAGATCGGCAGTGCGGAACTGCGCGGACTGCATACGCTCGATCTCGAAACGCCTGTGGAGGTTCAGGCAGGCGATACATTCTATGTCGCGGTCACGCTCTCCGACGGGGGACACGCGTTCGACCGCACCTCATCCGTCGATGTATTGCTGGGCGTGCTGCAGGGAGCGGCCACCGTTCCTTCCATCTCTCACGAGGGAGAAAGCATGTACCTGATCAACGGACAATGGCATGATCTCTATGAGTGGGAGGATCTCCCCTGGCCCGCGCATACGGCGAATTTCTGCATCAAGGCGCTTGCGGTCAACGGCGGCGGAACGGCCGTGGAATCTCTGCCTGCCGCATCAACGCCGGTACTTCATCAGAATTATCCCAATCCCTTCAATCCCTCGACGTTCATTCCGTTCACACTGCCGCAGCGCATGTGGTGCCGCCTGAGCGTCACCAACATGCATGGGGAAATCGTTTCCGTTCCCGCCGAGGGTGAATTCGATGCGGGGACGCATCGCGCGCTGTTCGATGCCGCCGATCTCCCCGCCGGTGTGTACGTGAGCACCCTGCTCACCGGGCGTGGAAGCATCATGAAGAAGATGATTCTCGTGAAGTAACAGCGCTGCAGCGGAGGCAGGAGCCTCGCCCTGCCGGCTGCGAGAGCGATGGAACGAAAACAGGAACGCCGTCCCGCAAGCAGCGCAGGACGGCGTTTTCCTTGATAGTGCAAGGGACGTGTTATTCCATGTCGACAGCGACGGGTTCTTTCTTCAGGATTTTCCCCGTTTCGCCAACCTGTACAACGAGCGCATTTTCCTCGCTCTCCAGCGTCATCTCGTAATACCTCCCATTCGGATTTTCCACGCGAACGACGTCGTACATGTCGTACTCGGGAAACTGTTTCGCAATGGCTTTCTGCACGGCGGACGGCACATCGGTATCCTCGAGGTACACCATCGTCAGAATCCATCCGCCGTCGGCATCGAAGCGCGCACTCATCTCGATACCCTTGAGAATGAACGTCGCCGTAAACTCGCCTTCCTCAAGTTCATCCCATACGATCCCCTCCGCGTTTGCGAAACGCTGGGTGAACGCCGTTTCGACGGAAGCGGGGATGTCCTGCGCGCGAACGGCGACCGCGCACAGCACAAAGAGGAGGGCAACAGACAGAGTTTTCATGATTGATCTGTGATAAGAGATCCTGCCGCTTACCGGGCTGTTTGCACCGAGACGGCAAGCAAATATAATCGGCGGCACATTCATGCGAAAGGGAGGAAAAGAAGCGCCCCGCAAATGCGGGGCGCTGAATGGATTATCGTATTCGTGCGGCGGGGCCGGTCTCGCGGAATCCCGCGTCGCGGGTGCCTTCGTCTTCCGGAAACAGCTGACGGGATTAGCGTTTCAGCTCGGCCTCGAACTCGTCACGGAAGCGCTCGATGGCGAACTTCACCGGCCAGGCGGCGGCGTCGCCGAGCGCGCACACCGTATTGCCCTCGATGTTTTTCGCGACGGAATGCAGGAGGTCGAGGTCCTTTGATTCGCCCTCGCCCGCGAGCATGCGGTTGAGCACCTTGAGCATCCAGCCGGTGCCTTCGCGGCAGGGCGTGCACTGACCGCACGATTCAACCTTGTAGAAATGCGTGATCCGGGTGAGAATGCGCGTGAGGTCGGTGTCTTCGTCCATCACCATGATACCCGCCGTGCCGATCGCCGAACCTGCTTCCTTCAGGGAGTCCGCGTCCATGCGGATGCCGTCGAGCGCGTCGCCGCGGAGCGGGGGCATGGACGATCCTCCCGGGATCACCATCTTGATCTTCTTGCCGCCCGGCACGCCGCCGGCGACATCGTAAATCAGTTCCGTGAGCAGCATGCCCGTCGGCAGTTCATAGACGCCGGGCTTGTTCACGTGTCCGGAAATGCCGTAGAGGATCGGGCCGGGATGTTTCTCGGCGCCGATGGACTTGAACCAGTCCGCACCCTTCTCGAAAATGACCGGGACGTTCGCGATGGTCTCGACATTGTTGATCGTGGTCGGACAGTCCCACAGTCCGCTCTGCGCGGGGAACGGCGGCTTGACGCGGGGATAGGGACGCTTGCCCTCGATGGAGTTCATCAGCGAACTCTCCTCGCCGCAGATGTAGGCGCCGGCACCGCGGTGCACATAGATGTCGAGCGAATAATCGGTGCCGAAGGTCTCTTTCATCTTTTCGCCCGCGTAGCCTTTCGCATAGGCGTCGGCCACGGCTTTCTCCACCATCTGCACCCAGGTCTCGTATTCGCCGCGGATGTAGATGTATGCGGCCTTGATGCGCAGGGCATATCCCGCGATCAGGATGCCCTCGATCATGAGGTGCGGATTGAACTCGAAGATCTGACGATCCTTGAACGACCCGGGCTCTGATTCGTCGCCGTTGACGCAGAGGTAGTTGGGCTTCTCGCCCTGCTGCGGCATGAACGACCATTTCAGACCGGTCGGGAACGCCGCGCCGCCGCGTCCGCGAAGACCCGACGCCTTGACGATATCGATGACGTCGGTGGGCTTCATGCCCAGCGCCTTCCGGATCTGTGCATAGCCGCCGTGCTGTTCGTACACGTCGATCCGGTGCAGATCGGGGATATTGGGAAGAATGACAGGCTGGTAATCGATCATGGTTGCTACTCTGATTCGGCGAATGCTGATCGGATGCGGCGGGGGCTCAGCCCTTCGCCTTCATCGTGTCGATGAGTTCGTTGATCTTTTCTGGAGTCAGGTTTTCGTGATACTGCTTGTTGAGCGAGAGCACGGGCGCGGTGCCGCAGGAGCCGAGACACTCGACTTCATGTACCGAGAACAGACCGTCGTCGGTCATCTCGCCGATGCCGATGCCGATCTTGTCCTTGATGGTCTTGAGCACCATGTCGGAATTGCACAGCATGCAGGAGACGTTGGTGCAGACCTGCAGTTTGTACTTCCCTGTCGGGTGCTGGTGGTACATTTCGTAAAACGTCGCCACACCCAGCACCTTTTCCTCGGGCACGTCGATGAGCTTCGCCACGTAGGCGATGCCCTTTTCGTCGACGATGCCGGCCTTATCCTGGTACATGTGCAGCACGCCCATCACCGCGGCGAGATTCGTCGGGTAGTGGGACCTGATCTCTTCGACTTTCTGGAGTTCTTCTTCGGTAAACATCGGCTTGCGTTTCGGTGATTATTTGTCGGCCTCGCCCATCACGGGATCGAGGCTGCCGAGGACGGCGAGAATGTCGGAAAGCAGGTGCCCTTTCAGCAGCATGGGCAGCGCCTGCAGGTTGCAGAATGACGGGGAACGGATCTTCAGCCTCCAGGGGTGTCCCTCTCCGCGGCTGACGATATGGAAGCCCAGCTGTCCCTTCGACGATTCGATGGCATGATACACTTCGCCCGACGGCGGATTGACGCCGTGGTTGATGATCATGAAGTCGTGGATCAGTTCTTCCATGCGCGTGTAGATGCGCTCCTTGCGCGGCAGCACCTTCTTGGGCTCGTGCGCGTGGACGGGGCCCGCGGGCAGCTTGTCGAGGCACTGGTACACGATTTTCAGGCTTTCTTTCATTTCGCGCAGACGCACGTAGTAGCGCGCGAGCGAATCTCCTTCGTTCTCGGTGATCACGTCGAAATCGAGCTGATCGTAGACGAGATACGGATTGTCGCGGCGCAGATCGAGCGGAATGCCGGAACCGCGGAGATTCGGACCGGTGAGTCCGATTGCCAGCGCCTGTTCGGCGGAGATCACGCCGGTATTCCGGCAGCGGTCGAAGAAAATCCGGTTGCGGTTGAGCAGGCGCTCCCCTTCGTCGAGGCGTGCGAGGAACTGGTCGGCAAAGGCGCGGATCGCCGCGGTGCCTTCGTCGGTGATGTCCTGCGCGATGCCGCCGATGCGCGTGAAACTGGTCGTAAAGCGCGCGCCGACCACGAGGTCGAAGATGTCATGGATTTTCTCGCGTTCGCGGAAGCACCAGAGCAGAAGCGTCATGGCGCCGACATCCATCGCCATGACGCCGAAGCCGACGAGATGCGAGGAGATGCGTGCGAGTTCGGCCAGCAGCGTCCGGATGTACTGCGCGCGCAGCGGCGCCTCTATGCCGAGCAGTTTCTCGACCGCGAGGATGTACCCGATGTTGTTATGCACCGGCTGCAGATAGTCGAGCCGGTCGGTATGCGTGATGAACTCGTGGTAGGATTCATTCTCGGCGATCTTTTCGTATCCGCGGTGCAGGTAGCCCAGCTCGGGCATGGCGCTGATGATGGTTTCGCCGTCGAGGCGCAGAAGGATACGCAGCACACCGTGGGTCGCAGGGTGCGAGGGTCCCATGTTGAGGATCATATCGTTCTCGAGCGGATCGTCGAACGAGAGATCGGGATCCATATCGAGCAGTGCCTGAAGGAGCTTGGTACGCTTTTCCTTGGGCGGGAGATGATCGGTCGGAATCGGGGCGTCGAACAGGTCGTGCGTGGATTTCGTCTTTTCGCTCATGGGTTAACCTCGATTCGGCAGCGGCAGCGCGCCGGGAATTCCCATCAGCGGGTAATCCTTCCGCAGCGGGTAGTACTCGAAATCCTCCGGCATATAGGCACGCCGCAGATCGCGGTGTCCGGGGAACGTGATCCCGTACATGTCGAATGTCTCGCGTTCGTACCAGCCCGCGCCCGGAAACACGCCGGTGATGCTCGGGACGGAGGGATCGTTTTCCTCGACGCGCACCTTGAGATGGATGCGCTGCTTGCACGTGAGGGAGAAGAAATGGTAGTTCACCTCGAAACGCTGCTTCCGCGTCCAGGCATCGATGCCGAACACGTCTTCGCACAGGGGGAAGGGGCAGGCTTCATTGTCGCGCAGCCACGTGGCCACATCGACGATCGCGGCGCGTCCGACGACGACGATCACATCGTCGCGGAACTCGCGCACCTCTTCCACCGCGTCGCCGAAGCGCTCGCGGAGGGAATCCACGGTTTGTTGCAATACGTTGTTCATGTACTTCGTGCGGAGTTGCGCGTCACCGTTCATGGAGCGAACGGCGAAAGCGGATTATGAGACGATGATCGGTTCGTTGCTGTTGCGGTAGTCGAGCACGCTGGAATGCTGCACGATTTCCTGCAGCTTGATCAGCGCGTTGAACAGGTTTTCGGGACGCGGCGGACAGCCGGCGGTGAACACATCGACGGGCAGGAACTGGTCGATGCCCTGCACGACCGAGTAGCTGCGGAACATGCCGCCCGAGGAGGCGCAGGCGCCCATGGCGACCACCCAGCGGGGTTCGGCCATCTGGTCGTAGATCTTGCGCACGACATGGGCCATTTTATAGGTGACGGTTCCCGCCACGATCATCACGTCGGACTGCCGGGGAGAGAAGCGCATGACTTCCATGCCGAAGCGGGAAATGTCGTGACGCGGATCGCCGGCGGACATCAGTTCGATGGCGCAGCAGGAGAGTCCCATCGGCATGGGCCAGAGCGAATTCTTCCGCGCCCAGCCGATGAGCGCGTCGAGCTGCGTGGTGAGATATCCTTCACCAAGCGCGGATTCTAATCCCATCGCAGGGCTCCTTTCTTCAATTCGTAGATAAAGCCGACGGCCAGCACGACGACAAACACGAGCATGACCACGAAGCCCGGCCATCCGAGTTCCCTGAAGCGCACCGCCCAGGGATACATGAACACCACTTCGATGTCGAAGATGATGAAGGAAAGGGCCACCATATAGTATTTGACCGAGAAGCGATAATGCGCCGTGCTTACGGGATCAACACCGCTCTCGTACGTGCTCTGTTTCTCGCGGTAGGGACGCTGCGGTCCCAGCAGCCACGACATATTGACCGACACGACGCCAAAGATCGCCGCCACGCCGATGATCAGGAATATGGGAATGTAGCTTTCGATCATGTCTCGTAACGAAAGTTGTTACCGTTAAGTAAAGCAATGTAGGAAAAAGTCCGTAGATCACCAACGGGGGTTGGCTTCGTCCCGCTTCGCGGACTCAGCCGCGGGAGCCTTCGGCGCGGGAGCCTTCGGCGCGGGAGCCTTCGGCGCGGGAGCCTTCGGCGCGGGAGCCTTCGGCGCGGGAGCCTTCGGCGCGGGAGCCTTCGGCGCTAGGTGCGGTACATCGACTCGATCAGATCGCCGTAGCGCTCCTCGATGGCCTTGCGGCGGAGCTTCATGCTGGGCGTCATCTGCTCGTTTTCGATGGAAAATGCCTGGTCGAGCAGGGTGAAGCGCCGCACTTTCTCGAAATTGGCGAGGTCTTTCTGGGCGTTTTGAATGGTCTTTTCAATCAACCTGTTGATTTCGCTGTTCTTAACCAGTTCCGATTTATCGCTGTACGGGATGCCGTGCGCATCGGCGTACTCCCTGAGCGCGTCGAAATCGGGAACGATCAGCGCGGTGAGGAACATGCGCTTGTCGCCGATCAGGACGAACTGGTCGATGTATTCGACACCGGCGAACAGGCTTTCGATCGGCTGCGGCGCGATGTTCTTTCCGCCGGAACTGACGAACAGATGCTTCTTCCGGTCGGTGATGTAGAGCATTCCCTGGTCGTCCATCGTTCCGATGTCGCCGGTATGCAGCCAACCTTCGCTGTCGATCGCTTCCTCGGTGGCTTTCTTGTTGTTGTAGTACCCTTTCATGACGTGGGGACCGCGGGTGAGAATCTCGCCGTCCTCGGCGATCTTCACCTCCACGCCGGGGAGCGGCTGTCCCACGGATCCGAAGCGGTGATTGTCGATGCGGTTGGCGGCGATGACCGGAGAACTCTCGGTCAGCCCGTACCCCTCGATGATCAGCAGGCCGACGGCCTCGAAAAACTCCCCGAGTTCGCGCGGCAGCGCGGCACCGCCGGAAACGAAGTAGCGGATGCGTCCGCCCGTGCGCGCTTTCAGTTTGGAGAACACCAGCTTGTCGGCCATCCCGTACTGCGTGCGCAGCAGCATGCCGGCCCCCCTGTGCTTCTGCGCCTTCACATATTTCCTGCCCGTGGCCACGGCGGCGTAGAAAATTTTCTTCTTCACGCCCGAATCCTTCTCCACCATGCGGGCGATGCGGTTGTAGATGCGCTCGAACAGCCGGGGCACGGCGATGACGATCGTCGGTTTCACCTCGACCATGTTTTCCGCGACCGTCTCGATGCTCTCGGCGAACGCCGTGGAGGCGCCGCAGGACATCGCGGTGTAGTATCCCGCCATGCGCTCGAACACGTGGCAGAGCGGGAGGAAGGAAAGCAGCAGGTCGGTGTCGGTGATCGGAAGCACTTGCGCCGCGGCGGTCACATTCGACACGAAATTGTTATGCGTGAGCATCACGCCTTTCGGATTCCCGGTGGTGCCCGACGTGTAGATGATCGTACAGAGATCGTCGGGTTTGATCGTGATGGATGCCTCGCGGAGAGCGTTGGGTCGCGCGGCGTGCTCGGCACGGCCGGACCCCAGCACCTCGGTGTAGCGAAGCACATCCGCCGGAAGGTCGTCGATGTCGCTCATCATGATGACGTGCTTGAGCGTTTTCACGTTCCTGCGAATCTTCTGCACTTTGGCGAGCTGAAAGCGGTTCGAAACGAACATGATCGACACGCCCGCGTCGTTGAGGATGTACTCGATCTGTGAGGCGGTCTGCGACGGAAAAATCGGAACGTCCAGCGCCCCGTGGAAGAGCAGCGCCTGATCGGTCACCACCCATTCAGGACGGTTTTCCGCCAGGAGCCCCACCCTGTCTCCCCGGGCGATGCCGAGCGTCGCGAGCCCGTGATGCAGGCATGCGACCTGTTCGCGGATTTCACTGTAGAGGAGGGGACGATACGCACCGTCCACCTTTCTCAGGAAGAGCGGACGGCTGTCATGCATGTACTTGTCCGTGAGATTGAGAAACATCTCAGGGATCGTGGCGAAGGTCACTGCCAGACTCATGATGAAACCGTGGTTGGTGGGCATAAAAGAGCGGTACGTCGGAAGATACGACCGCGCGGGGGAGAAAGGCAATGCGGGAAGCGAACATCCGTCCCCCTGAAAACAACCGCAGGGGCACAGCATGCTGTGCCCCTGCAATGGCGAACCCAAATTCGAAACGGATTCCGAGCTTACTTTTTGCCCGAGCGGCCGGGCTTACGGATTTCGACGCCGTCGCGGCAGAGCGGACAGTCGTCGGGCTGGTGGGTGACGACATCGAGCGTCATCAGCGCGCTGGCGGGAATGCCGAAATCGACCTTGCCCCCGCTGCGGTCCACGAGGTACGCCAGGCCGACGATCTGCGCGCCGGTGGCCCTCACGCATTCGATCACTTCGAAGATGCTGCCGCCCGTGGTGACGATGTCCTCGACGAGCAGGACGCGGTCCTCCGGCGTGAGCGTGAAGCCGCGGCGCAGCACCATCGCGCCGTCGACACGCTCGGTGAACATCGCGCGCAGGCCAAGCTGCTTCGCGGTCTCATGCGCGAGAATGATGCCGCCGGTTGCGGGGCCCAGCACCACCGTGGGCTGCTCCGCCTTCCATTCCTCGGCGAACTCCCCGCACAGCTGCGCGGTCAGCGCCGGAAATTCGAGTACGCGGAACTTCTCCACGTAGTGCGGACTGTGCAGTCCCGACGTCAGGACAAAGTGTCCTTCAAGGAAAGCGCCGCATTCTTTGAACATTTCAAGTATTTCGTGCTGGCTTTTGGGCATGGGAAGCTCCGGGAGAATATTGCTGATGGCAGATGGTAATGGCTGATGGCCGGTACGAAAGATACGGAGGTGCGGCGGAAGCTGAAAATCCCAGGGATATCCGATATCAGCGACCTTACAGTGCGGAATCGATCTCCTGCGCCATCGCGATATCCTTTTCGGTTATTCCGCCTTCGCTGTGCGTCGCCAGCGCGATCGTCACCGTGTCGTAGCGGATATCAATATCGGGATGGTGATCGGCCTTGTCCGCGAGGATGGCGATCTGCATCACGAAGCCGATTGCGCGATGGAAGCTCGGGGCTTTGAATTGTTTCGTGATCTGTCCGTTTTCGACGGACCAGCCGGGCATCGAGGCGAGTGCGGCGTCGAGCTGTGCGGAAGAGAGAACGGGCATCGGGAATCTCCGGAGTTAGTTCGTTGTGACAGACACAAGTTCAGTCTTCATCCTCGACGTCGGGGAGGTCGGCGAAGGAGAGACAGCCTTTGACGGCGGTATCGAGGGCGAGGAGCTGCTGCAGGGCCGTGGCGAGACTACGCTGCAGGTCGGCATCGGTTTCGAAACGCAGCTTTTCCTTCAGCCGCTCGCGGCGCTGCTGCACGTGACGGTGCAGCAGCCGTTTGTAGGCGTCGAGGAGCAGCCGGCGGTTGTCGGTGGGACGCACGATCTGTTCTTTTTCCCACCGTTCGCTGATGGGCGCGCGCTCGATCAGCATGTCGGCCAGGAGTCCGTGCATGCCGACATCGTCTTCGACATACGACCACAGGGCGTCCGTGTTGATGCTGCCGTCATGTTCTTCCTGCTCGAAAAGCACATGGAGCAGTTTCTGCATGCGTGCGTCGTGGAACTGGCTGATGCGCACGCCGTGCAGCACTTCGCTCTGCAGTTCGGACGGCGCCTGGAGCAGCAACGTGCAGAAATCCTTTTCTTCTTTCGGCACCTCGCCCGGAGCGGCGGTCTCCTCTTCGGGTTGGGGAATGAGTTCGACGGGACGTGCCGCGGGACGCTCTTTCTTCTTCAGCCGCAGGGCCTTCTCGAGTTCCTGGTACAGGAGGTTTTCGTAAATGCCGTATTTCTGGGAGATGTCGCGGATGTAGAATTCGCGCCGGATCGCATCGTCCATTTTCGCGATCAGCTCGACGATGCGGTGGACGGCCTGCGCCTTGCCTTCGGGGGAATCGAGCCCGCCTTCGGCCTGGAAACGCGCGGTGACGAAGTCGACAAAGGAGACCGCCTCGCCGAGGCGTTCACGGACCCCGTCGGCCCCATATTTTCGGACATAGGAGTCCGGATCTTCGCCGGCCGACAGCTGCACGATGCGCGCATCGCAGTCGGATTCGAGAATGATGTCGATGCCGCGCAGCATGGCACTCATTCCCGCGGAATCGGCGTCGTAGAGGAAAAAGAAATTGCGCGTGTACCGCGAAAGCAGGTAGACCTGTTCGGGGGTCAGCGCGGTGCCGCTGGTGGCGACGACATTCGTGATCCCCTCCTGGTAGAGGGAGATCAGGTCGGCGTATCCCTCGACGAGGATGACCGCGTCCGCATCGCGGATCGCGCGGTGCGACTGCGCGAGGCCGTACAGCACCTTGCTCTTGACGTAGACGGGGGTTTCGGGGGAATTCAGGTATTTCGGCTGTTCATCCCCTTTCAGCGTGCGGGCACCGAAGCCGAGCACCTTTTTCGAGACGCTGAAGATCGGGAAGATCACGCGTCCGCGAAAACGATCGTAGGAGTTGCCGCCTTCCTTTCGCACGATGAGCCCCGTCCGCTCGAGCATTTCGTCGCTGATGCCCGCCGCGCGCGCATGATTGAGGAAGTCGTGCCATGCGTCAGGTGCGAAGCCGAGACCGAAGGTCCGACGGGTATTCTCTTTCCACCCCCGCTTGTCGAAATACGCGCGCCCCACCGCGCCGGCGTCTCCCTGCAGCGTGTCGTAGAAAAAGCGCGCGGCGAGACGGTTGGCTTCGTACATCTCCTCGATTTCCTCGCGGGTTTCGGGACGCATCGGCGTGCCCTCGCGCGTGAGGACGATGTTGTAGCGCTCGGCCAGCATCTCCACGGCGTCCACGAAGGAGATCTTCTCCATCTCCATGAGGAACGTCACGGCGTTCCCGCCTTTTCCGCAGCCGAAGCACTTGAAAATGCCGCGTTCCGGATTGACGTTGAACGAGGGCGTTTTCTCGCGATGGAAGGGACAGAGGCCCGTGTAATTCCTTCCGGCCTTCCTCAAACGTACGAAGCCGCTGACAACATCGACGATGTCAGCGGCTGCGCGTACTTCCTCGATTTTCTCTTCGGGAATTCTCATTTCAGCAAGATCATCTTCCGCGACAGCGTGCGGCCTCCGGTGGTGAGTCGAACCAGGTACATGCCGCCCGGCATTCCGGCGGCGTCGAACTGGGCCTGCTGCCTTCCGGCATCCATCATGCCGTCGGCCAGCACCCGCACTTCCCTGCCCAGCGCGTCACAGACAGCCAGACGCACATGCCGGCGCTCGTCGAGCGTGTAGGCGAGGGTAGTCGTGGGATTGAAGGGATTCGGGTAATTCTGCTCGAGTGCGATTTCCGTCGGAACGGGTGCGTCTTCGACGGAGGTCGGCGTGATCACCGGCAGGTTCGGATTGTAGTTCACGATCGCCCGGATGAACAGCGCCGCGGACGCACCCTGCGTCGCGAGGTCGTTGCGGTTTTCGCCTTCCCGCGGTGCGATCATGTAGCGGCGGGAACGCTCGTATTCGGGCTGTTCCGGATTGACGACCATGCTCATGCCGCTCCACAGACCCTGCCCCACGGCGAGCTTCTGCGTCGAAACCAGCTTCACCCCGACGATGAAATCCCGGCGGGGGGAGAAGATGATCGGCGGATTGAGCTTGACGGCGAGAACGTCGCGCGACGCGGCTTCAAGCGGATTGCTGAAGCGGATGTTCGGACTGGGGAAGCCGGCATCGCCCAGATTGACTTTGTACGTGCTCCCTATCCCGACGAGGGTCGGCGGAACACTTCCGTTTTCGAACACAAAGACGAGCAGCGTATCGTTGCCGGTCAGCGCCTGGAACTTCACCACGCTGAAACCCACGAGGACGGTACTGAGCGTACACTTTTCGGCGGGTGTAAACCGGGTATTGAAAATGACATCCAGTTCACCCGGGAAGCGCGTCACGGCGACCAGTTTCCCGTCGATGATGTCCGAAAGGCCGTCATACTGGAGCGTGTCGGTCTGCGCCGACGCCATGCTCCACAGACAGCAGAAAAGGACAAGCGTTGCAAAGTACTTCATGGAGGCTCCTGCAAATGCTGTTGCTGCAAACGCAAAGATACGCAAAATCCGGTCTTCTTGTCAGTTTCCTTCCGCCGCGTCCGCGGTCTGTTCGCGGGCGGTGCGATACTGCAGCGCATGCTTGACCAGGTTGGTGAACAGCGGATGCGGTTCGACCATACGGGACTTGAGTTCGGGGTGGAACTGCGCTGCCACGAACCAGGGATGATCGGGAAGCTCAATGACCTCCATCAGGGACTCATCCGGAGACGTGCCGCTGAATACGAGTCCTTTTTCTTCGAGGATCTCGCGGTAGGCGTTGTTGACTTCATAGCGGTGGCGATGTCGCTCGGTAATCGCTTTCTTGCCGTAGGCCTCATAGGCCTTGGTTCCGCGCTTCAGCACGCAGGGGAAACCGCCGAGGCGCATCGTTCCGCCCATGGTCTGGATGCTCTTCTGCTCGAGCATGAGATCGATCACATTGCTCGGCGTCTCGCCGAATTCCGCACTGTTCGCGTCGGCGATTCCGCAGACGTTGCGCGCAAATTCGATCACGGCGCACTGCAGTCCCAGGCAGATCCCGAGGAAGGGGATGCCGTTTTCACGGACGTACTGCACGGCCTTGATCTTCCCTTCGATGCCGCGTTCGCCGAAGCCCGGCGCCACCAGCAGTCCGTCGATATCCTTCAGATACCGGGCCGCGCCGTTCTTCTCGATGTCCTCGGAATGGATCCAGTCCAGCCGTACGCGGGCGTTGTTCTCGCCGCCTGCATGCACGAACGATTCGATGATGCTCTTATAGGCATCGTGATACTCGGCATACTTCCCGCAGAGACCGATATGCACTTCGTGCTTCGGTTCCTTGATGCGCTTGAGCATGCGGGTCCAGCGGTCGATCTCGGCATCTTTCGGACGCATGTGCAGAAGGTTGACCACCTTCTTGTCGAACTCTTCCTTCCGGTATTCGAGCGGCACTTCGTAAATCGTCTCCACATCGAGGGCCTCGATCACGAGTTCGGGCTGGATGTTGCAGAAAAGACCGATTTTTTCCTTGATCGAGCGCGGGAGGGGCCGGTCGGCGCGGCACAACAGCATGTCGGGCTGGATTCCCAGCTCGAGAAGCATCTTCACCGAGTGCTGCGTGGGTTTGGTCTTGAGTTCGCCCGCGGAGGGGATGAACGGCACGAGCGTCAGATGGATGATGATCGCGTTGCGCTTGCCGACGTTGAGCACGAACTGGCGCATGGCCTCGAGGAAGGGAAGGCTCTCGATATCGCCCACCGTTCCGCCGATTTCCGTGATGATGACGTCGTAGTCATCCTGTTTCGCCAGGCGCGCAAACCGCCGCTTGATCTCGTCGGTGATGTGCGGGATGACCTGGACGGTCGCGCCGAGATAATCGCCGCGCCGTTCCTTCTGGATGACGTGATTGTAGATCTGCCCGGTCGTCGTGTTGTTGTCGCGCGTCATGTCCTTGCTGAGGAAGCGCTCATAGTGACCGAGATCGAGATCCGTTTCGGCGCCGTCTTCCGTCACGTACACCTCGCCGTGCTGATACGGACTCATGGTGCCGGGGTCGACGTTGATGTACGGATCGAATTTCTGTATGGTCACGTTCAGGCCGCGGCTCTGCAGCAGCATTCCGAGGGAGGACGCGGCGATACCTTTTCCGAGCGACGAAACCACGCCGCCGGTTATGAATACATATTTTGTCTGCTTGGGTGAGGACATCGGAAATTTGCTGTCTGTGGGATGGAGTTAGGCAAAAACAACAAAATCAAGGTAGAGAAATACGATCGGCGAAACAAAAATGAAGCTGTCGAAGCGGTCGAACACCCCGCCGTGCCCGGGCAGGAGGGCTGACGAATCCTTCACGCCCGCGTCGCGCTTGAGGAGGGATTCGACCAGGTCGCCGATCTGACCGAATGCTCCGACGATACCGCCGATGATCAGCGCCTCGGGAAGCGACAGGTACTCGATCACGAGGAATTTGGCGGCGGCCATGGTACCAAGGGCCGCGAATACGCCCCAGATCGCACCTTCCCACGTCTTGTTGGGACTCACACGCGGGAAGAGCTTGTGGCGTCCCATCGCGCGTCCGCCGAAATACGCGGCGGTATCGCACATCCAGATCGTGGCCAGGAGCGCAATGATCGTGAAGCCGCCCCAGGCGTCCAGCTGCGCATGCTGCGCGGCAGACAGGTCCGCGGTACCGAACACAGGGCCGACATGGAATTCGATCACCGTGAAAATCTCGCGGATGCCCACGGCGGTTCCGAGAAAGAGCCCGATATACAGCACGCCGAGCACCGTCGTCGCAAGATTCAGCAGCGGCGAAGGCCGGGCGCGGAAGAGTTCGACCAGCAGCGCGGCCGGCATCAGCAGCAGCAGAATCCAGATGAATGCCTGCCACTGCAGGGGCCAGGGGATGCCCCCGCCCACCAGCGCCGGGATGTCGGCGCTGAGGCGCTCGTGCAGGAACACGAGCAGCAGCGCCAGCCCCGCCGCGATCATGAGTCCGGTCTGGGGTTCCGCACCCTTCGCGCGTGCGAGGGCGGCAAACTCGACGAGCGCGGCCGACATCACGACGGCGACGAAAAGCGCCCACGCGTAGCCGCCCAGCCAGGCGAGCAGCAGCACGCCGGGAATCGCCACGACGGCGAAAAGCACGCGCGTGCGGGTGTTACTCACGCATTGTCCTCATCACTGTCGTCTTCATCCTGCAGCCCTTCGTCTTCGAGCAGGGCCATGATGATTTCCTGGGCTTCCTCGAGCTGCGCGCGCGGCACCATCACGTTCACCAGGGCGAGCATGCCCATGTTCGTGAAATACACGTGATCATGCTGATTGAAGATGGTGGCGTGGATGCCCGCGCCTTCGAGGTTCGCCTTGATCATCTCCGCCTCGTAATCGGTGGAGGTGGTATACGCGACGACGAATCCCTGGTGCATGTTGAGGTGGTCGTCGTTCTCGCAGAAGATGCGGCCGTTCTGTTCGGTGGCGCACTCCTCGCACACCGGCTTTCCGCACACCACGCAGCCGCCGATCGCTTCGACGTCGGGATGATTTTCGCATTCCGGCGCTTCTTCGGCCGGAATCTGCGGGAGCAGAATTCCGCAGTTGTCGCAGAAGGTGTCGTCCTTCGTCACGAATTCTTCACAGTTCGGGCAGAACAGGGGCTTGCCTTCGACAAGCGGAATCAGGCAATCGATGCATTCCTTCGCATCGGGCTGATATTCGGTATGGCACTGAGGACAATACGGCATAACGCCTCCTCGGGTTTAGGGGTAACTAGGATATGGCTTCAGCCGCTTCGACGGATTCCGGACGGGTCAGCATCCAGAAATACGCGAAACAGGCGGCGAACACGAGCAGAGCGAGCGAACCGGTCACCGCGTAGGTCGCGAGCGACGGATCGCCTCCGGCGCCGTCGGCCGGCAGCAGGTTCTCACTCTTGAATACATACAGGGCCACCACCGCAATGGTGTTGTTGGTCGCATGGGCCGCGACCGCATAGCCAAGAGAATTCCCGCGCCAGCTGATCACACTGAAATAGACTCCGAGCAGCGCAAGCGGGATGAATGTCACCGGGTTCAGGTGAAAGAAAGAAAAAATTGCGCCCGAGAGCAAGAAAGACCAGCGCAAACGCATCTTTTTTTCGAAAGAATACTGCACCGCGCCGCGGAAAAGGACCTCCTCGCACAGCGCGGGAGTCAGCGCCACGACGATCCACACGGTGATCGCTTCGATCGGTGTGTGCATGGCAAGCAGCTGGCCATAGAGCTCTTCGAGCAGTTTTTCGAAGGTGTCGAGCACCGGCAGCAGGAACTCCGGCAGCAGGTATTCCCGCATGACGTACTGCTGCAATTCCACCCAGGCCTGCACCACGAACTGAAGGGCGACGACCGATACGACGACCACCAGCAGCGGCAGCAGCTTCGGGAGATTGAGGCGAAGCGCCTCGCGGAGCTTCCAGCCCTGGAAACGGAGCAGGAGCACCGCGGGAAGCATCAGGAAAAGCAGCTGGGAAACGACGGTCACGACACGCACGCCGGCGATATTCTGCGACGTCTCGAGTCCGAACAGCAGGTACGTGATGATCCCGCCCAGCATCTGATACGCGACGAAAGTCACGAGGACGAGAAGGAACGCGAATCCCACGGGGTGCAGAAGCGGCCCCGGCGGCAGCTCCCGACTGTCGGCGTCATGCGGATCATTACCCTGCATCACCGCTCCCCCTGCGCTGTTCATGAACCATTGCCGCGAGGAGCGGCAGCATGAGTTCGTGATGGCCGGTGAAGACGAAACCGCGACCCGCTCCGAGGGTGGGACGCATGACCACGTTCACGTTCGGCCGATAATGCTGTATCATATCGAAATTCGCTGCGGAAAATCCCCGGGCGTCATGCCCGAGATTGCGCACGACGGTGAGCGCCTTGAGAAACACCTCGGGCAGAATGACCGCCGAGCCGATGTTCATCACCACGCTGCTCTCACGCAGCTGCGAAACCGAATGTGCGAGGACGCGGAAATCGCGGAAACTCATTTCGCCCGTCACCGCCCCGTCCATCGACGGCTGCTGATGGACGATATCCGTGCCGATGGCGGCATGCACCGAAACCGGCACGCCGAGCCGCACCCCGGCGGCCATGATGCTGTACGACAGATGCGGCGCCGTGGCATCGGTCAGTCCCCTGCCCAGGGCCTCGGCAAAGCCGCACTGCGGGTCCTTCACGGCGCCTGCCAGCGTCCCGTTGATGAATTCTCCGGTCTCGCCCCACATGCCGAAGCTGCCGTCCTGCAGGTTCGCGGCCACGTCTTCCGAGGTCACCCCGAACAGCGCGGATTCAGAGTCGTGAATGGCCCCGGCGCTGTTCATCGCGACATGCGTGACGATGCCCCGCTCCATCAGGTCGATGACCACCGGCGCCAGTCCGACCTTGATCACATGCGCGCCCATCATCAGGATGACGGGCTGCTTCGCCCGCGCCGCTTCAGCAACCGCGAAGGCAAATTCCTTGAGTTCCTTCGCCTTGAGAATGGCGGGAAGCGAATCGATGAAATCGGCGAAACTGCCGCCGGCCGTGACGGGACGCGCGCAGTCCTGCAGATTGACCTTGCTCGTGCGTTCGCGCACGCTTTGCGTGGTGATCTTGCTGAAATCGAGTTGTGGGAACATAACGGACATTCGGATGTGCACTGCAGGCGAGTTCCGCCTGCTCCCCGTAAAGTACAAAAAATCGGAAGATTCCGGACAGCGGCGCGGCGTCCCTTTACAGGAAATTGTTCTTCGTTCCATCGATGATGCGCTTCAGAGGCGCGGGCCGCCGGATACCCGGCCGTTCAGGACTTCGTCCGCGAGAAAAACGAGCGCATCCGCTCGAACACGGCACTTCCGGGGAAGCGTCCGGCATCGGGCGGATGCGATGAACATTCGGCCTGGCGGCCCGGGCGGGCCTGTCTATTTCAGCTTGGCTTTGATGGGACCGTTGATGCCCTTGTATTCGACCAGTTCGGACGTGATGGATCCGATCGGAATTTCCGCATCGACCTGCACGGGGATGCGACGGTCGTCATCGGTGAGCCACACCAGGATGCGGCCCGACGCCTTGAAGAGTCCGCCTTCCTCCATGATCGGTTCGAGCACGATGGTGCGGAACTTCCCGGCCTCGACTTCGATGGTTTCCTTCCGGTGATACACCACGGTCAGCGTGTACGTGGTATCCTTGTAGAAATTCTTCAGGTCCACGCGCTGTCCCGGCCGCATCTTGCTGAAGTCGAAGCTGCGCATGTAATAGAAGGCGGAAAGGATGTCCTGCGTGAATTCCGGGAGCGGGTACTCGCCCTCCGTAGTGTAGGCTTTCTGCGCCTCGTGATCGAAGCGTGCGCTGAAATCTCGCTTGTATCCGCCTTCGCGAATGTGCTGCGAGAACTTCCAGGGGAACAGTCCCTCGGCGTCGATATGCGTCTCGTAGCGGTCGCGGACGTAGTACAGATTGTCGAAGAAGGGCTTTGATTTGACGAGGAACTGCACCTCGTAGCATTTGCGCCCTTTCTGCCAGGAATAGCGCGGGATGGTCATCATCGCCTGTCCCGCGGTGATGAAACCGTAGTTGACGTCGAATATCAGTTCTTCTCCCACGCCGAACGCCTTCTGTTCAATCGCCCGGAACCGTGCTGCTTCCGTCGCGGAGCTCCCGGTTTTCTGTGCGAGCAGCGCGGGGAAAAACAGTGTCGTCTGCAGGAGAACGAGGGATGAGATGATGAGAGTTTTCATGAGCAGAGTCCTTGTAATGCTGCTCATGGTACGCACAGTTTTCATGCATGGTTCCCGTTTCGTGACCTATCATGCATTCTGTGCAAAATTCCCGTCAGAGGCAAGGGGAAAGCCGGTCCGCCAGCAGGATTCGCACTTCCGCCGCCGCTGCTGCAGCGGGAATCCGCCGCATGTCGTCATGGAGGGCACAGTCCCCGCTCCGGCAGTCGCCGCATTCAGGATCCGCGGGCGGAGTGAGCACCGCGGCGCATGCGGTGCGGGGACCCCAGCGTCGCGCATTCACCGCGATGCCGAAGGGATAGAAACCGAGGACCGGCACGCCGCAGGCGGCGGCGATGTGCAACGGGCCCGTGGAATTCGACACGAACACCCGGGCTTCGGCGAGAACGGCGGCGAGAACATCCAGCGGCAGCTGCTCGCGCAGGACGCGGATGCGCGCATCGCGTTCCGCCACCGACTGCATCAGCGAGTGTTCCGCCCGGCTTCCGGTGACGAGGATCTGCAGCGCGTCATCTTCGGCGAGGAGAGACGCGGCCAGTTCCGTGAAGCGTTCCGCCGGCCAGTCCTTCGCCGATCCGCCGCTGCCGGGATGGAGGACGATGAACGCGGAAGACGGATCGATCCCGGCCTGCCCGAGTGCGGTGCGTGCGGCCGTACGCCGCGGACTGTCGATTTCGAGTACCGGACGCAGATCCGGAGGAACCGTAACGCCCGCCTCTTCCAGCAGTCCGAGATTGTATTCCATTTCATGCCTGTCCCCGCTCCGGCGATGTTCGGCGCGGCGATGGGTAAGCAGCGGAGAATACCAGCGGTACCCGGTGCCGATGCGCATGGGAATGCGCGCGCGAGCCGCGGCAAGGATGAGCCGGGGACGCGGATATGCGAAAACCGCACAATCGATTTTTCTCTCACTCAACACCGAAGCGAAACGGCGGACGCCGCCGTCAAGGTCGCGTCCGCCGATTGCAATGATGTCGTCGATATGGGGGGAAAGGGAAAGCAGCGGCCGGGTATACTCCTGCACGCAGAAAGTGACGCGCGCCGAGGGATCGTGCCGCTTGATCGCTTCCGCCATCGGCAGCGTCAGAACGACGTCGCCGATGCGGTCAGTGCGGAAGATGCAGTAATGCATCACGGCCGCACGCGCGGATCAGAGCTGCTGGAGGAACTGCTTCGCGCGTTCCGCGTTGGGCGAATCGGGATACTCCCTGATCAGTTTCTCCCAGTACTTCCGCGCGGTCGCCTTGTCCTCGCGCGATGCGGCGAGCGCGCCGAGATTGTACATCGCCGTGGTGTTTTTCGGATCGATCTGCAGCACCTTCAGGGTAATTTCCTCTGCTTTCTCCGGCTTTTTGCTTTCATAGTAGGCCAGGGAGAGATCGAGCATGACGTCCGTGTTTTTCGGCGCCGCTTTCAGGTACCGTTCGAGCAGGGGGACCGCCCTGGCGGACTGATGTGCATCGTTGCACATCCGGGCGTACACGAGCACATCCGAGGTGTCGCTTTCCGGCTGCTCGGCAATTTTCTTTCCGAGACGCTCGAACTCGTCCATGAAGGAACTGATGACGTTGGATTTGTTCGGCGCGTTGTCGCCCTCGACGCTCGGATGTCCGGGCGGCATCTGCCCCTGCGCGGCAGGCTGCTGCGTGGTCTGTTCGCCTTCCGGAAGCAGGATGACGATGACAAGGACGGCGACGAGAACGGCGCCGATGATCAGGTAAAGGCGGGATGCATTCATGGTTCTTCCTTTATGTCTTTCTTTTCATGCGCGTATGGTGCACAATGCAACCCGTATGATACGAAAAAAGCCTGTAAAGAGGGAACAACCGGCTTTCGTGTCTGCCCCGCACTTGCGATATTAGGGAATGCGTCTTTGCCACACTCATTGATTTCGGATCCCGTGCAGCAACATACTCTCGTTCTCGCCTCCCGTTCTCCCCGCCGTCAGAATCTGCTCCGGCAGATCGGACTCGAATTCGACAGCATACCGAGCACGGTCGACGAGCATATCGACGAAACGGTCTCCCCGGTCGCGCACGTGACCATCCTCGCCGAGCGGAAGGCGCACGACGTGGCGCGAACGCTCGCCGCGGGAATTGTGATCGGCGCCGATACCATCGTTGTGCATGATGACGAGATCATCGAAAAACCGGAAGACGCCGACGACGCCGTGCGGATGCTCCGCAGACTGAGCGACCAGCGACACGAGGTGTTCACGGGATATTCGCTTGTCGAGGTCCCGTCCATGCGCGTCCTCACCCGGCACGTGCGAACGGAAGTATGGTTCCGGAAACTTGCGGACGACGAAATCCGGGCCTACGTGGCATCGGGTTCGCCGATGGACAAAGCGGGCGCCTACGGCATACAGGACGATTTCGGCGCGGTGTTCGTCCGCAGGATCATCGGGGATTTTTACAACGTGATGGGACTCCCGCTCTGCGATTTCTACTGTGCCTACCGGCGTTTCACCAACCAGGATCATGAGGGCTGCAATGGGATCGAACTGGCGTAGGAAACTCATGTATTCGCTGGCCTTCGGCGCGCTGGTGTTCATCGCGCTGACGATCTATGCGGATCTCGACAACCTGATCGCAGCCTTCGCGCAGTTTGACTGGATCTGGGCTCCGGTCATTCTCGCGTGCACGACGACCAATTATCTGTTTCGCTATCTGAAGTGGGATTTCTACACCGCCACGCTGAATATCCGGCCTAAGACATCGGAAAACCTTATTATTTTCTTTACCGCCTTCACGATGGCCGTCACGCCGGGGAAGTTCGGTGAGGTGCTCAAGTCCTACCTGCTGAAGAAAGTGAACGGGACACCGATCAGCCGTTCCGCCCCGATCATCATCGCCGAACGTCTGACGGATTTCATCGGCCTCGTGCTCCTGCTCATCGTCGGCGCGTACATGTTCGACATCAGCCGGATGGCGGTGATCGCCTTCGCGGTGTTCTTCGCACTCGTGACCGCGCTGCTCGCATGGCGCCGCGGGTCCATCGCCCTGATTACTTTTTTCGGGCGTCTGCCCTTCCTCGCACGTTTCGTCGAGCACGCGCACAGCGCGTACGACAGCATGCATGTGATGCTGCGGCCGCGACCCTTTTTCATTGCCGTAGCGCTGAGCGTGGTTTCGTGGTTCTTCGAGTGCCTGGGATACTGGATCATCCTTCACGTGTTCGAAGCCCCGCCGACGGTATTCAAAGCGACATTCATCTACGCGTTTTCCACGGTGGTCGGAGCAGTATCGATGCTGCCGGGCGGACTCGGCACCACGGAAGGAAGCCTGACCGGCCTCGCGCAGCTCGCCGGGGTGACGAAAGACATGGCGGTTGCCTCCACCTTCATCATTCGCAGCGCGACACTCTGGTTCGCGGTGCTCCTGGGCATCGTGGTGACCCTCCTCTTTCAGAATCGGCTGCATGTCAAGCTTGATGAGATAAGCCTGGAGGACGTTGAGAAGTAGTCTGCAGGGAGCAGAAACCCGGAATCTCTCAGGAGGATGACCCTTCAGGGTCGTCCTCGGGAATTCAGCATACACGGACGAGCCTGAAGGCTCATCCTCCCTTTCCAAACGTTCAGGGAGAACGTCACATATGTTTCGTATTACGACCGGATGCGCCGCGCTGCTCTGCGCGGCGTGCATCGTGCTTTCGCCGCCGATGCGTGCGCAGGGGACCGCGGCGGCGGCCGCAGGCGGTAACAGCCTCGCGGAGAATCCCTTTGTCGAAAAGCTGCTGCATGAAGGAACGGAGGGCGAGCAGTCCGCCCTGCTCGCACGCTTCGAGGAATGGCAGCAGCAGCCCGTGCCTCTCGCCACGGCTCCTCTGTCCGCATTGTACGCTCTCCCCTTTCTGACGCGCACGGAAGCGCGCCGGATCCGCAGGCTTGCGCGGGACGCCGGAGCGGGGCCGAACCCGGCGGCGACATGGCGCCGTATCGATTCCGTGCTCTCGGGCGACCCCGACCGCATCGAGCTCCTGCACCGCTGTACGCTGCTGCGGCCGGCGCCGGCGGCCGACCACGGCTACACGATCGCACTGCGCAGCCGGCTCCAGCAGGAGGACCAGCCCCGCGCGGGCTTTCTCGACGGCCGCTACCCCGGTTCCCGCCTGCGTCTGCAGCAGCGTTTCCGCCTGGCGGTCGGCGCGCGGTTCGAGGCGGCGGTGCTGACGGAAAAGGATCCCGGCGAGACGTCGATCGCGGATCATGTGGCGGGTTTCGCCGCCGTGAAAGACCTGGGACCGATACGCCGCATGGTGCTGGGGGATTTCGCGATCACGGCGGGACAGGGACTCGTGTTCTGGCAGGCGTTTGGGCTGGCGAAGGGCGGCGAGGCCGTCCGTGTCAGCCGCACTCCCGATCTGCTTTCTCCCTACAGTTCCGCCACGGAAGGCTTCGGCGCCCGGGGCGCGGCGGTTCACCTGGGAGCGGAGGCTCTGGATGCCGTCATTTTCTATTCCCTCCGGAAGCGTGACGCCAGCATCGACGCGGCGACAGGCACGGCCGGAGCATTCAGTATCGACGGGCTCCATCGCAGCGAAAGCGAACAGGCGCGGCGCGGCAGCGTCGATGAGCGAATGTTCGGCGGACATATCACCGGACGCATTCAAGCCGCGGGGGGAATCCTGGAGCTCGGGTTATCGGGGCAGGCTGCGCGATACACCGTCCCTTCTGATCCGCGCACGCCTTTCGGATTTCGCGGCGATGCGGCATGGGCGCTCGGCGCGAATGCCGGCTGGACAGGCGAACGGGTATCCCTTTTCGGCGAGGCAGCGCTGGCGCACACCCAGGTACCCGCTTTCATCGCCGGCCTTGAAGCGGAACTGACATCCCGCGTATCCGCGGCCATCATTCTCCGCCGCTACCATGAACGCTTCGTCAGCCTGCAGGGCGCGGCGTTCGGAGAACGCGACGGGGTGCAGAACGAGGAGGGGGCGTATTTCGGACTTCGTCTCCGTCCGTCGCCGCGGCTGAAAATCAGCCTGTGGGCTGACGTGTACCGGTTTCCCAACCGGACCTACTTCGTCCATGTTCCGTCATCCGGTACGGAAGGGATGTGTTCGGCCGAATACCAGCTCACCCCCGGTACGGTGCTGCGGCTTCGCGCGGCGCATGTCCGGAAGGATCAGACCGTGGCCTCGGTTGACGATCTGGGCAGGGACATCCGTCCGGTTGATCGACGGATACAAAGTTCGCTGCGCATTGAAATCCAGCAGGAGGCACGCAACGGAACGCGCATGCGTCTGCGGGCGGAATACGCGGCGACGGCGCAGGAGATTTCCCCCGCCGCGGGAAACGGACTTCTGCTCTCCGTGGATCTGCGCGTGAAACCCGTCTCCGCGCTCAGTCTGCTCGGTCGTCTCACGGCCTACGGAACGGACTCGTACGACGCGCGCCTGTATCAATTCGAGCACGACGTGCGGGGCGTGATGCAAAACGTCGTGATGTACGGTGATGGACTGCGCTGCTATCTGCTCGCGCAGTGGACTCCCCTCCCCGGCGTGAATCTCGGCCTGCGCTATGCGCTGACCGTGCAGGACGGTGCCCGGTCAATGAGCAGCGGTGCGGATGAAATCGCGGGAGATCGCATCGGGAAGGTCAGCCTTCAGCTGGACGCGGAGTGGTAGACGGAGGTGAAAAGCGACAGGTCCCTACCCCTCATCCTCGCTTTCGAGGATCTGAAGGTAATTCCGGTAACGCAGGGGATGAATTTCCTCACGCTCGACCGCTTCCTTGACGGCGCAGTCGGGTTCGTGGGTATGCGTGCAGGAGGGGAAGCGGCAGCCGTCGGCAAAGTGCACGAACTCGGGGAAATACGTGTGCAGATCGTCGGCGTCAAACTGGAAGAGACCGAATTCCCGGATCCCGGGGGTATCGGCGATGAAGCCGCCGTCGGGAAGTTCGTACAGCGTGCTACGCGTCGTGGTGTGCATGCCGCGCTGGCTCTGGTCGCTCAGCTCCGCGGTCTTCTCGTCGAGCTCCGGAATCAGCAGATTGAGCAGGCTGGTCTTCCCTACCCCGCTGTGTCCGGAGAGCACCGAGAGCTTCTCGTGCAGCAGTCCCCGCAGCTCATCGAGCCCTTCACCGGTGATGCAGCTCGTGAGCACGACCGTGTAGTCGAGATCGCGGTACATCGCGGCGATCTCCTCCACGAACTCGCGGTCCTCTTCATCATCCGGCAGATCGATCTTGTTGATGCAGATGTGTGCGTGAAGGCCGCCCATCGCCGCTGCGACGAGGTAGCGGTCGATCAATCCGGGCCGGAGCATCTCGTCGGTCGCGGCAACCGTGACAATGACCTGATCCACGTTTGCCACCAGCACCTGGGCATATTCCGCGTCGCGGATGGAGGTACGGAGAAGGAAAGATTCACGCGCGAAGACATGCGTGATGACGCCCTCTTCGTCATCCATGTCCTGGTAGCGGACGATGTCCCCTATTGCGACCAGTGTGGCGTTCTCGTTTTCGGTCGTGGTGGAACGACGCGGACGGGCCTTCTTGAATGTGTCTCCGTCCTGCAGGAGAATGTCCGGTCCGCCGGTCTGTACGACCAGCGCTTCGCGTTCTCCTTCCTCGTTTACCAGCTGTCCCAGGCGCGGTGCCCCCAGCTTGCGGTCGACGGTGTCGCCTTCGGTTTCCCCTTCGCCGGCATACTGCCAGCGCGCGGTGCCTTTCCGCCACTGCTTCTCGATATCCTTGCGCTTGCTGACGCGCCGGTATACCTTGCGGCCGCTGCCACCGCTGCTCCTGCCCATGCTACTTCCCGCTGTCCCCGGGTTCAGACAGTGAGAACGTCTTGCACCACGCAGTCAGATCGTCGATGAGGGATTCCACCACGTATCCTTCCAGCTGATAGTTCCAGGGACCCGGGGTCGCGTCCGTCCGGATGAAGAGGTGGTAGCAGTCTTCATAGCTGCGAAATGCGGTGCGGGGCACATCCTTCAGGATATCCTGCCACATGATAAAGTCCATCTGCGGCGCCTGGTAGTCCTTGGTCCCGCGGGCGATGAAGATCGGCCGCCCGAGTCCGCGCGCATACGCGTGCTGATCGCGCTTCTGCAGATCGTAATAGTAGGATGCCGGCATCCCCATCAGCATCTTGGTCTTCATCAGGGAGCCATCCTGGATCTGCTTCACCTTGTCGAGTTCCGCGTTGAGCTTCATGCTCTCCTGCGCGGAAATCGTGTCCTGCTGCGATGCGATGAAGCGAAGCTGATCCGACACCACGACTTCGAGCGGCCGTGCGATCGGCGCGAGCATGGCGACCGCATCCACCGCGGGTGCGTGCGCGGCGATCTCGGGGGCGAGCATTGCGCCGAGACTGTGCCCGATCAGAACGATATGCGTGGTGTCGGTCTCCGGCTGCTTCGCGAGCAGATCGATCGCCAGCAGCGCGTCATCGATGGTTTCATCCTGGACCGTGGTCTCGTAGCGGCTCATTTTCGCACCATAAAGCTTGGTCCGCTTCACGTAGCGCAGCACCATGATGCCGCGGCTCGCGAGTCCCCACGCGATGTCGCGAAAGATTTTATTTCCGCCGATGGTCTCATCCCGATCGCTCGGTCCGGAACCGTGCACCAGCACCGCGGCCGGGAAAGGTCCTTCGCCATTCGGCACCGTGAGGGTGGCTGGCAGCGCATATTCACTGCCGACGGTCAGCTCGCGCTCGGTGAATGCGGCGGTATCGGCATACGACGGCGGCAGGAAATGATATTCCTTCTTTATCGGATCGAGCCAGAACCCTCCGACGAGATTCAGCGAATCGACCACGAGGCGAAACGCGAGCGAGTCTTTTTCGAAGTGCACGTTGTGGATGATGCTGGCGTAGCTCCCGTTCGGAACGGCGGCGATGAAACGGTGCGACTGCACCGGTCCCGCCTTTTTCACCAGGTCCTGCATGAGGCTTTCCCATTTCTCGGGCGAGATCTTTTCCCGCAGCGTCGGATGCGACAGTGCCTCGAGTCGGTCCCACTGATGGGAAATCAGCGCTTCGATAAACGCCGAGGCCGAGGATTTCTGTGCCGCTGTCTGCGCGAAGACTGAACCGGAAAACAGGACCGTGAGAAGCAGAGCGGACGGGATCGAAAACAGTCGCATGGGAAAACCCTGTGGATCAAATGGTCGGAATGCCGTATTCATGAAAGATACGAAGAAGCGGTACGGGTGGAAAGGAAGAAGCAAGGACACCGTCACGCGCCGCGCAGATACCGTTCATGCGCCGCGATGCGCTCCGGCGTCCCCAGGTCGGTCCAGTACGCTTCGGTCACGACGCCGGTCAGGGCATGCCCCCGGGCCATTCCCCTTCGGTACAGATCGAAGATATCATGAAATCCCTCCTCGATTCCGAGCCGGAAAAACTCTCCCCGTATGGCATGCACGCCGCAGAACCCGCAGCGCTGCACATCGGCCGGCACGCGGAGCCCCTCCTCCGCCCAGGCTTCTTTCCCGAGAAACCGCATCCCCGCATCGAACAGCAGCGCACGCCGGGTGTCGCGACGGTTGACCAGCAGGGACGCCAGCGGCCGGACACCGCCATCGGCGGAGGCGTCGAGCGCTTCGATCAGCGGGGACAGCTGCGCTGCGCTGGCGATGTCGGCATTCCAGAGAAGGAAGATGTCTTCATGCTCCAGCAGGGACGCGGCGTTCAACAGGCCGCCTCCTGTCCCGAGAATTTCCGCTTCGCGCAGGACGTGTATCGACACCCCGAAATCGTTTGTCCGGAAATACTCCTCCACCTGTCCGGCGAAGTGATGAGTGTTGACGACGATTTCATCGCAGCCGGCGCGGAGCAGCGCATCGACGGCGTGACGAATCATCGGCTCCCCGGCGACCGGAACGAGCGCTTTCGGCAGCAGTTCGGTGTGCGGGGCGAGACGTGTCCCGAATCCGGCGGCGAGAATCATCCCTTTCACTGCCAGGCCTCCCGCTCGGTATGCGTCACCGTGACGTCATACCCGAGATCGCGCAGGGCGGCGGCGGCGCGCTCGGCGCAGAACACCGACCGATGCTGTCCACCGGTGCATCCGAAGCAAACCTGCAGATGTGTGAATCCGCGGTAATCATATGCCCGGGCGGTGCGTTCGACAAGGACGATCGCGTGTGCAAGAAATTCCGCGGTTTCCCCGCGCTCCTCGAGAAACGTGCGGACCTCGCGGTCGAGTCCGCTTTGCTTCGCGTAACGCGCTTCGCGTCCGGGATTGGGCAGCACACGGCAGTCGAAAACGAATCCTCCGCCGTTGCCGCTTCTGTCAGGCGGAATACCGGAGCGGTGATATCCGAAGGAAAACACATCGATATGGAGCATCAGTCTGTCGCTCCTGGCAGGGACAATGTCGAAGGATCGTCGGCGATATCGAGCAGCAGGTCCCGGAGTGCCGGGAGGCTCCGCATGATTTCGGCCGCGCGCAGCAGGGCGCTCAACGCCTCGAGACGCGACGGGATCAGGGCGAGGAAGTGGGGCTTGTTCTTGTTCAGTCCCAGGTTGCCGAAAGCGCCAAGGGCCTGGAGCAGACGCAGAACCGCGAACCCGTGGAACAGGTAGAGGAATTCGCCGCGGTTGACCGGCATCCGTTCTTCCAGCATATCGCAGTAGCGGCCGAGGAGGAGTATGCGCTCGGACTCGGGCAGATTTCCCCGCGAATCGTACAGCAGGGCGGCGACGTCGTAGTGCAGCGCCCCGCGACGCCCGGACTGAAAATCGATAAACCAGGGTTCTCCGTCACGAATCATGATGTTTCGCGACTGGAAATCGCGGTACAGGAATCCGCTGCGGTCGGCACGCAGCAGCAGATCGATCAGCGCCCCCGTTTCGCGCGCAAACGAATCCCGATCCCAGGCACGACGCATGAGGCGCTCGAGAAAATGCTCGCGGAAGTAGGCGATGTCGAAGGCCATGGCTTCGGCACCGAACTCCGGGTACTGATAACAGAGGCTGTAGTCGAGCGTATTCGCAGCGTCCACCTGGAAGCGCAGCAGTTCGCCGAGCACCCGTGTATACATGTCGCGGAGGCCCTCCAGGCGCGACTCCGCGGGAAGCGCTTCCTGCCACAGCGCGAGCGTGGTGTCGCCGAGATCTTCTTCGAGATAACTGCGGCAGTCCTCGCTGACGGCATATACGTCCGGGACGGACAGCCCCGCCGCGCGGAAACTCCGCGCAAATCCGGTGAATGCCCGGTTCTCCGCGTCGTTCGGCCCGAGAATCCCGATGGAGGTACGCGAGGCGCTTCGCAGCCTGTAGATGCGGCGATCCGAAGCGTCGCCTTTCATTGCGTCGATAGACACGGCGTCCTCACCGAAGTGCGCGGCGTGCATCGCGGCCAGCGCGCCGGTTCCCTCCGCGTTCAGTGCTGAGACGTTCATCGTCGAATTCCCCGCATCACAGTGACGCCGTCGCACCGTGTTCCGCCGGTAGCTTCATGATCATCGGGTGGTACTTGGGCGAGATCGTCCCGTAGGACAGGAGTTCATCGTGGAACGCCTTGAGCGAAAACACATCGCCCGCCTTCTGTTCCGCGCGGCGGCGCAGTTCATTGATTTTGATATTCCCGAAGAAGTAGGTGCTGAGCTGCGTCGAGGTCAGGCAGGCGCGGCGCCATTTCCCGGCGGCCTCCCCTTCTTCCTGGAATCCTTTTTCCATCATCAGCGCCATGGCTTCGCGTTCCGTCATTCCCATCGCGTGGATGCGCTGATCGATGATGGCGTTGATCAGCAGACGGAGGTGCATTTTCAGCATCTGCATCTTCAGTTCGAGACCGCCGTACCCTTCGTCCGCCATCATCTGTTCACAGTACGTCGCCCAGCCTTCGGCAAAAACGCCGCTGCTCATGACGCTGCGCACCAGCGTGGGGGCCTTGCAGCGGTTGGCTGCCGCGAGCTGGAGGAAATGGCCGGGGATCGCTTCGTGCACCGTCAGGTTTTTGAGCATGTAGTCGTTGTACTCTCGATAGAACGACTCCTTCCGCGCAGGGGTCCAGTCTTCCGGCGTGGGACTTATGGCGAAAAAGGTCTTGCCGTTTTTCTCGAGCGCGCCGGGCGAGTCGCAGTACGCCACGGCCACGCCCCGCTGGAACTCGGGCATGACAATGATTTCTATCGGTTCGGTGGGCATCGTGACCAGGCCTTTGGACGCGACGAAGCCCTCGACCTCCTTGAGATCGGCGCGGGCCTGATCGACGATGGTCGCGTCGTCCGGACGGTCGTCCGCCAGTCTCGCAAGGACCGAACGGATCAGCACGGAAGGATCCTCGGGGACGGGGACGCCCGGCATGAGACGGGGGTGCAGGGTCGTGGCGATGCTGCGCATTTTCTCGGTGGTACTCTCGAGATCCACCTCCGCGAGCGCGAGCAGGACATCGGGGTTCATGTCCGTGTCGAGACGCAGGTGGAATTTCTTTTCATACAGATCCTTCCCGAGACGGAAGTCCCCGGAGGAGCGCGGCAGCAGATCCGTCTTGAGCCAGTCGCCGAACGAACGCAGCGCGGCGACAGCCGTGTCGCGCGCGGCGGATACTTCTTTCTGCTGGGCCTCGGGACACTGAGAAATGAACGGCTGCAGTGTTTCCGTCAGCAGCGCGATGGTTCCGTCGTTCTGCAGGATCGCCGTCTCGGTATGCATCGACGGGGGATGTTTCAGATTGGTCCGCGCCGCATCGAGAAGCGCGGGGATCGCCCGCAATCGACCAGCCACTGCATCCATTCTCTCGGAGACAGGCGCGAATTCGCGGGCGATGAGCGTATAGATGGCATTGCCCGGGTTGTAGGCGAGCGGATTCCATTCCCATTCCCGCAGTTCCTGCTGTTCGAACAGACCGGTCTCGAGATTGTGGCGCAGAATGTCGTAATCGATCATATGCTGCGGCGAAAGGGATTCCACGGCGATACCGCGAAGCGTATCGAGGTATGCCTCATAGAGCGCCCGGTCGGCATCACGGCCTTCGGCGGAATAGTCGTTCAGACGGGCGTCGAAGCGATGATCCCCGAGCGCGGTCGCATCTTCCGGATGCGTCGCGAGATAGCGTTCGAGAAATCGCGCTGCGACCTGCTCGAAGGCCATATCCTCGGCGCTGCGCGGATCCCGGCTGCACGAGATGAAAAGGACGAGTGTAAGCGGCAAAAGAAGAAGGTGGCGGTATTGCATGGGTCTGTCCAGAAGAAAAGAATGGATCTGTAAAAGTACGGGAATTCCGTGCCGCACTGCAAACGGCCTCGCGCCGCAGTCAGCGGCTCACCGCAAACGGCTGCTCACCGCAAACGGCTGCTCACCGCAAACACCGCCGTATCGCGGGGCGCGCGGCTCCGACATGTTGAAATAGATTTTCGGGGTTGAATATCAGCGAATGCGGATGACGACGAGGGTGATGTCGTCATTCTGCTCGGCGCCGTCGCGGTGCCGCGCGACCTCACTCATGAGCAGATGCTGCAGGTCGGCGGCGGTCATCTGTGCGGCTCCCTTGACCATGGCGAACACGCGATCCTCTCCGAACTCGTTTTTCTTCATGTCCATTGCTTCGGTGAGACCGTCAGAATAGAGGACGATGAGGCCGTCCGACTTCAGCGGGAACACTTTTTCCTCGAGAGCGCGATCGAACACCTCCCCGGGCTCGAGCCCGAGCCCGATACCCTCGGAACCGAAGAATCCCATGTCCCCGTTCAGCGCCACCAGCGGCTGGGTGTGTCCCGCGCGGCAAACGGCCACGGTTTCCGTTTCGAAATCGAAAAGGACGAGGATCATGGTTATGAACGAGTTCCGCTCCATTCCTTCGTAGATCAGGCGGTTCACCTTCATGAGGATCTCTTTCGGCCGATCGTACATCTGCGCGGCGAAGCGGATCATGCCCTGGACCTTCGACATGTAGAGGGCGGCGGACATTCCCTTGCCGGAAACATCGCCGACCGCCACGAGCAGACGATTTCCCGGCAGTTCGATGTAGTCGTAGTAGTCCCCGCCCACGGTCTGCGCGGGGATCGATATACCTGAAATATCGAGTTTCTGCGTCCGCGGGTTTTCCTTCGGAAGCAGCCCCTGCTGAATGCGCTGGGCGATGTTCAGCTGCTCGGTGATTTTCTGCTTTTCGATTTCCGACCGGTGCAGGCGCGCGTTCTCGATGGCGATCGCGGCCTGGCTCGCGACCGTGGACAGCAGGTCGATGTCTTCCTGCGCATACACGTTGCCGCTGAGCTTCGGTCCGACATTGATCGAACCGATCAGGCGGTCCTGGATGAACATGGGCACCATGAGCACCACGCCCGAACGCCTGAGCTTGTCGCGGTCTTCCATGTCGGTCACGCGGGGATCCTCGTCGAGCAGCACGAAGCTCTGCGGTGCGCGCGTGTTCTTGAGAAGTTCCACGACACCTCCCTCCCGATGATCGAACACCGAGAGCGTGTCGTCCATGTTCCGCGCGAGCACATGGCATCCTTCGCGTTCGTCGCACAGCGATACTGACACCTTGTCGACATGCATGGTCGTCGCGATGCGGTTCACCACGGAGTGGAGGATCTGATCGAGATTCATCTGCCGCGGGAGTTCGCTGCTGAATTCCAGCAGCGCCTTCTGGTAGTTGTACCGGTCCTGATAAAATACGCGATCGACAAAATCCTGGCTGCGCCGCTTGAGCGGATCGAAGAGCAGGGCGATGACAATGACGGCGATCATAAGCAGGAGGGTATTGTCCGCTTCTCCCAGCGCATTGCTCAGCAGGCTCCCCAGCCCGAGCACCACGCCGAAGTAGATCGCCGCCAGGGATGCGGTGATGATGGCATAGATGATGCTCCGGCGCACGAGCAGGGTCACGTCCATCAGCCGATAGCGGATGATCGAATACCCGAATGCGGGAGGGATGCCGACGACGAGCAGCGCGGGAAGCAGCAGGTAGGGCTGCAGATACAGCACCAGCGGAATCGTCATGATGAGGATGCGAAGATAGACCAGCACCGCGATGCCGATCAGGGCCGACAGCAGGATGGGACGCAGCTGATGCCGCTGCTCCGGTTTGATGCTGGAGAAATAGCTGTGTGCGAAAATCGCGAGCCCGCCGAGGAAGTATGTCAGCGGGAAATACACCGCGGTGACGTAGAGCCAGCGCGGCGCTTCGAAACCCCAGAGCCGGAAGATGGACGCGGCGATGATCCCGGCGGCAAGGATGCTGCCTCCGTAGAGCGCGACGATCACCGCGCGTTTCCCGGCCGCGGCTTTCCGTACGGGGAAATGCAGAAAGAACGTCACGAAAATCGGCGGCGCGAGGATGCGGCTCAGCACCGCGACGATTACGAGGGATATGACCTTCCATTCCGGATCATGGGGAGATCCGACCGCGAGGAGGAACATGCCGAAGAAGAACAGGACGTGGATGCCGTACCGCGCAAATTTGCGCTGAATGTCTCCTTCCGGCCGGGCCAGGACGACGAAAAGGCTGACCAGAAGGAAGCCGAAGCCGAGAAGGAATTCGGAGAAATACGTGACATTGAAGGTCTTGAGAATGGTGACCGTGAAACGCCGCAGCGTCCCCTTCCGGTCGACGAGGAAGACCGCCCTGCTCCCCGCGGAATGCAGGTTGATCAGGTACTGCGCGCCATACACATTGTTTACGCTGACGCCGTCGATCCGCAGGAGAATGTCGCCATCCTTCAGGCCGGCCTGTTCCGTTACGCCGCCCGGAACGATGTTGGTGACGACGAGCGTCTCGAACATCCTGTCGAAGAGGTAAAGCGGAAGCGGTTCCTCGCCGGACTCGGGTGTCCAGACGATATCCCGCTCTTTATGATCGCGCTGGATGCGGAGTCGCACCTGCTTTCCCGGTGCGGCACTCGTGAGAAGCGCCGTCGCCTGCTTTGCCCGGGACACCGGCACTCCATCGACCGCGAGGAGAATGTCTCCCGGCAGCAGCCCCGCCTTCTCCGTCGAGGACCCCGATTTGATCCGATCCATGTGCACGACGGTGCTGTCGCTGTACAGCTGCTTCCACTGGCACTGGTCGTTGCTCGGAACGCGCCAGACCATGACGTGCAGGGCGTTGTATCCGGTGACGAGGAGAACGAGAGCCGCGAAGAGAAGATACAGCGCGCGAATCGATCGGGGCGATATACGATCCTGAAGGGGTTTCACGGGGGCTCTGGCATCAGGCTCCGGTTGAGAGGGGATTCGGGACTGAAAAGTACGGTTTTTCGCGCTTCATCGAAATGCATAAAAAGTGCATCTTGCCGTTGCGTCCGGATCCGCAGACGAAGGCCGAGGAATCCTCCGCGCGGAACCAGAGTACTGTACGCAGAAACGCTGCAACTGTTGCACCGCAGCACGCGGAAGAGAGGTGGAAGATGGAACAACGGCGCATGACGCGATCAATGACGACGGTCCTTCTCGGAGTGGCCGCAGTCGCCGTACTGGCGGCGGGCATCGTTCTGCTCTATCCCTCCACGCATTCCTACGGGGGACTCTCGCTCCGGGAGGACGCGGCACGCATCGCCGGTCGAAGCCAGAACCTGCTCGGCGTCATGCACCTCGATTCCGTTGCCTATCACCCCAACACATCTCTCCATTCCAACCCGGCGATTCTCGAACGGATGTACTCCCGCTACGGAGCAGCGAAAGCCAACACGCTGATGCGTGGCGGAGTGCCCGGGTATTTCTGGAAGGTCCGCCTGCTCCGGGAGAGTCCCGACGCATCGGGCAGGGTGAATCTCTCCACCGACGATGAGGAGTCGATGGTCCAGCGTCTGCTCGGGGGCGATCTGCAGCTGCAGTTCAACGGCAGCGGCGCACTGCTCATGATCGATTTCCCGATCGAAGACTCCGTCGCGGCCCCGTCCCTCCGCACCTCCTCCGCATATGCGCTCGTTCGATCAATATTGATTCCGCACGCTGATCCGGCGCTTCTCGGCCCCCTGGCGACACTCGCCGCCTATCCCGATTCGGCGTCCCCGGCGGGCGCTACCGGGGGAATTCGTCACCAGGAAAGCGTGCAGTCCAACCGGCGTGATCACCTGTTCAGCTGGACGGTATTCGACAGCGCGCTCGCCGACACGGTGGATGTGCGTGTTGTCGTGAAAGGGAACCTGCTCACGACCTTTGACTCCGCGCCGCGTTTTTCCCGTACATTCACCGCGGAGCAGACGGCCGGCATCGCCGACGTATTCGAGGTGGTGTTCTACGTCGTCTTCTCCATCATCCTGCTCATCGTGGGATTCCGGCGTCTCCGCGCCTTTGAAATCGGCTTCCGATCCGCCATTTCCATGGCGGTGATCGTCGGCGGACTCTTCGCGATCTGGTTTTATTTCGAGATCACGAAGCAGATGGAATCGACGCTCGTCATGCTGATACCTCTGCTTATCGCTCCGCTGCTGGTCGGCGGCGTCTTCATTCCCCTCTGGGCGATCGCCGAAAGTATCGGCCGGGAGACCTGGAAGGAGAAATTCATCCCCTTCGATCTCCTGCGCACCGGCAACCTGCTGCATTCGCGCGTCGGCCGGTCGCTCCTTCGCGGGACGGTTGCAGGCCTCGTGATGCTTGCAGTGGGCCTCGTCGTCGCGAAACTGGTTTCCGGCCTCGACGCGGTGTGGGTCAGAAATGCGAGCGGCGACGGGATTCGACTCTTCAGCACCATCCAACCGGGCCTTTTCGTCATCGGCAATGCCATCATATCGAACCTGTTCGGTGTTGCTTTCTTTCTTGTCGCCATTCTCTCTCTCGCACGGCAAAGAGTGCAGTCCAGGCTGCTGCTGATCGGCGGGGCCGCACTGCTCTTCACGGTCATCGACAATGTCAACCTTGTTCCCCTGCCGACCGCGTGGCTGGTCATCCTCCCGGTCATGGTGCTGCTGGTGTGGGTCTTTGCCGAGACAGACGTCCTCACCGCGTTCATCGCCGCGTTCGTTTTTTCCATGCTCGACAGCGGCGTGGTGATGATGCTCCCGGCGAACCCGGCGTACCATGCCGACGGCATGATGGTCGCGACATTCATCGCGCTGATTCTCGTCTGGGCGATCGCGGCGATACTGCTTCCTGACCGCGTCAAAGACCTCGATGACATCGCCCCCCGCTTCCAGCGGCACATCACCGAGCGGCAGCGGCTTTCGCGCGAACTGGAAATCGCTCGCGACGTGCAGATGAGTTTTCTGCCGAAGCAGAATCCCCAGGTACACGGTCTTGACATCGCCTCGCACTGCGCCCCCGCACTCGAGGTCGGCGGCGATTACTACGATTTCATCGATCTCGGCGAGGGGCGTCTCGGCATTGCGATCGGAGACGTTTCGGGGAAAGGAACGCAGGCCGCGTTCTATATGACGCTGACCAAGGGATTCCTGCAGGCGCTCGCCGCGCAGCATGATTCTCCGGCCGACGTCCTCGTGGAGATGAATCGGCTGTTCTACCGGAACGTAGAACGCGGGCATTTCATCAGCATGATATACGCGGTGTTCGATGTCCGCGAACAGTCGCTGCAGATCGCGCGCGCCGGACATTCGCCCGTCATGCGTCGCTCGGCCGACACGACGGTGGATCTCATACAGTCGCGGGGCATCGCGCTGGGTTTCGAGGCCGGGGAAACCTTCGAGGCAACCATTGAAGATGTACGCGTCCCGCTTCGTTCAGGCGACGTCTTCGTGCTCTACACCGACGGATATCCCGAAGCCATGACGCGTTCGCGGGAGGAATACGGGGAAGCCCGGCTCGCATCCGCACTGCAGAAATTCAGCGGGACGACGGCCGAAGATCTGCTTTCCTATCTCTATCGCGACACCCGGCGATTCACCGGGCGGGCCGAGCAGCACGATGACATGACGATGGTGGTGGTCCGCATTCCCTGACCGCGAAAAACACTTGCCATTTTGCGCAGGTTTCGACAGTTTTCGCCATCATCCAGCGTCATCGGAGCATCATCCATGGACAGCGCCCTCCCACTGCCCGATCTGCTCATTGTTCTCGCCTACATTCTCATTGTCATCGGCATCGGCGTGTATTTCTCGCGCCGCAACGACACGCGTGAGGGCTACTTCCTCGCGGGCCGCAATATCGGCTGGCTGGCGATCGGAGCCTCGCTGTTCGCCACGAACATCTCCAGTGAACACCTGCTCGGCCTCGCGGGAACCGGATCGAAATCCGGACTGGCGGTCGGTCATTTCGAATGGCTTGCCGTCGTCATCGTCCTGCTGCTCGGCTGGGTGTTCACCCCGTTCTATCTCAAATCCGGCGTCTTCACCATGCCGGAGTTTCTCGAGCGGCGTTACGGTCCGGCCGCGCGCTCCTACCTTTCGATCATTTCCATTGCTGCATACGTCCTGACGAAGATCTCCATTTCGCTCTATGCAGGGGGTATTCTGCTCCATGCCGTCGTCGGGTGGGACATGTACACTTCCGCGGTGGTCATCGTGCTCATCACCGGGCTGTATACCGTGCTCGGCGGCCTGAGCGCGGTGATCTACACGGATCTCGTGCAGATGTTCATCCTCATTATCGGCTCCCTCGCGCTGACATTCATCGGCCTCGATCGTGCCGGCGGATGGGACGCGGTTGTCGCGGCGACCCCGCCCGACTTCTGGCACATGTTCAAACCCATGAGCGATCCGGATTTCCCGTGGACGGGGATTGTCTTCGGAGCGCCGATCCTTGGCATCTGGTACTGGTGCACCGATCAGTATATCGTCCAGCGCGTGCTGAGCGCGCGCAACCTGGACCAGGCGCAGAGCGGCACCATATTCGCAGGCTTCCTGAAAATCCTGCCCGTGTTCATCCTCGTCCTGCCGGGAGTCATCGGCTACGCCCTTTCCGACGGCAGCGTCACCGGCGATCGCAGTTTCGCCTGGCTGGTCACGACGCTGCTCCCGAGCGGTCTGAAGGGCCTGGTGATCGCCGGTCTGCTCGCCGCGCTGATGTCGTCGCTGAGCGCGATGTTCAATTCCACCTCGACGCTGTTCACCATCGACATCTATCAGAAATGGCGGCCCGGTGCGGATGAGCGCGAGGCGGTCCGCGTCGGCCGGATGGTCACTGCCGCGATGGTCGTGCTCGGTCTGCTCTGGATTCCGTTCATCGGACTGCTGAGTGATGAACGGATGTATGTGTATCTTCAGAGTGTGCAGGGATATGTCTCCCCGCCCATCGCCGCGGTTTTTCTTTTCGGACTGTTCTGGCCGCGCGCCAACGCGAAGGGCGCGATGGCCGCGCTGCTGACGGGACTCGTGCTCGGCGGACTGCGGTTCGTGCTCGAGATTCAGCACAGGATCAGTCCGTTCTCGGACCGATGGCTCGAAACGCTTGCCACGGTCAATTTCCTGCACGTCGCGATCGTACTTTTCCTGGTCTCGACCGCGGTGCTCGTCGCCGTCAGCCTGGCGACCGAAGCGCCGCGACGGTGGGATCTCATCAATCTCACCTGGTCCGATACGCCGCGGATGAAAACCGTTCCGACAATGCAGCGGCGTCTGAATGTCGTGCTTTCGGCACTCCTGGTCACCCTGCTGGGCGGACTGTGGTGGTTTTTCCGATAATTCTTCCTGGATTCCTGCAATGATACGCACCTGCTTCCTTTCCCTGCTTCTGCTTCTGACCGCGACGTCGGTCCGGGCAGACCGTTATACCTTCCTCGGGTCATACGAATCACATACCGTCGACGGCAGCGTGCTGACCATCGCCGCCACGAACAATGTTCTGCGCCTGACGCTGGTCGACAGCGGTGTCGTCCGCGTGCAGCTCGGCCGCGGCGGAGCGATACAGGATCTGCCTTCCTACGCCGTGACGGCACGGCCGAATCCGCTGCTGCGCTGGACCGTCGAGGATCAGCCCGGCGCCCTGCGGCTCGCGCTGCCGGCCGGCGTGCTGATCGTGCAGAAGTATCCGGTCCGCATGCAGTTCGCGACGTCGGACGGAAGCATCATCGCGGAGGATGCGCCGGCGTTCGGACTCGCGTGGGACGGCAAGGAGGTGCAGCTCTGGCGCACGCTGCATGCCGACGAACGATTCTTCGGCCTCGGCGAGAAAGTCGGCGACGTCAACAAGCGCGGCGGGCACTGGACCATGTGGAACACCGACATGCCGGGGTATTCGAACAAGCAGGACCCGCTGTACGTATCGGTCCCGTTTTTCATCGGCATGCACGCGGGGCAGGCGTACGGCACCTTTCTCGACAACTCCTACCGCAGCACGTTCAACATGGGTGCCGCGAGCGACCGGGTTTACTCCTTCGGCGCGGAAGACGGCGAGATGAATTATTACTTCGTGTACGGTCCGCGCATCCGCGACGTGGTTGCCCGCTACACTGCACTGACGGGGCGGACTCCCCTTCCCCCGATCTGGTCGCTCGGGTATCAGCAGAGCCGCTGGAGCTACGCACCGGAATATGAACTGCGCGATGTCGCCCGGAATTTCCGGCAGCGCGGAATCCCGGCGGATGTTCTCTACCTGGATATCCGGTACATGGACGCGTACAAGGTCTTCACATGGGACGGTGCGAGTTTCCCCGATCCCGCCGGTCTGCTGGCCGATCTTGAGTCGATGGGCTTCAAAGTCGTGACGATCGTCGACCCCGGCGTGAAAATCGAGCAGGGGTACACCATCTACGACGAAGGCCTGCGCAGCGGGTATTTCGCCCGCTATCCCGACGGAACGCCGTACAGCGGGGAGGTCTGGCCGGGGTGGTGCCACTTCCCCGACTTCACCCGCCCCGATGTGCGGGATTGGTGGGGAGCGAATTACGGGGCGATGATGGATCTCGGGGTCGACGGGTTCTGGAACGATATGAATGAGCCCGCCGTATGGGGGAGGGAATTTCCCCTCCTGGTGGAATTCGAGGACGAGGGAATGCGCAGCAGCATCAAGAAAATCCACAACGTGTACGCGCTGCTCGAAGCGAAGGGGGCGTACGAGGGAATGCGGCGTTCGCATCCGAAGGAGCGGCCGTTCCTCCTTACGCGAGCGGGCTTCGCGGGAATACAGCGCTATGCATCGGTGTGGACAGGCGACAACACCGCCCGATTCGACAACCTGCAGATGGCGATACGAATGTGCGTCGGGCTGGGACTTTCCGGCATCCCATTTGCCGGCGCCGATGTCGGAGGATTCGAACAGGAGCCTTCGTCGGAGCTGTTCATCCGCTGGATGCAGGCCGGAGTCTTCACCCCGTTCCTGCGCACGCACACCACGATCAACACCCGCGATCAGGAGCCCTGGTCGTTCGGCGAATGGACCGAGGACATCGTACGCAACTACATCTCCCTGCGCTACCAGTATCTTCCCTACCTCTACACCGAGTTTCGACGCGCTTCCCGCAGCGGCGTCCCCATCATGCGGCCGCTCTTCCTCGATCATGAAGACGACCCGGAGACGTTCAGCAGCCAATGGCAGCACACTTTCATGGCCGGTCCGAACATTTTGGTGGCGCCGGTGGTCGATGAAGGACGCCGGTTTCAAAAGGTGTATCTTCCGCATGGGCGCTGGGTGGATCCATGGACCGGCGCGCCGTACGACGGCGGTCAGGCCGTGGTAGTCGAGGCGCCTCTCGAGCGCCTCCCGATGTTCTATCGCGGCGGTTCGTTGATTCCACGCCGGGAAACGCAGCAGTACACCGGCGAACACCCCCTGTCGGAGCTCCTGCTCGAGGTCGTCCCGGGTGACAGCGCATCGTATACGCTGTATCTTGACGCCGGGGACGGTTTCGGCTACGAGACCGGCAGCTTTGATGAAGTGACCTTCCGCATGCGGTCTGACGGACTCTCATGGGTCATCGAAACCTCCGGCAGTTCCGGCCCGTGGTGCGGCGCATTGAAGCGCATCCGCTTCCGTCTTTTCGGCTCACCGTCGGTGCCGCGCGCCATTTCCCTTGACGGCGAAAGCATTCAGCTCGACAGTGAATCCCAGCGCGAAACCGCGCGGCCGCAGCTCGACGAAGGACGCCGGCGCTTCGAAATCACCCTGCCGTTCCGAACAGGTACACACCAATATCGATTCGAGTACTGATCATGCTTCAACGTCTCCCAGGCCATCTGAACTCCCGCCGCCCTCCCCTGATTCCGCCAGCGCCGCTGTCCGCCGTGCGCATCGGCATCCTGTCGCTGATATTCGCGGTGGCGCTCGCCGCGTCCATGCGTGCACAGGAAGTCCGTTTCTCGGGATTCGGGGCAACGGGTATCCGGATGTACGACCGCAATCCCGTCGCGGAATTCAACCAGGAATATTTCTACGAAGGGAAACTGCAGGCGGATATCCGGCTCTCGAAAAAAATCGACGCACAGCTGGATTTCCGCGGCGATTCAGACGAGCGGACGGTCGTGCTCCGGGAATTCAGCGTGAAATTCGACTACTTCACCTACGCCCGCATTAAATTGGGAAACGTGAAGAAACCGTTCAGCGTCGAAGGACTGGCAGACAGGGATGAGTACATCCCCGTCTTCGACAGCCATCTGCACAGGCGGAACGAAGAACTCGGGTACGCGGGCCGCAACGTCGGCCTGCTGGTGTATTACAATGCGAATCTCGAAAAACGCCCCGAACTGCCTTTCTCCTGGGCCGCCGGCGTTTTCAAAAACAATTCCTATCTCACGAGCGCTTATGCCCGGGGGAGCTGGCATTCAGGCTCCTGGACGACCTCGCTGGGATACGCCCTGCTTTCGCGCAGCCACGACGACGCCGTCACGACGCAGGGGATCTCGGCCGATTTCGGGTATCGGACGCCCGCGTTCGAAAGCCAGGTCGAGGCGATGCTCATTCAGGATCCCGACGAGCAGATCCGCCGACGCCTGCTGGGTCAGGACGATGCCGTCTGGTCGCCCGGCGTACGCTCGTTGACCGCGTTCCGCATTCCCGTCGACGGCGACATCGTCGAGACCGTCGAACCGTATCTGCTTCTCGGGTGGTCGGCTCCGGATGCGGAAACGACGGAATGGCACCGGCTGGAAATCATGGCGGGCGTCAACGTCTTCGTCGACGACGACGTGCGCCTCCGCCTCACTGCGGACGGCCTCCTCACGCGGGACAGGTATTCCGACGACTACAGCACGCATGGTTCCGTTTTCTCATTCGAAGTCTTCATACGATTCTGATGCGCCGCCTCATTCTTCCCCTGCTCCTCCTGGTGCTCGCGGGCTGCGAAGGCACCATAGATTCGGATCCGGTATTCCAGATCACCGGCGTGCCGCTTTTCGACACGTGGATCCCGCATGACCGGTATGTCTCGATGCTCAGCAACCGCTGGAGCGACGAGGAAGTGCCGGTGCAGATCTATCTCGACGGCAGCAAGTTCGAGGGGACGGTCGAACCGCAGGGTGCGGGCTCGCGCTACCACGTCCGCTGGTCGTACAAGCTCGAACTTGCAGACGGGCAGACGATCAACGGACTGCGGGAATCGAACCTGAGCGCGCAGATTTTCGACAACACACACCTTCGGACGACGCTGGCCGTGCATGCGTTCGGCGCGCTCGGTTTTCCGACAATCGCCGCATATCCCATCTACCTGCGCATCAACGGTGCCGCGAAGGGCCTGTACCAGCAGGTCGAACGGATAGACGAGGACTATTTCCGGCGGCGCGGGATGCCGGTCCATGAACTGATAAAGTGCGGATTCGGCTCCCGTTTCACGTTTGAAGGCGGAAACGACCTGGAAGACACGTTTGAAAGAGTCCTTCCGGAATCGGGGAATCTCAACGATTTCGGGGATTTTCTCCACGCGCTCGACACGGCCGATCCTGACCGGCTGTACGAGCAGGTCTCGCCGTTCCTCGATATCAATCAGTATCTCCGCTACCACGCGCTTTCCTCGATTCTGAATCACGTGGACGGGTTCAGTAACAATCTCTACTTCTACCGTCCCGCCCCCGGGTCACCGTACACCATCATTCCCTGGGATTTCGACAAACTGCTTTATGGCGCGGACGACGTCGGGCTGGCCGGAGACAACGAGATCATCCGCAAACTGCTGCAGAACGACTCCTGCGTCGCGGTGTACAAACGCGAGGCCTATCGGGCGCTCGATGTCGCGCTCGCCGATGCGGAGCTCAATCCGCTCCTCGACAGCACCATCTCACGGATTGCGGAAGCATTCCGTCAGGATCCCTGGCTCGGCGGGGCAGGAATTTCCCTCCCTGATGAATCCAATCGTCTGAAGATGTATCTTACGAGAAGAAAAGATTACTTCCGTCAGCACCTCGAGACAATCAAAAGGTATCCCCGTTAAGCTCACACCACGTGCATAACAGAATCACAATCATCCCCCGTACCCTCCTTCTGACCTTCCTGCTTGTCGCAGCTCCCGTTCAACCCAGGACACAGGCACAGTTCAGGGAATCCCAGGCCGGCCCCGAGCGTTTTGCCGGGCATATGCTTGAAAGCGCGAACGAGGTCTTCGCCTGGTACGACGCCCCTGTTTTTCTCGCCTACATCGTCAACCGATTCGAATTTGTTCCCCCCACAGCCAAGCCCGTCTCGCTCGAAGCGAGTGAGGCAGAGGAAGCGATTGCACGCAGTCTCGCGGTCAGCGGATCCGTTTCCGTCGGCAGCCTGGAACCCTTCACCATCCCGCACCTGATCATCGGAGCGCAGCTGGCGCACGCGGTGGGGAGCGAACTGTTCGTCGACGGTGCCGACGCGCGCGGCGAACTCCGGAACGCGATGGGTCTCTACAAAACCCTCATGTACACGCAGGTGGCGACGCAGACCATCAAGAACCTGGTGCACCGCGTCCGGCCTGACGGAAGCGACGACAAGAGTTTCTTCAGCGGGCACAGTTCCATATCCTTCGCCACGGCCGCGTACCTGCAGCGGGAAGCCGACGACGCGCTGGCACAGTGGGAAGCGCTGGAAAACCGGCCCGTCTTGCGCAACGTGCTCCGCGCCGGAAGCGCCGCGGTGCTGTACGGCTGGAGCGGGTACGTGGGCTACAGCCGCATGCGAGACAACAAGCATTTTCTCAGTGATGTCGCCGTCGGCGCGCTCGTCGGCGCGGTGATCGGGAATCTCGTCTACGACGGTCTGCACGCGGAAGGCGGAAACCTGCTGCCGACCGTATCCGTGTGGTCAGACGAGCGCGGACCGCAGATCGCCCTGCAGATGCAATTCTGATACGCGCACGCTTTTTTCCCTTTCCATTGATGTTCGGTCTTGGTAGTTTTTGTCCTGCGCTCGCACCGCAATCACGAAAAACCCCTCTGTTCACAGTAACCGGTTCATGCATGCGGATCTGGATCTCCGTCATTCTTCTCGCCATACTGTCCGCTGGACTTCACGCGCAATCCGCGCGTGCGGATCTGAACTGGGCCGAGCGGATCGGCGGCGATGCATGGAACGGGGCGATGAACGTGACGGAGTGGTACGACGCGCCGCTGACTCTCGTCTTTCTCGCCCGCAATTATTACAAGGACGATAACTCCTCCACCAAGATCATCACCTACCCCGCGATGCCGTTCGAGCAGAAAATCGCCGGGGACATCGGTGTGACGGGGAATAATTCCCTCGGCAGCATGGATGCCTGGATCCTCCCCGGAATCATCCTCGGGTCACGCGTGCTCTGGGCCGTCGGGGGAAATCTGCTCGGGGACGAAGACATGAGCAGCGAATACGCGCATGCATGGACATTCTCCCGCGTGCTGATGTACAATTACCTCGCGACGGAACTGGTAAAGAATACGGTGCGCCGCCCGCGCCCCGACGGCGGGGACACCAAGAGTTTTTTCAGCGGCCACACCTCCACGGCCTTCGTCACAAGCGCGTTCCTGTATCGCGAGGCAGACGACCTGCTCGATCAGAATATGGAAGCGGGGTTTTCGCGCGACGCACTCAAAATGACGAGCTTTACGGTCCTCTACGGGTGGGCGGCGTACGTAGGATACAGCAGGATGGCAGACAACAAGCATTATCTGACCGACGTCGTCGTCGGTGCGGCGGTAGGGACGCTGCTGGGCAACGTCGTGTACGACCATTACTTCGGCGGTGATGCCGAACAGCTGCCGATGATCGGTCCGGGTTTCATCGACGGTCAGCCCGCGCTTTCATTCTCCCTGAAATTCTGATTCCCTTCTTACCTGTAGGACGGCGCCGATTTGATATGAAGGAGATGTCCTTCGATCCGATCGACGAAGTTCAGCTCCGCGTTCGGAGCGTCCTCGAAGTGCCAGTACCCGACCAGATGGTCGGGCGGCGGTTCGGCGCCGCGCGCGAGACGTTCGATCTCTTCGTCGCACAGAAGCCGCCGCCAGATTGCGATATCCGCGATGCGCCGTGTCTGCCCGAGGGATTCCCGCATGACGTCGTGCAGACTCGCGGAGAACATGGTGTATTTGTCGTTGAATATCCCGAACGACATCCCCTCATACCGGTAATGCCAGTCGTGGTAGTCCGCTCCGTCGACGTTGCAGGGAGAGAGCGAGCCGCGCATCTCCCCGTCTACGAACACCTCGCGGATACCTGAGTACAGCACGCGGATGGCGATGTGGTGCCACCCGGGCGCAATGGAGCCCAGGATATCGGAGGCGCATCCGCTGTAGGAGGTTGCAACCGTGTCGCTGCTGAAGCTGACGTAGTGGTCCAGGTTCTGGAACACGAACGCCGTGCTCCGTTCCACGGTACTGTACCACCAGAACGCGAAGCAGGCGTCGCTCTTTTTTGGCAGCAGCTGCTGTGCGCAGTAAAGGTACGAGCCGGCTGGCAGGGTCAGGGCGGGGATTCCAAGCGGTCCGGCGCCGAGACGCGGCAGGGATCCCTCGGGCTGAATCGGCGCCGTTGAGCGCACCTGTACGGGACGGTATCGCATTTCCGCGTCCTGCGAGGCGTTGCTGCCATTGAATGCCGTGGCCTCACAGTTGGTTTCCATATCGAACACCGCTTGCAGCTTCGGCACGTTCCCCGGCAGCGACTCGTGCATGACCCGACTGATATCGTCTTCGTCGAGCATACTCCACCATATCCGGAAGTTGTCGACCTCGCATTCCAGATGGCGGTTCGCACGCGACGAATCCGCATACGCCCCGAGACTGACATACGGCGTCATGCGGTACCGAAGATCCAGCGTCGCCTGCCGTGAGAAAGCGAGCTTCCCGTCAAGATAGAACCGGATGCTGTGACGCGGGATCGAGTACGCAAGGGCGATGTGGTGCCATTGATTCGGTTTCATCGGCATCGCGAGCGGAACAGTGAAGCGTTCGTTGCCGAGCATGATCTGGGGACGGCCGTCGCTGAAGTTCATCAGCAGTGTTTCCATGCCGGGATGCGTGGCGGAGCTGCGACCATTGTGGAGGAAACAGCCGTCCCAGTCGAGCGAGCGAACCCAGCTTTCCACCGTGAGTTCCCCGCTGGCGAAGGCGAGGCTTTTCGCGCCCCAGGACAGGTAATCCGGACCTGAACTCAGGCGAAGCGCATAGCCGGCCGACATCGCGCGTCCCGCGCTCCCGACCAGTTTCAAGCGAAAATACTCCTCGCCCCCGGGTTCGTCCCGGATGACCAGCGCCGCCTCTTTTTCCGATGCCGCGCTCGTCGGCGCATACATGACGGTCACGGGCAGCGGCACGGTGCTTTCCAGGATATTCTCTCCCGCCCCCGAGCTGACGTACCATTCGCCATACCCGGGGCCTTCGATCGCGACGTACACCTCGCGGTCATTCGGGGTCATGTTGTACAGCGAAAAACTGCGGGAGAATCCATCGCCGACCTCCAGGTCCCCGAAGGGGACAACGGGATCGCGGACGATGAGTCCGTCACGGAACGCCCATTCGAGCGAATCGTGCGGGTTGAAGACGATTGCGTTATTGCCGACTTCGATTCCCCGGACGATTTCGAGATTCGGGAAGGCCACAAAGGATCGGTAGAGCATCCCCCCCGCGACGAGCAGAACAATCAACGACAGCACCAGAATGAGGGACCGTGCGTGACTTCTCGCAAACGTCTGGAAACGGTCGTACGGATTGCGCACCTCCGATTCGACGACATGTCCCGGGCGAAAGCAGTCGGAGAAATGTTCTGCCGTGTAGACTTCGAACCAGCGCTGCGGGTACTCCTGCTGGAGCTGCTGAACGTAGCGCTTCGCCTCCTCGATGAAATCTCCGGGAATGACGACACGGCGGAGGGGCGAGTGGAACGCCAGTTCGAGTTTTCTGCGCAGCGTTTCCCACGATGCGGTTTCCAGCATGCCGTGAGAATCGAGCGAGGCGATGCAGGCGGTGTCCGGGGAGAGGGCCCAACGGACACGGGCATTCACCCGTCCGCTGAGATGGCAGACCAGTCCGACGGTCGCCGCCAGTCCGAGAGAACCGCCCGAGAACGCGGCGTGCAGATCGATAAACTGGAAAAACACCTCTCGTCGATCGAAACGATAACCCGTCCGCTGCTGCGTAAACGCGGTCGCCATATCGTTCGCCCCCTGCAGCTGGAGCCGTGTCTGATCGGCATCCGCACCGAGTACGTTGTTGATATGGATGCCGCCCGCACTGCTCCGCCGGGAAGAGATTTCCATCTGAAGCACCGCCCCCGACGCCGCGCCCTCGTCCTGATCCGTTTCCAGGAGCACGACGGAGACGGCATCCTGACGCGAGAAGATCGCGCGCCAGCGCTGCCGCGCCAGGAACAGCGGATGGTTCTCTGTGAGGATATCCTCCTGGATCTCGCAGTAGGCCTCGAACATTCCGTACGGCGCGGGGCCCGCGCCGTAAACCCGGCGCCAGGCACGATCGTCCGGATCATGCAGGGCCGCTCCTCCCTGACGCAGAAACGCATGCATTCCGCGCAGGTCGGCGGCATACGCACACGAAAGACATCCCTTGATCAGGGCTTCGTCTTTCGCCAGCTGCAGGGTGGAAGCATCTTTCAGGTCCCCGGAGAGGTCGTTGAGAAACGCGACGGACGTGGTCCACAGCTGGGGATGATGCCCCTGGGTGTACGGGTGCTGAAGCAGTCTGAGGAGGGTGCGCGACAAGGGCAGCAGGTACATCTTCCGCCACGCGATAGGGAGATGCGCGGTATCGCGGTAAAACGAAATCAGGGCGCTGAGCTGAAGCTGAGGTGAACGCCGGGAATGCAGGAGCGAATCCAGCGCGTTTGCAGCGGCGTCAAGATCCCTTGGAGTCTCGAGGCGTCCAGCAGACATTCACTCTCCGTTCAGAACAGGATAGGGTGGCGACGGTTATTCCCACCCGTAGACCTGCTTGACATGCAGGAAACGGTGGTTGATTTCATCAATATAGTTATTATTCGCGTCAGGAAGCTGCTCGAGCCGCCAGGACGCCACCAGTCCTTTTTTCGTGACGCGTTCTTGATCGATCAGATCGGCAATCTCTTTTTCCGAGAGAATGCGTTTCCAGACGTGAAGGGAACCGTAGCTTCGGGTATGGGACAGCGTGGGATGATACCAGTCATAGTACTTTGATGCAAGCTGCTGTTCCTTGTCGAAGCGGAAGCCCAGCATCATTCCCTCGAAGAGCGCATGCCAGTCCTGTCGCCCGGAAGCGACCGTACGCGATTCCGCCTTCAGCTGCCCGTCGGTATAGAACGCGACCTTGCCGTCTGCGGTCACCGTGCAGACTCCGGTATGCCACCCCGGTTCGATGTCGTAGGCCAGTTTTTTCTGCATGGTGAACAGCATGTTATTCTCGATGGAAATCCACCCACTTTCCTTGAGCACGTAATTGAAGTGTATCGCGGGTTCAGCGTCCTGCAGGAAAAGGAACGCGAAGGTCGCGTCCGTGTACCTCGGCAATACCGGACGGACGGCGACAAGGTATCTCCCTGATGTGAGCGCAATCGCCGTATCGCCCCGGTCTCTCGTCAGCAGAAAGATATCCCTGCCCCGCGGCTCGAGACGGAGGTCGGAACGCACCAGAACGGGACGATGCAGCAGCGCACCGCTGTGGGCCTGCGTGTTGGCGTTGAACAACGTGTTTTCAACACTCGCGTCCACGTCCCAGTACCCCGCCAGGTCCGGTGTAAGCCCCGACAGCCGGCGATGCATCGTCTGCCGTACCTCCTCCACGGTGCGGAAGCGATGCCACAGACGGATTTCATCGATGTCGCCACGAAAGTGCAGATCGGACGTCGTTCCCGGGTTTCTCGCTCCGATAGTCACGAAGGGCGTTCCCGGACCGTCAAAGAGGAAATAGGCCTGCCGGTTCTCCAGTTCCTCTCCGTTGAGGTAGACGGCGATCCTGTGACGCGGGATGGAGATTGCCAGGGCGAGATGCATCCAGCGGCCGACTGCCGCCGCCTGGCTGCCATTCAGCACGAACATCCCGATCGCCGAACCGACCCGGTAATACATCGTGTCGGGAGTGACGAATCCGAAAAACAGGTCCTCGATCTCCGGTTTCTGCGAACCCGACTGGCCGTTGTGCAGGATCATCGCGTTTTTCAGCGGAGCATTGGGACGGATCCAGCATTCGAAGGTCGCCTCCTTGGTGCCGGAGGCGGTGATATCGAAAGCGGTGCTGCGCTGCCCGAAGTGAATCTGGTCGTCCCGTCCGTCGAGACGCAGTGCATAGCCGGCGGAGAGCGGCGATCCGGCCGCGCCCTCGAAGCGCAGGCGGTACAGCGCCTCGCCTGTGACCGGGTTCCGCAGCACCAGGGCGGCATTCTTGGAACTGCCTGCGTCCATGGGAGCGAACATGACGGCGATACTCCGATTCTCCGCCGACGGGATGTTGAGCCGATCGTCTGCCGAATTGATATACCAATCGGTGGAATCCGGTCCCTCGATCGAAAGCCGGAGGTTCAGATTCGACGGCGTCATATTCCATATCTCGAAATGCCGTGTGAACCCGTCGCCGATTTCCAGATCTCCGAATCCCACATTGTTGTCGACAAGGGTCTTGCCGTCCCGGAAGCACCAGACGAGTGAGTCCTTGGGATTGAACACGATCGAGCTCGAGCCGACGCTGAGTCCCATCGTCTGTTCGAGATTGGGATAGTCGTAGTACGCCCGGTACGCGAAGTATCCCCCGCCGCCGAAAAGAATCACGATCAGGAGAAGCAGGAAGGCAACGCCGTGGCGCACGAGAGATTCCCGCATGCGTTCCATGCCGCCGCGCGGATGGATGGCGAACACGCCCGCGTTCGTCTCCAGGTCGCGCACATGCGAGACGCCCAGCACCTCGAGACTGCGCTTCGGATGATCGCGCTGCAGCTGCTGCAGGTACAGCAGCGCTGATTCGCGGTGCGGCGCGGGGATGACAATTTTTTCGACCGGCGAACAGAACGCGGCCCGCAGTTTCTGCTCGATCAGATCCCAGCTGCCCGCCTCCACCGTCCCGTCTGTCGCGAGACTGCCGACGCAGGCAACCGTCGTGGGCAGGGTCCATCGCTGCGGAAGATTCATGTAATGCGTAATGCCTGCCGTGATCCCCGCTGCCGCTGCACAGCCGAGCGAGCCGCCCACAAGCGCGACGCTGGTTTCATGCAGGGAAAAATGGTAGCGGCGGTGTTCGGGCGTTTTCCCGAACCTTTCGGCGATCAGTCCTTCGCTGATCGTCTGCGCGCGTTTCAGCTGCTCGACGGTTTCGTATCCCTGGTCCCCGAGCAGGTTGTTGATGTTGTTTTCTCCCTGGCCCCCCTCCTGCGAAAGAATATCCATCAGCATCACGCGTCCGGCCGCATACCGATCATCGCCGTCCGCCTCCAGCAGGACGACCGCGACGGCGTCGGTGCGCCGGCGGTATTCCTCCCACTGCTCGAGCACCGTGGTGAACTCCGCAGGTACCGCGTCGTACCGATTCCGCAGGACACCGACATAGGCCTTGAAGACGCCGAATGCCGTGGCCGACGCGCCGAACACGGAACTCCACTCCCCTGCGTCGAGCGCCCCTTCGAGGAGTTTCCATTCCACGAGGAACTCGTGCAGCTCGCGCAGCGCGGAAACGTAGGCATGCGAACGGATGGTATGCTCGACCGCGAGGGTATGCAGTTCGTCCATGGCCAGCCCTGCCGTGGCCCATGACTGGGCGGATATCCTGCGGTAGAACGCATACGCGTCTCTCCAGACCGGCGCCGGCAGGTTGCTCAGAGACGAGAAGCGCAGCAGTTCGAGGAATGAGGGAGCGAGCGGCAGCAGGTATCCGGAAAGCCACGATGCCGGAAGCCGGCAGGTATGTCCCCAGAATTCCGTGATATGCAGAAAGCGTTTCTGCGGGGAGGGCGTGATGAGCAGCGTCCTGTCGAGCGCACGCGCGGCGGCATCCAGCTCCACGGGAGTACGGATATACCCCGTGGGCCCGTTGTCATTCAACGGCACACGCCCTCCACTGCTGTGCGATCAGAACGTCGTAGAGATGGCATCATCTGCCCGATTGTGTCACGCGGAGAGGAGAATCACTTTCATCGGCTCGATGTCGATGCTCGAGGTCCCGATCTCGAATACTCCATTGGAATCAGGCACGAATTCCCGGTCGATACCGTCGAAGCGGATACGGATATGCTGATCCTCGCTTCGTTCCGCGATAAAGAACCCGGTCAGCTGCTGCTCGAGGGTGTCTTCAATGACGCGAAGGATCGCGGCATTGTTGTTGAGATACCATGTCCGTCGCAGACGGTACTGCGGGACGGCGGCTGCGGATGACTGTGCTGCCAGCCGATACGCGGTCTGGCGATACCCGCTGCCTTCTGACGGAACGGCATCCGACTCCTGCATCATCTCTCCCGCGCTGGACAGGAAGTCCATGGCAAGCGCGAACTGCTCCCTGCAAAAAGAACAGGCGTGCATATGGGCGGACGGTTCACCGCGCCTTGCGAGGGACAAGAGCGTCTTCAGATCGTGGTGCTCCATAATACCTGCTCCGAGATTGAGTGTATTATCCATATTTATTAATCCGTGCAGTTCGCACCCTGTGGCCAAAATTTTTCATGAAAAATTGGATTTATTTTGTAAAACACGCAATGGAAGCGGTTCCGCGTCATTCGTCCGCCGCAGGATCCTGTTTGAGGTGTTTCTGCGCTTCCTGGACGACGCGTTCATACATGTAGGCGAATTTTCTCCGATATGTTGCCCTGAAACGTTCCGGGGAGAGTCCCGGCATGTACAGACGCAGGAACGAGTACCCCGAGCGGGCGTCGCTTCCCCGCTGCAGATCGAGAAAGGTGGACCGTATGGCGAGCAGCATGAGGTCGAATTCCCAGGCGCTCAGCCGTTCGCGCTGCACGTACAGATTCTCGAGCGAAGGCCGCACGGTTTCGATCGCCGTGTGGATGATGTGCGAGAGTGCGGACACGTCATAGGAGATGGAGGCGTCGGGCTGCTCGTGCTGCAGCGTCGATTCGAGGTCGTGTCCGAGATACTCGACGGTTATCCGGATCACGTCCATCTCAAGGACGGCCTTCCGGTACTGATCCTGTTCTCGAAGAAAGCGGATTATGCTCCGAAAAATCTCGACAGCATCGGATCTGTTGTGGGCGCTGAAATCCGCGAGGGAATTCCGAATCACCTCCGGCGGCGCGGCTTCCTTGTGCAGATCCGCCAGCGCGGGGGATTCGACGACGTACCAGCGGCCGTCGAGCATGTCGCGGATCTCGATGCTCTCGGTCTTGCGCACGTACTTGCGCACCGCCCGCATCAGCGTGTGCTGGAGAGGATTCACCTCGGCGAAGATGCGCGGGAAATGCCGCTGGACGTTGTTGAAGATCACCGCGTCGTACAGGGACAGCAGGTCGACGTCGGATCCTTCCGCCACGGGGAGAAGCGCGTTGCGCAGCGTGCCGCAGCAGGTGTCTTCGCCCTCGGCCAGCAGCTCCGCGGAAATGTCGTACGAAAGATCCCGCAGTGTCAGTCCGAGGGTGTGCAGTCGGTAGTTCTTCCGTGCGCTGATCCAGCGGACCGCCTGCTCGGTGCGCGCAATGGTGCGGAGGATCAGTGCTTCCGCCATGGACGCATTCATCGGTCCGGCCAGCAGGGCTCGCAGCAGAGGGAGAAGATCGTGAGACGAATCGGCCGACATGCGCATATTCCGTTGGGTACAGACGAAAATATACAGTTTTCCGCAGGCGCAAAAAAAACCCGCCACCCGTAATCAGCGCGGTGGCGGGAAAAATCCTCGGACTGACGATTCAGGGTGCGGGCAGTTCCACGCTTTCCCGCGGGACATGCACAGACGGCACATGCGCCGCGTGTTCCCCTGTCAGGAGATCGGCCAGCGTGGTCGATTCCAGCACCCCGTCAATGGCGGTCTGAACTCTCCGCCACAGGGGCCGAATGGAGCAGGCAAACGTGTGCGCGCAGACTTCTTCAGTTCCGGAGAAATGGTCACAGAATCCGGGTTTGTAAAACCGCCCGCCCAATGCCGCAAGGACATCGCTGAGAACGATCTCGTTCACCTGCCGGGAAAGCGTGTATCCCCCTTCCTGTCCGCGCACGCTTTCAACGAACCCGTTAATGCGCAGGATGCGCAGAAGCTTCGCGACATACGCCTGAGACAGGCCTTCCGCGTCGCTCATTTCCGGGATGGTCATCGAGGCCTCCGGCCCCTTGCGTGCGAGCTGCAGGAGGCAGCGTAATCCGTATTCTTCCTGGGAACTGAACTTCATTGCCGCGCCCCGATCAGTTGAGCCGCGGAATGCGGGATCCGCATGTCCGCTCATATTCCAGTTTATCGTACTCCTCTTTCGGGACCGACGGTCCCTGCCGCGTGCAGAGCTGCGCGAAGCTGTCCTGGAGCTCCGCGGCGATTTCCGCGGCGCTTCGTCCTTCGATATCATGCCGTTGGAGCATGGACACGAGCTCTCCGTTCTTGAAAATCGCCATGCTCGGGGACGACGGCGCGTAGCCGGTAAAATACCCGCGCATGCGATCGACAGCATCCCGCTCCTGTCCGGCAAAGACCGTGACAAACCGATCGGGGATGACCTCGTGCTGGAGCGCCTGCGTCGCAGCGGGACGTGCGCTGCCCGCGGCGCAACCGCAGACGGAATTGACGACGACAAACAGCACCCCGGGGGTCTCACGAACCGCGGTGTCGACCGCATCGGGCGAAAGCAGCTCTTCGAAACCGACCGCGGTCAGCTCGTCGCGCATGGGCTGGACGGCCGTCTGATCGTACATCGGACCGCGTCCTATGGAAAGGTTCTGGAACATGTATGTAAAACTCCTTTCGAAAACGAATCTGCACCGGATGCGAATGCGGCACCCGGCGTATGGGACAGTGATTAAAAGAAACCCAGCTCAAGACGCGCCGCTTCCGACATCATCGACGGGTTCCAGGGCGGATCCCAGACGATATCGAGGTCGACGCCCGTGACGCCGTTGATCTGACCGACCTTCTCCTTCACCTCCGCCGGCAGCGACTGCGCGGCGGGGCAGTTGGGCGACGTCAGCGTCATCCGGATGGACACGCCGCCGTTCGATTTCACGCGGATCTGGTAGATCAATCCGAGTTCATATATATCGATCGGAATTTCCGGATCGTAGCACGTCTTGATCGCGTGGACGACGTTGTCGTCTATTTCCTGCAATTGCTCGTTTGTCAGCATGTGATCTTCCATCATTCGGTCGACACCTTGTCATTCTCCCCCTGAAGCGCGCCGTGCATGGTATGCCACGGCAGCGTCGCACATTTCACGCGCACGGGAAATTCCGCGACACCGGCAAAGGCCGCAAGCTTGCCCAGCTCGGCGATATGCTCTTCCGCCGCAATCCGACCGGTGACGATACCGGTGAACAGTTCGAACAGCCGCTCGGCTTCATCCCGCTTCTTGCCTTTCAGGATGGCACTCATGATCGACGCGGACGCCTTCGAGATGGCGCATCCGCTGCCTTCGAAGCTCACCTCCGCGATGACGTCGCCGTCGAAACGCAGATAAAAGGTGTAGTGGTCTCCGCACAGCGGGTTATACCCGTCGAGCGTGGAGTCCGCATTCTCCATCTTGTGGAAATTGCGCGGGTGCTTGTTGTGATCAAGAATCACTTCCTGGTACAGATCACGAATTTCATCCATCAGGTAAAAACCTCCAGTACACTTTCAATGCCGTGCGCGAGCGCGTCGACGTCTTCCATCGTGTTGTAGAATGAAAACGACGCGCGCGCGGTGGCGGGGATTCCGAAATGCTGCATGACCGGCTGGGCACAGTGATGTCCCGCGCGCACGGCAATACCGTGCTGGTCGAGGATCGTGCCGATATCATGCGGATGAACCGCACAGAGCGTAAACGATATCACGCTGGCTTTATGGGTCGCCGTGCCGATGATGCGCAGGGCGTCGATGGCTTCCAGCTTTCGTGTCGCGTACTCGAGGAGTTCGTTCTCGTGTGCGGCAATCGCCGCGATGTCCAGGCTGCGGAAATATTTCAACGCCGCGGCGAGTCCTATCGCGCCGGCGATATTCGGCGTCCCGGCCTCGAATTTGAACGGAACGTCGTTGTAGACGGTCCGTTCGAAACTCACGGAGAGAATCATATCACCCCCGCCCTGGTACGGCGGCATGTCGTCGAGCAGCGCTTTCTTTCCGTAGAGGACACCGATGCCTGTCGGGCCGTAGATCTTGTGCCCGCTCAGGGCGAAGAAGTCGCAATCGAGTTCCTGCACGTCGACGGGCATGTGCTGGACGGACTGGGCGCCGTCGACGAGCACGGGAACGCCGTGACGATGCGCGATCTCGATGATCTCCTTCACCGGGTTCACCGTTCCCAGCGCATTCGAAACGTGCACGATGGAAACGAGCTTTGTGCGCTCGCTCAGCATGGGCTCGAAGGCGTCGAGAATGAGTTCGCCATGTTCGTCGATCGGGATCACCCGCAGCGTTGCCCCCTTCTCGCGGCAGATCATCTGCCAGGGAACGATGTTGGCATGGTGCTCAATTGCGGAAACGATGATCTCATCGCCCGGACCGAGCTTCGAGCGGCCGAAGGTCTGTGCAACGAGGTTGATCGCCTCGGTGGTGCCGCGCACGAAAACGATCTCTTCCTCGCGCCGCGCGTTGAGAAACTGCTGCGCCGTACGGCGGGCATCCTCGTACAGATCGGTCGCGAGCTGGCTCAGGTAGTGCACCCCGCGATGCACGTTCGAATACTCCTCGCTGTAGAAGCGGGCGACGGTGTCGATCACGACCTTGGGCTTGTGCGTGGACGCGGCATTGTCGAGATAGATCAGCGGACGTCCCCGCACGGTCTGCCTGAGAGCGGGAAAATCGGCGCGCACGCGCCAGGCATCGAAAGCTGCAGCGGAAGGCGCCGCGGCGACGGGGGCTTTATCGTTCCACATGGTACTCATCACTTTTTCCAGGATTCTTCAAGACGCCGGTACAGCCGATCGTTGATACCGTCACGCAGTGAGGCGATCGGGATTCGGGAGACAATGTCGCTGGCAAACGCAAACGACAGAATGTTCCCCGCCTGGGCGCGGTCGATGCCCCGCGAAAGCAGGTAGAACAGCTGGTCATCGTTGATGCGCCCGACCGTCGCGCCATGTGTGCATTTCACGTCGTCGGCGAAAATCTCGAGTTGGGGCCGCGTGTCGATCTGTGCAGTTTCGGAGAGCAGAAGGTTGTTGTTCGATTGCTTCGCATCGGTTTTCTGCGCATCCGGCCGCACGATGATTTTCCCGGTGAATACACCGCGGGTTTCATCCGCCAGCACGCCCTTGTACTGTTCATGGCTGGTGCAGTGCGCGACGGCATGGTCAATCACGGTGAAATGGTCCATGTGCTGCGTCCCGCCAGGAACGAACGTCCCGTTCATCGTGCAGTGCGCGCCTTCACCCGACAGGACCCCATGAATGCCGTTGCGCAGGATCGACGAGCCCAGCCCGATGTAATGATTGCCGTAGTTTCCGGCACGCGCGACAGAAACGTAATTCGCGCCGACATGATAGGCTGCCGTGCTCTCGTCCTGCATCACGACATGATGGAGAACCGCATTCTCCCCGAGCCGGATGTCGGAGACCACGTTGTTGAAATACACGGCTCCCGCTTCACCGACATACTGCTCCACGATACCGCACTGCGCATTTTCCTGCACGTCGATCACGATACGCGGATGCGCGACAAAGGGTCCCGCGGCGGCGCGGGAGAGAAACAGGAGGTGCAGCGGCTGTTCGATTACCGCGTTGCGTCGCACGGTCACGGAAACACCCTGCCGGGTGAACGCCGTGTTCAGCGCGGTAAAGGGATTGTGGCGAAAGGTCGCGGCCGCGGTGGCGGCACTTTCCAGGGGAAGCGCATTGTCATCGAGCGCAGAGGCGAGATCGCGCACCTCGATTCCTTCCGGAATCTGCGCGAGATCGGACAGCCCCTGCATGAAATACCCATCGACGAACAGCAGCGTCGGCGCATTCGGCATTGCCGTCGCCAGCGCCTCGGCCGTCACGCGAAGCGCCGCGTCCGCTTCGGGCCGCTCGGCGGGAGTGAATGTCGTGCCGGTGAGCGGATTGAAGTTGGTGTATCGCCAGTCTTCGTCACGCAGCGTCGGAAACCCCTGTTCGGCGAAACGCTGCAGCGCGTCGCGGCGCACGGCATGAAACGCGCTCTGCGCACCGCCGTTGAGCGAAGCCTCGAAGGCCGCGAACTGCTCCTGGTATGTCTGTATGGACTCTTCTCTGTTCATAGTCTCTGCCGCCTCCTTATACCGTCTCGGCGGTGGGTTCCTCGAGATCCTTGACCCAGTCGTAGCCCTGTGCCTCGAGGTCGAATGCCAGGTCCTTGTCACCGGATTTGACGATGCGCCCGTTCACCAGGACGTGCACGAAATCCGGCACGATGTAATCGAGCAGGCGCTGGTAGTGCGTCACGACGATCGCGGCATTGTCGGGGGTATGCAGTTTGTTGACGCCGCTGGCCACGATGCGCAGCGCATCGATATCGAGCCCCGAATCGGTCTCGTCGAGGATGCTCAGCAGCGGGTTCAGCACCGCCATCTGGAGAATTTCATTTCGTTTTTTCTCCCCGCCCGAAAATCCTTCATTCACGGGCCGGTTGAGGAACGAGGGGTCCATTTCCACCAGTTTCATTTTCTCTTTCACAAGTGCCAGGAAATCGAAGGAGTCGTACTCTTCCTCCCCATGGTATTTCCGCACCGCATTCAGGGCGGCTTTCAGGAAGTAGGTGTTGCTCACGCCGGGAATTTCCACCGGATACTGGAACGCCAGGAACATCCCCTCGCAGGCGCGGGCGGCGGGATCGAGTTCGAGCAGATTCTGGCCGCGGTAGAGCACTTCCCCTTCTGTGACTTCGTAGATCTCTCGTCCGGCCAGGACACCGGCGAGCGTGCTCTTTCCCGAACCGTTCGGACCCATGATCGCATGGATTTCCCCGGGGTTGACCGTCAGGTTGATGCCCTTGAGGATTTCCTTCCCCTCGACCCGGGCGTGCAGATTGCGAATTTCCAGCATGAAAAACTCCGTTTATCCTTTATTACTGATTCTCTGATTTCCTGTGATCCCGATTCGGCGAGGGTCAGCCGACACTGCCTTCGAGACTGATCCCGAGCAGTTTCTGGGCCTCGACGGCGAACTCCATCGGCAGTTCGCGGAAGACCTCCTTGCAGAAGCCGTTGACGATCATGTTGACCGCATCCTCGCTGGAGATCCCGCGCTGATTGCAGTAGAAGATCTGGTCTTCACCGATTTTCGATGTCGTCGCCTCGTGCTCGAGCTGTGCGCTGCTATTCCGGTTTTCGATATACGGGAACGTATGCGCGCCGCACTTGTCGCCCATGAGCATCGAATCGCACTGCGAGAAGTTGCGCGCGCCGTCGGCGCCTTTCATGATCTTGACCTGGCCGCGATACGTGTTCTGGCTGTGGCCCGCGGAAATGCCTTTGGACACAATGGTGCTGGAGGTGTTCTTCCCGATGTGAATCATCTTCGTTCCCGTATCGGCCTGCTGCCGGTTGTTGGTCACGGCGACGGAGTAGAATTCACCCACCGAATGGTCGCCCTGCAGAATGCAGCTGGGATATTTCCACGTGATCGAGGAACCGGTTTCGACCTGCGTCCATGAAATCTTCGAGCGCACGCCGGCGCACTTGCCGCGCTTGGTGACGAAATTGTAAATGCCGCCCTTGCCGTCTTTGTCGCCCGGATACCAGTTCTGCACGGTGGAATACTTGATTTCTGCATTGTCGAGCGCCACGAGTTCGACCACAGCGGCATGGAGCTGGTTCTCGTCCCGTACGGGCGCGGTGCATCCCTCGAGGTAACTGACATACGCGCCCTCGTCCGCCACGATGAGCGTGCGTTCGAACTGTCCCGTCCCCAGACTGTTGATGCGGAAGTACGTGGAGAGTTCCATCGGGCAGCGAACGCCCTTCGGCACATAGACGAAGGAGCCGTCCGTGAACACGGCCGAATTCAGCGCCGCGTAGAAATTGTCTCCCTGCGGCACCACCGATCCAAGGAATCGCTGCACCAGTTCGGGATGCTCGCGCACCGCCTCGGAGAATGAACAGAAGACGATGCCCAGATCCTTGAGCTTGTCCTTGAATGTGGTCGCGACCGAGACGCTGTCGAATACCGCGTCGACGGCGACGCCAGCGAGCATCTCCTGCTCCCTGAGCGGAATGCCCAGCTTCTCGTATGTGGCGAGCAGTTCCGGGTCGACTTCATCCAGGGATTTCGGCGCCGCTTTCTGCTTCGGCGCGGAATAATACGAGATGTCCTGGTAATCGATCGCAGGATATTCGACGTTGGCCCAATGCGGCTCCACCATCTTCAACCACATTCGATAGGCCTTCAGCCGCCATTCGAGCAGCCACTCCGGCTCTTCCTTTTTCGCGGAAATCATGCGGATGACGTCTTCACTGAGCCCCTTCGGCACCGTATCGGATTCGATGTCGGTGACGAAGCCGTATTTATACTCCTGACCGGTGAGTTTTTCGAGATCCTGTGCGTCGGTACTCATGAAAATTCCTTCGGAAAATCGTTCTCGTTTATTTTGCTCATTCAATCTGTACAAATTTGTCAAGATTGTACTTTCAAAACAAGTCTCTTCGGGGAAAAATTCCGTGGCACGGTGTCGGGTCCGCGGCGTACATTGAAAGAACGGGCGAGGCGGAGGCGATACATATCACCGCATTCATCAACATCGGAGCCATGCAATGAAAAGGTTGACCCCGATTCTGACATTGATTCTCTCGTTCCTGTTTCTGCCGCTGCTTCACGCGCAGAACGTGCTCACCGAGCGGAATATTTTTGATCTTCAGCAGGTTGTCGAAGCGAAGATCTCACCGGACGCGAAGCATATCGCGTACACGGTTACCGTGCCCCGCCCGTTCAGCGATCCTCCCGGAGGCGATTACCGGGAGCTGCACCTGTACGACGTCCAGAGCGGTACCGACCGCACCTTCATCAGCGGGAAAAAACTGATGCATCATCTCGGGTGGACCGGCGATTCGCGCATGATCCTGTTCGTGGCGAATCTCCCCGAGCTCACCGGGGCGCAGCTCTACGGCATTCCTGTCGATGGAGGTGAAGCGCAGGCGCTGACGGGAAGTCCGACAGGGATCGCCGGCTACACCCTTCGACCCGACGGCGGCGCGGTCGCCTACCTCGCAAAAGAGGCCGCCGATCCCGCCAAGGCGCGCCTCCGCGGCATGGGATTCAACGCCGAGGTGTTCGAGGAGGAAACCGAAGATCAGAACGTCTACATCCGCACCCTGCCGAACGGGGTCCCGAAGCGCATGACGGAAGGCGTTTCCGTCTTCGCCATCGAATGGAGTCCGGACGGGAAGTACATCGCCGCCGCGGTCGCGCCGGCCAACACGGTCGATAATTCGATCATGTTCAAGCGCATCCATCTGCTCGACCCTGCGACGGGGACACTGACGAAGCTGGTGGACAATCCCGGCAAACTCGGCGAGATGTCATGGAGTCCCGACAGCCGCCGGCTGGCATTCATCTCCGCTGTCGCCACGTGGGATTCCAGAGAAGGATCCATTTTCGTGGCCGAGGTCCCGACGAGCAAAGCCTTTGATGAACTCCGGAATTACAGCAAGGGATTCGCCGGCACGGTGTCCGGCATCGCCTGGCGGGATTCGCAGACACTTCTGTTCACCGCGGATGAAGGTGTGGACGTCACACTGCGTCAGCAGCGGCTCGACGACGCGGAAAGCAGCATCCTGATCAAGGGCGGCGAACTGGCCATCAGCGAATTCACCGGTGCCGGGTCGCTGATCGCCCTGGCGGGCAGCACGCCGCAGCATCCGGCGGAACTCTACACCTTCGACGGCAGCGCAATCGAACAACGGACGAACCTCAATCCCTCGCTCGAGAACGTCCGCCTCGCCCGACAGGAACGCTTCGTCTACAAGGCCGACGACGGACTCGAGATCATGTCCATCCTCGTCTACCCCCTCGACTACGAGCCCGGGAAGAAGTACCCGCTGATCGTGGATGTCCACGGCGGTCCTGAATCCTGCTACATCAACGGCTGGATCACGCGGTATGCGAACTGGGGCCAGGTGGCCGCAGCTCGCGGCTACTTCGTATTCATGCCGAATTACCGTGCCAGCACTGGACGCGGCGTCGAGTACACGAAAATGGGACTGGGGGACCTCGCCGGAAAAGAATTCACCGACGTGCTCGACGGCATCGACGCACTGGCCGACAAAGGCCTGATCGACAAGGCGCGCGTGGGCATCGGCGGCGGATCCTACGGCGGCTATTTCAGCGGCTGGGCGGCGACCCGGCACAGCAAGCGCTTCGCCGCGTCCGTGGTCTTCGTCGGCGTCTCGAACCAGATATCCAAGCGCAATACGACCGACATCCCCTGGGAGGATTATTATGTCCACTGGGGACTCTGGACGCATGACGATTTCGAGAAAGTGTACGACCGCAGCCCGGTCAAATGGGCGGAGGGCAGTACCACCCCCACACTGATCCTGCACGGCACCGAGGATCCCCGCGTCCATCCGAGCCAGAGCCTGGAACTGTACCGTTCCCTGAAGATGCACGGCAAGGCCCCCGTGCGCCTCATCTGGTACCCCGGCGAAGCGCACGGCAATCGCAAGAATCCTGCCCGGCTCGACTTCATCATGCGTACGATGGACTGGTTCGACTTCTATCTCAAGGGCGACGGCAAAGGCATGCCGCCCGCCGATATCGATTACGAGATCAAGTAGATCATTCGCGTCCCGCCCCCCGGGACGCAGCGCACCACGGTCCCTGTGTCCGCCCGGCGGCGCAGCGCATTCGTGGGTGGATACGCAAAGAGGCTGTCATTTCAAGATGACAGCCTCTTTCAATTTCAGCGCTGCATAACCCGGACGACGCGCCGCCGGGATCGCAGCGGATCAGGAAACGGCGAGGATCTTGTACTCCAGCGTTCCCGCGGGCACTTTCACGTTGATCACGTCACCGATCTTCCGCTTCAGCAGCGCTTTCCCGATCGGGGAGGTCACAGAAATTTTATTCTGCTCGAAATCCGCCTCTTCGGGGGAGACGAGACGGTAGGTCACCGTCCCACCGTTCTTGAGGTCCTCGAGCGTCACATCCGAAAGAATATAGACGGCATCGTTCGGCAGGTCGTTTTTCTCGATGATTCGGGCACGCGAGAGGAGTTCCTCCAGCTTGCTGATCCGCAGCTCGAACAGTCCCTGCTCTTCCTTCGCAGCGTCATATTCGGCATTCTCGCTGAGATCCCCGTGCGAGCGGGCCTCTGCGATTTTATCAGCCATTTCTGCACGGCCTTTCGATTTCATGACCTGCAATTGCTTCTCGAGCTCGAGCATGCGCTCTTTTGTCAGATAAACGGTGCCTTTCGAGTCCACAATTCACTCCGGAAAAGGTATTCGGGGGAGAAAGGAATAAAAAACATAGCCAGCATTCCGCACAGGAATTCTGGCTATGAGTGTACAATTTACGCTTCGCGGGACAGAATGTCAAGTCAACACGCGCTGCCGGGAAAGAACGTTTGTCAGTGCCGGCGGCGGGGGCTTTGCGGGTTCATCACTGCTGGTGCATGATGAGATGGCCCATTTTGTCCCGCTTCGTGGTCAGGTAATTCTCGTTGATTTCGTTGGGCATGCTTTCAATGGGCACACGCTCGACGATTTCGAGTCCGTAGCTTTTCAGCCCGACGATTTTTTTCGGGTTGTTGGTCATCAGCCGCATTTTTCTCACGCCGAGGTCGGCGAGGATCTGCGCCCCGATGCCGTAATCGCGCAGGTCGTCACGGAACCCGAGTTCGATATTGGCCTGCACCGTATCGAAGCCCGCATCCTGCAGATTGTAGGCGCGAAGCTTGTTCGCGAGTCCGATACCGCGGCCTTCCTGGCGCATGTAGAGGACGACGCCGCGGCCTTCACGCTCGACCATCATCATCGCGGCGTTCAGCTGGTCCTTACAGTCGCAGCGGAGCGACCCGAACGTGTCGCCGGTGAGACATTCGGAATGCACGCGCACCAGTACCGGTTCGCCATCGTCGATGGTGCCGCGTACGAGCGCGAGATGCTCCTTGTTGTCGACGGTGTTCGTGTAGAGGTGAATCTCGAATTCGCCGTAGCGCGTCGGAAGATGCGTGACGATTTCTTTCTTGACCAGTTTTTCTTTCTTGACCCGGTACTCGATCAGCTGGTTGACCGCGATGATCCGGAGGTTGAATTCCTTCGCGATGGCGACGAGTTCCGTCGTACGGGCCATCGTCCCGTCTTCCTTCAGGATTTCGCACACGACGCCCACAGGCTGGAGTCCCGCCATGCGGGCGAGATCCACCGCCGCTTCGGTGTGTCCCGCACGGCGAAGTACGCCGCCCGGCACCGCCTTGAGCGGGAATATGTGTCCGGGGCGCGCCAGGTCGGAGGGAGGCGTCGCCGGATCGGCGAGGGCGCGGATGGTCGCAGCCCGGTCCGAAGCGGAGATCCCGGTCGTCGTTTCGTGTATGTAATCCACGGTGACGGTAAAGTTCGTCCCGTGGAGCGCAGTATTTCCGTCGACCATCATGCCCAGCTGCAGCTGCTCCATGCGTTCCTCGGTGAGAGGGACGCAGACCATGCCGCGGCCGTGACGTACCATGAAGTTCACGATTTCGGGTGTGATCATTTCCGCGGCGCAGACGAAATCGCCTTCGTTTTCGCGGTCCTCATCGTCGACGATAATGATCATTTCTCCGGCGCGAATGGCCTCAATGGCTTCGTCGATGGTGTTGAATTGATGTGCCATGGTAATCTACCCCGGATTTATTCCGCGGAGGCCTCCCGTGTCACGACATTCACTGCACTGCGGTCAAATTTGAGCTTGAGATTGTCGCCCACATCGAGGAGGATCGTCTTCTCGTCGACGTTCACGATCTTGCCGTGCAGACCGCCCGAGGTGACAACCTTGTCGCCTTTTTTCAGGCTGTCGAGCAGCTTCTGCCGTTCCTTCGCACGCTTCTGCTGGGGACGCAGGATCATGAAATAGAAGATGACGAAAATGAGCGCGAAGAAAACCAGCGTGCTCAGCATCTGGCCGCCGCCGGCCTCGCCGCCCTGGGGCGCCATGGCAATGATAAGATCGGTCACAGGGGTACTCCTGAATTATTCAATTATCGAATGATCGTGTCGACCTTCTCCGAGATAGCGGCGCACGAAGGCGTCCTTCCAGGCGGGGAAGGTATCTTGAAAGATAGCATTTCGCGCGTCGCGCGTCAATTGCAGATAGAATGCGAGGTTGTGCAGGGATGCGAGCTGCAGTCCCAGGATTTCACGCGTCCGGAACAGGTTGCTGACGTAGGCCCGGGTAAAGTGCCGGCACGCATAGCAGCTGCAGGATTCCTCAATCGGGACGAATTCGTGCAGGTACTGCTCTTTTTTGATCGTCAGCGGTCCGTCCAGGGTGAACACCATGGCATTCCGGCCGTTCCGGGTCGGCATGACGCAGTCGAACATATCGATGCCGCGGTCGATGGATTCCACGATATTGAGCGGCGTCCCGACCCCCATGAGGTAGCGGGGGCGATCCGCAGGAAGGATATCCGTCGTAAAATCGGTGATTCGGTACATTACCTCGGCGGGCTCGCCGACAGCAAGGCCGCCGATCGCGTACCCGTCGAAACCGAGTTCCATCAGACCGCGGGCGCTGTGCTCACGCAGATCCTCGAAGATATTCCCCTGGACGATGCCGAAGGCGTACTGCCGGTGTCCATATGAGGGGGCGGTCTTCTCGAGCCACGACCGCGCCTTCGCGGCCCATTCGAGCGTGAGTTCACCGCTCCGTTTCGCGTATTCGTACCCGCATTCAGCCGGGGGACATTCATCGAGAATCATCATGATGTCCGATCCGATGGCCCGTTGGATATCGAGCACGCTTTCCGGGGTAAAGCGATGATACGACCCGTCGATATGCGACTGGAAGGTCACACCGTCGTGTTCGATGCGGCGCAGTTCGGACAGTGAAAACACCTGGTAGCCGCCGCTGTCGGTGAGAATCGGACGCTCCCAGTTCATGAAGCGGTGGAGGCCCCCCGCTTCGCGCAGGAGTTCCGTCCCCGGACGCAGCGCGAGGTGATAGGTATTGGAAAGGATGATCTGCGCGCCGATTTCATACAGCTCACGCTGTTCCACGGCCTTGACGGTCCCCTGGGTTCCGACGGGCATGAAAATGGGCGTTTCGATTGTCCCGTGGTCTGTTTCCAGCGTCGCGGCGCGCGCCTTGCTTCCCGTGGACGTGTGTTCCAGCGTAAAACGCAATGCTCTGTGACTCCGCGGCCGCCATCCGCACCGTGGTGCGGGGAGCGGCCGGACTGATTACTTTTTCTTTTTCGGTTTGCTGTTCTGGGAGGCCAGGAACGGGGCGTCGAGCCTGGTCATGTCGCCGACGAGTTCGCTCAGCGTGATTTTCTGCAGTACATCGACGAATTTCTCATTCGCCTCACTGAACGCGTCAAGCACGGCGCATTTCGTCTTGATCGGGCATCCGAACATCCCGAGGCAGCAGTGCCTGCGGATGATGGGCCCGTCGACGGCCTCGATAATATCGACCAGCGTGATCTCTGAAGGATCACGTGCAAGAATATATCCTCCGGTCACGCCGCGATGTCCCACCACGATGCGCGCCGTGGAAAGCTGCTGAAAGATCTTCGCGAGATATGTCTTGGACACATCCTGATCGTTGGCAATTTCTGAAATCTGAACCGGTTCCTGAGAACCGCGCGTGATCAGGTAGCCAAGACCATGCACCGCGTACCCTGCTGATTTGGAGATCTGCATAGATCAACTCATTTGGTGTAAGAATAGTACGTATTTCAATATCGTCGCTTTTGCGGCGGAATTACTTCGTCAGCCATCCGCGCCACCCGCAGCGGTGGCAGCGGTACGGCCGCTTGCTCGTAAGCCTCTTTTTGAGTGATTCACCGAGCGTCCGCGCCCGGGAGCGGTAGAGTACGAACTCCCCGCATTTCGGGCACGACATGCTTTTGTTCCGTGCCTCGTGGTGAAACGCGGCGGTGACCTTGTTCGAGACAGGTCGTCCCGAATACTCGTCAAAGGCCGGCGGCAGCACGATCACATTGTCCGCCTGCTGGTCCCGCTTCGCTTTCGCGGTTTCCGGATGGGCGCTTTCGCCCGGCATTTCCTGCGTCGCATTCGCCCCACTCCGGTCCTGCCCGGAACGGTGCTTCCCGTTTCCGCCGTCGATTTCCCCTGACGCTCCCGATGCCGGCGTGGCGGGAGTCTGAATTTCCATTCCGAGCATCGCGAATTGACCGCGGCGGCTGCCGCTCTTATCGCGGATTGCCATGCCGTTTGCGGGTGAGGCGGGATTCCCGCCGTCCCGTTCCCCCTTGATGCGGGGTTCCGGCTGCTCTCCGGTGTCCGCCAGCGTGGAGCTCAGACCCAGCGGGCGCACATCGTCAAGGACGAAATCGGGGATGGGAACGTCCGTTCCGGCGACTTCCGGCGGCAGGGGTTTCTGCGCGCTCGAGGGGAAACGCAGTTCCAGCTCCTCGAACCACCCGCGCCAGCCACAGATGTGGCAGCGAAACGGCCGCTTGCCTGTCATGTGTTTCCGCTTCTGCTCGAAGCGTGTCTGTGCATGACTTCGATGGAGGGCCGGGGCGTTGCATTTGGGACAGATTGCGGGGATTGCGCGTGAGTGAAGCCAGGGATGGGCAGTCATAAATCGGAAAGAACGGATTTTTTTTTGTGTTGCGTCGTATCCGCCAATAAAGCAGATTAAGTTTATCTGAATTGGAAATATAGCAGAAAGTGCCGGAATAACAATAGAAAAAAGACGAAAAATTCATCATTCTCCGAATACGCGGAGGGCCGCGCGCAGGCATCCCGCGCCCGGAGGGCGATGCGTGATTGTGCCTGTCCCGACCGCTGTGTATATTTCATATCCACGACTATCTGAATGAAACGGAGCATTATGTCTGTCCTCGATCCCGAAATTCAGGAGGACGTCAATCCCAGCGAAATTACCGCCGAGGAATCCGCCGAAGCGCTGCGCAAGCGCCACCGGGACTTCGAGCGTGAGGCGCTTCCGCACATGGATGCGCTCTATAATTTTGCGCTGCGTATGACGAGCGATCCTGATGAGGCGGACGACCTTCTTCAGGAGACCTTTCTGAAAGCATATCGGTTCTTTGACAAGTTCGAACAGGGAACGAACTGCAAGGCCTGGCTGTTCAGAATAATGAAAAATTCGTTCATCAATATTTATCGTCGAACCTCGAAAGAGCCCGACAAGGTCGATTACAACGACGTCGAGGAGTTTTATCACTCGATCAGGGCAGAATCGACAGATCCGAACGATCTCGAAGAGCGAATTTTCTCCAATATTCTCGATGACGATGTGTCCACGGCGCTCGAATCCCTTCCCGAGGAGTTCCGAACTGTTGTGATCCTCTGCGACATCGAAGGATTTACGTATGAAGAAATCGCGGACTTCGTCGAATGTCCCATAGGTACTGTGCGATCCCGGCTGCATCGCGGCCGCAAAATGCTTCGCGTCAAGCTGTACGACTATGCGAAAGACCGCGGCTTCGAAGACAAGGATGACGTGGAATGATGAATGATGAATACTCAGCCATGACTGAGCAGGAGCTCAGGGAGCATATCAGCGCACTCGCCGACAGAAGTGCAGCCGGGCTATCGAGCGAACAGATCGACCTGCTTCAGCATGTCGTCCACGAGAAGCCCGAACTGCTCGGGGAGTATCAGCTGAATATTGCCACCAAGCTCTGCATTCTCAAGCACGCCAAGCCGATTCCCTGTCCCGAGTCGACGTCGGAGTCCATCCGGTCGATTCTGTACCATGTCTACAAGTCTCGACAGGCATCATTATAGGGAGTGTTTCATGCTCGAGTCTGTATCCACCATCGTCGTGCCCGTAGATTTTTCTGATGCGTCCGAAACGCTGCTGCGAAGCGCGATCAATATCGCCCGCGCCTACGGGGCGAGCATTCAGGCGCTTCATGTGTACCAGGACGTTTTCTCCGTGCTTTCGATGCGCACGTTCGATCTGAGCGAGGAAGTGGTGGAAAACGTCATGCTTCGGGAAATCGACGCGAAGTTCGACCAGCTTCTCGGAGCCGTGACCACCGATGTACCGGTCACGCGCGTCCTGCGCAAAGGCGAAACCGCCGAAGAGATACTGGATTTCGTAAAGGAAATCCATGCGGATCTGATTGTGATCGCCACCAACGCGCGGTCGAGTATCGAGCAGTTCTTCATCGGCAGCATTACCCAGCGCATCGTGCGCTATGCGAGCTGTCCGGTGCTCACGCTTCACGCTCTCGATGCGGAAGGGTAAGCACGAAATCCCCCCGTTTTCAGAATCAACACGTCCCATAGATCTAACACGAGGTAATTCATGACCCGGTTGACACGATACATCGTGCTGGCAGCACTTGTCCTTTCCGCCTGCGGCCAGCAGAAGCCTTCGGAGGATGCGGATTCCGCGGCTCAGGACACGCTGGCACTCGCCGGCGAAACGCATCTGCAGAATATCCGGCAGCTGACCTTTGACGGAGAGAACGCGGAAGCGTATCTCTCCTTCGACGAACAGCATCTCACGTTCCAGCGCCGCGCCGCGGATATGGAATGCGATCAGATCTTCACCATGGCGATCGACGGCAGCGGCGTTTCGCGGCTGAGTTCGGGCAAAGGCCGCACGACGTGCTCGTACTGGCTGCCGGACGGGGAACACCTCATTTTCTCGACGACGGAAGCGCATGATCCCGGCTGCCTCCCTGCGCCCGACCGCAGCAAAGGCTATGTCTGGAAACTCTATCCTGAATTCGACATCTACAAAATCCGCAAGGACGGCACCGGCCAGGAGGTGCTCTTCGCCTCCGACGGCTACGACGCTGAAGCAACCGTGTCTCCCAAAGGCGATAAAATTGTTTTCACCTCCACCCGCGACGGGGATCCGGAAATCTACACCATGGATCTGAACGGCGGGAACGTCACCCGTCTCACGCACAGCAAGGGATACGACGGCGGGCCCTTTTTCTCCCCCGACGGGTCGAAAATCGTTTTCCGGGCGAGCCGCCCGAAAACCGACGCTGATCTCGCGGCATACCAGGAACTGGTGTCGGATCATCTCGTCCGTCCCAGCGCGCTCGAGATTTTCATCATGAACGCCGACGGCAGCGACATGCAGCAGATTACGAACAACGGCAGCGCCAACTTCGCGCCGTTCATGCATCCCGACGGGAAGCGGATCATCTTCTGCTCCAACATGGACGCGAGCAATCCCCGAAATTTCGATCTGTATATCATCAACATCGACGGTTCCGGCCTGGAACGCGTGACATATTTCGACGCGTTCGACGGTTTCCCGATGTTCACGCGCGACGGAAAAACGCTGATCTTCTGTTCCAACAGGAATAATGCGAAGGAAGGCGATACGAACGTGTTCGTCGCCGACTGGGTCGATTGAACACGCCGGCCCTCCGGGGCCGATGCAGGAAACCTTCTCCCAAACGAGCACTGCCGGCTAAATGCCGGCAGTGTTTTTTTTCGAATCCAAGTACCCCTGCAGCAGGATGATCGCTGCGACTTCATCGATCTTCCCTTTATCTCTCCGTTTCTTTTTTCCCACCCCCATGTCACGGATCGCCTGAGCGGCCATACTGGAAGTGAATCGTTCGTCGATCAGTTCCACCGGCAGATGACTTGCCGTGCGCAACTGTTCGGCGAACGAATACACCATTTTTGCAACAGTACCTTCAGCCCCCGTGAGCGTAAGCGGCAGTCCGACTACAATCCTCGCGACTTCTCGTTCCCGCAGGAGTTCGAGGAGACGATTCATAAGCGACGCATCGTTGTCGACCGTGCCGATACCCGATGCGATGATGCCGAGTTCATCCGACAGGGCGAGCCCCACGCGGCGTTCGCCGTAATCGATAGCGAGAGTGCGGCGATTATTGTGCAATGAAATCTTCGACCGGACGTTTGACAGGCACTGGAGACTGCATTTCACGTTCCAGGAGCCGTGCTTCCGCCTGGGGACTCAACGGCGTCGTGAGAAACGCCTTCAGCAGCTTGCTCGGCTTGAAATGGGTTTTCCGCCGTGGCGGAACGTAGACCTTGTCACCGGTCTTGGGATTCCGTGCGCGCGGTTTGGCTTTCGTAAGTTTGATTTCGAACACACCGAAGTCCCGTACTTCGAGTCGGACTTCGGGATCCGCACTCATCAGCAGCTCGCGGATGGAGGAGAGTACGGTATCGACAACATGGTCGGCGTCCTGGATTTTAATGGATAACTGTTCCGCGACGTTTCTTGCGATGTCCTTTCGAGTTAGTGTGGGAGTTTTTTCTTTCATGCGTTTCCTCCGGATGGGGTTACGACATCTCTACATAGCGTTCCGCCATTGAGATGCCCTTCACCTTTTTCAACCGCTCTATCAGCCGTTCAAGGTGCTCGAGACTGTGCACCGTGACCAGGACCGAGCCGCGGAAGGTCGTTTTCTCTGTCTCTATGTTAACACTGCGAATATTGGTATTTCTGTAGCTGGTGACGGCGAGGGCGATCTCGTTGAGGATGCCGGGGCGATCCTCTCCTTCGATGCGAATCCCGCCGAGGTATTCCGACGTGCCGTCTGCCGGCCAGGCGATGTCGATCAGACGGTCGCGCATGCTCGCGTCGCTGTCATCCTGCATCAGCCGCTGGATATTGCGGCAGTTGCGGCGATGGATCTTGATCCCGTGCCCGAGGGTCACGAAACCGATGACGTCGTCCCCGGGGAGCGGGCTGCAGCAGCGCGCAAAGTCGTATTCGATATCCGAGGTTTCTCCCTGTATGATGATCCCCTTCTCACTGCGGGCGCGGTCGGCGAACTCATCGAACACCTGCTGCTGATCCCGCTGCGGCACCTCCGTGTCAGCCCCCGGCTCCGGCACCGGCGCAAGTGCCGCCTTCGCGATATCATCGACCCGTATTTCGTCCTTTGCGAGCGCGACGAGCATTTTGGACAGGCTGGGGAAACGAAGAATCTGCGCCGCCTTGAGCAGCGGGGCTTCGTCGAGAGGGATTTTCAGCTTCTTTGCGCGACGCTCCCACTTGTCACGGCCGTCCTGCAGTACCTGCTTGGTCTGGTCATTGATGAAGCGTCGAATCGCGACCTTGGCCTTATGGGTGACGACCTGCTGTTCCCAGTCCGCGCTGATATTCTGGTTGCGCGACGTAATCACCTCGACCTGATCGCCGCTGTGCAGTTTCCTGTTCAGCGGAACAATGCGTCCGTTGACCTTTGCCCCGATCGTATGAAGACCGACTTCGGAGTGAATCTCGAACGCGAAATCCACGGGTGTGGAACCGTTGGGAAGCACCACCAAGTCCCCTTTCGGCGTGAAGACGACAATTTCGTCCTGGTACAGATTCCGCTGGAAATTGTCGAGCAGCTGCCGGGCGCCTTCTTCATCGGTCGCGGCGGCCTGCGGCGTCTCGAGGATTTCGCGCACCCACCGGATCCAATTCTCGAAAGCACTGGCCTTGTTGTTTATGCTCTCTTTGTACGCCCAGTGGGCGGCGATGCCCTTCTCGGCGATTTCATGCATTTCCCTCGTGCGAATCTGCACCTCGACCATTTTCCCGTCGGGTCCGAGCACCGTCGTATGGATGGACTTGTACCCGTTTTGCTTGGGCAGGGCGATGTAATTCTTGTAGCGTTCCGGGATCGGAGTATACACCTCGCACACGATTGCGTAGGCGAGGTAGCAGTCCTTCTCCTCTGTCGTATCGACCACGATACGTATCGCGAACAGGTCGTAGATTTCGTCGAAGGTCTTGTTCCGGTCATGCATCTTCTTGAAGATGCTGTAGAGGTGTTTCGGCCGTCCGAGGATTTCGAAGGCCAGATTCGCTTTCGCCAGTTCGCTCCGCAGGGGCTTGCAGAACCGCTCGATGTAATCCTCGCGGTCGCGCCGTTTTACCGATACCTGGCTTTTCAGCTTTCGGTATTCCTCCTCGTACAGATACTTGAAGGACAGGTCTTCAAGCTCCCATTTGATGCGGCCGAGTCCGAACCGATGTGCGAGCGGGGCGTAGATCTCAAGCGTCTCCCGGGCAATGCGGATCTGCTTCTGCTCGCCGACGAATTCCAGCGTTCGCATGTTGTGCAGGCGGTCGGCGAATTTCACGAGGATCACGCGGATATCGTTGATCATCGAAACCATCAGCTTCCGATAATTCTCCGCCTTGGTGATTTCCTTGCTGACAAGGATCGTGGAGATCTTTGTGGCTCCCTCGACGATATCGGCGATCGTTGCGCCGAATTCATCACGGATATCGTTATAGCTGTAGTCTTCACAGTCTTCGATCACGTCGTGCAGGAGTGCGGCAACGACGGACACGTCGTCAAGCGGGATTTCCTGCGCTACGATCATCGCCACGGCGTACGGGTGGGTCGAATAGGGTTCGCCAGATTTCCGGCGATGCTCCTTATGCGCCTGCGTCATGAACGTGAAGGCGCGGGAGATCAGGTCTTCATCGACCGCAACGAGGTTGCTGCGGCAAACGGAAAGCAGCGCCTCCAGCTTCTGCCTGGGAGCGCCGCCTGTCGTCGCATACGTCGATCTCCGAAGTCCACCCAGCATATTGTTTCTTTCCGTCTCCGAAAACCACCATAATCAGATACTTAAGTAGCCAATATGGCTTGAATTCCCCGAAATGTCAAGGATGAAATATACTCCATGTTCTTTGAAATTCGGTGTTTAGATCGCTTCTCATCCTTCCTGCCGCAACAGGGGCCATTTTGACCGATTAATTCCCCTCCGGGCACGCGCGGGCGGTGTCTGCCTTGCCTTTCCCGGCGCATATCGATATTTTACAGGTTCGGAAGAATTTTCGCATCTTCTGTCTATTAATATCACGTCTCGAGGAATCCATGAAACGCACTACATTGACCCGCGTCGCGACGGTGGCACTCGTGCTCATCAGCGTTGCAACGATGGGATTTCAGTGTTCATCTCCGAATATCACGAGCGGCAAACTCTATCTGCAGCAGTATCAGCAGAGCAAGAACCAGGAGAAGCTGGACAAGGCCCTGGAAGCTTTCACGAAGGAAACCCAGGAAAAACCCAACAGCGCTGAGGGCTGGTACTGGCTCGGGCATGTGTATGCTGAAAAGAAGCAGTACAAGAAACTCCAGGAAAGCTGGGAAAAAGCACAGAGCCTCGGCGGCAAGACCAGCGAGGAGATCAATTCCTACCGCATCGCATACTGGGGGCAGGCCTTCAACTTCGGTGCGAATACCATGCAGAAGGCACAGCTGAAAAAGGACAAGGACCTTTATGGCGACGCCGCCGACGCATTCCAGGCGGCGATCAAGCTGCAGCCCGACAGTTCGGCGAAGTACAATGCCTACGTCTATCTCGCCTACGCCATGATGGGGATGGAGCGCACTGACGACGCCCTCGCGCCTCTCCAGGAACAGATCAAGCGCAATCCGAGCGCCCAGGCATACAGCGCCCTCGGACAGCTGCTCACCATCGAAGCCGGCAATCTGAAAAAAGACGGCAAAGAAGAAGCATCAAACAGCAAGTACGCGGAAGCGATCGACCTCCTCAACCGCGCGACCGCGGATTTCCCTGAAAACGGGGACCTCAACAACGACCTTCTCAACGCCTATATCGCGGCCAACCGCGTGACGGAGGCGGTTTCGAAATTCACCACGTATGCGGACCGCAACCCGAAGGACATGACCGCGCAGTACGCTGCCGGTACGGCGCTGCTGCAGGTGAGCAAGTTCGAGGATGCAGCGAAGTATCTCGAAGCCGCGGTCAAACTCGAGGCGGAGAACACCAGCGCGCTCTACAACCTGGCCGTGGCCTACCTGCGCTGGGGCATCAGCCTGCGGGACAACAGCGAAACCAACGACCCGAACGCGTCGCAGGCCGATTACAAATCCATCGTCAGCAAAGCCGTCCCGTATATTCAGACTCTCGTCAAGATCCAGCCGGACAATGCATCCAACTGGGATCTCGCCGGGAAGGTGTACGCAACTGCCGGAATGACCAAGGAAGCCGGTGAAGCATACAAGCAGGCCGACGATCTCCGCAAGTAATAATCATCCAAACTGGAGAAGCGATGAGCGACAACGTCCCTGACATGAAGAACCAGCAGGTCAACATCGAACTCGGTGAGCGTGAAGCAGAGGGGATTTACTCCAACCTCGCGATCATCACGCACTCGAATGCGGAATTCGTCATCGACTTCACGCGCATCCTGCCGGGTGTCCCGAAAGCGAAGGTGCACGCCCGTCTCGTCATGACGCCCGTTCATGCGAAACTCCTGCTCAATGCACTGAGGGACAACATCGACAAGTTCGAACGGAAGTTCGGCGAGATAAAAATCACGCAGGACCCCGGACAGATGTTTACCGGCACGCCACCCAGCGGCGTCATGCATTGATCACTGACTGTAAAAAAAAACTCCGGCTCAGCAGCCGGAGTTTTTTTTACTTGGCGAGAAGCAGCTTTCGTACGTGCACGCGCGCGCCTGCTTCCAGGCGACAGAAGTACAGTCCGCTGGGCAGGTCCCCCGCGTCGAGGAGCGCGCTGTAATGCCCCTTTGACTTCCAGCCTTCGTCGATGACGCGGAGTTCCCGGCCGAATGCGTCAAGCAGCACGATGCGAAACGACGTCGCCTCCGCGAGATAATAGGGGATGATCGTCACGGGATTGAATGGATTGGGCTGGTTCGGGAACAGCCGCGATGCGGCGCTGAGCGGGAGCAGACAGTCTCCGGAGAGAGTCGCCGCACCGTCATTGAATACCGCGGTCAGTTTCCTGGATTTTGCATACGGCCGGACAAACGGGACAAGACTCGTCCCATCTTCCATCGTGGAGGGATACCGGACAAATTCCATCTGTGATTGGACGACATATCCCGGATCTCCCAGTTTCCCGGCAGGATGCGTCACCTCGAAATACAGGGTGACAAGCACGTTCCCCGTGATCGGTTCCCGCGGCTCGAAATTGGTCGAGTCCGATACAACGAGGATGTTCTTCCCGGTATACGGCGACTCCCTGTAGATTCTCGTGCTCAGGTTGCGCCAGTTGTACGGATTCAGATTCCCTTCGTGCCGCGCAGCATCGAAGCGGAGCAGCGTCGGATCGTAACGAAGCAGCAGCCGGTACGCCCCCGGAGCACTGCCTGAGACAGGATCGATGACCACCGGCACTTCTAGCATATTTCCGGAGATGCCAATCAGATCAGATGGGATGCTGATGTCGACGACATCAAGCCGCTCGGCGACAATGAGCACCAGTTCGCACTGGGATGGGATTACCTGCTCCGTCGATGCCAGCGCTTTGATGGAATATGCGGTTTCCTGTTCGACCGGCATTGGCCGGATAAGCCATGACGCAGTTCCCTGCTCTCCGACGGCGAGCCTGGGGGGGATCACCGTTTTCGTCGGCTGCTCCCCTTCTTCCATTCTCAGTCCCTGCGGCAGCAGGAGCGCCGCGGTGACGAATGGCGCCGCGGCGTCCCCGGTATTGGTCACCTTCACCGTGGCGCGGAAAACCGTATAGTCCCCGAACTGACTCGGTATTCCTTCATAGTCCACGTGAACGGTATCGAATGAAACGCTCCGATCGCTGACACCATCGGTCACGGACGTCGTGATGTCGCAGACCAGCCGCGCCTGACCGACGCGAGGGACAAAAACCGGCACGTCGCAATGGCTCAGAGGGATGTAGTAACCGCTCTGGCTCCGCGCAAAAGAAAAGACGCGCAGATGCACCGTGCGATCGATGCTGCTGGGGCGGGTCTGAACGGACCAGGAGACCGTACGAAGCCCGTCGGAATTGAGCAGCGCGGTGGATATCAGCTTTTCCTGCGTTTTCGGATCAATGACGAGGATCCCCTCCGGATCCGCGACCGCAAAAAGCGATACGTTGAATATCGGGTCGGACCCGAGATTCTCCACACCGGCATGAAAGAAGAACTGTGATTCCCTGTAACCGCCCTGAGCGGGATCGGTTGTCAGCGAGTCCCGTTCGCTGCTGCACTCGAGAAGGATGCCGGGCGCATCCGCTGCGGGAATCCAGACGGAGGTCTCGCAGCGTGTGGTATTCCCGAATACGTCTGCGAACAGGACCGCGATATGCAGAGAATCACCGGGCTCCCGCCACAGGGGCCTGACGGCTTTGAGGAAGAGACCGGATGACTGCCCCGGACCGAGTGCCTCCGGAAGGGTATCGATCACCGCCTGTCCGGGAGCCAGCAGGAGCCCGTCGTCCAGGATCGTCAGCATCGTCATTCCTACAGCGACACCCTGGCCGACGTTCGTCACCCGCGCACGGATCGTAAAAGGATCAGGTACGTAGCGCTTCGCTGTCTCGTCGTACCGCACCGGATCGATTTCCAGTGAACAGATGTACTCGGCGGCGCGTGCCGCCGGAACGAACACCGTCGATTCGCAGTTCGCGTCGACGAAGCGATTCCCCAGCCCGCCGTAACCCTCCGCACGAAACGGCAGGACTTCCTCAACCCCGTTGTCGCGGCGCGCAGGATGCATCTGCCACACATGTGTTATTTCGTCCCCGGGGCCGAGCCGTCCGACTGCGATTTCATATTCCCCGTTCGCCGGAGTAACCCTCGCCGACCCGGTGTAATTCAACACACAATCATCCGCGCTGGCGTCTCCAATGTTGCGGAGTGTGGTCTTCACCGGGAAGGGATCGGGTACATACTCGTTGCGAATGGGATCGAAATCGAGCGCGGCCACGGATTCACATATCAGCTGCAGTTTCGGGCGCGTTTCCTTCTCAACGAATACGGGCACGAAACAGGCGCACTGTACTTCCTGTCCGATGACGGCGATGCGAAGAGTGTCAAATCCGGATTCCCTCACGGCATTGACATGCAGAAGGAATCCCGCTTCCCCACGCAGTTCAACAGAAGACCACGGCGCGAGCGTATCGATGGTCCGCATCTGCGCCGAACGCAGCGACATTCGACCGCTCTGCAGGATGTACACGTTCAGATGCCCTACCCCGGTCGGCCCGTCATTATGGACGACGACTTCGAGGAAAAACTCACCGGGAACGTACGCGCTTTCCGTAAAATGGATGGTGTCAGGTGCGGACAGTTCGCAGGAGATCTCCATCCCCTTTCCATGCACCGGAGACGGTGAGGCCGCTGCGAGAATGATCCCTGCAGCGAAGGCAATAATCCGTACCGCCCAGGGGCAGGGATGGGAATGAATACGCATCAGCACCGAGCAGACTCTCATGTGTGGGATTCCCGCATGTTACCGAAGGAGCAGCATGCGTTGGGTGTACGTCGCATCGGAAGTTCTCAACTGATAAAAATACACTCCTCCGGCGAGATCTTCCGCATCGAATTCGCAGTGGTGCATGCCGGCGGTACGCAGGCCTTCATCGAGAATCCGAATCTCGCGTCCGAAGAGATCCAGTACCGCCAGTCGGACGACCGTCGCGTTCTCCAGGTCATAGGAAATGCGCGTCGAGGGATTGAACGGATTCGGATGGTTCGGAAGGAGGCGGACCGTCGCGATCAGCGGAAGGACGCAATCACTCGATACGGTAACGAACCCATTCCGATACGCGATGATGGCATCCGAACGGGCATCCTCAATCGATGAATTAAATGCGGACAGGATTCGCCGATTCGGGGAGAAGGTGCGATCCTGCACAATCGACAATTCGGACTGGGCAACATGGCCGTAACCGTCCCTCGAGAACTGCGGGTCGAAAACCACCTCGAACCGGAGGAATACGAGTGTATCCTGCTCACCAAAACGAATCATGTTTCTTCGATCGAGCGTCAGATCGTCCACCATCACGACATCAGGAAGGGATGCACCATCCGACGTGAATGTCTGTGTGCGTGGACCCCGCCAGCCCTTTTCCGTGCGCGTCCCTTCGGCAATTGCATCGAGAAAGCGCACATGTTCCGGATTGAATTCAAAGAGCAGCCGATACTGTTCGATACCGTCGGTAACAGCGGTATTATATACCACAGGTATGACAATCTTCTGTCCTGTCGCCCCCACGCCGTTGGTCGGAAGATCGACCACTATGAGGCAGCCCTTCTCCGCCATCGTTACCGTCATCGAGCATCGGTGCGGCTCGCTGTCCTCGGCGGTGAGAATAACCTCGAAATTCCTCTGAACCTGGATACAGCTGCCAACCGGCCGTATTTTCCAGCTCGCCGTTCCTGAGGACGATGGATTGATGTCATCCGGCGATACCAATTTTATCGGAGTCTCGCCATCCTCAAGGGTGAAATTCTCACTGAGCAGGAGCATCGCTTTCACGCGCTTCGCCTTCACCTCGCCAATGTTCTGTACCGCCGCGGTCAGCGTAAACACCGTGTATTCGCCGACCGTGCTCTGTTCGCCCTCGTAATCCCCTCGAGAGACATCGAAGTCGATGGTCATGTCGTTCACGCCATCGGTGACATTCGTGGACAGAGAGCATGCCAGCAGAGGAGGCTTCACCGCAGGGAATGCGATCTCCACTTGACATTGTCGTGTCGGGAGAGGATTCCCCAGCTCATCCTTGCAGCTGACGAAGAAAAGGATGGGAATGAGCGCGCTGTCCTTGGACAGATATGCTGAGACGTCCCACTCCGCGGTAACAGGCGGATCCCCGTCATCGAGCCGCGCTGCCAGGAGTACTGAATTCGATCCCGCCATCGTCAGCTTGCTGCCCATCAGGATAACCGACGCTTCCACATCGAACACGGGACTGCCGCTCGTGTTCGTCACCTGCACGGCGACCTTGAATGCACTCTGGATATAGGTCCCTGTCAGCGGGTCGATTTCCAGCTTGTATAATTCCGATGAACAGCTGACGTCAACATCTCCGCTCCCTGCGCCCGTTTCACTGCCTGACGAATACGCCGTTCCCGAAAGACATGCTGCGGTGACGAAGACAGCGACTGCTGTCAGTACCTGTAAACGTCTCATTCTCCCCTCCTCTGCTGAAGTTCAATGATTCCATGAAGCTGCAAAAACAAGAGGCATAAGAGCATTAACGTCTCTTTTGTACCGGGAAGATACAAAAGGAGGGGGACACTTGCGCGTCCCCCTCCAGGTCTTTGTTGATTTTATTTATTTCGAGATGATCATGCGCTTGGTGTCGGTGTAGTTCCCGGCTTCCAGGCGGTAGAGATACACGCCGCTGGGCAGGTCACTGGCCGTGAGCACCAGCTGGTACTGGCCGGCCGCCTTGTGTCCTTCCTCGAGCGTGCGGAC
>QKAF01000069.1 GCA_003246455.1 Bacteroidota bacterium
TACATATATCAGCTCCTTTCGTGGGAGGTGTGAAATCGGTGCTGATTACAAAGATAGGGATTTTCGGGGGAAAAAGTATGGCAAGGCGAAGGAGGAGAAAGGGAGGGAGGGAGCAGAGGGCACCGAGAAGATTTTACCGCAGAGGCGCACAGAGGGACACAGAGGATTTTTTCGGATCGCATTGGAGTTCCCTGCGGGGGAATGGACCGACATCAGAGATGGAACATGTAAAAAATCCTCAGCGCGCCTCAGTGCGCCTCTGCGGTAAAATCTTCTCTGCGTTCTCTGCTCCCTCCCTCCCTTTCTCCTCCTTCGCCTTGCCATACTTTTTCCCCCGAAAATCCCTATCTTTGTAATCAGCACCGATTTCACACCTCCCACGAAAGGAGCTGATATATGTACGGGAAGATGAAGGATTTTCTGGCGACAGAAATCCAGAACCTCAAAACAGAAAAACTGTATAAGAACGAACGGATTATCGAAAGCGAGCAGGGCGCGGAGATTACGGTACGCGGCCAGAGAGTGCTCAACTTCTGTGCGAACAACTATCTCGGACTTTCCTCGCATCCCGACCTGGTGAAGGCGGCGCATGAGGCGATCGACGAGCGCGGCTACGGCCTTTCGTCGGTGCGTTTCATCTGCGGAACGCAGGATATCCATAAGGAACTCGAGCGCAAGGTCTCGGAATTCCTCGGCATGGAAGACACCATCCTTTTTTCCTCCTGCTTCGACGCCAACGGCGCGGTCTTCGAGCCGCTCTTCACCGAACAGGATGCCATCATCACCGATTCGCTCAACCATGCGTCCATCATCGACGGGATCCGTCTGAGCAAGGCCCAGCGCTGGATCTACAATCACGGACACCTGGGTGACACCGAAACGGAGGACCCCGGTACCGGGAAAATGGCAAAAGGTCTCGAGCGCTGCCTGAAAGAGGCGCAGGACTGCCGGTTCCGCGTCATCGTCACCGACGGCGCGTTTTCGATGGACGGTGAAATCGCCAAGCTCGACCAGATCTGCGATCTCGCGGACAAGTACGATGCCCTGGTGCTGCATGACGAAAGCCACTGCTCCGGCTTCCTCGGGAAAACCGGCCGCGGGACGCATGAATACTGCGGCGTGATGGGACGGACCGATATCATCACCACGACGTTCGGCAAAGCCCTCGGCGGTGCGTCGGGCGGCTGCGTCTCCGGAAAGAAGGAGATCATCGAATGGCTCCGGAACAAGGGCCGTCCGTACCTGTTCTCCAATACCGTGCCTCCCGGCGTGGTCGGCGCAACGCTCAAGGCCCTCGACCTGCTGACGGCATCGACGGAACTGCGCGACCGGCTTGAAGCCAACACGAAGAAATTCCGCGGCGAAATGACCGCCGCCGGTTTCGACATCATCCCCGGCGACCATCCGATCGTACCGATCATGTTCGGCAAGTACGAGAACTGCTCCGCGCTCGCAGTCGAATTCGCCGATCGTCTGCTCGCGGAAGGGATCTACGTGATCGCGTTCTCCTTCCCTGTCGTCCCCCGCGGCAAAGACCGGATCCGTGTTCAGCTCAGTGCGGCACACACGACCGAGCATGTCGACCGCGCGATTGCCGCCTTCACGAAGGTCGGCCGCGAACTCGGCATGATTGACTGATGAAACGTCGCAGGCGGACACCGTGTCCGCCTGCTTTTTTAATTTTCGAGCTCTTCACCTTCGCTCTTCAAGGATTGTATCCATGCGCAAAGAAATGAAACGCATCCTCGTGACCGGCGCCTGCGGACAGATCGGAACGGAACTCACCGTCGCCCTCCGCAGGAAGTACGGAAACGACAATGTCATCGCGACAGACCTCAAGCAGGAAACCTGCCTCCCGGAAGGCAGCGGTCCGTATCATCAGCTTGACGTGCTCGATGCCGACGCAATCGAATCCCTCATCACCCGTTACGACATCGACACGGTGTATCACATGGCCGCGCTGCTCAGCGCGGTGGGTGAGAAGAATCCCCAGCTCTGCTGGAACGTGAACATGAACGGGTCGATCAACGTCATGAACCTCGCCGTCAAGCACAGCCTGACGCGCGTGATCATCCCGAGTTCCATCGCCGTCTGGGGACCGGGCACACCGGCGATCGCTCCCCAGGAGACGGCCCTCCATCCCACCACCATGTACGGCGTCACCAAGGTCTGCGGTGAAGTCCTCGGCGATTACTACGTACGCAAGTACGGACTCGACGTCCGCGGCCTTCGCTACCCCGGCATCATCTCTTCCGAAGCGCTGCCCGGCGGCGGCACGACCGATTACGCGGTGGAGATCTACTACGAAGCCATCCGCAACGGCAGGTATACCTGCTTCGTGCGCGAGGATACACGCCTTCCGATGATGTACATGCCCGACTGCCTGAAGGCGACCATCGATCTCGCCGAAGCGGACTTCGCCGATCTGAAGCATCATACGGACTTCAACGTCGGGTCCATGAGCTTCACGGTCGCCGAGCAGGCGGCAGCCATCCGCAAATTCATCCCGGAATTCGAAATCGAATACGCGCCGGATTTCCGGCAGGATATCGCCGATTCCTGGCCTGACGGCGTGGACGACTCCTCCGCGCGTGAAGAATGGGGCTGGTCTCCGTCGCACGACCTCGAAAGCATGACCAGGGACATGCTCGAAAAACTGCGTGTCCGCTTCGAGACGGGAGTGCTGGTCTGACGAACCGGATCTCCGGCAGAATAGAGCGCCCGTACGATGGATATCATCGTACGGGCGTTTTTTCAGAGCCAGACACCCATTCCCACCGACAGGATAAAATAGCGCCGATAGCCGGCGGGCGTCTGAAAACTGCGCGCCGCATCGGTGTAATAGGCATGGGAGCCTTTCTCGAGCTGGATGCGATAAAGGAGTTCGTAGTAGGCGAAACCCGTGGGAATCTGCAGGCCCAGCTGCGCAAAGCTGCGTTTCCCGAAACTGTCGTGTTCGTTGAACCACCGCCATTCGGGATTCGCTTCCTCGAAACGGAACTCCCTGTCGCCGGAAAAATCGAAACTGAATCCTGCGATGACCGCGGCGTGATCGCGCCATTGCAGCCGCGCGACCGCATCGACGAGTATGGTCGGATACAGGTAGCTGAGTCCCGGACGCAGGCTGAGTACGAGGTCCTGCGGGAGCTCCGCGACCGGAATGTCCCACGTGAATACCAGGCCGGGGGCGATATCGTTCGCCGTGCGGTGCTGACGGTAGTTGTGCCAGGCGAGGGACGGTCCGCCGGCGGGACCCGAGAGAAGCGCTGCGACATCCGTGTCCGTCGCGGCGGCGGGCTGCCGGCCGCCTTCGGTCTGTGAACGGGGCATCACATCGATCTGTGCGTGTATCGTCAATGTGCACAGGCACAGGTATCCCACGATGAAAAGAGTGCTTTTCATGGCTTGCATAATCAATCCGTTTTCATGGTGAAGAGGCGGTACTTGCGCGGGGCGCGTCCGCTCCGCAGGGCCGGCACATCGTAAGAGACACGAAACGAACCCCGGTTTGTGACATGGGGACGAAAAACCGCCCCTCTTTCATCTCCCGTCCCCGATTCACTACCTTACATCTTTGCCCCTTCACCTCTTTGCCGCTTCAGGCCCATTATGAAACGCATACTCGCAATGCTCTGCCTTCTTCTCCCCGCCTGCGGGGGCAGCTACCCTCCGCTCGAGACCGTCGCGTCGGTGGACCTCAACCGGTACGCGGGGAAGTGGTATGAAATCATGCGGCTGCCGAACTCCTTTCAGAGCGACTGCTGGAATTCGACCGCCGAGTACGAACTCATTGACGCGGAGACCGTTCGCGTCGTGAATCGCTGCCGGGAAGACAGCGTTCGGGGCGAAGAAAACAGCGTGACGGGGAAGGCGTGGGTCGTGGAAGGCAGCGGGAACAGCAAGCTGAAGGTGTCGTTTTTCTGGCCGTTCAAGGGGGATTACTGGATCATCGAACTCGACAGAGATTACCAGTGGGTTGCCGTCGGGGCACCCAGCCGGAAATATCTCTGGATCATGGCGCGGCAGCCGCGCTGGGACGCCGTTCCCCTGGAGGATCTGAAAGCGCGGCTCGCGGCAAAGGGATTCGATGTCGCGAAACTCATCGCCACGAACAACTATCCGGTGGCCGTATTCGATGTCGCAGACCCGGTGAAACGGTAGAGGGGTACGGGAGACCCCGTGATGCGGGGCGTTCAGCGGGGTGCGGGAGAGGGACCGTGCTTCAGGAAAGATTTCGGGCGAAAGCATCATGTACTGCATGAGTTGAATGCAGCGCTTTGCAGCGGGCTGTCATGGCAGGAATCGGATATTCAGGTGCGGGAATGATGTAACTTCATGCGAGCCGGGGTGTTTCCCTATCGCAGGGGGCTGTGCGTTTCAGCCGGTCTGCAGCCGGGCGGAGGAGGGAAGGAACTTCGAATAATTACGCACCTTTACGATCAGAGGGTCCCATGCGACAAGCGTTGCTTTTCCCGCCTCGCAGCTGGTGTCTGATTTCCCTGATTTCCGCACTGCTCATCCCGAACCTTCTTCACGCGCAGAACGTTGCGTTCCGGACGTCGAATCTCCCGATCGTCGTCATTGAGACCGACGGATCACCGATTCCGGACGAACCGAAGGGCCCTGCCTTTCTCGGCGTAATACGCGGGGAGGGACCGCGGAATTCCATCGACGATCCCTACACCGACTACCAGGGACCGGTCGCGATCGAACTGCGGGGCAATACATCGCTCGGCTACGACCAGAAGCAGTACCTGTTCGAACTGCGGGACGATTACGACGAAGAGACGAACGCGTCGATTATGGGTCTGCCCACCGAGCATGACTGGATTCTGTACGCCCCCTTCGTCGATAAATCGCTGCTGCGGAACGTGCTCGTGTACCAGATCACGCGCGACATCGGCTGGTACGCCAGCCGGACCCGCTTCTGCGAACTCGTTCTCGACGGTGTCTATCAGGGCGTGTACGTGCTGATGGAGAACATCAAGCGGGACAAGAACCGTGTGAACATCTCCAAAATGGACCCGGAGACACGCAGCGGCGACGAAGTCACCGGGGGATATATCATCGCGATCGATCAGAACGGTAAATCGACGCAGCTGGGGTTCCCCGGTGCGTTCGATTCGCTCGGGTACTACGTGTACATGCACGTGTATCCGACGTCAAACAATCTCAACTGGCACCAGCGGTGGTACATCCAGGATTTTATCGCCGCCTTCGAATCGAAAATGCGCGAGCCGGATTTCAGCAACCCCTTTGACGGCTACGCCTCCTATCTCGATGTGCCGTCATTCGTCGATTACATGCTGATCAACGAGTGGGCCAACAATGTCGACGGGTTCGTCGCCAGTCTCTACCTCCACAAGGACCGAAAAAGCACTGGCGGGAAGCTGGTCGCGGGTCCGGTATGGGATTTCAATTTCGCGTTCGGCAACGTCAATTATTCCGAGGCGGAACGCACGACCGGCTGGCGGACGCATTACGGCCGGGTACCGTTCTGGTGGCGCAGACTGCTGCAGGATCCCTCTTTCGTCTACTGCATCGAACGGCGCTGGGAAGAACTCCGCGCCGGTCCCCTGAGCATCGCGCACATCGAACATGTCATCGATTCGCTCGTGATGCAGGTCGGTGAGGCACAGACCAGGCACTTCGCCCGATGGGACCTTCTCGGAAAGGAAATCTGGCCGAACTATTTCGTCGGTGAGACGTGGGAATCTGAACTGTCGTACCTGAAGCGGTGGATACGCGACCGCGTCGCGTGGATGGACGCAAACATCTCCTCCATCGGCATCCCGGAAACGACGACAGGGATCGAGGGGAACGGCGCGGAGCCCGGTCCTGCCGTGTTCGGTATCTCGGCGTATCCTGTTCCCTCGACCGGGAGCGTCACCCTGCACTGCCGGCTGCCCGGGGCCGGCCACGCCGAAATCGTCATCCGTGATATGCTCGGAAGGGAAGTGGTACGCAGGACAGTCGACGCCGGGCAGGCGGAAATGCATCCGGTGCAGGTCGATATGAGTTGCTTGCCGAAGGGCTGCTATTCCGCCACGATGCTTTCTGACGATGCATTGCGGGCGACCGCGAAGATCATACTCGTCGAGTAGGCCAGGCGCGCGAATCCGGAGGAAGGCGAAAAAAAAGGGCACCCCTGAGTGGGGTGCCCTTTCGATTTCTGTCCATCGCGGTACAGGCATGCGTCAGGCGCATTCCCGCATCGCGGGAAGAATTATTTTTTCTTCGCCTTTTTTGCTGCCTTCTTCGCGGCCTTGCGGGGATTCTGCAGGGCGGCACGGGCGGCGGCCAGGCGTGCGATGGGCACGCGGAACGGCGAGCAGCTCACGTAGTTGAGGCCGATGTTGTGGCAGAACTCGACGGAGGAGGGTTCTCCGCCGTGCTCGCCGCAGATGCCGAGCTTGATGTCGGGGCGCGTCATGCGACCGGCGGCGACGGCATGCTTCATCAGGAAGCCGACGCCCGACTGGTCGATGGCTTCGAACGGATCGCGCGGGTAGATCTCATGCTCCACGTAGGAGGGGAGGAAGCGTCCGGCGTCGTCGCGGCTCACGCCCAGCGTGGTCTGCGTCAGATCGTTGGTGCCGAAGGAGAAGAACTCGGCGACTTCCGCCACTTCGTCCGCCGTGATGGCGCCGCGCGGAATCTCGATCATCGTACCGACGAGGTAATCGAACTTCGTCTTGGTTTCCTTCATGACTTCCGCTGCGACGCGGCGCACGATCTCTTCCTGGAGCTTCAGCTCTTTCACATGGCCGACGAGCGGGATCATGATTTCGGGGAAGGCCTTCACGCCTTTCTTGCGGACGTTGACCGTCGCTTCGAACACGGCGCGGGCCTGCATCTCGGTGATTTCCGGGTACATGATGCCGAGGCGGCAGCCGCGGAAACCGAGCATCGGGTTGAACTCATGCAGGGCTTCGACGCGTGCCTTCACCGTGGCGGGAGAGATGCCGAGATCCGCGGCGATTTCCTTCTGTCCCTTTTCGTCGTGCGGGAGGAATTCGTGCAGAGGGGGATCGATGGTGCGGATCGTCACCGGACGCTTGCCCATGGCAGTGAGGATGCCTTCGAAATCCTTGCGCTGCAGCGGCAGCAGCTTGGCGAGTGCCTTGCGGCGGCCTTCGACGTCCTCAGCGAGGATCATCTCGCGCATCGGTCCGATCTTGCCTTCGCCGAAGAACATGTGTTCGGTACGGCAGAGGCCAATGCCCTCGGCGCCGAAAGCGACGGCGTTCTCGGACTGATCGGGCTGATCGGCATTGGTGCGGATGTTGATCTGGCGCACGCCGTCGGCCCACTTCATGATCTTGTCGTACATCTGATAGACGGGAGCGTCCTTCGGGTCGAGCGTCTTGTCGACGAGCACCTGGAGAACTTCGCTCGGGCGCGTGGGGATGTTGCCGAGCATCACTTCACCGGTCGAGCCGTCGATCGAGATGTAGTCGCCTTCGCGGATGACTTCGCTGCGGCCGTTTACGCGCATCTCCGCCGCCTTGTAGTCGATCTTCAGGGCATCGCAGCCCGCGACGCAGACCTTGCCCATCTGACGGGCGACGAGTGCCGCGTGCGAGGTCATGCCGCCGCGCGCGGTCAGGATACCTTCGGAGGCGTCCATGCCCTTGATGTCCTCGGGGGAAGTCTCGATGCGGACAAGAATCACGGGCAGGCCGTTTTTCTTGAAGCGCACGGCGTCTTCCGCGTTGAAGGCGACGACACCGGATGCGGCGCCGGGTCCGGCATTGAGGCCCTTCGTGAGCAGCTGATCTTCCTTGATCGCCTTGTTCTTCGCCTTCAGGTCGAAGATCGGGCGGAGGAGCTGATTGAGCTGATCGGGCTGGATGCGCATGATGGCTTCTTCCTGCGAGATCAGTTTTTCCTTCACCATGTCGACGGCGGTCTTGATCGCGGCGAACGCGGTGCGCTTGCCGACGCGGCACTGCAGCATGTACAGGTGGCCGTTCTGGATCGTGAACTCGATGTCCATCATGTCGCGGTAGTGCTTCTCGAGCTTCTTGCGGATGTCGAGCAGCTGCTTGTGCGACTTTGCATCCTTGTCCTTCAGCTGAATGATGGGCAGCGGGGTGCGCGTGCCGGCGACGACGTCTTCGCCCTGGGCGTTCATGAGGAATTCGCCGTAGAACATGTTTTCGCCGGAAGCCGCGTCGCGCGTAAAGGCGACACCCGTACCGGAATCTTCACCCGCGTTTCCGAAGACCATCGACTGCACGTTGACCGCGGTTCCCCACTCGGCGGGAATGCCGTTGAGTTTGCGGTACACGATCGCGCGATCGTTCATCCACGAATTGAACACGGCACCGATGGCGCCCCAGAGCTGTTCTTCGGGATCGTCGGGGAAGGAGCGGCCGGTCTCACGCTTGATGGCGGACTTGAATTCGGCGACGAGTTCTTTCAGATCCTCCGCGGTGAGATCGATGTCGAGCTCCACGCCGCGCGCATGCTTCTTGGCTTCGAGAATTTCTTCGAAGGGATCGATGTCCGTTTTCGTTTTCGGCTTCAGATCCAGCACCACGTCGCCGTACATCTGCACGAAGCGGCGATAGGAATCATAGGCGAAACGCTCGTTGCCCGAACGCGCGATGAGTCCCTGCACGGTGGTGTCGTTGAGACCGAGGTTGAGGATCGTATCCATCATGCCCGGCATCGAGGCGCGCGCGCCGGAGCGCACGGAGAGAAGCAGCGGATTCTTCGGATCGCCGAATTTCGCCTTCATCTCGCGTTCCATTTTCTTCAGCGCCTCGGCGACCTGCTTCTTCAGTTCGGCGGGGTACTTCTGCTTGTTGTCGTAATAGTACGTGCAGACTTCGGTCGTGATGGTGTAGCCGGCGGGCACGGGAAGGCCGATGTTCACCATCTCGGCGAGGTTGGCGCCCTTGCCGCCGAGCAGGTTCTTCATGTCGGCCTTGCCTTCGGCTTTCTTGCCGCCGAAGAAGTACACGTACTTCCTGCTGCGGGCGGGGCGCTTCGCGCCGGTGCTGGCTTTGGCTTTGGTTTTGGCCATGAAATACTCCGGATTGAAATTTGAGAGAATGAAAGTTTTCTTCGATATCGTGGATGATTCCGACATGAAAATCATCGGAATTCTCAGAATCTCGGTAAGATACGAAAATCTCCGCACTCCCGGGAATGAATGCCGCGGATGGAGTGTGCGTTTCGCATGAAAAATATGCGGAGGGGAGAAAAAAAGGCCGTCCCGCAGGAAACGGGACGGCCGGATTCTGCCGGAATCGGCAGGGTTATTTGACGAGCTGCATCTGACGTGAAAGCATGCTGCCGCCGCTGCGGAGGGTGTAGGTGTACACGCCGCCCGCGAGCCCGGATGCATCGAACTGCACGCGATAGCTGCCCGCGGTCCGGGGACCATCGGCGAGACGCGCAACCTCGCGGCCGAGCATGTCGTGCACCGTGAGCTGCACATCCCCGTCTTCCGCAAGCGCGAAACCGATGGTGGTCGTCGGATTGAACGGATTCGGGTAGTTCTGGTCAAGCGTCATCGTCACCGGCGTGGCGGCGTCGGGTTCGGCGCCGTCTTTCGGGAACCATGCATGCGCCAGCGCGAACGGTCCGTTCAGGCTGGTCACTCCGCTCACTTCGACCATGTTCTCGAAGGGATAGGACGTCCCGCCGCGATTGGTCCACATGTACAGCGGTTTCTGCCACACCGTAAGCGCGGAGGGCTGCGTAATGATGCCCGCGGCTTCGCTGTTGGTGTAGTACAGGCGGACATCGACGTTGACGCTGCCGGCGGTGCTTGACATCGTGAAGTAGCGGTTCACCATGCGGAGGCGGGTCAGGCCCTGCGGCATGGTGCACGGGTAGGCGGTCACGGTGAAGCTGCCGATCGTGCCGGCGTTGCTCCGGACTTCGGCAATCTTCTGCCCTGTCGTGTTGAAGAAGCTCGTCCAGCCCGTCCCGACGGCCTGCGTCACGGTCACGGTTCCGGACTGCTCGATCTGCAGACTGATGGTCATGGTGAACGGCGAATTGCTGGCCGTCGCGTTGGTCACACTGTTCCAGCCGTTGATGGTGATGGTGCGGTTGATCGTACCGCTTTGGAGACCGCTGTGGTTGACGGTGAAGACCAGGTCGTCGCCTTCATACCCGCTGCCGGTCACGATCGTGATCTCGCTCGCGGAGGTGTTTGCGGTCCACTGCAGGAGGCCGCCGCCGAAATTGCCGCCGCTGTTGTTGATCGTCACCGCGCGCGTCACGACGACCGGCTGCTTGCAGGTGGAGGAGACGACGACGAGCGCCGTCGCGGGATCGATCTCGACGCGGCGCACGACGGTGAAGCTGGTGGAGCAGATGCTGCTGTTGCTGCTTTCGTCCGTCACGGTGAAGGTGATCGGGTGGACGCCTGCCCCGACGATGGTGCCGGCGGCCGGGAACTGCGTGATCTGCAGATTCGCGGGAATCGTGCAGTTGTCGGACGCGAGGAGCTGGCCGACGAGATTCGGCACCGGCGCCTGGTCCTTCATGTCACCCTCGACCGCGACACTCGCGGGACAGCTGACGATAGTCGGGGCTTCCTTGTCCTGCACGGTGATCGTCTGGATCGCGGTCGAGATATTCCCCGATGCGTCTATGGCTGTCCAGATCACGATCGACACCCCCTTGGGATACACCCCGGTTGCGGTGCTGTTGATCGCGACAGGGTAGGGGCAGTTGTCGGTGGCCGTCGCCATGCCGATGGCGCCGCCGGGATCGGTGAAGCTGCACACACCCGGGTTGGTATTGAACGTCATGTTGGGCGGAGCCGTCAGCGTGGGCGGCGTCGTGTCGGGGATCAGCGTGACGGTGAGGGCGTCCGTGTCGATGCCGCCGCGGCCGTCATTGACGGTAAGCGTCAGCGTGTAGGTCCCCGGCGTCAGATTGGTGCTCGCGACCGCGGTCGATGCGAACGGGATGCCGTTGACGGCCCAGCTGTACGTCAGCTTGTCGTTCTCGATATCGAACGACGCGCTGCCGTCGACCGTGATCAGCGTGCCGGAGGGAAGGACGCAGCTCATGGTCTGGTTTCCTCCGGCCACTGCAACGGGAGGATCGTTGATTTCCACGACGGTGAGTTTCCGCACCTCGGCGGCACTCGCGTCGTCCCCATCGTGCACGGTGAACTCGATCGCGCGCGGCGCGGTGTTCGGCAGAATGGTGTTGGTGTTCTGGTACTGGACGCTGCGAAGCGCGGCCTGGTAGTTCGCCTTGGTATCGCTGCCGGTGAGCGTGAGTACGCCGCCCGCGAAACTGCCGGTGATCGTCGGCGTGTTGGTGAAGAGCAGGACGTCCTCGCCCGCAACGTAGCCGGTGATGCGAACGGTCGCGCTCTCGATGTTCGTGTCATCCACGTCCGATACCGTAATCGTCGAGGTGACGTTGACCGGCGCGCTGTCTTCGTTGAAGATCAGCGTCGTAAGCTCGATCCCGGCAAGAACCGGTGCATCGTTGACGGCGGTGACTGTGAGGGAACGCGTGAGTACGGCGCTCGAAACGTCTCCGTCGTTGATCGAGAAGCTGAGTGTGCGCGGTGCGGTGTTCGGCGTCGCCAGGTTCGTGTTCTGATACTGGACGCTGCGCAGCGCGGTCTGGTAGTTCGCCTTGGTGTCGCTGCCGGTGAGCGTGAGCACGCCGCCCGCGAAACTGCCGGTAATCGTCGGCGTGTTGGTGAAGAGCAGGACGTCTTCGCCTGCGACGTAGCCGCTGCTGAGGCTCACGCTGGCGCTTTCCATGTTGACGTCATCGATGTCGCTCACCGTGATCGCCGAGGTCACGGCGATCGGGGCGCCGTCTTCGATGAAGGAAAGAGGCGCGGCTTCGAGGCCCGCGAGAACGGGAGCATCGTTCACTGCCTGTACGAGGAGGTCGAAAGTGGTGGTGGTCGATGTCATTGACGTCGACGGTGACAGTCGTGGAGCCGAAGGCGTTCGCCGCCGGCGTCATGGTGATCGTGCGGCTGGTGCCGCTGCCGCCCAGCGTTATCCCGCTGTTCGGCAGGAGCGTCGTATTTGAAGAGGTCGCCGTTACGATCAGCGAGGCCGCCGGGGTTTCCAGGTCGTTGACGGTGAAACCGATCGGGCCGAGGGGGACGTCTTCATTCGTCGTCTGATTCGCAATTGCGGAGATCGTCGGCGGGGTATTGCCCACGCTCATGGCGATACCCGCGATCGAAATGTTGTCGATCCAGTTCTGTCCGCCGCTGACCGCGTCGCTCCCGTTGGCGCCGGTATTGCTGTTCATGATCCACCGCAGGTACACCGACGCCTGGTTGTCGCAGGCCGCGGGCAGCGGGAGATTCGTCAGCGTTCCTTTTTTCATCCCCTGGTCCGTCACGGTCAGCGAGAATGCGCCGCCGGCGACATCCGTCCACGTGATATTGTCCAGGCTGTACTGGATCCGGAAATCACGGGGTCCCTGGTACTGGAAGAACGAGTACTCGCTCCACTGCTCCGAGGAGAGGGTGAGCGTGTTGTACCCTGCGGTGGAAATGTTCACCACCCAGTACTTCGTATTCGCGCCGCCTGCCCACCCGGTCGCGTAGGCGTAGCTCCCGTTCGGTCCGTTGATGGAAGTGAACATGATCGTTCCCACGCCGCCGCCATTTCCGATCGTCTGGCTCGCATTCGCAGGATTCGATGTGCTCGGCGTCGGCTGCTGTGTATTGAAATCCCACTCGACGATGGTGGTCTGTCCCTGAGAAAACATTGGGAGGAGGAAAAAACTCAACACGGGGAGAAGCAGTCGCGCAAGCGGCCGCCGTCCGAACAACGAGGTTCGACTTTTATCTGACATGACTCATACTCCACAGATGGTACAACAGTCGTCTCGGTCACGATCACCGCGTGGTGCAGTCGTGATGACACATTATTTGGATAATGACGATAAACAATATCGGCAATATGTATGAGAAATGCACAAGTTCAGTGCGAGAAATTTATTATCGACCAGGGGGGAGGTCTGTCCGGAAATGGATGGGGACCGGGCGGGAGGGCCTCCTGCGCCGGGAAGTGCGGAGGATGCCGGGTGGTCAGGCGGAGCAGGCGTTCAGGAATGCGTAGCCGGTGCAGTCCGCGAGGGGATGATGGAGGGGAAGCCGCTCGGGATGCCAGTGCATGAGCAGAAGGAAGGGTTTCCCGGCAGGCTGCGACCATTCCATTGCTTCGACGGTGCCGTCCGTGCAGCGTGCGGCGACGGCGAGGCGCGGGGCGATCAGATCGATACCCTGGTGATGGGCGCTGTTGACCATGCCGCCGTTTTCACCGCTGAGCCGGTGCAGGAGGGATTCAGGGAGAATCACCACGTCGTGCTCCCGGTCGCGGTCGTCGGTACGGTGATGTCCGTCGAATCCTGCCGAGGGCAGGTCGGCGATGAGCGTTCCCCCGAGGGCGACATTCATCACCTGCAGGCCGCGGCAGATTCCGAGCACGGGCAATGCGCGGTCGAACGCCGCGCGGATGACGGCGAGTTCCAGGGTGTCGCGCGCGTCGTCGATACGGCAGAGCGGGCGCAGTTCCGGTTTCCCGTAGAGCAGCGGGTCGGGATCGCCGCCGCCGGGGAGCAGCAGGCCGTGCGCGCCGTCAAGCGTTTCCTCGATCGGCATGCCGGGTTCGAGAAACACGATCTCCATGTCGGGACGCAGACGCTGGAGCCAGCGCGAGTAATTCTGATGCTGTGAGGGGTCGGTGGTGGTGAGGACGATGCGCATGCGGCGGCTGCTCCTGTGGCTGAATCAGGATCGCGTGCTTTCTGCCGAGTCCAGGCGGGTTTCCATCTGCAGCAGGTATTCCCATGAATAGATGCCGCTGTCGTGCTTGTCTCCCCACACGGCCGCGATCGCGTAGTTTCCGACGGGTGTCAGGGATTTCAGTTCGTATTTTCCGGGAACGGCGATCGGCAGCTGCATCGGCATCTTCACCGCGCCGAAGATATCGGTTTCTCCCTGGCAGCCGGCGCAGGGACATTCATCGCGAAAGCGCTGGATAGGGAAGTGCGTGATATGACCGTCGCTCCAGGCAATGCGAAGATCACGCTTCTCGATGAGCTTGAATTCCACGGGATGCACGGGGTACGCCTGCCTTTCTACGAGCGGGGGGGCGTGGCATCGAGAATCACGACAGGACTCTCACCGAGCACTTCCGCGGTGTGCAGCTTATGCGAGGGAACGACAAATCTCTCACCCGGGGACAGGATGTGATCGACTTCGTCGATCGTGATCTTCATCGAGCCGCTGAGCACGATATGAATCGTATCGTGGTCATGCATGTGCGGAGGGAAGCACATGCCGCCGGGGTAGCTGTAGACGTAAATGTTGTACCCCTCTTCACGCAGACCCTGCTTGAGGGCACTTATCTGGTCGCTATCCATTTAGTAGCTCTCCGATTCATTAGGGAAACTTCCCGATTTCACGTCCTGAATATACTGTTTGAAGGCGCGCTCCATCTCGTCTGCGAGCGACGCATAGCGCCGCACGAAACGGGGACGGAAATCTTCGAACAGGCCCAGCATGTCCTGGGTGACAAGAATCTGCCCGCTGCACGAGGGACCCGCACCGATTCCGATGGTGGGAATCGACACCGTTTCCGTAATGCGCTTGCCGAGCGTGGCAGGAATCTTCTCCAGCACGATGGCGAATGCGCCTGCTTCCTGGAGGGCGAGCGCATCCTGGATGATCGCATCGGCTTCACTTTCCGAGGTGCCGCGGGGACGGTAGCCGCCGAACTTCAGGATCGACTGCGGCATGAGTCCGATATGTCCCATGATGGGAATGCCTTCGCCGGAAATCTTTTCGACGACCTTGGCCGCACGCTGTCCGCCTTCGACCTTCACGCCGTGCGCAAGGGTTTCCTTCATCACGCGTCCGGCACTGCGGAATGCTTCTTCGGTGGTGACCTGGTACGACATGAACGGCAGATCGGTGATCACCATCGAGCGGCGCACGATGCGGCTGACCGCCTTCGTGTGATAGATCATTTCGTCGAGGGTGACGGGGAGTGTGGTGGGGTTGCCCTGGAATGCTGACGGAATCCCCGACCAGGATGAGGTCGATTCCCGCGTCATCGAGCAGACGTGCGGTCAGGAAATCATAGGCGGTCAGACAGACGATCGGATCGCCTTCATCCCGCATTTCCTGCAGTCTTCGGGTGGTGACGCGTTTGGTATTCTGTTGGGACTCAGTACTCATGCGTTTCCTTGGCTCTCCAGAGTAGAAATGTACTCATTATCGGGAGAAAACGAAATGTCCACACCCCATGCGCGCGTAAATCCCTGGATCAGTGCATCGCGCACTTCATCGCGTGAAACCGGACGTGCGAGAATCTCCTGCAGCGTCACGGTGTGGCTCCGCATGTCCTGCCGCAGCTGTTCCCGCACCTCGTCGTCGACCGCGAGGTAGTCCGCGAGTGCGAGGTGCGCTTCCCCGATGAGAATCGATCCGTGCTGCAGCACCGTGCTGCCGATGCGCCGCTGCGCGCTGCCGACGAGCTTCTTTCCGCCGAACTCGATTTCATAGCGTGCGGAGCTCGAAAAACAGGGGATGCTGCCGGC
>QKAF01000002.1 GCA_003246455.1 Bacteroidota bacterium
GCCTGAAGGCTCATCCTCCAGGGAAAAGACAGCGACGAGCCTGACGGCTCATCCTCCAGGGAACGGATTTTCATTTCATGATGACATAGCCGAAGGGCGGCAGCGTGACGTGCAGACTGTCGGCCTGTTTGCGCACCTCGGCGGAGGCGAGGAGGAGTTCGCCCGCGACGTCGTCGGGCACCGCGCAGGTGAAGCTCGAGGATTTCGCCGTAAGATTCACGATGGTGAATACCGGCAGCGCTTCGTCGATGGTGCGCGTGAACGCGAACACCGCGGTGCTGTCGCCGATCGGGAGTATGTGCATGTCACCGCGGCGCGCTGACGGTTCGGCTGCGCGTATGGCGTTGAGGCGCGTGTACAGAACGCGGAACGCCAGCGAATCCGCCGACCAGTCGATGGCTTCCTTTTCGAACAATCCGAGCATTTTCTGGCTGCTGGTTTCCTGGCCGTTGTAGATCAGCGGCACCCCCGGAAGCATGTGCAGCAGCACCGCACAGGCACGGGATGCATCGGGGCCCAGCCAGAGAACAGGCGGAGCGTCCTGGAAAATCTTGTCATGGTTCGTGATGAATCGCAGATGCATGGCCCCGCGCGGGTAGCGGTATTTTTCCCGCAGCAGCGTCGATGCGATCTGCGTCACAGACTCATCGCCGTGGATGATGGGGTACAGCATGTCATACGTGCTCCACGCGTACGTCAGATCGAACGCGTCGATGTGCAGTTCCGGACTCGCCCCTTCGGCGAGCATCATCACCGGTTTGACCTCGCGCAGCGCCGCGATGGCGTCGACCCAGAAATCGTGCGGCACCAGTTCCGCCACGTCGCAGCGGAAGCCGTCGATTCCGATGTCGCGCACCCAGTACAGCATCATTTCTTTCATGTACGCGCGCAGGCCGGGTTCGTCGTAATTGAGTGCCGCGACATCGTACCAGTCAGGGTTGGGCGGAATGATCTTTCCATCCGCATCCTTCACGTACCATTCCGGATGCTCGGTGATCAGCGGACTGTCCCATGCCGTATGATTCGCGACCAGGTCGATGATCAGGTGCATGCCCTGCACATGCGTCGCGGCGACGAGCGACTTGAAATCGTCGAGGGTGCCGAATTCGGGATTGATGCCGTAGTAGTCCTGCACGGAATACGGACTGCCGAGGCTGCCTTTCCGGTTTTTCATTCCGATCGGATGAATCGGCATGAGCCACACCACGGTCACGCCCATGTCCCGCAATTCGGGCAGCCGCTGCTCCAGCGCGTTGAACGTCCCTTCCTTCGAAAACGCCCGCAGGTACACCTCGTACACGACGGCGTCGCGCACCCAGTCCGCGCTTTCCACGGGTTTCATGCCGTAGTACGGACTGCGCATCAGCTCTTCCTCCTTCTCGTACGCCCGGAGCTCGACGCTGCCGATCAGTCCTCCCGGTCCCGCGAGATCCTCGATGCGCACAGCCAGCACGTTGTCGGAGGCCTTCACGATATCGGATACGTCGAAATAGAATCTCTGGTCGTACCCCCGGTGCGACCCGATCATCTTCCCGTTCAGCCAGATTTCGGCGTTGTCGTCCACCGCTTCGAAAATCAGCGCGTGTGACAGCGCCGTGTCTATCGAGGCGTCGAAGCGACGGAGATACCAGCCCAGGCCGTCATACGTGCTGAGCATGCGATGCAGGTCCCAGCTGCCCGGGACGCTGAGCGTATCCCACGACGCGCTGTCCCCGCCCAGGTACCACTGCTGGTCCTTCCCGACGTCGTCGGGATCGGTACGGAACTGCCATTCTCCGTCGAGGTTGAGCGAGTAGCGATCCAGGGCCATGTTGTCGGGATCCTTGAGTCTGCATGAAACAGCGGTGACGAGTGCGAGCGCGATCAGTGCGAAGGTGCGGGCGGTGCTGGGCAGCGGGCGAATCATTGTTCGTTCTCCGGGAAGCAGTGGTTTACGCGGTCAGTCGATGCGAATGAGAATGTCGGCGAGGTCTTTCTTCCCGATATCGGGAACCCGGGCATCGCGCGCGGGATAGCCCACGGGCAGCAGCACGAACGGTTTTTCGCTGCGCGGCCGTCCGAGAATTTCGTTGAGGAATCCCATGGGATTCGGCGTATGCGTGAGCGTCGCAAGTCCGGCGTGATGCAGGGCGGCGATCAGGAATCCGACCGCGATGCCGACGGACTCGGTCACATAATAGTGTTTCGTTCGCAGCGGCGGACCGCCGGGCGTGCCCGTGGCTTCCTCGTAGTTGATCTGAAACACGACGATCAGCCAGGGCGCGACATCGAGAAATTCCTTGTGCCAGTCCGTGCCCAGCGGTGCGAGCACATCCTTCCACTCCTGCGGAAAGCGGCTCTCGTAGTTCCGCCGCTCTTCCTCCTCCGCGGCGAGCCGGATGCGATGGCGGATATCGGGATCCGAGACCGCGACAAATCGCCAGGGCTGCTGATTCGCGCCGGACGGCGCGCGTCCCGCCGCGCGGATGCAGGTTTCGATCAGGGAAAACGGAACGGGATCGGGGGCGAACTGCCGCACGGACCGCCGTGTTTTCATCTGCGTGAAAAACGCCTGTGCCCGCTCCTGCTGCTCGTCCGGCGTCAGCCGTTCGAATTGCAGGGGTATGAAATCGTGATTCGTATCCACTGTTCCGCTCCTTTCATGGTATCGCGGTTTCGCTCGCCTCCGGGGGAGGCCTTTCTGCAGTCATACCTGTCGGCGAACCGGGCTGCGCGCCGGTCCGCAGAGCCGGGGACCCGCATCCTCAGTCACCGAAGGTGATACCGAGGTCGCGGGCAGTGAGTATCGTATCGCAGTCCAGCGGGACGACCTTCATGCGTCTCGTCGCCTTCTTCAGCGGCACGTAGCGTACCGTCGGCGGATCGAGGGCGACCATGACGCCGTTCTGGCCTTCTTCGAGCGCCCGTATTGCCGCAGCCCCGAATCGCAGGGAGAGCAGTCGATCGAACGTGGTCGGCGATCCCCCGCGCTGCAGGTGACCGAGCACCACGTGGCGCGACTCCTGTCCGGTTATTTCCTGCAGCTGTCTGGCGACGGTCTCGCCGATGCCGCCGAGACGCTCCGCCCGGCCGACCTCCCGTTCCAGCACGCTGCGCGAACCGCCTTTCGGCTTGGCTCCCTCCGCGACGACGACGATGGAGAATTTCTTCCCCTGCCGAACCCTTTCCGCGGTCTTCCGCGCCACGATATCGATGTCATACGGAATCTCCGGGATCAGGATGGCGTCGGCCGTTCCGGATACCCCGGCATTGAGCGCGATCCATCCGGCGTAGCGGCCCATCACTTCCACCACCATGATGCGCCGATGGGCTTCGGCCGTGGAATGCAGCCGGTCGAGACATTCCGTGGCGAACGACACCGCGCTGTCGAAGCCGAAGGTCGCGACAGTTTCGCTCAGGTCGTTGTCGATCGTCTTGGGAACGCCGACGATGCGCAGTCCCTTTTCGCACAGGGCGTTCGCGATGGACAGCGAACCGTCTCCGCCGATCGCCACGACGGCGTCGATTTTGTTTTTCCGGCAGGCGCGGACGATTTCTCCGCTGCGGTCGATGGTTTTGTAGCTGCCGTCCTTCTGGAGAACCGGGAATTCGAGCGGATTGCCCTTGTTGGTCGTGCCGAGGATCGTGCCGCCGAGATGCGTGATTCCCCGCACGGACGCCAGGTTCAGCGGAATCAGCCCGCCGTCGGGATATTCATCCGGCATCAGCAGCCCGTTGTATCCGTCCCGGATGCCGACCACCTCCCAGCCGCGGTGGACGGCGCCGATGGTCACCGCGCGGATGACCGCGTTGAGTCCGGGCGCGTCGCCTCCGCCGGTATTGATGGCGATACGGCGGATGCGCTTCCGTCCGCTTTTCGTACTCATGGGTGTCTTCGTCGTTGCGTCGGAATCGGATCGTGACCTGCGCGGCATGGGGATATTCTCGCGTTGCTGATACTTGTGGTGATTATCAAATCTAACCGTGCACGGCGTCGAACACAAACCGTGTTGTTTTTTATCCATCCGCTCCGTATTAGTTTAGTAATTCTCAACTAATTGCGATCAGGGTACAGCCATGAATGTTCCGATATTCTTCGCCCTCATGGGTGGCATCATCCTGCTCGGATTCCTGGCGAATCTGCTGTTCAAGTGGACCAAGATTCCGAGCGTCCTGATGCTGATGGGCATCGGCGTGTTTCTCGGTCCGGTCACCGGCTGGCTCGCGTCGGATGCCCTGCTGACCATCGCGCCCTACTTCGGGACCATGGCGCTGCTGATCATCCTTTTCGAAGGCGGACTCGAACTCGATATCCGTACCGTCGTGCGCCAGGCGCCCAAGGCCGCGGCGCTCGCCGTCGGCGTGTTCGTGGTCAGCGTCGTACTGGTGATGGCATTCGGCGTGTTCGTCATGGAACTCAGCACCCTCAACGCGCTGATCCTTGCCGCGGTGCTCGGGGCCACAAGTCCGGCCATCTGCATTCCGGTGGTCTCGGGACTCAGCGTACGCGACGAAATCAAAACGATCGTCAAGCTCGAATCCGCCCTCGGCGACGTGCTGCTCATCGTCTCCGTCTTGCTGCTGGTGGACTTCCATGTCTCCGGGACGCAGGGCATCGGCAGCGTCCTGATGAGCTTCATCACGAGCTTCGGCGTCGCGCTGGTGATCGCCACGGTGACCGGCGCGCTCTGGTCGCGCCTGATCGCTTGGATGGGAAAGGAGCCGCTGGCATACATGCTCACGCTCGGCTTCATCTTCCTGCTGTACTTCATGGTGGAGGAACTGCATGGCAGCGCCGCGATCGCGGTTCTGATGTTCGGGCTCATCCTGGAAAACATGCAGGTGATGACCGATCGCATCGGACTCCGCCTGCGGCAGTTCTTCGGTATCGACATCAAATCCGAGAAGTTCATTCTCAACCAGTTCATCAAGAACATCACCGAGGAAATCTCCTTTCTTCTACGGACCTTCTTCTTCGTCTACCTCGGGATGCTCCTGGATTTCGACGAACTCACCTGGACCATCGGGCTCTTCATTCTCGGCATGGCGCTGCTGCTGTTCATCGGCCGCCGCGTGCTGATGGTGGGCTTCCGCCGCATCGGACGCGAGTTCACCGAGGGAGAAATGCAGGCGATCATGGCCATGCTGCCGCGAGGACTGGCCACCGCGGTCATGGCGCTTCTCCCGTTCCAGACAGGTCAGATCCCCGGCACCGAACTGTTTCCGATGTACGCCTTCGGCGTGATCGTACTGACGAATCTCTACATGACCGGGAGCGTGATGTTCGCGGAACGACGCCTGAGGGCGGAGCGGGAGCGCAGCGAGCAGCCCCTGGCGGTCGGCTACGCGGGCAGCACCGCGGCGGGAGAAATCCTGTTCGAGGAGGCGCCAGCACCCCGGAGCGATGCGGAAGCGTTCACCCGTACCGACACCGAATCCGCGGCTGAAGCGGAAACGCGCGACGCCCAGGGCGGGGACAAATGGCACTGGCGTCCCGCCTACGACGAGCGTTACCCTCCCCATGAATCGGCGCCGTTCGCCGATGCGGACGATCGCGAGCGGGAGCCGCAGCCGCAGACATTCACCGAGTGGATGGCGCGCCTGTTCGGGATCCACGACGGTGACCGGGAACGCGGCTATCTCGAAGCGTATCGATCCGCGCATATCACCGAACCCCTGTACTGGGTCCAGGTGCTGCTCGCAGCGGGAATCACGACGCTCGGCCTCATTCTCGATCAGAGCGCCATCATCATCGGCGGTGCAATGATCATGCCGATCATGTTCCCGGTGCTCGCGGCGGGGCTCTCCCTCGCTTCGGGAGATCTCTACCTTTTAATCCGGATCTTCTTCAAGGCCGCGCTGACCGTGTTTATCGTCGGACTGATATCCGCGGTGCTTTCCGACTTCCTCCCGTTTGCCGAAGTGACGAAGGAAATCGCCGCGCGGACCCGTCCCACGGTCATCGATTTCCTGGTCGCCCTGTTCGCAGGCATGGCGGGCGCGGCAACACTGTCGCGGAGAAACCGCTTCGTGCAGTTCCTGCCCGCGGCAATCATCGCCATCACCCTGCTTCCGCCGATCGCCGTCATGGGATTCGGCATCGCGAACGGAGGGTCGCCGGAAATCATCAAGGGCGGGGCCCTGCTGTTCACTGCGAACTTCTTCGCCAACATTCTGGGCGCGATGCTGGTTTTCCTGCTCGTCGGCATGCCGAAGGCCGCGGGCCTGGATGCGGTCCGTCGCTGGAAGGAAAAGGAACTGTCGCACCCGGCGATCAGCTTCGTCTTCGAGAAACTGCGTCTGAGCCAGGTCGTCGGCCGCACGGGATCGGTCCGGGCGCGATTCATCGTCATCGCCCTCTTCCTCCTGATCCTGCTCATCCCGCTGCAGACCGCGCTGAATCAGCTTTCGCTGGAACTGCGGGCCCGGCGGGCCATCACCGACATCGCACGCTCGTTCGACATCAAGCACCGGTCGAGTCTCATCAACAGTTCGTCCCGCATCGGCGAGAATATGATCGAGGTGAAGCTGCAGGTCGCGACCAACAGCTTCTTCACGTCTGCCGATATCGCACGCTTCGAAGAGCGCGTGACCGACCGCACCGGCGTTCCCACGCGGCTCGACCTCGTGCAGTCGCTCAGTGACATCGGCAAAGGCAGCACGGTCAGCGAACTGCTGTCGCCCGGCCCGACCGGCGGCGCGTTCGGTACACGGACCTTCTCCGAGGCGGTCGGAGACCTGCGTTTCCAGGCACAGAGCATCCTTCGCAGCATTCCGCTTTCGAGCCGCGTGGAGATTCTCAGCATGAACGCCGAACTGACGCTCGATACGCTGAGTCCGGCCATCAATTTCATCTATCTCGCCGACGAGCCGCTGACGGAAGACGCGCGCGACATTCTCGGAACGCTGATCGCCGGACGACTTTCCCTCCCCGCATCCAGCCTGCAGTTCAACTGGTTCTCCAACCGCTACGCGTTCGAGGTGTCCGGCGCGGCAAAGTTCACGCCCGCCGACCGTGTCCGGCTCCGCAATCTGAACAACCTGCTGATGCGTTACCCGCAGCTGGCGCTCACCCTGCAGTTCCCCGACGCTCCACGCGGCGCCTATCGATTCGAAACGCAGCTGGCGGAGCTGCGTGACGAACTGCCGGTGGCGAAAGACAGCACGCGCGTCGTGGTGCTGCGTGCCGAGTCACCGAAAGACAGCCTCGTGTGCCATCTGCGCGTAAAGGGTCTGCTGCCGGGCAGCAGGCCGGGAAAACCCAGCGCAATGCAGCCGGGCGACGACATGAATCGCACGAGATAACGCGTCGCGACGCGGTTGTGTCCCTGAATGCGGCCGTGCGTCTGTTGCGACTGCGGCGCCATTTGGCTACATTACTGACTCACGAAAAATCCATTTCACTCTGGAAAAAACCGTCTTATGGCAGATTACCAGAAACACCTGTACATGATCGTGTTTCCGATCAATGCGCTGGTCGCATCGCAGCTCGAACCGAATGCATTCGCCCAGCATTACACCATCGGCAGCGCCCGCCACTTCCAGGGGAAGGTCATTTTCGCGGAGCTGGACATCAATTTCCGTGATCCGTATTTCATGATCGAGGAGTATCTCGAAAAGACCGTCGCGCACGACGACGGCTCACCCAAGCGCACGAAGTTCATCTCTTCCTACCGTGTGCTCGAGCATGTTCCCTTCAGCGTGATCAAGAAACTCTACCTCGTCACGGTCAACGGCAAGGCGCTCGAATTGAGTCCGGGCCCCTACACCGCGGAAAACGTCCCGGGACTGATCCGGATTTTCCAGGAAGTCGCCCCCGTACGCAACCTGATCGCCTCGCGGCTCGATCAGCGTTCTTTCGGCAAGTACATCACCATGGACACTGCGAAGGGCGCCTCAAAATTCTGTTTCACCCAGATCGATCTGAACATCGAAGAATTTCTCGCGGAGAGCAAGCATCGCGAGGTCATCGTTTCGCCGATTCCTGACAGCAATCCGTACCGCCTGCTCGACTGTCTGCTGGAGCTGCAGCAGAATGCCGACAAGACGGTCAAGACCATCAGCCTGTCGTCGGTGCTGCACAGCATTTCATACCGCGTTCTGCGCCACGGATTCTGGTTCTTCGACAAGGATGACAACTCGCTGTTCTTCCCCATCCCCGACGTGCACGAACTGGAAACCACGCACTACGAATGGTGGAAAAACGCGCGCTAAGCGCGCACCGGCGCGTGCACGAAACGAGCGCTTCGCACCCGCCGGCGCCGCCGTTGACATGATCTGTACTTCGAAGGACAGGCCCCGCGGCCTGTCCTTTCGCATTTTCTGCACGGACCGCCCCCGCCTTTCCACACATTTCCTCTCCGTTTTGTATATTAGGGGACTTGCATTCTCAAAACGGAGACCAGAGCAATGACGATGAATTTCGACATGATTCAGCGTGCGTATTCCGAATTTCCGGGAAAAATCGCATCCGCGCGTGCCCTTCTGGGCCGCCCGCTGACCTATACGGAAAAGATTCTCTATTCCCACCTGTGGGATACACCTTCCGCGCCGCTCGGACGGGGCAAGGATTACGCGAACTTCGGTCCTGACCGTGTCGCCATGCAGGACGCCACCGCGCAGATGGCGCTGCTGCAGTTCATGAGCGCCGGCATTCCGCAGGTCGCCGTTCCTTCCACCGTGCACTGCGATCACCTCATTCTCGCCGAGCACGGCGCCAAGCAGGATCTGACGTCCTCCCTCGACCTGAACCGCGAAGTGTTCGACTTCCTCGCGTCGGTGTCGAAGAAATACGGCATCGGCTTCTGGAAGCCGGGCGCGGGCATCATCCACCAGGTCGTGCTCGAGAACTACGCCTTCCCCGGCGGCATGATGATCGGCACCGATTCGCACACGCCCAACGCCGGCGGACTCGGCATGGTCGCCATCGGCGTCGGCGGCGCGGACGCCGTGGACGTGATGGCCGGCATGCCCTGGGAGCTGAAATTCCCGAAACTGATCGGCGTCAAGCTGACGGGCAAGATGAGCGGCTGGACCTCCCCGAAAGACATCATTCTCAAACTCGCGGGCATTCTCACCGTCAAGGGCGGCACCGGCGCCATCGTCGAATACTTCGGTGACGGCTGCGCGAACATTTCCGCCACGGGCAAGGGCACGATCTGCAACATGGGCGCGGAAATCGGCGCCACGACCTCGGTCTTCCCGTACGACGCGAAAAGCGGCGCGTACCTGCGCAGCACCGCGCGCGCCGACCTCGCGGATCTCGCCGACGGCATCGCCGCGCATCTGCAGGCCGACCCGGAAGTCGCTGCGGATCCGGAGAAGTACTACGACCAGGTGATTCACATCGATCTCGACACGCTCGAGCCGCATGTGAACGGTCCCTTCACCCCCGACCGCGCGCATCCGATCTCGGAATTCGCGAAAGCCGTGCGTGAAAACGGCTGGCCGGAAGAGCTGCGCGTCGCGCTGATCGGCTCCTGCACCAACTCGAGCTATGAGGACATCGACCGCGTGGCCGCGATCGCGCGTCAGGCGAAAGAGAAGTCCCTGCTGACGAAATCCGAATTCACCATCACCCCGGGATCGGAGCAGGTGCGCGCGACCATCGAGCGTGACGGACAGCTGGCGCTGCTCGAGAGCATCGGCGGACAGGTGCTGGCGAATGCCTGCGGTCCCTGCATCGGCCAGTGGAAGCGTCACGACGTGCAGAAAGGCGACCGCAACTCGATCATCACCTCCTTCAACCGCAACTTCACGGGACGCAACGACGGCAATCCCGACACCCATGCCTTCGTGGCCAGTCCGGAAACCGTGGCGGCGCTCGCGCTCGCGGGTTCGCTGACCTTCGACTTCACGAAAGACACGCTGGTGAATGAGAAAGGCGAGACCGTGCGTCTCGACGCCCCGACCGGCGACGAACTTCCCGCGCAGGGCTTCGTTCCCGATCCCGACGGTTTCGTACCCCCCGCAGCCGACGGCAGCGGCGTGAATGTGGTAGTCAATCCCGAGAGCAACCGCCTGCAGGTGCTCACGCCATTCGCCGCGCCGAAGGACGGCGAATACGACAACCTGCGCCTGCTGCTGAAAGTGCGCGGCAAGTGCACGACCGACCATATTTCGATGGCGGGTCCCTGGCTGCGCTTCCGCGGACACCTCGACAACATTTCGAACAACATGTTCATCGGCGCGATCAACGAATACAACGGCGTGCCGAACAAGGTGAAAAACCAGATCACCGGAGAGTACGACGAAGTGCCGAACGTTGCCCGCGCGTATAAAGCGGCCGGCGACGGCTGGGTCGTGATCGGTGACGAGAATTACGGCGAGGGTTCGAGCCGCGAGCATGCGGCGATGGAGCCCCGTCATCTTGGCGGCAAGGCCATTATCGTCAAGTCCTTCGCCCGCATCCACGAGACCAATCTCAAGAAGCAGGGCATGCTTCCGCTGACCTTCGCCGATCCGGCGGACTACGCGAAGATCCAGGAAGACGACCGCATCAAGCTCGACGTCTCCGGCCTCGCACCCGGCGCACAGATGACGATGACCGTCATGCACGCCGACGGTTCGACCGATACCGTCATGCTCAACCACACGATGAATGCCCAGCAGATCGAGTGGTTCCATGCCGGCAGCGCGCTGAACCTCATTGCACGCGGGAACGGCTGACCGGCCGATCCGCTGCCTCCGGTAATGATTCTGAAAGGGTCCGCCATCGGCGGACCCTTTTCATTTCACTTCCATGCACGGTCAATAGCCTCGAGTGCGCGAAGGAAACGGTCGGCCGGTCCGAGCAGGCTCAGCGCCAGGAACTTCCCGCGCGCGAAATCGAACAGGTACCCCGGATGCACGAGCACGCGCTCGTCCTCCAGCAGACGGAGGGCGATCGCCTCTTCGTCCGCGTCGTCGGGGAGTCGGAGCAGGGCGCTCCAGCCGCCTTCGGGTTGGAGAAGGGATATGCCGGATCGCCCGGATCCGAAGTGCATGCGGGCCGCCTCCAGGTTCCGCAGACAGCGGATGCGAATCTGTTCCTGAATCGGCGCACGCAGCGCGAGGAGCACCGGAGCCGCGGCCATGACCGGTGTCGAGACGGAGAGGTAGGCATCCGCGATGACGTCGAGACGGGCCAGCGCCTCATCGCGCAGGCGCGCGGGTCCCTCGGTCAGCATCCACCCCAGCTTCATCTGCGGAAGAGCGAGCAGCTTGCTCAGGCCGTTGATGGTGAAGCGCAGCGCGTCTCCCGGAATTCCGACCGTACGCTGCCGCGAAATGAGGTTTCCGCGTTCGGTGGAATCCGCTGCCGACGCGAGGCCGCTCTCCGCGACGGAATGATCCATCAGTGGAAAATCCCAGAACACTTCGTCGGTGATGAGGGCGATGCGGTTTCGCGCGCAGAGAGAGTCGAGCTGCAGGAACTCGTCGGGACGCAGGTAATTCGCCGCCGGGTTCGACGGATTGACGACAATGACCGCCCGCGTTCGGTCGCTGATCGCCAGGTCGAGCGAATGCATATCGATGCGCCAGCGCCCGTCCGGGGCGAGGCGCAGGTTGTATGGACGGATCGTGATCGCGTCCAGTCCCGCCAGCCAGGCGAACAGCGGGTAGGCAGGCAGGGGAATGCATATCTCATCACCCGGGTCACAGAGCAGCTTGAAGAGCATGCTGTAGGCCTCGCTGCTCGACGCCGTGCAGTGGATACTTCCGGGATCCAGCGGCCCTCCTTCCGCCCCTTCCGCTCCTTCCGCATAATACCCCGCGATCGCCTCGCGCGTCACCACGAGTCCCCGCGGCTGCGGGTCATACGCAAGATCCGCCACCCGGGCGAACGCCACGCGCATTTCTTCTTCGGGATACGTGAATCCCGTCCGTGTCGGGTTCGATATGGTGAGATCCAGCAGTTCGCCGCCGTCCGCACGCAGCTCGCGTGCGCGCCGGGTAAGAAGGTTCTCGGAAAGGTCATCTGGCAGTCGGGAAGAAAACACCGCGGCTCCTTTAATGGGGAATTCAACCATGGGAACGAGATCGTGGAATCCGCATTGCGCTTCTGCGCGGGATTTATGAAATTACATAAATACAGCGGCGATTTGAACTCATGAGCGCCGCATCTTCAGCACCTCCCGGAGCCGTCCCATGCATGAAAAAAGTATTGAACTCCTCAACCGCGCAGTCGCCGACGAGCTTCTGGCGGTACACCAGTACATGTATTTCCACTTCCACTGTGACGATCAGGGCTACGAGCTGCTCAGCGCCCTTTTCCGCCGCACCGCGATCGAAGAGATGATGCATGTGGAAACGCTCGCGGAGCGCATCCTCTTCCTGAAAGGCGAAGTCGAGATGATTCCCGGCGGCGAGGTACAGAAATTGAAATCCGTGCGCGAGATGCTGGAACTTGCCTGCAGCATGGAAGAGAGCAGCGTGAAGGATTACAACCTGTGGGCAAATGAAAGTTCGGCGAACGCGGATGCCAATACCAAGAAGCTGTTCGAACAGCTGGTCGATGACGAGGAACGCCATTACGACCAGTACGACAAGGAGATCGATAATCTCGAGCAGTTCGGCTCCCAGTACCTGGCGCTGCAGTCGATCGAACGCAGCAAGCGTATGGCGATGCCCCCGGGTACGGGCGCATAGCAGCCGCGAACGAACAGGATTTCCCCTCCACAAAACGTGGCGAGGCGGCTCGATGAGCCGCCTCGCTGCGTTTTACATATCTGCTCTGCCATGAATCCCGGGAAGGACTCCATGGCAGCGAATCACTGGATCGATATCGTCAGCGTGCAGGGGACGTCACCCTTCACATTGGCGCCGCTGCGGATGTACGCGACCACATGGTAATCGCCGTATCGCGGAAGCGTTCCGCTCCACGACCGGCGCTGTCCGCTGATATCGCCATCGCGGAGAAACACGCGGAAATACACGTCGGAATTCTCGGACTGCAGCGTCACGCCCATGCGCTGACTGCGCCGGGCGCGAAGCACGTACTCTTCGTGCGTTCCTTTTTTCAGCCGCGTACTCACCGATGCGCTTGTGCTGCCTTTCTGGAATCTGATGCGATGGGTGATCAGCGCGCCGGGAAGGATTCCGTGGCTATGTGCTTCAATATACGCGTCGGCATCGCCCTCCTTCGCGAATTCCGCCGCGGGCGCCGTGGGCTGCGCCGGAGGCGGAGGCGGAGTTTTCTGAACCGGGGGCTGTGCCGGGGGCGGAGGCGGAGTTTTCTGAACCGGGGGCTGTGCCGGGGGCGGAGGCGGAGTTTTCTGCACGGGAGCCTGCTTCGGCGCGGGTGCCTGCTTCGGCGCGGGTGCCTGCTTCGGCGCGGGAGTCTGCTTCGGTGCGGGCTGCGGAGGGGCGGCCTGGATCTTTTCCTGCCGGTCTTCCGCGATCTGCGCCGCGGACTGGTCTGCCGGCCCTGCCGCGTCGGTCATCTCGTCCGCGGCTGCTTCCATCCCCGGCTCACTGTGCTCATCCATCGCAGTCGCGGGATCGGCGAGCTTCTCATTGTACAGCGTCGCAATGAACCGGGCCGTATCGATCTGTCCGTTCACATCGGCGAAGGCGAACATGCGCAGCGCCTCCGAGCGCTGCATCACAGCCGGCACTTCGTCTTCCGACATTTCGCCTTTGATGCCGTCGATCCTGTGCTCGTAATCGAAAAGGTTGCCCGCGTCGTTGAAATACAGTCGCGTGGCGATCTCAGCGAACAGCGGTTCGGCTTCGGTGGGATTCAGCCGCCGGGAGGATTTTCCGTAGAAATGGAAAAGGGATTCGTCTTCGAAATAGTAGCGGTTGCGCGCATTCCCGGTCTGTCCGCCCTCCACCCGTTCGTCGATCAGGCGGAGTCTTCCGGCATCGAAATACATGCTGATCACCAGCGTGGTGTCGCCAAGGGTAAACGGCGAGATATCTCTCCGATCCAAGCGGTCGATCGCGCTCTGGATGGTCGTCGCGCGGTTGCGGACGTCGAGCACTTCCTTCTGAGCGATGGACATCGTTTCGCGCACCCCGGAATCGCTTTCCCAGAACTTTATGGCGTCACAGCCCGCGAGCAGCGCGGACAGGACGAGAAGTGAAACGATACGATGGAGAGGGAGCATGGAACGCATGGCACACCGTTTTCTGATGACGGGGACACGGTAATCTACAAAAAAAATACAGGCGATGGAGCATGGTCCACCGCCTGTTATCGTGTGTCAGATCAAACGATCAGGAGCATCCGCTGGTCGTGCCGCAGTCCTCGCAGACCGTGCACGCACCGTTGCGCTTGACGCGCGATGAGCCGCAGGATTCGCACATCTCACCGGTATAGCCCTGCGCCCGCGCAACGAGAATCGTTTCGCTGTCCATCCGGCCGACTTTCTTCTCTGCGAGCACCGGTTCGGGACGTCCTGCAACCTCGCCGTTTTCCCGCTTGCGCGAGAGCGTCGGCGGCGTATTGAAGCTTGCGAGCGGCTGCTCCGTGGTTTCATCCACGGATTTCACATGCACGAAATCGGTACGGCCGAGGTATTCGTATCCCAGCACGCGGAAGACATAGTCGAGAATCGAGGTCGCATTCTTGATGGCTTCGTGTCCGATGACCACGCCCGCGGGCTCGAAACGCGTGAACGTGAAGGAGTCCACCAGCTCTTCGAGAGGCACACCGTACTGCAGCGCCTTTGAAGCGAGCACCGCGAAGCAGTTGAGCAGTCCCTTGAAGGACGCTCCTTCCTTGTACATGTCGATAAAGATCTCGCCGAGGGCGCCGTCGTCATATTCGCCGGTGCGGAGGAAGACCTTGTGTCCGCCGACCACCGCTTCACGCACGAACCCGTGACGCTTCGCGGGGAGTTTCCGGCGTTCTGCGGCGCGGGCGACGATTTTCTCCTGTACTTCCTTCGGACCGATCTGCTCATTGAAATCGTTCTCATCGCCCATTTCGGCGAGAGCCGCGGCTTCGGGATCGCTGATCGTATTCAGAGGCTGCGAAAGCTTGCTGCCGTCGCGATAGATCGCGTTGGCTTTCAGCATCAGCTTCCATGACAGGGTGTATGCATGCTTCACGTCCTCGATCGTCGCGTCGGCAGGCATGTTGATGGTCTTGGAAATGGCGCCGGAGATGAACGGCTGCACCGCCGCCATCATGCGAATGTGTCCTTCATACGCGATGTAGCGCTGACCGCGCTTTCCGCATTTGTTCGCGGTATCGAACACCGGCAGGTCTGCCTTGCGGACATGCGGCGCGCCTTCGATCATCATGGTGCCGCACACGTATTCGTTCGCACGCTCGATCTGTTCGGCACTGAACCCGAGTGAGCGGAGCATGTCGAAATTCGGATCGACCAGCTGCTCGTCGGAGAAACCGAGTCGTTTGCAGACCGCGTCGCCAAGCACCCATTTGTTGAACGCCATGCGGAGCTCGAAGACCGTGTCGAGCTGCTTTTCGATCTTCTCGATGGCCTCGGCGGAAAATCCTTTCTCGACGAGCGCATCGCGGTTGATGTCCGGACAGCCGGCGAGCGTGCCGTGACCCTTGATGTATTTTTCGACATCGTCGATCTGCTCGCGCGTGTAGCTGAGGAATTCGAGGGCCTTCGGTACCGACTGATTCACGATCTTGAAATAACCGCCGCCGGCGAGTTTTTTGAATTTCACGATGGCGAAGTCCGGCTCGATACCCGTGGTATCGCAATCCATGACCAGGCCGATGGTGCCGGTCGGCGCGAGCACCGACACCTGCGCGTTGCGATAGCCGAACTGCTCACCGAGCTGCAGTGCCCGATCCCAGCTCTCGCGTGCGGCACGGGTCAGGTTGGCCGGACACAGCTGCTCGTCGATCACCAGCGGCGTGATCGTGAGTCCTTCGTACTCGTTCTCCGCTGCGCCCCACGCGGCCCTGCGGTGGTTGCGGATCACCCGCAGCATATGGTCGCGATTGGCATCGTAACGGGGAAATGCACCGAGGTCGCGCGCGATTTCCGCGGAGGTCGCGTAGGATTCGCCGGTCATGACCGCGGTGATGCCCGCGGCGACGGAACGCCCCTTGTCGCTGTCGTACGGCACGCCGGCGACCATCAGCAGCGATCCGAGGTTGGCGTAGCCGAGACCCAGGGTGCGGAACTGGTAGCTCTTCAGCGCGACGGCCCTGCTCGGGAACTGCGCCATGAGCACGGAAATTTCCAGCGTCAGCGTCCAGAGACGCACCGCATGACGGAACTGCTCGACTTTGAACTCGTGCTTGCTGTCGTCCCAGAAATACTTGAGGTTGAACGACGCGAGGTTGCAGGCGGTATCGTCGAGGAACATGTACTCGGAGCAAGGATTGGACGCGTTGATGCGGCCGTCCACCGGACAGGTATGCCACTCGTTGATCGTGGTGTCGTACTGGATGCCCGGATCCGCCGATGCCCAGGCGGCATAGCAGATTTCGTCCCACAGGTCGCGCGAGCGAAGCGTTTTCGCGGTCTCTCCCGTCGTGCGGAAGGTCAGCGTCCAGTTGCCGTCGTTCTCCACCGCCTCGAGGAAGGGATTGGTGACGCGCACCGTGTTGTTCGAATTCTGACCGCTGACCGTGTTGTAGGCCTCGGATTCGTAATGCGTATCGAACTCGTCGAGGTCGAATTCCGTGACGCCCTGCTCGATCAGCTGCAGCGCGCGGAAAATATAGTTCTCACGCACACCCACGCGGCGCGCCTGGATGATCGCGATCTGGAGTTCCTTGTTCGTCTGGAAGTCGACCGAATCGCCTTTCTGCGCGGCCTGCATGATGCGATTGAGGTGCAGCTTGTTGATCTGGCTGCCGGTCACCAGCGCGGCGACTTTTTCTTCCTCGCGCACTTTCCAGCGGACGAAATCCTCGATATCGGGATGATCGACGTTGAGCACCACCATTTTCGCGGCGCGGCGCGTCGTCCCGCCCGACTTGATGGCGCCGGCGGCGCGGTCGTTGATTTTCAGGAAGGACATGAGTCCGGAGGAAATGCCGCCGCCCGAGAGGCGCTCGTTGCGGCCGCGCAGGTTGCTGAAGTTGCTGCCGGTTCCGGATCCGTATTTAAAGATGCGCGCCTCGCGGGTGACCAGGTCGAAGATACCGCCTTCGTTGACCAGGTCGTCTTCCACTGACTGAATGAAGCATGCATGCGGCTGGGGACGGCTGTACGCATCTTCCGACGCCACCACTTCGCCCGTTTCCGGGTCAGCGTAGAAATGTCCCTGGGACGTGCCGGTGATGCCGTACGCGAAGTGCAGTCCCGTATTGAACCACTGCGGGGAATTCGGCGCGGCCATCTGACGCAGCAGCGTAAACGCCATCTCGTCGTAGTAGTTCTGCGCGTCTTCCGCGGTGTCGAAATACCCGTTATTCTCGCCCCAGTCGCGCCAGCAGCCGACCATGCGATGCACCACCTGGCGAATGCTGGTTTCACCGCCGTAGAGCGGCTCGCCGCGTTCGTCCACCTTCTGCGCGCCGTCCGCATCGAGCAGCGGCACCCCGGCTTTTCGGAAGTATTTCTGCGCCAGGATATCGGTCGCCATCTGCGACCAATGCGCAGGCACTTCGATATCGTGCAGCTCGAATACGACACTGCCATCGGGGTTGCGGAGAACGGACGAACGCTTCGTGTATTCGAAACAATCGAAAGCGCTCTGACCGGGAAGGGTAAATTGACGCGAAATTTTCATCTGGCGGTATCTTTTTGTTCAGTCTTTGGTATTTGAGATGACAATCCCCTTCACAGCGACTGCGAAAGGGGGCTTCTAAGTCTTTAAAACACAGAGTTTTGTGAGAACGTTCGGCGCACAGTTCACCACCCCTGCTCCGCGCAGGCCCGGTGGTTGTTCGCTACGGATTTGACGGTAAACGAACGCGGAAAGCGCCACTGAAATGTGGGTTTGAATATACACCTTGCCTGGTTTCTTGTCAAGATGAGAAGACTTGTATCCTTTAAGTTCCAAATTAAAGAAACGCCGCAACCGATTGCAATAGGCAAGGTTAACTTTTGAAAAAATTAATGTAAAACTTTAAGATCGGCAGGCTTCGCGGAGGTCCGCAGAGGGGATCGCTCACCCTTCCCTAACAATTATGCGAAAACAGCGCAATTAGGCCGGTAGAGCCAGTGCGCCAAGCAGGGCACTGCGATTTGCCCCAGTAGCGGAGGGCAGATTTGCGGGATTCCCCATCAGCCACTCGTTTGCGAGCACGGCGAAGGCCAGCGCCTCCTTCGATTCCGGCGCGACTCCCAGCGCGGCGGTGCTTTCGACCCGTGCGTCGGGGAAGGCGTAGTGCAGACCCTCGGTGAAATACTGATTCCGTGCCCCCCCGCCGCTGAGCAGCAGGCGGAAGCGCTGCGGGGATGGCAGCAGTGCCCGCAGGTGCATGCTGATGCCGCGCACGGTACACTCGCTCACCGTGGCGACGACATCGGCGATATCGAGGACCGACAGGTCGCGCGCCACATTGAGAAGATCTTCGAGATAATCCTCCCCGAAACTTTCCCGCCCGGTGGATTTCGGCGGACGCAGCCGGAAGAAGGGATGGCGGAGCATCCAGGAGAGCAGATCACCGTTGACGGTGCCCGAACTGGCGACCAGCCCGTCTTCGTCGAATTCGCGCCCGTAGAATTTCCGCATGAGCGCATCGACCAGCATGTTTCCCGGACCCGTATCGAAAGCGACGGCGTCATGCAGTTCCCCGCCGCGCGGCAGCAGCGTCAGGTTCGCGATCCCGCCGATATTGAGCAGAACCCGATCTTCTTCTTCGGACTGAAAAAGCAGGTGGTCGATGTACGGTACCAGCGGGGCGCCCTGTCCGCCGAGCGCCATGTCTCCGGCACGGAAATCATACACGACAGGGATCTGAAGCAGCGTGGCGAGGGTGGGACCGCTGCCGATCTGCAGCGTGGAGCGTATGCCCTGGCCCGCAATGTCGATGCGGTCGGGCAGGTGCCGCAGGGTCTGTCCGTGCATACCGATCAGATCCACGGCCGTGAGCGCGAGTCCGGCTTCCGTGCAGGCTGCGCGAACGGCATCGGCGTACGTGTGCGCGATCGCGGTGTGCAGGAGACAGATGTCGTTGACGTTGCTCGACGAGACTTCGCAGTTGTGGAATATCCGCTGCTGCAGCTCCTCCGAGTAGAGCGTCTCGGCGTAGTGCACGATCTCGACACCCAGCGACGCACCGCTCCCCCGCAGACGCGCCAGGACGATGTCCACGGCATCGACCGAGGTCCCGGACATGATGCCGCAGACCAGACGATCGGGCTTTGTCACGAGGCGCGTTAGCATGTCAAGCGGCGAATGCGGCATGTCCCGTACCAGGATGTTGCGGATGATCGGAAGCGGAAAATACGGAAAAAATCCTGCGCGTGGCAATCAGAACGCGTAGAGCACCCCGAGCCGCGCCCGCCACACCGAGAGTTCGCTCAGCGTGAATTCCTGTGTCTCCACGGTCTTTCCGAGCGGCTGCGTCAGGCGCACGCCCGTCTGCATCGAAAGCCGGTCGCCGAGAGGCACCTCGACGCCGACCTCCCCGGCGATACCGAAATGCAGCATTTCCTCCTTGAATCCCCGGTGCGTGGTCTTCCACCCGTCGCGCTCGGTGAACGCCGTGTAGCTGATCGCATATTCCTTTTCCGCGTCGGTGACAAGGGAGACGACGGGTCCCGCCGCGATGTACAGCGGCACGGGAAGACGCAGGAAGTGATATTGAAGCATCGCCGGGAGTTCGATGAGGGAGCGGGTCGTGCGGGTGATTTCGATTTTCGGATCGCCGTCCTGCACAGCGCTCCATGGCTGCTTCCACCAGGCGATATCGACCTGAAGCTGAAAGGCCGCGTCAAACGGCATGCCGATCGAAATCCCCGCCACGGTGCTCTGTTCCACCGTCCCCTGAAATTCTCCTTCGTAAGGAAAGACGCTGTAGCGGAAAAGGCCGGTCTGCACGCCGGCATGTACCCCGATCCGTACGCTCTGGCTGATGTCGCGTTCCTGCGCATGAAGCGGGGTGCAGGATAGCGCGATCAGGAAGAACAGCGCAGGCGCCAGTATGCGTCTCATAGTCCCTCCCCGAACGTATAGAGTACGGCAAATCGCACTTTCCAGTTATGCGGCGTATCCCAGACGAGGAGCGGGTCGTCAAGGAGGGGTGTCAGTTCGTGGGAGTACCGTACGCCCAGAAGCACCGACCAGGTGTTTGACGCCTGAATGTCGAGACCTGCCTCGGCCAGCAGGGCGCCGTACAGCTGATTGAGGTTTCGGGTGCGGGAAATGGTGCTGGTGTACGGCGGTTCTTCGGAGATCCGATGCTCATCGATCGTCACATGCAGGGATGACAGGTTCATCCCGAATTCCGCACCGGCGCCGAAGTAGGGAAGAATGAATCCCGCATTGAACGGAAGACATTTCAGCATCAGGGGAATCCCCAGGTAATCGACGGGATCCTGGTGCAGGGTGAAGTTCACCCCGGCGAGCCTCTGCAGTGTCGTGATGGGAACGTTGCGCTGCCCGTAATGCGGACCAAGCTCCCAGCGGAGGCGGCTCGTCACCGCGAAATCGAGCGTGATGCCGAAAAAACCGTTCTGCTGCGGATCGACGTCCAGTGTCGTGCTCGCTTCCTCGCCTTCCATCCATGTGTAGCTGCTGCGTTCGGCCGCCATGCCGACCTGCACGCCGGCGCGGAACGGCTGACGCCACTGCGCTCCGAGATTCATGCTGAGCGGAAGCAGGAGCAGCAGCAGAAGCGGAAGCAATCTGTATGGAGAACGGATTCTATTCACCTGGACCTTTCTTTGTCCCAAAATACTATGTATGAGGGACACTTTACATGAAAAACGGTTACGGATTCCCTGAACACCGGAAAAATCGTGGAAGCGCTTTCATACTAAATCCAGATAAATTTTTCATCAGGCCCTTGACTTTCCCGAAAAACTCCTTAGATTGGACATACCTCTCACCTCCATTCTCACTTGGCAACGTTCTGATGACGAATCATCAGCGCGTTTTGTCGCGTCAATTCAGGTTTCACCTCGAAAACAGACCTATGTGTCTCTTTATCGAAGTCCGTGCCCCGGCCGGAAAGCAAACCGTACAAGTGAGAAAATCCAGATTCCTTATCAATTCCGAGAATTACCATGTTACGCTATATATCCTGTTCCGTGCTCGCCCTGCTGCTCCTCGCGGCACCGCCCCTGACGGCGGGTAGCTACGTCGTTCACAGCACTGCCGATGCCGGCGCGCATTCGCTGCGCTGGGCGCTGCTCCAGGCCAACGCCTCGGCGGGTCCTGACGTCATCACCTTCGCCATACCCGGCGACGGCCCCCACGTCATCAAGCCCGATTCACCCCTTCCGCCCCTGACGGATCCCGCGGGCGTCATCATCGACGGCCTTTCGCAGAAGGGAAGCGGCATCGGCAGCAATCCCCCCAGCACGCTGAAGCTGCAGATCGTGCTCGACGGCAGCAACGCCGGCGATGCCCCGGGATTCTGGATCCTCTCCTCGTACAACCGGGTGCAGGGGATCGTCATCAACAGCTTCGCGGAGGACGGCATCCGTCTGCAGGCGATCAAACAGGGGTCGATCAAGAATATCATCCGTCACTGCATCGTCGGACTCGATGCGGACGGCATGACGCCCCGTCCGAACGGCGTGGGATCGCGGACGACCCACTGGGCCGGCATCGCGATCATCAGCATCGCGCATTCGCCCGGCCTCGCGCATGACAACCTGCTGTTCGGAAATATCGTCTCGGGCAACAACGGCGACGGGATAATCCTTGCCGACTGCATGGGCGGCCGCGTTTTCGGCAATACGCTCAGCGGCAACCGCGTCGGCTCGAACGTGACGGGCAGCGCCGCGGCAGGCAACAGCCGTGACGGCATTCTGCTCTACGGCGGCTGCTACGGCAATACCATCTCCGGCAATCTCGTCGCCGCCAACGGCAGCGACGGCCTTCACCTCGTCGGCGATGAGACACGCAACGCGCAGGCCCATCACAACATCATCAGAAAGAACGTGATCGGGATAAGCCTGGACAATACGCCGCTGGGCAACACGTACAACGGGATCAACCTCGGGGGACAGGAATACGAGTACGCGGGCGGCTTTGCGGCGAACAACACGATTTCGGGCAATACGATCGCGGCGAACGGCAAGGATGGCGTCTCCATCTGGGAGTATCCCGGGTCGTCGCACAATGCCGACGGCAACCGGATTTCGCAGAATTCCATCTTCGCGAATGCCGGGCTCGCCATCAATCTGAACAGTGATGGTGCGGAGAGCGGCGCGTCCCCGAACAACCGGCTCGCTGCACCTACCATCATCGAAGCCGAGTACGGGAAAGGTGTCGCGACGGTTCGCGGCAGCGTCGACGTGATTGGAAAAGACGATCTGCTGACGGTCGAGCTCTATAAATGCCACTCCGGCCCGATCCAGAAGTGCCAGGCGCCGATATTCCTCGGAACCGCCTCACCGGACAAGGAAGGCGTATGGCTGTTTTCGACCAATGGACTCCTCGAGGCAGGCGACAGCATCGTCGCGGTTCTCATCGACGATGCAGGAAACACCTCGGAATTTGCGAATCGTCAACCGGTCCTGGCGATGGACTTTTTCGATCGCCCGGTCATGGCGGATTACAATGTTGGGAAAAGCAATGCCCGTGCAAGCGCGCTTCTGCGGGACCCGGCTCCCAATCCCGCAACCGAGCTGACCAAAATCAAGGTCGATGTCGTCCAGGACTGCTGGGGCATCCTGGAAATCTATACGCCGAGCGGCGAACTCGTGCAGACCCTTGTCGACCGCTGGATGCCCAAGGGCGAGTACGCGGTAGACTGGGATCGCTCGAACTGGCGCGGAAGACCCGTTGAAGCCGGCACGTACATCTGCCGCCTCGACGCAGATGGCGTGCGGCAGACGACTGTGATCACACTGCGCTGACCGCACTTCCACGAAGTCGGATTTTCTCGAACCGTCACGCGATTCCCCGCGTGACGGTTTTTTTTTGAGCCTTCAGGTCGAAGATCCGCAGCGGCGGACTCGTCAACTTAATAAATCTCCACCTCGAGCTTCAAAACCCGGTACGCCAGCGTTATATCCAGCAGGGCGAAAACGACCCCGACGCCGGCACTCACGAGTCCGAGAAGGAAAATCCATACGGCGAAGGCGGCGGCATTTATCCCGAAGAACAGTCCGAGGCCGAGCAGTATCGAGGAGATGAGATACCCGATCACACCCAGCCAGAGGAAAATCAGCGAACGGCGCAGGTAGTTGGCCCGGGTGAGCAGCGAGGGTATCTGCTGGAGGACGCTTTCAAAGCGCAATGCATCGACGTATTCGCGGTCGATTCCTTCCGGATCCGCCAGCTTGCGACGTTTCTCGTCGTTGAGCACCCGGATGCGGCTGATGACGATGGCGTAGCGGTTGTTGAGTCCGAGAAGCAGCAGGCCGCAGGCGGAGATCATCAATGCCGGCGTGAGTATGGCCTGGATGGTCTGCTGTGCGATGGGAGTAGTGATTTCAGTCATGGGGTTCTGTATTACATCATGTTGTAAGGATCGACGTCAATGCCGACGTGAACGGTCTTGCTGCGTCCCTGGCGCAGGGAATACTCTTCGGCGCGCCGGAGTGCGTCGCCGAGTTTTCTGCCGTCCCCGTCGCGGCTTTTTTCCACGCGGAGGAGAAGCTGCCAGCGATAGCGCCGATTGATGCGGCTCAGAAGCGCCGGCTGGGGAGCGTGCATGGAGAAGAAATATTCTTCTTTTCCGAGGGAAATGTGATAGAACGTGGCGGCCTGCTCCACCATGCGCTCGTTCTCCCCGCTGAACGTGAGCTGCACCATCCGGGAGAACGGCGGATAATAGAGCGTTTTGCGGCTCCGCAGTTCGCTTTCCATGAAGCCTGCGTAATCGTGCCGGCGGACCTGCTGCAGCACCGGATGTTCTGGCTGGGATGCCTGCAGCACGACGGTCCCGGCGCGGTCGCCGCGACCCGCGCGCCCCGCGACCTGGGTGAGCAGCTGCATGGTGCGTTCCGCGGACCGGAAATCGGGTATGAGCAGGGACTGCTCGGCTGCCACCACTCCGACAAGGGTGACGCGATCGAAGTCCAGACCTTTCGCGACCATCTGGGTTCCGAGCAGAACGTCGGCTTCTCCCTGCCCGAAAGCCGTGAGCAGCAGATCGTGCGCTCCCTTCCGCCGCGTGCTGTCGGCGTCCATGCGAAGGACGCGCGCTTCCGGGAGGGCGCCTTTCAGGTCCTCCTCGACGCGCTGCGTTCCCGCACCGACCTGATCGAGGTCGGTGCCCCCGCAATCGGGACAGATGACCGGCACCTTGCGCGTCGCGCCGCAGTAATGGCAGCGCAGCAGTCCCGAATCCTTGTGAAAAGTCATGGAAATGCTGCAGTTCTCGCATTCCTCCACGTGACCGCAGTCGCGGCACTCCACATGAGGGGCAAATCCCCGGCGGTTGTGCAGGATAATGCTCGCTTCCCCACGCGAGCAGCGCTCGCGGATCGCCTCGACAAGCGTCTGGGAAAATGCGCCGCGGAGCAGCCGCTGCCGCCGCGCTTCCGCCATATCGACGGTTTCGAATGCGGGAAGCACGGCATGGTCGATGCGGTCGGGAAGCTCGAGCCAGGCGTACTTTCCGCTTCGCGCGTTGTGCCAGCTCTCCGCCGACGGCGTCGCCGAACCCAGCAGCACCGGTACGCCCTCGAGCCATCCGCGCATGATGGCGGCGTCGCGTCCATGATAGCGCGGGACGGAGTCGGACTGCTTGTAGCTGCCTTCGTGCTCTTCGTCCACGACGATGAGTCCGAGGTTTGCGAGCGGCGCGAAAACCGCGGACCGCACCCCGACGATGACGCGGTATTCCCCGGCCAGCGTCAGCCGCCAGGCATCATAGCGCTCGCCGACCGACATGCGGCTGTGCATGACGGTGACGTCTCTGCCGAACGCCTCGCGTATCCGGTACACGAACTGGGGCGTCAGCGAAATTTCGGGAACGAGCACCAGTGCGGTCCGGCCCCTGGCGAGCGTATGCCGTATCGCCTCGATGTAGACCTGGGTTTTTCCGCTCCCGGTGACTCCGTACAGCAGCATGCCCTGATGCCGCTCCTCGTCCACCGCCGCGGTCACGGCCGAAAGGACACTCCGCTGGGCCGCGGTCAGGGTGATTTTCTTTTTCTTTTCCGCGTAGCGGATTTCCCATTCGCGCGTGACTTCTTCTTCAAGAATCTCCACGATTTCCTTTTCCTCGAGCGCGCGCACCTGCGCACTCGAGGCGCGGGATTCGCGGACGAGATCCGCCATGTGCACCGTGCGGTGTCCCTGCCCGTGATGTTTCCAGAGAGTCGCCACGATATTCGCCTGCTTCGGCGCACGCGACTCGAGAATATCCATGACCTCGGCGAGCTTCTCCCGCCGGAGCCAGGGATCGAGCAGCCGCACGGCAAGCACGACCTTGGCCCGCACCGCGGGACGCTCGATGGTCGACTCCATCTGCACCACCCCTTCCATGAGCAGTTCGCGCAGCTGCGCCCCGATTGAGCGCACGCCGCTCAGCGCCAGGAGTTCCTCTTCGGTCATCACCTCGCCGGTACGCAGGGCGTCGACGATCGCCGCCTTCGTTTTCGACCGTCCGATCACGCGCGAAATCAATTCCTCATCCGCGGTGCACAGTGAAACGTAGCGCGCCGTGTCGACGTCCATTCCCTGTGGGAGCGCCGCCTTCAGAGCTTCGCCCAGACCGCAGACGTAATAGCGATGAACCCAGTCGCAGAGCCGCATCACCTCGGGAATGATCACCGGCGCGGGGTCCAGCACCTGCTGAACAGCCTTCAGTGCGAAATCGGGCATGCGGTCGTGCACGCGGATCACGAATCCCATGAGGAGTCTCCGTCCCAGCGGCACCATGACACGCACCCCCGGCTGCACGTCATCGTGCAGTCCGTCTGGGACCGCGTACGTCAGGGTGTCTTTCGGCACGCTCGGAACGGCGATATCGGCGTAGAGTTTCCCGGCCATCCTGTAACTTATCTCGCACAGAAGGAAGAAAAAACCACGAAGGCACGAAAATCGACAATGTTTGCCAGCGATGCCGACAACCGTTGCCGAGCTTTTCGCCGGTTGAACGGACATTCTTCAAAAACAGGACCGTTTGAAGGATTTCTGCTTTTGGCACGGTTGTGGTAACAACAGGAGCAGAAACGGATTCTCTCTCCCTTCAACCAACTACTGGAGTTTATCATGAAACGCATTCTTTCTCTCCTCGCCCTCGCAGCTTTCGCGCTGACACTCACCATCGTGAACACCGACACCATGCATGCCCAGGGCAAGCCGGCAGGCAAGGGCTTCGTCGACGCGAATGCCGACGGCATCAATGACAACGCGATGGACGATGACGGCGACGGCATCCCCAACGGACAGGATCCCGACTACACCGGTACCCGCCTGAACACCAACGGTCGCGGCTTTGTTGACGCGGACGGCGACGGCATCAACGACAATGCGCCGGATGCGGACGGCGACGGCATCCCCAACGGACAGGACCCTGACTTCGTTCCTGGCAGCGGTACAGGTTCCCCGGCAGGACGCGGACTTCGCGGCAGCGGCAGCGGTACGGGCACGGGCGTCTGCACCAGCACCGGAACGCCGGCACCGGCTGGCAGCGCGACGCGCACCGGCGGCCGCCGCGGCAAGTAATAAAAAACCACGAAAGCTCAAAATCGCGAAAGAAAACGCGAAGATTCTTGAAAAACGAAACGCCCAGCTGCTTAGCTGGGCGTTTTCCATTTCCATCAGTCTTCGTGCTCTTCTTCGCGTTTTTGTGTTTTTGTGGTTTTTTCTTCCTCTTCGCGGGATTTGAACTCGGCGTAGTACGGCTTTTTGCTGCCCGTGTAGCTGTCGATGCGCACGAGCACGCCTTCGAGTTTTCCGTTGACCAGCGGGACGCGGCGGCTGGTCTTGAGTCCGATGGACTTCCGCAGTTCCGGATCGCCCATGTAAATGAAGGCCGTGCTGCCGGTACAGCGCTGCTTGATGAAATCGCCGAGTTCCCCGTACAGCAGCTTCACTTCCTCGAGCCGTCCCATGCGTATCCCGTAGGGAGGATTCGCGAGCAGGGTGCCGTTCTCGAATCCCGGGACGCGCTGGAAGGCCTTTCGTGCAAGTTTGACCGCGCCGGAATACGGCAGCCGCGAGAGATTCTCCCTGGCGACCGAAACGGCGGCGGGAGAAATGTCGCTGCCGGAAATGAGGTCGGGCGGAAGAGGACGCATCGCCGCGTCGCATTCGGTCTTCACGCTGCGCCAGATGTCCTCGTCGAAATCGGGAAGATAAAAGAATCCGAAATTCTTCCTGAGGTGCTGTGCGGGAATACGGCAGTAGTGCATCAGCGCTTCGCAGAGCAGCGTACCCGATCCGCACATGCAGTCCCAGAGCGGCGTTTCCCCGTCCCATTCCGTAAGCCGGATGATCGCGGCGGCAAGCGTTTCCTGCATCGGCGCTTCGCCGGCAAGCAGGCGGTAGCCGCGTTTGTGAAGGGATTCGCCCGACGTATCGAGACTCACCACCGCCCGGTCGTCCTCAATGTGAAGATTCAGACGGACATCGGGATTGACGGTCTCGACCGAAGGACGAATGCCGCGCGACACTTCGCGGAAATGGTCCACGATGCCGTCTTTCAGACACTGGGAAGCGTACAGTGAATTGGTGATCCTGCTTTTCGCCACCGAGGCGGTGATCGCGAAGGTCTGATCCACCGAAAAGAACGTCTCCCAGGAGATCTTCCTCGCCTTGACGGTCAGCTCCTCCGTTCCCCTGCATCGAAAGGAAATCAGCGGCGCGAGCACGCGCGACAGCATGCGCGACATGTAGTTGATGCGATAGAGCGTCTTTTTATCCGCCGTAAAGTACACGCCGCGGTAGCTGACCTCGATGTCCGTCGCGCCGAGCTCCTGCAGTTCCTCCGCGCACATCTCCTCCATCTTTCCCGGCGCCTGAGCGAAATACCTGCTGTCGAACTGATAATTGTACATGCGTTTCCTTTGCATTTCCACCGCGGAGGATGAGCCTCTGGCTCGTCCTCCACCGGGGATAATATGGACGACCTCGCCGCAGCGAGTCTCCGACCTGAAGGATCATCCTCCAGAAGCGAAGATTACAGGCGCCGCCAGTCGACTTCTTCCGCGGGCTCGTTGTCGAGAATGTCCTCGATCGCGAGCAGGACATCGTCTTCGAGTTTTTCCACGACATCGATCGCTTTCATGTTCTCGACCACCTGTTCCGGACGCGAGGCGCCGGTGATGACCGTGCTGACATCCGGATTCATCATGCACCAGGCGATCGCCATCTGCGCAAGGGTGGCGCCGATCTCATCGGCGATTTTCTGCAGCTTGACGGTCTTCTCGATTTTCTCCTGCCAGCCTTTTTTCTGCAGCCGCTTCCGCAGCCACTCGTACTCGGGAAGCGCGAGGCGGCTGCCTTCGGGAATGCCATCGGAGTATTTACCGGTCAGCAGTCCCGACGCGAGCGGACTCCAGATCGTCAGGCCGAGGCCGATTTCGCTGTACAGACGCTCGTACTCCGCTTCCACGCGCTGCCGCTTGAACATGTTGTACTCCGGCTGCTCCATGAGGGGCGGAATCAGGTGCTCGCGCCTGGCGAAATCGTGCGCCTCGCGTATCCGTTCCGCACTCCATTCACTGGTTCCCCAGTACAGCGCCTTTCCCTGCTGGATGAGTGTGTTCATCGCCCAGACGGTTTCCTCCACCGGGGTGTAGATATCCGGACGATGGCAGAAAATCAGGTCGACATAGTCGGTCTGCATCCTGCTGAGCGCGGCATGCGTTCCTTCCATGATATGCTTGCGCGAAAGACCCGTGTCGTTCGGACCGTCGCCGCCCCAGAAAATTTTCGTCGAAAGCACAAGGTCGCTGCGCTTCCATTCCATCTTTGCGATAATGTTCCCCATCATGGTTTCCGCGACGCCCGACGCGTACGCCTCGGCGTTGTCGAAGAAATTGACTCCCGCATCATACGCCTCTTTCATGCAGGCGGCGGCGATGCTTTCATCGATCTGATCGCCGAAGGTAACCCATGAACCGTATGAAAGCGCGGAAACGCGAAGACCGGAGCCTCCCAGAAAACGATATTCCATTGTCTCTCCTCAGGTGGATTCCTAAATGAACCTTAAATGTAAATCTTTTCTGCTTTCCATATCTCCTCCAGCGACCGATGCAGTCCGCGGCAGATCCATAGGATCTGGTTGTTTTCGTACGGCATGGCGTAGCGGCTGTGATACACGCCTGCCGCGATCGCCTCATCGCACGCGGCGCGGTGCGTGTCCGCATCCCCGCCGATGACGATCACCGTGCCGACATCCGGCGGATACCCCCACAGCCAGTAGTTGTTGTGTACCGCGATGACGCGCGGCGCGGGATAGCGATCCGCGTAGTACTCGATCGCCCCGGCCTGTCCGTAATTTCTCGCGAACACCACGGCATGCCGGCGCTCGTCCTCCGGAAGGGAAAGATACACTTTCGAGACCGATCTGGCGAAATCTTCCCAGCCGTGCATGTCCGAGAAAAACTGCGGGAGCTCGCCCAGCTCCTTGCTCTCCGCATTGGGCTGATCCACCCCGAGAAACGCTGTGAACCGGACGAACGTCCCCACCGGCAGAACCGGCGCGGCCATCGGCATGAGGAACAAACCGAAGGCGACGAGGATTCCGATGACCGGGATCCGCAGTACGTGCGCGCGTCGCTCCGTCACGCGTTCGAGCCAGACGGCCCCCGCTGCGAACACCATCGGAAACGCGGGCGACAGGTATTCGGCCTTGCTGTGTCCGTTCAGAAAGAGAATGCCGAACGCGACAAGAAAGACCAGTCCGATCGCGCGATACGCCCGGCCTTTCCGGTCGAAAAGGGCGAACCAGAGTCCCGCCAGGAACAGCGGGGTGAACATCGGATTCATCTCGAGGAAAAGATCCTTGAGGAAACTCACCCGCGATATCCCGCTGTATTTCATGGTCGTCGCGTTGCGGATGAATTCCAGGTGCGCGAAATCGTTGGCCGCGTTCCACAGGATGTAGGGGAGAAACAGCAGCAGCGCGATGCCTGCGGCGACCCAGGGCCACGGCGTGCGCAGCTGGCGGCGCAGCGGGGTCAGCAGCACGGCGACGGCAAGTCCCGCGGCGAACCACAGCATGCCGATTTTGTTCAGGCTGCCGATGCCGATGAGCAGACCGAGCAGCAGCCAGTGGTTTCGCGCGGCGGTCTGCTTCCCGCCGGCCGACGGCTCCTGTCCTCCGGTGATGAGCCGCAGCAGCAGCCATGCGCCCAGTGTCCAGAAAAAGTGGTCGAGCGCATTCATCGAATACACAGAGTGCATCGCCAGGCTGATCGGCGTGAGCATCGCCGTGACGCAGGCGGCGATAACGGCGAATCGGCGGCCGCCCATCCCGATGACGATGAGCCCCGACAGCCACACGGTGAGACCGGAAAGCACGGCCGGGAGGAAGCGGACGGCGAACAGCGATTCGCCGAGGATGTTCCGCGAGAAAAAGAGCAGCAGGATGGAGAGGGGCGGATGATCGACGAATCCGAACGCCAGGTGCTTGCTGCAGGCGATGTAGTAGAGTTCGTCCCGGAATATCCCATACGGGGTGAGCACCGCGACGAGCAGGTGAAGAACTGCTGCGGTGACTCCCATCACGACGGCGGCGACGGCCGCCCGGGATCGTACATGTGAATCCAAAGGAGGTGAGGAAAACGACGCTGTCTCCATTGACGTTTCTCCGTGCTGTGGGTACGGCCTTCCCCTCCTTTCTGCCGAAGGTGCTACTCGGGCAGCTTCCCGAAAATCTTCCACAACCAGCGATGGAAGGCATGGACGCTCTGTACGGGATCGGCGAACATGAGCAGGCATTCGCCGTGGACGGCGTCGACGCCGTTCTCGCGGCAGTACGCAACGGCGTCAGGGGATTCGGCTCCCTTCTGTATCCAGATACGCGGAATCCCGGCGGCATGCGCCTCCCGCACCAGCTTCTCTGTCGCCGCGGGTTTTACCGCAAGCACGAGACCGCCGACCGCCTCGGGCAGGGCGTCAAGCGTCGGGACGCAGGGCGCGCCGTCGATTTCCGCGGCCTCCGGATGCACGACATGCACGGTATAGCCTTTTCCGATGAGCTCCTTCAGCAGCGCGTTCCCAAATTTTTTCCCGCCGCGTGAAGCTCCCGCCAGTGCAAGCGTTTTCTGTGCCACGAAATCTTCGACGCGTGATCGTGTCACTGTCATTTCTGCCATGATTTCCATCTCGGGTGTTGCGGAACGGACGAACCATCAAACTTACGAAATTCGGAGCGGAATGTCAGGAGGAGGCAAGGAGCAGGTGCAGCATCGGCAGCAGCGAGGCATGAACCGTGGAATCCGCGGCGCCGGGAACGGCACACTCGGCTGGGAGATCGAAGTTCCCGCTCAGCCGTCCCTCCGAAAACGCCTTTCCGCTCCATATGAGATCGTAGCCGAGACTCGCCGCCCGGCGCGACAGTCGCGCGTGCAGCGCCGGCCATCTCTTCCGGAACAGCATCCCCTTCGCGCGCTCGATTGCCACCGGCAGCCGGAGCAGGTACGGATTGTCCGTCGGCCATGTCAGGATATCGGAATAGGAGCGCGGAAGTCCCAGAAGCTCCGGCGCCAGTTTCCGGATGATCAGGCGCTGGGGATACTGGCCCCAGCGTTTGCGTTCCGTTACGCGCGCGATGACCGAAACATATTCGCGGTCCAGATACGGGGATACATATCGGAGGAAGTTGTTCTGCAGCAGCGACGCATCCGCTCCGTGGTTCGGCAGCACGATCCGGACGTTGAATACATCAGCGCAGGCTCCGGGCGACGCATACTCCGCGGGATCAGGGATCACATTCCGAAGACACTCTCCCGCCACTCGGAGATGCTCGTCGGCATCAGGGACAAATCTGAGAAAGTCAGGCCGAAGCAGTGCCTGGAAAGCCGCACGGAAAAAGGCGTCCCGGCTTCGCGCTTTTCGGCTGTTGTTGCGAAGGAACCAGCGGCCCTCGATGGAGGTGTGCACGCCGTCCATCACGTAACGGCCCAGCGTAGCATACTGCGGAAATGCCCACATCACGTGATAGTTGTCGAAGGCGATCGCCCCGTTACTCGCGGAGAGAAACCGGTCAGCGCGCGCGTCGAGAGGAAGCGCGGACGGGAGCGCCACGAGGTGATGCCTCAGGTTCAGTCGCGATGCGACCAGGCGGGCGATGCGCTGATCATGTCCCGCGCGCACGGCATGCGTCGCAAACGGCAGATCGAGGCCTTCCGCGGCGACGGCGGCGGCCACGACCCGGCTGTCGAGACCGCCCGAGAGGGTGCAGATCATGTTTCCTTCCGCCTTCCGGTGCAGCTTGCGTACCGCGCTGCGGAAGGAGTCCACGATGTCGTCATCGATCCCGCGGTATTCGGAGGGCTGCACGACCGGCGTAAAGTACTCTTCCTCGGAAACCGCCGTGGAATCCTGCATTCTGCGCACGCGGCAAACCCGGGCGCGACCAAGCTTCCGAATATTCGGAGAGAGGGTCTGTCCGTCGAACGTGGTGCCGAACACCAGGAGCTGGCTTTCGGCTTCCCGGTTACGGACCGTACTCCCCGCGGACATCGCCTCGGTGAGTGCGAGCAGCGATGTCGAGAACGCGAAGACGTCCCTGCTCTCATGGATGTACAGCGGCATCGTTCCCCAGGGATCCGTGATCAGCACCAGCTGCTCTTCCTCCGCGGCACAGGCGAGAAACATGCCGTTCGCCCCGGAATCGATTTCCCCGGCAGACAGGGCGAGAAGCGTGTGCGGATCGCGTTCGACACCCCAGTCGTCGAAGGCCACACCGCTGAACACGCCGCAAGCGCCGCGTTCCGCATCACGGGAAAGTCGGGTCACGGATTCGGACGCGGCGGTGATGATGCCGCCCAGCAGCACTGTCCCGGACGCCAGGGATTCCGTCCGGATTTCCTGTCCGTCGGAACAGCGCCGTTGATGCGCATGCAGGAAGCGCGCGACGTCTCCGGCGCCCTTTGCCGCTATGCCCAGGATTCCATTCGGCAGCACCGCGTCTTCCTCCATGCTGAAGATCTGTTTCAGATACGCTGGTATGTTACTTCCCTGCAGGGACTTTCGCAATTTCCTGGCGCTGCGCCCCCGTGAGAAAGCAGCCGCGTTCAGAACCGCACGCGCATGACGGTCATTTCCAGATCGGGACGGGGTACGGTGGGATTCCGCTGCCAGGCGTCTCCCAAGCGAACGGATTGCGCCGGCGGCTGCGTCGCCCGCCGCCGGACCTCCATCCGAGCGGCCTCGGGAGAGAGCGGTGGCGTCGTACCGGCACTGAGATGGTACCCGAGAATCGGCGGCGCGAGCATCGATACGATGAACAGCGGAGTGCTGATATTTTCGTCCGAGATAGTGAGGGTCGCAGCGCCGAGCAGGCATCCGACACCACCGCCGACGACGGTGGCCCACAGCGCGCCGTCCCCGCCCATCATCGTTCCGCCAAGGTACGTTCCTGCAGGCACGCCGACGATGCTGCCCATGAGATACCCCGCGGCAAGACCGTCTGTCAATCCGCTGAATCCTCCCTTCTGGCTCCCGATGCCCCAGCCGGCATACGCGAACACCACCCCGCCCGCCGCACCGAGCACGGACTGCAGCATGAGGGTCCCGCCGTCATACGGCTGCCATTGCCGGACATCCGTCGCGGATGCGTCGGGATGTGCGGGCGATTCCGAGCCCGGGTATTGGCCGTCCTGCAGCGCGCTGAAATGCTGATGAAGGGAAATCGGAATACCGGGGTCGGCGGGCTGGGAGAAGGAAGCGGTGGTGAGAATAACGAGCAGCGGAAGAATAAGTGCTTTACCCATAAAAAGATTCCCTAATCCTGTTTAACGGATGTGAGGAATCTCCGGAATCGCGTGCACATATGCAAGGGGCGCGCGCGTCCGGTGCCGCGGAATTGCCCCGTGAAGGAGCGGAGGGGGGGGAAATGTGGGACGGAAGATCGTCGGACGCAGCCGCGGCTGCGCGGCAGGATCCTGAAGATCAGGCCGGTTTGAGTCCCGCGAACTTCAGCACGAGGGTCTTTTTCCCGACGGAGTCGAAGAGCACGACGCCGCGCGCCATGTCTCCGGCGCCCTGGATGGACAGCAGCTTGCCGCGTCCGAAGGTCGCGTGCATCACCGTCGAACCGATGCCGATGTCGCCTTCGACCTGGGAATAGGATTCTCCGCCGCCCATCTGGCTGTACTCCGAGCGCGGCGCGGTTTTCCGCTTCGCCGCCGGAGCCGACGAACGGCCGTTGCCGCCGAATCCCCGGCTTCCGAATGTGCTTCCGCCCGACACGTTCCTTCTGCGGGTGGAATCGCGCTGTACGACCGACGGATCGATCTCGTCGAGGAAGCGCGACGATACCTGCTCGAGCCGCTCGCCCCAGCGCACGCGCGAACGCGCATGCGTCATGTACAGCTTCTGCATCGCGCGCGTCATGCCGACGTAGCACAGGCGGCGCTCTTCTTCCACTTCGTCACGTTCGATCGCCATCGAGGAGGGAAAGAGTCCCTCTTCCATGCCGACGAGGAAGATGACCGGGAATTCGAGTCCCTTCGCAGCGTGCAGGGTCATGAGCGTGACTGCGTTGCGCGATTCGTCGAAGCTGTCGATGTCGGCGACGAGGGAGGCCTGCTCGAGAAACGCCTCGAGGGTGTTCTGTCCGTCGTCGGTCACGAAATCCACGATGGCGGAAAGCAGTTCCTGTACGTTGTCGATACGCATGCGCGCCTCGGCGGTACCCTCGTTCTTGAACGCGGTGACCAGTCCGAGTTCGTCGATCAGCGACCCGACCAGTTCGCCGGCGGAAATCTCACGGCGCAGCGAGGCGTATTTCTGCACCAGGCGGACGAACTCCTCGATGCGCTTTATGGCCGTGCCGGTCATGCCCGGCGCCTGGGCGACGTTGATCGCGGCGACGAACATCGGCACGCCTTCGTCCGCCGCGTAGCTGCGCAGACGGGCGATGGACGTCTGTCCGATGCCCCGGGTCGGATAATTGATCACGCGCAGCAGGGCCTCGTCGTCTTCGGGATTGACGATGAGGCGAAGGTAGCCGAGCACGTCCTTGATTTCCTTGCGGCGATAGAATTCCACTCCACCCACGATGGTGTAGGGAATGCCGCTGCGGCGCATGGCGTCTTCGATCGCGCGGCTCTGAGCGTTCGTGCGGTAGAGAATCGCGAAGTCGTTGAGCTGCAGCTTGCGGCGGCGTGCTTCGTCCTGCATGCAGGTGACGATCTTGTAGGCCTCTTCCCCTTCGTCCGCCGTTTCCAGCACCGTGATCGGTTCGCCCGCGTCGTTGTCGGTCCACAGCGATTTCGGGATCTGCTTCTTGTTGTGCTTGATCACTGCGTCCGCGCCGGCGAGAATGTTTTTCGACGAACGGTAGTTCTGCTCGAGACGGAACACGCGCGCATCCTTGAAGTGCTTCTCGAATTCGAGAATGTTGCGGATGTCCGCCCCGCGGAAGGCGTAGATGCTCTGCGCGTCGTCGCCCACCACGCAGATGTTGCGCTGCGCCTCGGCGAGACGACGCACGATCTGGTACTGGGCCTGGTTGGTGTCCTGGTACTCGTCGATCAGGATGTAGCGGAACTGCTGCTGATAGCGCTCGAGCACGTCGGGGTTGCTGTCGAAGAGATGGATCGGGTGGAGGATCAGGTCGTCGAAATCCATCGCGTTCGAGGCCCGCAGGCGCTTGACGTACTCGGCAAACACATCGGCGACTTTCTGCTCGAAAATCTCGAAGGCCTTGTTGGCGAGATCGGCCGGCGTCATCATGCGGTTTTTCGCGCTGCTGATCGCATGGCGCACGGCGGTGGGCGACACCTGCTGCGTGTTGATCCCCATGTCGTTCATGATGCCCTTGATCACGCCGAGGGAATCCTCGGTGTCGTAGATCGAGAAATTGCGGTGAAAGCCGATGCGGTCGGCGTCGCGCCGCATCAGGCGCGCGAAGGTGGAGTGGAAGGTCCCCATCCAGATGCGCTGGGCGGCCTCGCCGGGCACGACCGATTCGATGCGCTCGCGCATCTCGCGCGCGGCCTTGTTGGTGAAGGTCAGCGCGAGAATATTGTGCGCGGGAACGCCCTGCTGCAGGAGATGGGCGATGCGGAAAGTGAGCACGCGGGTCTTGCCGCTGCCCGCGCCCGCGACGATCATGACGGGACCGTCAATGGTCTCGACTGCCTCGCGCTGGACGGCATTGAGTTTATTGAGAAAGGACATGAAGCTCGCTTATTTCTCCGGGCGCATGGTCGGGAACAGGATGACGTCGCGAATCGATTCCGCGCCGGTGAGAAGCATGGTCAGACGGTCGATGCCGATGCCCAGTCCGGCCGTCGGCGGCATGCCGTATTCCAGCGTCTCGATATAATCCTCGTCGAAGGTCATCGCTTCGTCGTCGCCGCGCGCACGCAGACGCGCCTGCTCGGTGAAGCGCTCTTTCTGATCGATCGGGTCGTTCAGCTCGGAAAACGCGTTGGCGATTTCCTGTCCGTTGATGTACAGCTCGAAACGCTCGACCAGACCCTCTTCCGTGCGGTGCTTTTTCGCCAGCGGCGACAGCTCGAGCGGATAGTCGGTGATGAACGTGGGCTGAATGAGCTTGTCTTCGACGCGCTCGGAGAAAATTTCGTCGATGATCTTTCCCGGGCCCGCGCTGTCCTCGAGATGCACATCAAGACGGCGAGCTGCGGCGCGAAGTCCGGCTTCGTCGAGTCCGCGAAGCTGCTCACCCGTATGTTCGGCGATGGAATCGAACATCGTCAGCCGACGGAACGGCGGCGTGAAGTCGATTTCCTGTCCGCCCACCACCGCGATATTGCTGCCGTTCACCGCCTGGTTGATCGAGGAGAGCATCTCTTCGACCAGCTCCATCATCCACCGGTAGTCCTTGTACGCAACGTACAGCTCCATCATGGTGAATTCAGGGTTATGGTTGCGGTCCATGCCCTCGTTGCGGAAATCCTTGCTGATTTCGTACACGCCGTGGAAGCCGCCCACGATCAGGCGCTTCAGGTAGAGTTCGTCGGCGATGCGCAGGTACAGCTGAATGTCCAGCGCGTTGTGATGCGTGACGAAAGGACGCGCGGCGGCGCCGCCGTACAGCGGCTGCAGCACCGGGGTTTCGACCTCGATGTAGCCGCGGTCGTCGAGGAACTGCCGCATCCGGCGGATCAGCTGGGAGCGCTTGACGAAGGTCTCTTTCACCGACGGATTCAGAATGAGATCCAGCGGCCGCTTGCGATAGCGCAGCTCCTTGTCGGTGAACTGATCGAAGACCACCTTGTTGCCCTGCTCGTCCGTCTTTTCTTTGGGTACGGGCAGCGGACGCAGCGACTTGGCCAGCAGCACGAGCGACTGGGCGTGCACCGATACCTCGCCCGTGCGCGTGCGGAATACATATCCCGTTACGCCGATGATGTCGCCGATGTCGAGCAACTTGAAGATGTCGTAGATTTCTTCGCCGAGATCGTCGCGCTTGGCATAGATCTGGATCTTGCCGGTGTGGTCCATGATATGCGCGAAGGATGCCTTGCCCATGCGGCGCATGGTCATGATGCGTCCGGCGATCGCCACCGTGCGCTGCGGCGCTTCATCGGTGAAGCTCGCGAGCACCTCGGCGGCCTCCGCGTCCACGGGGTAATCATAACCGAACGCCGTGACGCCGCGTTCGAGCAGTTCATTGTATTCCTCGCGCCTGCGGCGCATCAGATCATTGAGGTCTTCGGTATGGCCTTGTTCCATCGGGAAATTCGTCTTGTTTGTTTCAATACTGTCGGACCTAAAACATACGGCGGGCGGGGCTGAAATACAAAGCGGAATAAACTGGCGGGCGGGTGGGGAGGAGGCCGCAAGGCCGAAGACTCTCCGGGGCGAGCAGGAGGCAAAACGCGGACGAGTAAATGAAACCTCTTTGATCCTATGTCCTAAGTCCTACCTCGCGCCTCGCACAACGAAGCGCGATCCACTCTTGCATTTTCCCCTGCGACCTTCGTATATTGCAAGTCTGAAATAGACGCGCCCGTAGCTTAATTGGATAGAGCACCTGACTACGGATCAGGAGGTTCGGGGTTCGAATCCCTGCGGGCGCGCAGCAGTCAAATCCCTCAGACCCGAGGGATTTGCTTTTTACGATCCACGCATGCACACAGAACGGCCGAAAGGAGACAGGCGATGCAGGCAATTTCACGTACGGATTTCGAGGGACTCACACTGTTCCGTCGCGGCAAGGTGCGCGACGTGTATGATCTGGGCGACGCGCTGCTGATCGTGGCGACCGACCGCCTCTCGGCGTTCGACGTCGTGCTTCCCGATCCGATCCCGATGAAAGGGACCGTGCTGACCATGATTTCGAAGTTCTGGTTCGACCGCACGGGACATATCATCCCCAACCACGTGATCTCCACCAACGTCGACGAATACCCCGCAGCCTGCGCGCCCTACGCCGCCGAGCTGAAGGGTCGCAGCATGCTCGTGAAAAAGACGCAGCCCCTGGCGATCGAATGCGTCGTGCGCGGATACCTGACCGGGTCCGGACTGAAGGAATACCGCAAGACGCAGTCCGTCTGCGGCATCGCCCTCCCTGACGGACTCGTCGACGGCTCCATGCTTCCCGAACCGCTGTTCACTCCTTCGACGAAGGCCGAAGAAGGCCACGACGAAAACATCGATTTCGAAACCGCCGCCGGCATTGTCGGACGCGAAACCGCCGAGAAGGCCAGCGCCATGAGCATCGCGCTCTACAGCTTCGCGCGCGATTTCGCCCGCGAGCGCGGCATTATCATTGCTGACACGAAATTCGAATTCGGCATCGATGAAAACGGCGAACTCATCCTCATCGACGAAGCGCTGACACCCGATTCTTCCCGCTTCTGGCCGATGGAAGGTTATGAGCCCGGCCATGCACAGCCCAGCTTTGACAAACAGTATGTCCGCGACTACCTCGAATCGGTGAACTGGAACAAGACGCCGCCGGCGCCGACGCTTCCGTCCGAGGTGATCGCGCGAACGACCGAGAAATACCTCGAGTCGTATCACCTCATTACCGGCGAGGAGCTTTCGGTCTGATGGAAG